>DATMKS010000105.1:0-6257 GCA_035571045.1 Verrucomicrobiia bacterium
GCTAAACTCGATGGGCTATGAGCTGCTGCGCAATGGCGACACGAAGAGCGCCGTGGAGATATTTCGCCTCAACGTGGAACAGTTCCCTATGGATGCAAATGTATACGACTCACTCGGCGAGGCGTATTTGAAGCAAGGCGACAAGGCGCTGGCCGTCGAAAACTACAAGAAGTCACTCGATCTCAATCCTCAAAATGAAAATGCCCGTGACGTGCTGAAAAAACTGGAAGTGTCCAGCCAATAAGCCGGTCCTGATTGGCCACTCCCCGCACTCCGGGTGTCTCCAGCGTTTTGCGGCGATTACTTCCGGTTATAACCGACATAACGGGAGTTATCCCGCTAGCAATTGAGACTGCCAGAATATCTGAAAGTGATTTGCTTAACTCTCAGAAGTTCAGTTGCCGATTGTGATGCTCGACACTAGCTTTTGAGCAGCGTCATCACGTACGCGGGTGTCAGCGGAATCCTGCGAGCTTGGACCCCAGTTGCATCGAAGAACGCTGCGGTAATTGCCGGAGGGCACACGGCATTGGCGCCTTCCGAGCCGCCGCCGAAATTTTTGTCGTCTCGCGAGAGAGCGACAATTTTGATTTCGGGCATTTCTTCCATGGTGAGAATCTTGTAGCGATCCCAATTCGTGCTGGTCACTTTTGATCTATCGAAGGTGACCTCTTCCTTCAACGCTTCGCTGAGGCCCATGACGACACCGCTTTTCATGCATAGGCCGAATTGGCGTGGGTTGATAATTTTCCCTGGTTCGCCACCGATAGCGAATTTCGTAACCCGTATAACG
Source organism: Verrucomicrobiia bacterium (assembly GCA_035571045.1). Lineage (GTDB taxonomy): Bacteria > Acidobacteriota > Terriglobia > Acidiferrales > UBA7541 > Acidiferrum. Next base: position 794 of record DATMKS010000105.1, read on the forward strand.
CCCGTATCTGGAACAACCGCAATTTCAGCGATGCCTACCCAATATGCATTTTCGCGGAGCATGACGCACACCCCGCGACCATTCACTAGTGTGCTTCCGGTTTTTCGCGCCTGCGAGTGAGGTGAAGATCGTGGTTCCCAGCCTGCGGCTTGGGCCGTGGCTTTGAGAATGTTGATCAGCCGCTCGTCGGTTGTGTGATCCAAACGGAATTGAATGGGATCCCTATTTGCCGCAGCTGCCGCTTCGTTCATCAATCCTTCCAGAGCAAAATTTTGCTGCCGCTGTCCCGGCGTTCGCATGATATTGCCACGCAATCCACCCGATGCCGTCTCCGCTCCGAGGTTCGGCATTCCATACACATCTTCCAGCCTGTTTTGAATTTTGTCATAGACCCATCCCGTGGCGACCCATCCACCTGGTTGCGACGCGCTGCAAGGCATCCCAGCAAGAAGTGCGCCGATAGGGCGCGGATCCATCATGTGGGGTGAGTAAAACAAACTGTGCAACGCGGTAATGCGGCCACTCGCGTCGAGACCCGCGTGGATGTCGGATACCCAGGCTGGAGAGACACTCGACCACATCATGTCCTCCTGCAAGGTCCATTGGACGCGCACGGGTTTGCGGGTCAATTGCGAGAGAATTACGGCATCGCTTTCTGCGCCATCGCCGCCGAACGTTGTGCGTCCGTATTGGCCGGAGTGATCCAGCCAGCGAACTACGACTTGCTCCGGCGTGGTTCCCAGCATATACGCAATGCGTGCACGTAGGCCCTGTGACTGGGCCGAATGCGTCCACACGGTCACACTGCCATCACTGCGAACATCGGCGACAGCGACGAACGGGCCAATTGGCGCGTGCCTCACATAAGGCTGTTCGTAGGACGCAGAAAGTTTCTTCGTAGTTTTCGCTAGCGCGGCGGTAACGTCGGCCGCATTTCCGCGGCTTTGCGGGGGTGTATTCCATTTGTACGCGCGAAGCGTTTTCGTGACGTTCTCGCTACCCGGCAGACCGGCCCAGTCGGTCCACTTCGTTCCAGCGGCAACGGCGCGCGCCGCGCTAATGGCTTCCCACTCATTGGGAGAAACGACGGCGACGAGATTGCCCTTCTTCATAATCTCTGCGGTTGGAAACTGTTTCTTGTCCATTGCGCCAACGGAAATCAGGGTGGAACCAAGCGTTGCGGGGCGAATCATTCGAGCATGAAGCATCCCGGGCAACGTGACGTCGCAGCTCCATTGCGTTTTACCGGTCACTTTGTCGGGAATGCCGGGCACGGGAAAAGACGTGCCCATCACCTTGCACTGATTGAGCGGTTTCATTGGCGGGTCGCCGGTCACTGTGAGACCGTCGAGCCCATCCACACCCACCCATTTTCCTGGAGCGGCCTTCGCTAACTCGCCGGTAACCGGAATCTTCAAATCAAGGTGCTGCCCCTCGACAAGTTGTCCGTAACGGATGCTCTTTCCGCCGCCCGACACGACACCGTCGACGACGCTAAGGTTTTCGACGGGAACACCGAGTTGCATTGCCGCCAGCCCCAGCAGTGCTTGATAGGTGTACGCGGCGACCTTGCGAACGTTGACCATTCCGCTCAGGAAACCAGCAGAGTATCCGCCGTCCGGCGTCTTGTCCGTGTCGCCCATGATGAGCGAGATCGTTTCCGGCCGGACGCTCAATTCCTCGGCAATCGCCTGCGCGTAATATCCGCTCATCCCGGTACCTGTCTCGGTCCGGCCCGTGCGCATTAGAATCGTATTGTCGCTTCGGATCTCAAGCCACGACCCCAGCAACGTCGCGTCGAGTTGGTTTGTCTGGTGTGAAACCTGGCTTCCGGCACTGTGGGTGCGAAATCCCGCTGGCAGGGCGAATGAAACAAATAAAGCGCCGCCGATTTTGACGAAGCCGCGCCGCGTAAGCGTCGTTGCAAGTGGGGAATCGCTGGACATTTCTGTTTTCACCGTCATGGCATGGACTCCCCTCAGTCCTTCATGGCCTTGGCGGCGCGTTGCACGGCATCGATGATCGCCGCATAAGTGCCGCAGCGGCACAAATGCGGTGACGGCGGCTTGTTCGTGAACGCATCTTTGATTTGCTCCACGGTCGGATTCGGATTCTTGGCCAGCAGTTCCACGGCGGCAATCATCATCCCGCTCTGGCAGTAGCCGCACTGCGGCACCTGTTCGTCAATCCACGCTTGCTGTACAGGATGCAGCGTTTTCGCAGCGTCTGCCGCGCTCAACTTCTTTTCTACTGCCCAAACCGCGGGCAATCCTTCAATCGTCGTCACTTGCTTGCCCACGGCGTAAGAGACCGGGGTGATGCATGTGCGAATTTCCTCTCCATCAAGCAGCACAGAACACGAGCCACACTGGGCCATCCCACAGCCTAGCCGGGGACCGCTCAATTTCAGTTCATTGCGAAGTACGAAAATCAGAGGTGTCTCCGGCGCCGCTGACACAACTTGCTTCGCGCCGTTCACGGTTAAGGTGAGTTCACTCGCCATGTTTTTCCCTCCTTGGCCAGATCTCGCCAGTCCATCAAGCGGGCTCTGATGTCTTGGACTCTGTGTGCACGCTCCACAGGCCGCCGCTGCCTCCCAATCCAGCCTTTCTGCTCGCTCGCCGTGCCGTCGCGGCCAGATACCACGCTGGCCAGCACAAAACCCAATCCAGAGTCCACCGAGGCGGTGCCCACCAGTGATGATCTCCCCTGCTCCAGCCCGGAAGCATCAAAGCTGTGATGGTTATTGCCAGCGCTATGGCCCAGCCCGGCTTCATCCTTGAGATTCGCAAACCATGGTGAACTCCCCAGATCGCGGGCACCAAAAAGAGAAGCAGGCAAAACCTCGATAGGGATTCGACACGGAATCTCGACAAACAAAACAAACACGGCGAATAGCAAAGTAGCGTGCTAGCCCAAAGAGTCCGCCGCGACAACGATCCGACTGCAAAACCGCCCGTCCAGGACCAGCCGATCAGAAGGAGTGCCTGGCACAGCAATACCAGGGATCCGGAGCTCAGTGTCAGGGACGACTTCTGGAGAAGCTCGGGGCATCGTATGGTCAGATAACTCCAACTGACAGACAGCGAGAATCCCATGAGGAGAAAGCTGCTTGGAAGGGCTACTCCGAATCCCGCCAGCCATGGCCGCCAACTCTTCCAAACGACGGCTTCCCGCCGGAACACCAGGCCGAGCACACCGAACAGTCCTTGCCAGGCGCTTTCGTCCGCTTCCACCAAATCGCCCAGGACGGCTTCGCGCTCGTCGCGCGCCAGCAGTCGGGCAGCAACCTCGACGAACGACCAGCCGGTGCTCGTCATGAGGCGCTCCTCGTTCGGTTCGCCACCCATGACGCTCCACGGCTCACACGCGTCACCGCATCGTAGAAGTCCTTCGCGGCTAATACGCCTTTAGGCGTCACGCGAACCATGCGCTTGGCGCGGCCACCTCGTTGCGGCGTTTTGTCGCCCATCCACGTTTTCAGCAGACCTTTTGTTTCGAGACGATCGATGGTTGTATAGAGCGCGCCAATGGAGCACTTTCGTCCCGTCGTCGCTTCGATTTCTTCACGAATGGCCACGCCGTAGGCGTCATCTCCAAGCCCAGCCGCCGCCGTGATCAACAAATATTCGAATTCTCCAAGCATGATTAGAATCACATTGTGGTACTAATGCCGCATCGCGTCAAGGCGTTTGTTTAGGGCTACATGCGGAAAGACTCCCTGATTGTGCATGGTGTAAATCCTTTGTGATTCTTCGCCGCGTGCGTTTGCCTCTCAGCCGTGGTTCCTATTTCAGATAGAACCAGACCTCCATTTGCTGTCTCAGACCAGCGAGTGATCCTCGACAGAAGATTGAGTTTGTGACCTCCTGCCAGTCTCGAAGCCAATCAATAGAAGCATCCAGAGCTCGCGCTCCTTCGTCCGTCGCGTTAACGGCATCGAAAAGTCGGACCTTGCAACCGGGATTGAGCGGGAGGGGCGAGCCCCTCCCCTACAGGTTTGGCATGGCCGGACTACTCGGCGCGGAGCGCCTCGACGGGGTCGATCGTGGCGGCGCGGCGCGAGGGGAGATAGCTCGCGCCGAAGGCCGTGGCCACCAGTCCCAGGGTTACGGCGCCGTAGGTCAGGGGATCGACGGGATTGACGTGGAAAAGGAGCGAGGACATGAGTCGCATGACGATTACAGCGGCGACGAGGCCAAACGCTGCGCCGATGCCCGTAAGGATAAGTCCGTGGCGGATGAACATGCCGGTGACGGATTGCTGTTGCGCGCCGAGAGCCATGCGAATGCCGATTTCGCGGACGCGCTGCGAAACGGAGCAGGAGATCACGCCGTAGATGCCGACGACGCCGAGGAGCAGAGCCATGCCGCCGGCAACCGCAAGCATGATGAGCGTGAAAGAAGTTCGAGCCATCGAAAGGGAATGGTAATACTCCAAAGTGTGAACGCGAGAGAGCGGAAGATTGGGATTCACCGACCAGACAGCTTCGCGGACTTCTCTTAGGAAGGCTTCAGACCCCGCGCGCGGGCTGCGAATGCCGAAGCCCGTGTAAGTTGCCACGTCGTGCGCCTGGCCTTGGAAATTAACCCGCATGATCGGCCAATAGACCATGGATGAAGGGGTTTTGTTGACGCCGTCACCATAAACATTTGCAGCCACACCGATAATTTCGCGCCAATCGTCGGTGGTAGCGACGCGAATGCGTTTGCCGATGGCGTTGGCGGGCGAATCCCAATACTCGCGGGCGAAATTTTCAGAAATGATAGCAACAGGAAGCGTCTTGTAGATGTCTGTCCACGTGAAATCACGGCCTGCAACCAGGGGAGTTCCTTCGGTTTCAAAAAAACCTGGAATAACGAAAGCGAAGCTGCGAACCGGTGGAATTTGGCCTTCCGAGTAGGCGCGATCCTGGGCGAAGACGAGGTCGTTACTGGAGTTGCCATCCATGGGAAACCACGTGGATATGGTGACGGCAGAGACGCCGGGAATCGCGGCGATTCTGCTGCGGATAGCGTCAAACGTGCGTACCACGCTTTCGTTGTCCTTGATTTGAATGGGCGGAATGCCGATGCGGAAAGTTTGCACCTGAGCGGGTCGAGAGAAACCTGGATCGACGTGGGTGAGCGCGCGAAACGTGCGGATCATCAGGCCCGAGCAGATGAGGAGAACCAGCGCGAGTGCGACTTGCACGACCACGAGAACACTGCGCGCGCGATGCTGTTCGCGGCTTCCGCTGTTGGCGCGGCCGCCTTCGCGAATGCCGGTGCTGAGGCGAACGCCTGCATATTTGAAAATGGGAATGCAGCCAAAGAGCACGCTAGCGAGAATGGAGATGATGAATGTGAAGAGCAGGACGGGGCCGTCGATGCCGATTTCGTTGATACGCGGGAGGCCATCGGGAGCGATGGCGACGAGGGCGCGCAAGGCGGCGTAGGCGAGACCTAATCCGATGGCGCTGCCG
>DATMKS010000106.1:0-29886 GCA_035571045.1 Verrucomicrobiia bacterium
TTCTGGGGGCGCTCGCATCTTATCTCGGTTACAAATTCCTGGCTCGCAAGCGCTTCATGCGTGAACTCCGCATCGCCAGGATCTCCGTCGAAGAATTGAAGGAAAAGATCGACGCCGGCGAAGATCTCGTCATCGTGGATCTTCGCCATTCTATGGATTTCGAAGCTGACCCAGAAACCATTCCCGGCGCTTTCCGCATGGACGCTCAGGAACTCGAGGAAAAAAACGATCTATTGCCTCACGACCGTGAAATCATCCTCTATTGCACTTGACCAAACGAAGCCACGAGCGCCCGTGTGGCGCTCCTCCTCAGAAAACAAGGCATCACCCGCATTCGCCCTCTTGAAGGCGGCCTCGAAGCCTGGCGCGAACACAATTATCCCGTCGCCATCATCAAACTGACTCAAATTTCCACTCATATTTAGTTTTATAGCCTTGGCAAGACGATCCCGCTCTGCGCCTGGTACTTCCCTTTCTTGTCCTTGTAGCTCACTTCGCAATCTTCATCCGACTCAAAGAAAAGCACCTGGCACAATCCTTCATTCGCGTAAATCTTCGCCGGCAAAGGCGTAGTGTTGCTGATCTCCAGCGTAACAAACCCCTCCCACTCCGGCTCAAACGGCGTCACGTTTACAATGATCCCGCATCGCGCGTACGTCGACTTCCCCAAACAGATCGTCAGCACATTCCTCGGAATCCGGAAATACTCCACCGACCGCGCCAGCGCAAAAGAATTCGGCGGAATCAGGCACGCCTCGCCCTTGAATGGCACCAGCGACCGCGGATCAAAATGTTTCGGATCTACAATCGTCGAATTCACATTCGTAAAAATCTGAAATTCATCTGCCACCCGGATGTCGTAGCCATACGACGAAACTCCATAGCTGATCACGCCCTCGCGCACCTGCCGGTCGGTGAACGGCTCGATCATTTTGTGTTCCAGCGCCATTTTGCGGATCCAGCGGTCTGGCTTAACGGACATCCATGCCTCCTCAAAAAGAAAATAAATTTTGCAGCGTCAAATGAAAACCATCAAAAGAAAGTACAGCGAGAGGAAACACAGTGTAAATTACCCATCTCGTCTTGACAACCTGAGGCGCACCCTCTAGCATTTGCCTCGGAAGCAGGAGGCGTGTGTGATCAAGCTGGACATCGTGAATGCGGTTGTGGCCAAAACTCTCATCAGCCGCACTAAAGCCGAGCAGGCGGTCGAAACCGTTTTCGAATCCTTGAAACAAGCTCTCGGCCGCGGCCAGCGCATCGAGCTGCGCCGCTTTGGTGTCTTCAGCGTCAAGCCCCGCAAGACCGGCATCGGCCGCAATCCTCGCACCGGCGAAGAAGTCAGCATCCCACCCGGAAAAGCCGTCCGCTTCAAACCCGGCAAAGAACTCCAAGGCATCGAAGCCGTAAAAAAGTCGTAACCCAATACTCCGCGTTTGCGGCTCTCAAGATGCTGCGGACTTGTTCTCAATCCTTATAGGGATCGAATTCGTCCGCGCCGGCCATGGCCACTCCCACTGGCGTGAGTGTATGCAGTATCCGGATACTCTTCCCGTGCTCTGCAAGCACCTCTGGCAATCGTTTGTAGCAATCCGGCGATTCATCCAGTCCCGCGCCTCGCAACTCCACCTTCGCCTTTTGCAGCCAACCGTGCATCATCTCTTTGGTTACTTTTCCCGCCCGCTTCACTTCGCCCGTCTTCTTGTCCACTTTTCCCTTTGCTTCCATCCTCCCCATCACTCGTCCCGCGCCATGAACTGTGCTGTACATCGAATATTTCGCCTCATCACTTTCTGCGCCTTCCAGAATCACTGAAGTTTCACCCATGGTCCCGCCAACAAATCCCTTTTGTCCCGGGAAAGCTGGCGTAGCTCCTTTGCGCACCACCCACAACTCTTCCCCGCCGTGCGTCTCGCGCCAAGCAAAATTGTGATGGTTGTGAACCTCTTCCAAAATGGGCGCTCCAAGCAAAGAGGCAACTTTTTCGCAAACCCAATCCCGCCCGGCATAGGCATATTCCCCGCCGAGTTGCATGCACTCGATATATTGCTCTCCAAGATCTCCAGCAGCAGCAATCACGCAAGGCTCCACGTCCATTCCGTCCGCAGCGCCAGCCTTCTTCAAGAACCAAGTCGCAATCTTGTGCCCGAGTCCGCGCGATCCGAAATGAACTCCAATCCAAACGCGGTCCTGTTCGTCCGTGAACAAATCCACATAGTGATTTCCGGAACCCACCGTCCCTAGCTGTTGCCGTGCCATCTCTTTCAACGGAGCCGCCGCCTCGCACTTCCACGCAGCCGAATCAAACAGCGCGTGATCGACGCGTTCCGCATTGCGCCGTCCAACTCCAAAGCTAATTGTTTTCCACAGGTCATCCATGATCTTTCCGATGTTTGCCCGGAGAGACGAGCCCGGCATGTCGAGCAGAACCGCTTTATTGCCGCATGCGATGTCGAAACCCACGCCACTTGGGCTGATCGAGTTTCGATAGCCACTACGCCGCCAATCGGCACGGCATAGCCTTTGTGATGGTCCGCCATCAGCGCCACTCGATCGGCGCTTTTCGCGCAAGTCTTAATCTGGCTCACCGCCCCCTCATCCGGAGGCCCCCAAATCGGAATATTGTCAAGGATTTGCATGTCGTCCTTAGTTCGCTACCAACTTAGATTCTCGTTGGCATAAGCAGATATTCATAAAATCTATCATCTTGCACCGAAGGCCGCACATCTCCGTCTCCCCACGCTGGCGCAAACTCCTCCAACTATGCTGTACTTGTATTTGCGAATCTCTTTGGGACTCCCGAACTCTTTGTGAGCACACCACCTTCAGACCCCACAATAGACTCACTCCCGCTTCCCGCTGATTGGAGCTCTCTTTCCACTCCAGCACAGTTTTACGTGCCGGTTCTCCGTCGGCCTTCCCTCAAATCCCTCATCCTCGCCGTCGTCCTCTTTCTCCTCACGCTCTGCACCTGCCTGGCTGCGGGCACGCAATTCTCCATCGCCTACGCCAACCATCAAGCCGCCTCCCTCGACGAATTCCTCCGCGCCTTCACTCTCTTCTACAAAGATCCCGCCGCCCTTCTCGCCGGACTTCCCTTCGCCGCCACTCTCCTAACCATTCTCCTCGCCCACGAACTCGGCCATTTCTTCGCCTGCCGCCGGCATCATATTCATTCCACCTACCCGTTTTTCGTTCCCTTCCCCAACCTCATCGGTACCTTCGGCGCGTTCATCCTGATACGTTCTCCGATTCGCACTACCCGCGCCCTGTTTGACGTTGGCGCCTCCGGTCCGTTCGCCGGTCTTGTCTTTGCCGTACCCGCCCTCATCTTCGGCGTACTTCACTCCAGCATCGTCCCCGCGATCGCTCATCCGGATCCCAACCAAAACAGCGTCATCTTCGGCACACCACTTCTCCTCCGTCTTCTCGACGCCCTATTTCACCCCGGCGTCAATCCCCATTTCCTTCTGCTTCCCCCAGCAGGCCGCGCTGCCTGGGTCGGCCTCTTCGTTACCTCGCTAAATCTCCTGCCCGCCGGACAACTCGATGGCGGCCACATCCTCCGCTCCATCAGCCCCCGCCTTCACCGCATTACCAGTATCCTCGTTCCGCTTGCCCTTCTTCCGCTCGGCCGCATCTGGTTCGTTTGGTACGTTTGGGCTGGCCTCCTGTTGGCTCAACGCTTCCTCCGCATCGCCCCCATCTACGACCCTGCTCCCCTGGACCCACCCCGCCGCTTCGCCGCCCTGCTAACCCTGGTCATCTTCATTCTCTGCTTCATGGCCGCCCCCATCTTCGGACTCTAAACTTCCAGATATGTATTGGCAGGCACAAAGGGCATGTTGACGGCCAATGTGCGGTAATTTTCGGCTTGCCGACGATACGTCCCAGAATCATCGATCCGCTGCGCACTGATGAACGGCGAAAGCTGGATTGCTTCACGTAGGATTCAGAACATTTAGCGACACCGACCAAGAAACCAGTTTCTGACCGCGAACGCATTTCTGCCGATAGCGGACTCATCCCCTACGGCCCGCGCGCGGCCGCGCGATACCGCTACGTTGCTCATCGCCGCGAAATATTAAATAGATAACAATTGATGAAACTTACCGAAACTCGCCCTTGCTAGTATTCGTCTAACTATCAAAGTGAGTTAACAATAGCTTCGCCGTCGCCGCCTGCTGCCCTGCCGGTTGCGACTATGTGCGTTTGATATCCCAGGAGGGCACATGAAATCTCCCGTCTCGCTCCTTTATCCCAGACCCAATTCCCGTCTTTCCAAGTCCTTGCTAGCCATCGGCGTGACGTTTCTGGCTACGTTCGCAGCAGGTTGTGGCATGAACATGTCTAGCATGCCTCCGACACCTCAAAACACGTCGGTTACGGTCATGGTTTCCAGCACGGCCAATGATCAGCTCTCGCAAATGAATGTCACCTTCAACAACCTCACGTTGACCAGCCAGTCTGGAAAGACCTTCAGTTTGTTCACGACGCCGCAGCAGGCCGAATTCATCCACGTGAACGGTACGGCCGAACCACTGCTAACGGTGAGCGTCCCGCAGGACACGTACACCGCGGCGTCGGCCATGGTTCTGCCCCCTCAAGTCACATGCATTATGGTGCAACCGAACGCCCAGTTGCTGCTGACGGATGAATTTCAGTCGAATGCAGCGCCAGTTGCAACGTTTTCCTTGCCTGCGCCCATCCGCATCACGGGAACTGCGATGGGGCTGCTCTTGAACCTCCAAGTCTCGCAATCCGTGGTGCCGGCCAATTGTCCTCTCACGGCTGGGAATCCAGCGGTAAGCGCGGCCTTCACCGTTACGCCCGTAACGCTGGCCTCCTCGCCCATAAATGTGCAAAACGGCAAAATGAGCAGTCTAGTCGGACAGATTTCTGCAGTGAACGGCATGACCAACAGCTTCACCGTTGCAGCTGCCGATGGCCCGACGTGGGCTGTCGTGACCAACTCCAACACTATCTACCAAGGGGTCGCGGCATTTTCCACGCTCGTTGCCGGTATGCCGGTAGACATGGACCTTGCCATTCAACCGAATGGCTTACTACTGGCCACCCGGATCTCCGTGTCGGATGCGAATCCTACGAATTTAACTGACGTGAACGGTCCGGTCACGTTTGTTGCCGCTTCTGTGCCATCCCTGTTTGCCTTCGGCCAGGAAGTGCAAGGTTTTTTGTTTCCCGGGGACCGTATTCTCGGCGCCGTCGCTTTCAGCTTCAATAATAGCGTGGCTCAAATCTCTCCCCGCTTGACCAACCTCCAGAGTCTTCCATTCGCCCCTGTTTTCACCACCGCCAACATGATCCCGGGCCAGAATGTTTCCTTTAGTGCTCATGCTCTCACGGAACAAGGTGGTCCTACTTATATTCCAGCCACAACGATCACGCTCATGCCTCAAACGATCAACGGCATCGTCACCTCCACCGGCAGCGAAGGAAGCTTTACGACCTACACGATCTCGCTCGCCCCCTACGACTTGATCCCCAATCTAGCGGTGCAGCCCGGTCAAACCACTCTGCTCACAAACCCCAGCACGGTTATCGTCTATGTGGATTCCAGCACGCAACTGCTCAACACCAAGCAACTGGGGGTGGGTTCGGTCTTCCGCTTTAGCGGCCTGCTGTTCAACGACAACGGCACACTGCGCATGGATGTTGCCCAGGTCAACGACGGCGTACCCCAATAGGCGGGTGCCGCGCACGTCGGCTTTTACGTGTGGGGCCTTTGACTTTGATTTGTTCGTTCTGTTTTGTTTGCCAATTCCCTAACTCCTTTGGAATCCGGACTTCCAGAAACCTGTCAGCTTTTCACAACTGCCGCGATACGACGCTCAAGCGACTGCGGCCATGCCGCGGTCGGACTAAATCGCCCGCAAACTTTCGATTGACCGCTCCCCAACTCCAGCTATGATGCATGCCTTGAACACGCACGCCGAGGTTCGCGCCACCAGCTAATGCCGCCACTCCTTCGCACTCTTCGCCTCCGCGACCTCTTTTTACTCTTCATCGGCTCAGTCATTGGCTCCGGCATTTTCTTAACACCCGGCCTGATCCTTCGCCAGCTAAACGGCTCGGTCGGCTACTCTCTCCTGGTCTGGATAGCCGGCGGTACGCTGTCTCTTCTCGGTGCGCTAACTTACGCCGAGCTAGCCGCGACCAATCCAGAAGCCGGCGGCCTCTACTGTTTCATCCGCGACGGTTTCGGCCGCATCCCCGCCTTCCTCTATGGGTGGTGCCTTTTCCTCGTCATCGCCAGCGGCTCGGTCGCCGCGTTAGCCCGCGCCTTCACCGAGCACCTTGCGGAAATTATCCCGCTCTCTGCTCTTGGAAAAACCCTTCTGTCCGTTGTCATGATCGCCGTCGTCACTGCCGTCAACGTCTGGGGCACGCGCAAGAGTTCCAACCTTCAGAATTGGACCACCCTAATCAAAGTCGCCATCATTGTCATCCTCAGCGCCATCCTCCTCTCGCTCGGCCGCCACTACGGAGATATACCATCCGCTTTTGGCTCAACGCAGCACGGTACCGCCCTTCTTTCCAGCTTTGGTCTGGCCATGATCTCTGTTCTGTGGGCCTACGAAGGCTGGCAATTCGGCACGTACAGCGCCGGCGAAGTCGTCGACCCGCAGAAAGCCTTCCCTCGCGCGTTCCTGCTGGGCTCGCTAGTGCTCGCGGGTCTTTATCTCATCGCCGTATTCGCGTATCTAGTCGCTCTCGGACCTGCGGGAGCCACCGCGAGCAACACCATTGCTTCCACCTCTGTAGGCGTCGTCCTCGGCCGCAGAGCTGAAATCATCGTCGCTCTCACCATCCTCATCTCCACCTTTAGCGCCGCCAACAGCGTCATCCTCACCGCTCCGCGCGTTTTCTACGCCATGGCCAACGACAACCTATTCTTCAAAAAACTAGCCGAAGTGCATCCGCGCTTTCAGACGCCCGCTTCCGCCATCGTCGCACTCGGAGTGTGGTCCGCGGTTCTAGCGTGTGCCGGCAAATTCGCCGAGCTGATCGGCGGCGTCATCTTCATCGGATGGATTTTTTATGGCCTCGGCGCTGCCGCCATTTTCCCGCTACGCCGCGCCGGCAAAGGCTTAGCCATCCCCTACCGCGTCCCAGGCTATCCCTGGACGCCACTGCTCTTCGTCCTCGCTGCCGCTGCGATCGTTGGCAACGCAATTTATCAGGCCGTGCTCGACCCGTCGAAGTTCGCTAATCTGGCCATCGCCATCGCGCTCTTCGTGCTCGGCCTTCCCGCCTACTACTTCTGGCGCAAACGCGCTACTCCCGCAGCCTAGACTCCGACGGTCTCCATCTAGAGGCGCAGACGAAACCACTAGGGTCGGAATTCCTCTGCCGGACTGGCCGCCCGCCTGTGAGTTTCCCGTAGGGGCAGAGCATGCTGTGCCCCTCTTCGAGCTTTACCGACCTTGAAGCCCTCCCGCGACCGAGGCCGCGAGCCGGCAGTCCAAACCAATACCTCTACTTTTCTTTCAAGGAAGGTGAACTTTGCGGAAGGGAGTTCGCTAGCCTTCTCGCAGCCGCCTCACGCCGTTGACGAGCTAGCCCGCTCGCGGGACTGTTAGGCTGCAATTTCAGATAATTATCCAGGGCCTGGACTTCTGCACGACCGTCGCCCTTCTTTTCAGCCACATCCGCTAGCGCAAGATAGGCGCCAGTGTAATTTTGGTTCCGGAGAAGCGCCTCATGTGCGCTTTTTTCCGCTTCCTCCAATCGGTTGAGCCGCGTCAACGCTTCACTAAGGATCACGAAGCCTTCGGCCGAAGCGTCATCAAATTCCAATCCCCTTCGGATGATTCTCTCCGCCTCGCCCGCTTTACCTTGCAGACAAAGAACGTAGCCATATCCGAATTCCGCCAGGGCGTACTGTCCCCCACTGAGATCGATAGAGGTCTGAAAGGCCTTCAGAGCATCATCGAAGCGGCCCAGACTCATGTCCGCGGCCCCCATGTTGTAGTACGCCTCGAAATATTTGGGGAACACCTGCACGGCCTTTTCGAAATGGCGAAGACTCCCGGCAGGATCATTCTTTGCTGCGCGATCGAGTCCTTTTTCAAATTCGGTCCGCGCTTTGTTGGGGATTTTCAATTCCCTCACCGAAACCGCGAAATTCCCCCGGGGAATAGACCCCGATTTCGACTTGAGGTACACCACAAGGTTTGTCGAGGGGCCATTGAGGTCGGTACTGGCTTCTGCGGCCTCGAACCCCTGCTCATCCACCACAATATCGTACGTGCCGCGCGGAAGATCTCGCACTTTGAAGTGGCCATCCAGGTCCGTCAAAACGGTGCGAAATATTCCAGCTGCACGCGATTTCAGACTCACCTCAACCTGGGTCGCGGGCCGTCTGTCCGCCTCGAGCAAGACGGTTCCAGAGATCTCTCCCCCGGAGTTCTCAAACTTGGACACTTGCGCGTTCGCGCTCGGTGTCCAGACCATAGGTATGAGGTTAAGGAAAAAGCTCAGCACAACGAGCGGCAAGAACCTTGCCCGCTGACACAACGCCTCGACCGTGAACATTTCGAACCGCATCTCGACCTTCGGAGCACTTTTGAGGGGGTCCTCGGGAGATTTGGCGATTGGGGGAGTTAATCCGTGCGGTCGCGAAAAGCTACTTCCATCACTCAGTCCCAGGCTGCGTTCGTGGTTTCGCCAGCGCCGCCGGTGCACCTTAACGCCTCGATGCCAACCGTCGCGTGCTGAGCAAATTGTCTGCTGCGGGGAAACTGTCTGTCTGTCATGTTTTGCACAGAGCTCACTAATGCCAGCACGTGCTCCAACTCATTAGCGAGCGAAGGCGGCCTTCCGGCTGGAAACTTTTTGCGTCCGCATGGTGTCAAACGAACTATCCTGGGATCGCTGGAAGTCTGTTTGCTCGCAGGAAGGCGCCCAATGCTCGAAGCCCAAGGGCTGACGAAGTATTACGGCTCGGTGCTAGCCGTTCAAAGCATCGACTTCCGTCTCGAGCCTGGCCAAGTCCTCGGCTATTTGGGCCCGAACGGGTCCGGCAAAAGCACCACCGTCAAGATGCTCATCGGCCTGCTGGAACCTACCAATGGCCAAGTTCTCTTCGAGGGCAAAAATATCCAGCAGGATTTGGTCGGTTATCGCAAACACCTCGGCTACGTCCCCGAAGAAGCCAATCTCTATCCGTACCTAACGGGCTTCGAATATCTGGAACTGGTCGGCACCCTCCGAGGCATGCCACCGCAGCGCATGAAAGCAAAAATCGATTCTTTTCTCGAACTCTTCTCACTTTTTCCACATCGCCACGTTTCGCTGGGATCGTACTCCAAGGGCATGCGCCAGCGCATACTGCTCATCTCCGCCCTGATGGACAATCCAGACGTGCTGGTCCTCGACGAGCCTCTCTCCGGCCTCGATGTGACCTCTGCGCTCATTTTCAAAAATCTCATTCAATCGCTCAGCGCGAAGGGCAAGACCATTTTTTATTGCTCACACGTTCTGGAAGTCGTGGAAAAAGTTTGTTCGCGCTTGCTCATTCTCAGGAAAGGCCAGGTTATTGCCAGCGGTTCCACCGAGGAAGTTCGCCAGCGCATCGGTCAAACTTCGCTCGAAAACATCTTCCTTCAACTCGTCGAAGACCGGGATGTCGCTCAAATTGCTGGCAATATCGTCGACTTGGTGGTTTCCTCTTGATCGCGAGCGTAAGACAATTCCTGCGCGCAGTCTGGGAGCCTTACTCCCGCCGCCCGTTTCCCACTCTTCTTCGAGTGTTCACCGGCCGCGTTTTTCATGGCGGAGGAGACTCCGGAGCTTCCGAGATGGATGTGGGTCTCGGCGTCATCCTCATTCTGCTGGCGATGCCCGGCGTGATGGTCTCGCTTCTCCTCTTCGAGAAGTACGGCTCGCTTATCCGCTTTCTTCGCGGCGACGGTGCCTTCGATCCCTTCACGGCTACCATTCCCGACGAATATTTCTTCATCGTCCTGAGTATGGTCGTCACCGGCGCAGCCGCAGTCTGGCGCTGGGACGCTCTTTTACTTGACCGCCGCGATTACACCAACATTGTTCCTCTGCCGATTTCTCTTCGCCGACTTTTTCTCGGCAATCTCGTTGCTATTCTCCTCCTCGCCACCGTTCTCACGCTCGACGTAAATGCAGCCAGCTTTATCCTCTTCCCCATCGCCGTGGTCGGTTCACAGGTCTCTTTCGCTGTGTTCCTCCGCTTCGCGCTTGGCCACGCCGTCACAGTAGTCCTCGGTAGCGCCTTCAGTTTCTTTGCCGTATTCGCCTTGATAGGCCTGTTGATGGCCGCGCTGCCATACGCTCACTTCCGCAGAATCTCGCTGTACGTCCGTTTCGTAATCGCGCTCTTCTTGCTGGCTCTTCTCGCCACCAGCTTTGCTGCCCCTCCCTTCCTCGCTCAAGTCGCGCGCATAAGCAAACTGGCCATCAATCTGCTGCCACCCGTCTGGTTCCTAGGCATAGGCCAAACTCTCTGGGGCAACGGCGCGAATCCGTTTTTCGCAACCATGACGCGAACGGCTCTCTTCGCTTTGGGACTTTCTCTCATTGTCGCCATTCTTTCTTATGCTCTCAGCTTCCGCCGTTCCTTCATCCGCATCCCGGAAACTGCCGAGGTCGGTCCTCTCCCGCGCTCGCAATTCCATCTGCTTCCCGTCAACCTCTTTGATCGCGCTATTCTTCGCGACGCGCCCCAGCGCGCCTGTTTCCACTTCATCACACGAACGCTGTTGCGCAGCGAAGCGCATTTGCAAATTGCATCGGCGTTTGTGGCCATGGGCTTGGTGGTTGGCGCGCAGTCCATAACGTCGGCTTTTCACGCCAACAGAGCAGCCTCCTTGCACCATCCCTCCGAAGACCTCCTCGCGATCTCCTACATCCTGAGCTTCTGCATCATTCTCGGAATTCGTCTCGCCTTCGAGGTTCCCTCGGACCTTCGCGCGAATTGGGTCTTCGCTCTCTGGATTGACTCCCACGCGCTGCAAACCCGCCCTATCGCGAGAAAAGTCCTACTCACTTTTTCACTAGCCCCGCTTGTTCCAATCTGCTTCGTCTCGTCCGCCATTCTCTGGGGTTTCTTCGCCGCAATTCTGCACACCGCCATCTTCACGCTCTGCACAATCGTATTCGTCGAACTTTTGCTCTTCCGTTTCCGAAAAATTCCCTTCACCTGCTCTTATCCCCAGTTTCAAAGCCACTCCGCACTGATTCTTGTCGCCTACCTTTTCGGCTTCGTGATTTTTACCGTTTACCTTCCCGAACTGGAGCTCTGGTCTCTTGCCGATCCCTGGCGCGTCTCACTCTTCATTCCGGCTGTAGCCGCGATACTTCTCTCCATCCACCAATACCGAAGACAAATGCTCGACATGGACAAGTGCTTGATATTTGAAGAAATATCCGCATCACACTTTTGAGTTCAACTGCACATTTTTTCGCGTACGGGCGAGAGCCTGGCCTTCTACACTACGAACTGGCAGACGCAGAGGGCGTATGCCAAAGCGTTCAGACTGGCCCTACCCTCAACAATCCTTACGCGATGCAGGAAGAGCACTACGCCATTCTGGTGTGCCGCGGTTCGAAAATCCCCTCGCCGAAGCGTGGCCGCGCCTGAAAGTCTGGAACCAGCTCACATCACGCGGTCCGATTGCGGGTACCAGACATATGTAGCCACAGCGCCTTTTTTCAGAGTTGTGCTAAAGGACTTGCCGCGATAGCGGACGAGGAAGTCTTGAGGCGAGTTTCCGTCGTTCACAGCTATCAGTACGATCTTGCCGTCTGGGGCCTTAAAGGCCACATTCGGAAGCATAGAAGGAGAACTGGAAGCGATGCGCACGAAACCCGGACGCACAAATTTGGAGAAGTGGGCCATCGCGTAGTACGCCAGATTTCGTGTGACTTCGTTGCCGTCGATGGTGACGGCGCCCTGGCAGATGGTGCATCCGCCGTTATCGGTGTGGGGTTCGAACTTCGAATTGGCGGCAAGATTCCACAGAAGGACGTTGCGGCTCCAATTCTGCAAAGCGCCAATGAAAGTTCCGACTACAGGCTTCGCGATCGAGATTCTGCCGCTCTCGGTAGGCTCGACTGCCATGAATTCGGTGAAGTAGAGATTTTTTTTCGGGAAGGCGTTGTGCACGGAGGACATCGCGCTTATCTCTCCGCCGTAGAGATGAAAACCGGATCCGTCGACAAAGGGATTGGCTTGAGGATCGTTGAGAATGGAGAGCGCGTATTCGGGGACATCGCAGTTGTGATCGTAAAGGATGATTTTCGTGTGGATGCCGGCGGCCTGAAACGCAGGTCCCAGATCGTCCTTGATGAATAACGCTTCCTCTTCCGAGCTCATCAACATGCTGGGAGTATTATTCTGGTTGAGCGGCTCGTTCTGAATGGTGATGGCGCCTACGGTGATGCCTTCCGCCTGCATCTCCTGGACGTATTTGACAAAATATTTTGCATAGCTTGCGTAGTCTTCGGTCCTTAGTTTTCCACCCTTCGGATTGTTATTTGTCTTCATCCACGCGGGCGGCGACCACGGGGAGCCCAGCAGCTGAATTTTCGGATTGATGGCCAGAATTTCTTTCAAAACCGGAATGAGATCCTGGCGATCAGGAGCCAGACTGAATTTTGCCAACTGGGGGTCGGCTTCGCCGGCGGGCAGATCGTCGTAGGAAAAAACATGATCGTTCAGGTCGGAGGAACCGATGCTGATGCGCAAATAACTGATGCCGATGTTGCGGGCGTCGACGGCAAAGAGCTCTTTGAGCAGCGACGCTCTTTTCACTGCGTCCATGTGCGCAAGATGCTGTGCGCTTCCGCCGGTCAGTGCAAACCCGAACCCATCGATGGTTTGAAAAGTCTTCTGGTCGTCGATCTCCATGGCGAGGTCTTGCTTCGACGCGTTCGATAAACGCAAAGATGATGTCTGCAGCTCGAAGAGCGCCGATTTGTCGGCGTTCGTCAGCCACACCTGAATCTCCGCGCTCTTTTTGGAGAGAAGAGATGCAGGCGCAATGGCCAGTCCGCACAGCAACAAAAAAAGGACAGCTCCCCGTTTCATGAAAATCCTCCGCCGAACGCGGCAATCTGGTATTGCTGTTGCGAGCATCTGAACCCGGAGAGAGAGTACGCCAACTGCCGCCAAGATTGCTAACGGCAGCTGCGGAAAACGCTTATGGCGCACAGAACCTCCCGTGATAATGTGCGTCGGGGCAAATTGATCCGCTGGAGGCAGAACGATGCAGAGGCGTTCGTTTATAAACCTTACGGCCAGTGCCGCGACGGCGCTGGCGCTTCATCCACTGGCGCGTGCCAGCGAGCAAGCACAGAAAACTCCAGTGCTGTATCCCGATCCCGCGGTGGAAGTGATTGACCCGCGGTTTGCCAAATATAAAGTCGGCAACGCGGCGGTCGAGCGGCTTTACACGGGCACTCGCTGGGCGGAAGGTCCTGTGTGGTTTGGCGATGGGCGCTATTTGTTGTTCAGCGACATCCCGAACAATCGCATGTTGCGATGGCTCGAAGACACGGGCGAGGTCAGCGTTTTTCGCGGCCCTTCGAACTACAGCAACGGCAACTTCCGTGACCGCCAGGGGCGGCTGGTCACCTGCGAGCACGACTCGCGGCGCGTGACGCGCACGGAGCACGACGGGACCGTCACGGTGCTGATGGACAATTATCAGGGCAAAAAACTAAACGCGCCGAATGATCTGGTGGTGCATTCCGACGGAGCGATCTGGTTCAGCGATCCGGGCTATGGCATCATGTCGAATTACGAAGGCCACAAAGCGCCATTTGAAGTGCCGGCCAACGTTTACCGGCTCGATCCCAAGTCGCATGAGGCTACCGTCGTTGCCAGCGACATGGACAAACCCAACGGGCTGTGTTTTTCGCCTGACGAAAAACTGCTTTACATCGTGGATACCGGCGTGCCAAAACATCCCACCGACCCGCACCAAATTCGCGTGTATGACGTTGTGGACGGCGTGCGCCTCAAGAATGGGCGCATGTTTGTGGATATGTCCCCGGGTAATTCCGACGGGATTCGCTGCGACGTGGACGGCAACATCTGGTCTGCCGCGGGATGGGCGGGAGAAAACTACAACGGCGTGCATGTTTTCGCACCCGACGCCACGCTGATCGGAAAGATTCATCTTCCGGAAAGTTGTGCGAACATCTGTTTCGGCGGCGCGAAGAAAAACCGGCTGTTTATGGCCGCGAGCCAATCTTTGTATGCCGTGTACGTGGGGACCGAGGGCGCGCAAGTTCCCTGAGGGCGCAACTGCCGGCGACTAAAAACTTTGCTGCGTGTATTTTTTAGTCGCGGAAGACTTTGCGAAATAAACGAATCATTTCCGCGAAGGCAAGGTCCGTCGCTTGGGGATCGAAACGCGGGTCTTCATCGCGCGTGAAGGCATGCTCCGCTGGATACAACAGCGTGTTAAAGCTCGCGCCGGAGTTTTTGAGCGCACCATCAATGATTTCTCGGCCCGCATCGGGGACGTGCGGGTCCTTGGTACCGAAAATCATCAGAAGTTCGCCGTGGATTTCTTTCGCGCGCAGCAGCGACCCGGCATCTAGGTCCTGTCCGAGCTTGCCGTCATGGATGCCAGTGCCGTAATAGCAGACCGTGGCGCGAACATCGGGCTCGAACGCAGCACGGAACGCGAGGTGGCCGCCGATGCAGAAACCGACGACGCCGATTTTGCCGCGTGCAACTTTGGGATGTTTCGAGAGCCAGTCCAGGCCGGCGCGGCAATCGGCATCGAAATGGGCGACGGGAGTTTTGGCGGCGTCTTGCTGGCCGCGTGTGCGACCGGCGTCGTCGAACGGAATTACGGTTCCCGGCGGTTCGATGCGGCGATAAATTTCCGGAGCAGCGGCCACGAATCCATACCCGGCCAGCCGTACGCAGAAGCGCAGCAGCGGAGGAGTGAGTTGGAAGATATCGGAATAGCACCAGATCCCGGGGTATAGACCTTCGGCCTTTGGCGCGGCGACGAAGGTTCGCATCGGGGAACCTGACAAAACAATGTCGGCGTATTCGGTGTGGACTATCATTCGCTTGTGCTCGGCAAATTCTCGCGGAGATTTTCAGTGGACGAAATTCACGGCGCGGTGTCCTTGGCGAGAACCCAGTCCAGCGCGTCGTCAAGATTGCGGAAGGCCTGAATTCCCTTTTCGCCACGGGTGGTGCGAAGAATTTCAAACATCCGGGCAAAGCCAAACGCTGTGTCGCTGGTCGCGAGGATCGCTCGTTTGGAATCGTGCGCGAATATGGAAGCTTCGGCTAACCGGCGCACATCCTCCGCCCGGAGATCGAGTTTGGTGACGTGAGTGAAGTCCATAAGCTGACAGTAGCTAGGGTCAAAGTCGTGGTCCTTTCGGAGTTTCTCCTGGTGTGCCAGCGCATCGTCCAGAGTAAACACGCCATATCCGGTGCTCATAACCATTTTGCGTCCCTTGTCGATTTTGTAGCTGAAGGGCATCGGGGCCTGCTGAATGGACAGCGCGATTGCCCGTCAATTCTATCAAATTAGGAATGCTGGATGTACGCGGCTTCCGGAAATATTTGTCGTTCAGTGCGGACGTCTAAAGCAAAGCCAGTCCTGTAAAGCGCTCTCCAGAAACAATTCGGATAATTCCACGCAACAAGGCGTGCTTCTCGAAGTCGACCTCGAAGACTCACCCTCCGGGCTGCTGATACACTAAACCGCGCAATGTCCTTGCCATTTTGCAACGTCGCTCTGCCGGTGCCTCTTCGCACGACGTTTACCTACGCTGTTCCGGAGTCGCTCGGCGATACGCTGCAGCCTGGCACACGCGTGCTCGTCCCTTTCCGCAAAAAATCGATGGTCGGCGTGGTTGTCGAAATGGCCGATCAGCCGCCGGCGAATACGAAGATTCGCGAAATCGCCAAAGTTATGGAGTTTTCGCCTGCGCTGACTCCCAAGCTGATCGAGCTGGCGCAGTGGATCGCTAATTATTACCTTGCTCCTGTCGGAGAGGTTTTCCGCGCGATGCTGCCTCCGCTCACGGAGCTAAATGTGCGCCGCGAGATCCATTTGACGGCCGAGGGGTGCCGGGCGGCTGAGAGCCTCGGCGGAGGAGAACTTTCTCACGGTTTGACCTCCGCGGAAGCCGCATTTCTCGGTAAGGCTAAGGGGAAAAAAGGCGCGGTCCCGTTCAGCTTTGCGGCGAAGATGGGCATATCGAGGGCAGCTCTCGAACGGTTGCAGCGTTTTGGGCTGATTGAAATTCGAGAAACTCTACGGGACACAAAGAGAAAATCGCAGACGATTGTTGCTTGGAAGGGATTTGGGGACAAAACTGAAAAAACGCTGAAGGAAAAAGAAGAGAAGGTGCGCGCGCTGCTGGAAACCGAGCGGGGACCGCTGCCTGTGCCGCAATTGCTGAAGCTGGCGCAAATTTCGCGGAGTTTTATAGAGCGCATGCTAGCCGATGGACTGCTCGAAAGCTGGGAAGAACCTGTGGATCCGGCAGAAGATCCGTTTGACACGGGATATACCCCTCCTGCGCATGCTTTGAATGAAGAACAAGAAAGCGCGATGAGAAGCATTCGCGCGCGGTTCGAGCTTGGCGAATTCGGAGTGCAGCTGCTGCATGGCGTGACAGGGAGCGGGAAGACGGAAGTGTATTTGCGGTGTGTGCAAGAGACGCTGGCGCGCGGGAAGACGGCGATTATTTTGGTGCCGGAAATTGCGCTGACTCTGTGGATTGGGCGGCAATGCCGGTCGTGGTTTGGGGCGAAGTACGAGGGTGTCGCGGTTTTGCATTCGGCGTTGAGCGATGTCGAACGGGCTCGGGAGTGGTGGCGCGTGCGTAACGGTGAAGCGCGGGTTGTTGTAGGTACGCGTTCGGCGGTGTTTGCGCCGCTGCAGAATCTCGGCTTGATCATCGTGGATGAAGAGCAGGAGAACAGTTACAAGCAGGAAGAGACGCCGCGGTATCACGGGCGCGACGTGGCGATCGTGCGCGCCAAGAGCGAAGGAGCGCTGGCGCTACTGGGATCGGCGACACCGTCGCTTGAAACGTATCACCATGCGTCGAACGGAAAATATGATCTGCTGACACTGTCCTCGCGCGTGGAGAATCGGGCGCTGGCGAGCGTGGAAATTGTTGATTTACGGGAGGATTTTCAAAAGACTCATCAAACTAGCCCGATTTCCGCGGCGCTTCACGCAGGGATACAGGAGTGCCTCGCCAACAAAACGCAGGCGCTAGTGCTTATCAACCGTCGCGGGTATTCGTGGTCGGTGCTGTGCAGGAGTTGCGGGGCGGGTGTGCAGTGTGTGAATTGCAGCATTTCGATGACGTATCACAAGAGCCGCAACCGGCTGGAATGCCATTACTGTGGCTCGGTCCAGCAAGTGCCCAAGCTTTGTCCGAAGTGCCAGTCGCAGTACGTTTATTTTTTTGGAGAAGGCTCGGAACACCTAGAAGAGCGATTGCGGAAGGAGTTTCCCGAAGCGCGGATCGCTCGGCTTGACCGCGACACGGCACGGACGAAGCGGCAGTACCAGGAAACGCTGGGAGCATTTGCGGGCGGAGCTCTGGACATTTTGGTTGGGACGCAGATGCTGGCGAAAGGGCACGACTTTCAGCGCGTCACCTTGGTGGGCGTGATTTCGGCGGATTCTTCGCTGAGCATGCCGGATTTTCGGTCGGCAGAGCGAACGTTTCAATTGCTGACGCAGGTTGCGGGGCGCGCGGGGCGAGGGAAGTTGGCCGGGCGCGTATTGATTCAGACCTATTATCCAGAGCATTACGCGATTCAGGACGCGGTGAAGCAGGATTACGCTTCGTTTTTCGAGCGGGAGATGCACTTTCGGCGAATGATGGCGTATCCACCGCTGACGTCGCTGGCGAATGTGATTGTGCGGGACGTTAGCCTCGAAAAGGCGATTCGTTTTTCGCGCAAGCTCTCGGAATATTTTTCGCCGCACGACGGGCATACCGTGCGGATTCTCGGCCCAGCGACTGCGCCTCTTGCGCGATTAAAGAAGGAGCATCGTTTCCAGTTTTTGCTGAAATCGCCGAAGCGCACCATTTTGACCAAGCTGCTGAGCGGAGCCATGGCGTATTGCGATGCTCAGGAGATTCCGCAGACGGCGGTGCTGGTCGATATGGACCCGCTAAGTTTGCTCTGAGTTTGATGTGATTTTTGACAAGCGTAGCCGCTATCGGCTGATTAGAAAGATACCGGCGAAGACCGCGATGATTCCGAGCCACTCCCTGCGCGAAACGTGCTCACGCAAGAAAATCGCGCCCAGGCCTACGGTGACCGCGCCGTACAGCGAAGCCAGGACGCTGACGACGGCGACTTGCTCGACGCGCATGCCGAAATTGTTCATGACGAAGGCGCCGGTATCCGCCAAGCCCATGCCGAGAATCCAGCCGGCGACGCGGTCCGTCGGCGGCCGGATTGGTTCGCGCGCCGCGAGGATCAGCACGGCGGTGAGCGCCGAACTTGTCAGGCGAATAAGCCAAACGGTTTGCGCCGCTCCAGTTGCGGGCACGATCCGCGTGCCGAGCAGCCAAAACAAAAATCCGAATCCGATCGCGGAACACAGGGCCGGACCAATTCCCTTTCCGCTGCGCCGCGCTCCTTCGGCATCATCTGCATTCGGAGTTTTCTCTCCGCCGGCAACAAGCACGACGCCGAGAAGCGTGCTGGCGATGCCGACCGCGCGCGCCGCCCTTAAATGCTCGCCGCTCAAGAGTGCAAGGAGAACGGTGAGCACTGGATAGCTCGCAGAGATGGGAGCGACGACGGTGAGTTTGCCGATTTCGAAGGAGCGGTAGAGTGTCAGCGTCGCGACAAAATTCAGCGCGCCGGCCAGCGCGCCCCAGGCCCACGGCTGCCAGCCGGAACTGTCGGCGAGATGGCCCCAGCCGCCGAACCAGGGGAGAAAAATGGTGAGCAGGACGAAGCCGGTGAACTGCATGTACAGCATTGTTCGAAGAGTGCCGATGCGGTCGATGGCGAAACGCGCGAGAAAATCCGAACTCCCCCAGGAAAGAGCCGTCAGCAGGCCCAGTAAAATTCCCATGTCGAGTTACGAGGACTTGCCCGCCTCGGCGGACTTGCCTTTCTTCGGTTCGAGGCCGAGAACGGCCATGACTTTTTGCAGATCTTTCCAGACTTCGCTTTTTGCGCTCGGATTGCGAAGCAAATAGGCGGGGTGATACGTGGCCATCAATTTTCTGCCTCGAAATTCGAGCCACTGGCCGCGGAATTGTGAGATGCCACGGTTTGTAGCGAGAACGGTTTGCGCGGCGGTACTCCCGAGGCAAACGATCACTTTCGGTGCGATGGCATCGATCTGGCGCAAGAGGAAGGGAGAACATTGCTCGACTTCATCCCGTTCCGGTGCGCGATTTTCCGGGGGGCGGCATTTGACGACGTTGCAGATGTAGACGTCCTTTCGTTGAAGGCCCATCGCTTCGATCATTTGCGTTAGAAGTTTTCCAGCGCGGCCGACGAATGGAAGTCCTTGCATGTCTTCATCGTGGCCGGGGCCTTCGCCGACGAAAACGAGTTCGGCTTCGGGATTGCCGTCGCCAAAGACAATTTTGTTTCGAGTTTTGTGGAGCTTGCAGCGGGTGCATTCGCCAAGGTCGGTGCGAATCCTGAGCAAATTGTCGTCGGGAACCTTGTCAAACGCTTCGAACAGCGATGGTCCGGCGGGGACGGGCAAAATATCGGGCCTTCGCGCGGCCTGGGGCGGCGCGACTCGCGGCGCTGGTTCGGCGGTCTTGGGCAATTCCGGTTTGCGTGTGATTTTTGGCAAAGCCGCTTCCTCATATGAGATTTGTTCGCGAACAGCTGCTGCGACGAACCCGGCGCCTGGCACTGCGGCGGGCTGCACTTGCGCATCCCCGCGCTGCTTGTAGAAAAGGCGGACGCCAAGATCCTCGTAAAAGTGCAATCGTTCGGAAACTTTTTTCTGGAGGTCTTCGGGGATGCGCTCGGTCATGGCGGAATCAGACGGCGGAACGATGAGATTCCGTTTTGGTTCGCAGGACGCCGCGGAGGCGCAACACCTCGTCGAGAATGCGTTGGGCGACGTCAGACTTGGTCAGTTTAGGCAGCGCCAAATCGCGTCCATCGCGGGAAAAGAGGGTGACGATATTTGTGTCGTGGTCGAAGCCAGCGCCTTCGGCGGTCACGTTATTGGCTACGATTAGATCGGCGTTTTTTGCAGCGAGTTTTTTGCGCGCATTTTCCGCGACGTGATCTGTCTCAGCGGCAAATCCAACAATCAGTCGGTCACCTTTCGTTTGCGCGGCTTCGGCCAAAATATCCGGCGTCGGCTCAAGACGCAGGGTCAGCGGTTCTTTGCTCCGTTTCATTTTTTCCGAACGGAGTTCGGCGGGGCGGTAGTCGGCGACGGCGGCGGCAAAAATCGCGATCGTGGATGCGGCCAGGCGCTCAACGACGGCGCCACGCATTTGTTCAGCAGTTCGAACGGCAATGCGCTCGACACCCGCTGGCGTTTCTAAATTGACAGGGCCGCTGACGAGAATAACTCTCGCGCCGCGGCGCGCGGCTGCTTCAGCAACGGCGAAACCCATTTTACCGGAGGAGCGGTTCGTCAAGTAGCGAATAGGATCGAGGTCTTCACAGGTCGGACCGGCGGTGATCAGAATTGTTTCGGCATGCAAATCTTTTTGTGCATGAAGCGTTTCGCGAACGGCGGCGACGATTTCCTGTTGTCCGGCCAGACGGCCAGCGCCTGTCATGCCACAGGCTAGATAGCCTTCATCGGGATTCACGACTCTTACGCCTCGGGCACGCAACATTTCGATATTTTCCTGGGTGGCGGCATGGTTCCACATGTTCACGTTCATTGCGGGGGCGACTATAACGGGCGCGGTCGTGGCCAGATAGAGAGTGGTAAGAAAATCATCGGCGATGCCGCGCGCGAGTTTCGCGAGGATGTCCGCGGTCGCCGGGGCCACGAGGAGAAGATCGGTGCGCTGGGCAACGGCGATATGCTCGATGGCGCTTTCGACGTTGGCTTCGCCATTGGATGATTTTTCGAAGAGGTCGGTGATTACTTTTTGGCCGCTGAGCGCCGCGAAGGTCAAAGGCGTGACAAATTCGCGCGCGCCGCGCGTCATGACTACTTGCACGGTGAAACCGTCTTGTTGAAGGAGGCGGACTAATTCGGCGGCTTTGTAGGCCGCTACGCCGCCGGTTACGCCTAAAGTGATTCGCATCGGTTGCTATCTCAAAACATTTTGCCAAGCTCGGGCGCGGCATGCCGTGCCCCTACAAATTCCGCGCCAGCGACGGGCAGTCACGACCCTGCGGGTCGACTACTTGCGGCGCTTGTTGCCGTCTTTGTCTTCGTCGATCGAAGACGGCTCGGTGAATTCGTATTCGATGAGGCTGTGCTCTAGTTCTTCGCAAGCGATGCGAGTCGCCTTGAGCGTTCTCGGGTTTTCAATGAGCGACGGCGCCCCCGCCATGATTTGGCGAGCGCGTCTCGCCGCAAGCACAACATAAGCAAACTGGCTCTCCGGAGCTTTTGTCTGCACAGTCATTTCAGTCTTTCCCCCCAAACGATGCCAGAAGTTCTTCCACCCGTGGTCTGCGACGCGCGGCGGAACAGCGAATCGCAATTACGATAGCTTGCGCTTCGTCTCCCGCGTGCTTCACGTCTTCGTTCAAAATGCAATAATCGTAAAAACGTCCGGCAGCTGCAATCTCGTCCCGCGCCTTCGCCAAACGCCGCGCAATTTCCTCGTCGGAATCCTGGGCCCGGCCGCGCAAGCGCCGCTCGAGTTCTGCGCGAGACGGGGGCAAAATAAAAATGGCAACCGATTCGGGCAGCTTTTCTTTTACCTGCGCCGCGCCTTGCACGTCAATCTCGAGGACGAGGTCGAGACCCTTCTTCCGTGATTCTTCGAGCCACTTCTTCGGGGTGCCGTACGAATGCTTGCCGAAGACGCGCGCATATTCTAAAAATTCGCCGCGCGCGACCATGGCGTCGAATTCCTCTACCGTGACGAAATCATAGCATTTCCCGGTGGCTTCGGTCGCGCGGCGCGACCGGGTGGTACACGATACCGAAGGCATCGTTCCGGGCAACTCCAAAATTCTCTGCACCAGCGTCGATTTCCCCGAGCCCGACGGGCCCGAAACGATCAGCACCAGCGGGGCAAGCTTGCTCTCCGCGCTCATTCGATGTTCTGCACCTGCTCCCGAAGTTTTTCGATCTCGGCCTTGATTTCAAGCGCGATCCCGGTAATGGCAAGCGCTTCACTCTCGACGCCAGGGGTTTTTGACAGCAAGGTGTTTGCTTCGCGGTGCATTTCTTGCAGAAGAAAGTCCAGCTTTTTCCCCATTTCGCCGGCCCCATCCAGCAGTTCTCCGAACTGCAGGAGATGGCTGCGCAGGCGGTCTAATTCTTCACTGACATCGCTGCGTTCCGCAAGCAGTGCGGCTTCTTGGGCGAGGCGGGCAGGATCGATCCCCGCGCCGCCGAGCAGTTCCTTGAGGCGTGTTTCGAGACGCCGGGCAAAAACGGGGCGAAGCGTTGCGGCAAGTTCGCGGACTTTTTCGGCCTCCTGGCTGATGCGCGCCAAACGAGTGCGCAAATCTTCGATCAGATGGCGGCCTTCGGCACGGCGCATATCATCCAGCTTATGGAGTGCTTCGAGCAAGCAGTTGTCCAGTGCTTGGCCGAGATGTTCTTGATCTTCTTCCGATTCGGGGACCGCGGCAGAGAGGCCGGCGATGACTCCGGGCAAACGCAGGATGGCGACGACATCCACGTCGGCCGCTGCTCGAGACTGCTGGCGGAATTCTTCGGCGACGCGCATATAGGTTTGCGCAAGCTCGCGATTC
Source organism: Verrucomicrobiia bacterium (assembly GCA_035571045.1). Classification (GTDB taxonomy): domain Bacteria; phylum Acidobacteriota; class Terriglobia; order Acidiferrales; family UBA7541; genus Acidiferrum. Next base: position 22,907 of record DATMKS010000106.1, read on the forward strand.
ACCTGGACGGGGGCGGTGGCAGCGGGATCGACATTGACGTGGACCTCGACGTGGCCGCGGTGAATACGCTCTCGCAGGACCTGGCGCAAGCGCAGTTCATAGAGATCGAAGCCTTCGGGAAGGCGCAGCTTCAGATCCAGGAAGCGATGATTGACGCTTTTTACGCTTACGCGGACGGCCCATCCATTTTGCTCGCTGCGGGCCTGGGAGTAGCCGGTCATGGAAAAACATTCGCCGGCTTTTTTTGCCAAGACATCTTTAGGTAATACAGAGGACTGAGTCATAAGGTTTCCGCTGGTGCCGTTTCATTTGCCGGAGCTGCCTGTGCCGGCGCGAGAATGTCATCATCCGCAAACTGCAAATCGTGCAAGCGTGCATAGGTTCCACCGCGCACCATGAGTTCCGTGTGGGTGCCGCACTCCCGGATTTGGCCGTCCTCGAGAACGAGAATTTTATCCGCACGGCGAATGGTGGCCAGGCGGTGCGCGATGACGAAAGTCGTGCGTCCAACCATCAGATTGGCGAGAGCTTTTTGCACATACATTTCGGACTCCGCATCCAGCTCCGAAGTTGCTTCGTCGAGAATGAGGATGGGAGAGTCTTTAAGTATGGCACGTGCGATGGCAATGCGCTGCCTTTGGCCTCCGCTCAAACGGGTTCCGCGCTCGCCGATGACGGTGTCGTACTGCTTCGGCAATTCCATGATGAAATCGTGGGCCAGGGCGGCTTGTGCAGCGGCGACGACACGTTCCTTGGGAACGTTGGTGAGGCCATAGCAGACGTTGTTCCAAACCGTGTCGTGGAAGAGAATATTTTCCTGAGAGACCATGGCGATTTGTTCGCGGAGGGAGCGGATCGTGACTCGGCGAATATCGAGAGCATCGATGCGAATGGAACCGGAAGTCAGCTCATAGAAGCGCGGCAACAAGTTAACCAAGGTTGTTTTTCCGGCTCCGCTGGAGCCAACAATGGCAACAACCTCGCCTTTAAGCGCTTCAAAGTTTATCGCGCGGAGCAGGGGCGCGGAGTCGTAAGAAAAACTGACAGACTCGAACACGATTTCCTTTGAAAAGGCCGGGAGGCGAGTGGCATCCGGCGAATCGAGCACTTCCTCGGGGAGATCGAGATAGGCAAACACTTGTGTGGTGGCGCCTTGTGCCTGCTGGAACTGCTGGTAAATGGCTCCCATCCTTTTTACGGGCTCATAGGATCTCAGGAGCGCGTAAACGAAGGTCACAAAGAGACCCATGGTGATCTGCTGCAGGCGAATCTTGTCGCGCGCGTAGAGCAAGAGCAGCGCGATGACCACGGGTTGCAGCAAATCCATCAACGGAGAGCTGACGGCATAGGCACGCACCCAACGCAGCGTTTCGCGCAAGAGGTGCCGCGCCGCCTCGCGGAACTTATTGATTTCGAAGCCTTCCATGCCGAAGGCTTTGACGACACGGTTGCCGCTCACCGTTTCTTGAAGGACCTGGCTGAGCTCGCCGAGGCGGTCCTGGCTGTTGGCAACCGAGCGCCGAATCCTGCGACCGAGTTTTCCTACGGGCCAGACCACGAGGGGGAGGAGAACGATCGAGCCCAACGTCATTCTCCAATCGATGGAAAAAAGCACGGTGAGGAAAGCGAGGAGAGTAAATCCCTGTCGGAAGACGTCCGCCAAATACTCCGAAAGCGCCGGGCGAGCGCGCTCGACGTCATTGATCACCGCGGAGATTAGACGGCCCGCAGGCTGGTGCTGAAAGAAGGCGATAGGCTGCCTGATGAGCCTCGAATACAACTGATTGCGAAGATCAGTGATGGCCGAATGACCGATGGATTGAATCAAGAAGCCGCCGGCAAACTCCGCCAGGGCCTTGAAAAAATAGATGACCAGAAGAGAGATCGAAAAAACCGTCCAAACGTTGTGAATGGAGGGCGGGAAGAATTGATTGAGATAAACCGTGCGGCCGACATGCGGAATCTTCAGCAAGGGAAGGCTCGAATCGGCTGCGCTGGGGTTCAAGACACGGTCAAAGACAAGGGCAATCATCAAGGCAATGAGGCCCTCGGCCACGGCTACGAGAGCGAGCAACACCACTCCCAGCGTCATCCGGAGGCGATATGGCCGGACGTAGCTCAATAGTCTCTTCAGTTGCGGTGAAAACAAACGGGCCACGCTGGAGGCTCCCTGAATATGCCACTTGGTACGCTAGTGCGCGGCCTTGGGGTGTGTCAAGTTTTCGAGGGCGTGATTGGAGAGAGAAAAAATGGAAATCGGCCGCGCAGCCAACCCGCACCACTATCAACGAAGGCCTCTCCTTTCGTCCGCCAGAAAGCGCTGTTGCGTCTCGAGCCTTCTGTAAACGCTGGCAGCAGAACGCCGGTGAATTTCGGATGGTATTCTAAGACGGTGCGGACCGCCCACGAGCCGGACAGTTTGCGCGGCCGCATCATCCGCAGCCCCTTTGCGATTTTCAAGCTCACGGAGACGACTGTTGGCTACTCTCAAGATTCCCGCTGATCTGGAAACTGTTCTTAACGATGCGTGGGAAGAAACTCGGAAGGTTTCAGGACATCTCACGGAGAAGGAAGCCCGCTTTCTGGGCTTGCTCGCAGCATGCGTGCCGGCGAAAGGCACGATCGTGGAGATTGGCAGTTTCAAGGGACGCTCCACCGTCATGCTCGCTAAGGTTGCCTCCCATTATGGTTGTGGCCCCGTTGTCGCCATTGATCCACATAATTCGCCTATTCTTTTGGATCACGGCGCCGATCCGGAGGCGTCCTCCTATCAGGATTTTCTCAGGCACATCCATGCCGCCGGAGTTTCAGGTCACGTGGAGTCGCACGCTGCGTACTCGAAAGAAGTGTCGAAATCGTGGAACCGGCCCATCCGCATGCTGTGGATTGACGGCGATCACAGCTATCGAGGCGCTAAAAACGATCTGGACGGATTTTTTCCTCACGTAATGCCACTTGGCGTGGTGGCGTTCCACGATGCCTTGAATGTGTTTCCCGGGCCAATCCGCGTGTTTGTAGAAGACGTGCTCCGCTCGGATCGCTTCGGCCCGGCGGGATTCGTTCAATCGATTGCTTGGGCTCAGTTTCGACCGGAAGACGGCGAGGCGTTTCGCGAACGGCGCTCGTCGCTCGCTCGCCGTGCCTCGCGCCTCATCCCGTTCGTTGAGAGCGGTAATGAGCTGCGAGGAATAGCAAAGAGACGTTACAAATTAAGCCGCTTTCTAGTTCCGCATGCCGGGATTGACGCCAAGGAATGGGCGTCACTCGTGGATTCGAAGTGAGACGGCGCTTCTAGTTTTCGAGAAGGGTGAAACGCCAAGACAGGCAGGCCGTCTTAGCTCTGCGGCATAGCGCGGACAAAAATCTATTTCTCAATGTCGCGGTGAGTGACTTTCGCGGAAAAGCCGCGCTTCGCCAGCGATTTCTTGATCTCTTCGCTGAGCATGACGGAACGGTGTTTGCCGCCAGTGCAGCCGATGGAGATCGTCAAATAACTTTTGCCTTCGCTGATGTAGTGCGGGATCAGGTAGGTGAGGAGGCTTTCGATGCGACGGAGAAATTCGCCGCTTTGCGGGAACGAGCGAATGTACTTCTGGACTTTGGGATCTTTGCCAGTGTAGCGGCGCAAGGCCGGGACGAAATGCGGGTTTGGCAGAAAGCGCACGTCGAAAACCAGGTCGGAGTCGGTGGGCACGCCGTACTTGTAGCCAAAGCTAACGACGGAGACCAGCATGGGGCGGTGGTCGGGATTCTTGAAGCGCTCGGTAACAAAGTGACGGAGTTCATGGACGTTGAACTGCGTGGAGTCAATCACCACATCGGCCAGCTTGCGGATGGGCTCCATGAGCGTGCGCTCGTGGCGCAGACTTTCGCGAACGGACAAAGCTTTGCCGAGGGGGTGAGGCCGGCGCGTCTCGCTATAGCGGCGGAGGAGCGCGTCATCGCTGGCATCGATGAAGACCAGCGTGATGGGATGATCCTTGCGAAGGTGCTTCAGCAGAGCGGGGAGCTTTTCGAGTTGCGCTCCTTCGCGCGCATCCACCAGCAAGGCGGCGCGGCCAAAGTCGCCTTCGCCGGCGGCGTGCAATTCCGCAAAAATGGGCATCAGCTCGACGGGGAGGTTATCGACACAGTAGAAGCCCATGTCTTCGAAGGCGCGGAGGACGGTGCTTTTTCCGGAGCCGGAAACGCCGGTGAGGATAACGAGGTGGCGCGTGTCGTGTCGGGTGGGTTGCTTCACGTGAGGCGGGCGCTCAGCTCTTCACCCGGCGCTGGTGAGTGCTGGGAATGCGCATGTCTTCGCGATATTTGGCGACGGTGCGGCGGGTAACGTGGATGCCGGCGTCGTCGAGCTTTTTAGCGATCTGTTCGTCGGTGAGCGGCTTAGAAGTATCTTCCTCTTCAATCATTTTTTTGACGAGCCGCTTGAGAGTGAGCAGCGACATTGCGCCACCCTCGGGGCCATTCACAGACTCGCTGAAGAAGGAGCGTAGCTCGAGAACACCTTGCGAGGTGTGCGCGTACTTGCTGGCGACCGCGCGGCTCACCGTCGAAGGGTGCACGCCAACTTCTTCGGCGACTTCCTTAATCATCATAGGCTTGAGCGCGTCCGGGCCGTGGGTGAGATAGTCCCCCTGGCGGGCGATGATAGATTGGCAGACGCGCAGGATGGTGTGCTTGCGCTGCTCGATATTTTTCATCAGCTGGATGGCGGCAGTGAAGCGTTCCTTGACGTAATTGCGAACGTCACGATCCGCGGCGTCGCGCGCGAGGAGACGGCGGTACGTGGGACTAAGGCGAAGCTGCGGCATGTCATCCTCATTCAGGAAGACCTGCCAGGTGTCGTCCACTTTGCGGAAATAAACGTCCGGCTCGACGAGTCGCGGCTCGGTTTTGTTGTAACGCAGGCCCGGCCGGGGGTCGAGCTTCTTGATCACTTCCAGCGATCGTTTGATGACTTCCAGAGGACGGTTTAGCGCGCGGGCAATTTCCTTCAACTGGTTGGACTGCACTTGCTTCAAATGTTCGGAGACGATTTGCTGGGCAAGCGTATTCGTAGGATCGAAGGCTTTCAGTTGGAGCAGCAGACATTCGCGCAAATCGCGCGCGCCGACGCCGATGGGATCGAAGTCCTGGACGACGGCCAGGGCGTCATCGAGATCGTCCTGTGTAAATTTGCCACTCTGGACGAGTTCTTCCGTCGAGGCAGTTAAGTACCCGTTCTCGTCCAGGTTGCCAATGATGCTCTCGGCGAGCTCGGTGACGGGCTCGGAGCAGATGGTCATGCTCAACTGCCAGGCGAGATGGTCGGTAAGGCCGCTGGGAGAGGAAAGGAACTTTTCAAAGGAGGGGCGCTCGGAGACTTCTCTTTCCTGCGATTGGCCGCCATCGCCGCCGGTGTCGAGATATTGATTGAAAAAACTGCCGACATCGAATTCGTCGAAAGGATTGGCTTCGGGCTTCTCCGGGAGTTTCTCGGTTTCGGCTTTGAGAAAGGTTTCGTCGCTGTAGTTGTCGCTCTGCGTGGCCTCTTCGCTGAGCTCTTCGAGGACGGGGTTGGCGATCATCTCCTGGTTGATCATCTCGCGGAGTTCGAGGCGATTCAGGGCGAGGACGCTCACCATTTGCACGAGTCCGGGCGTCAGAATCTGCTTCTGCGCCACCCTTAGGTTGAGCTTGAGTCCCTGCCAGGCCATGATCGGTTCCGATTATCCCTTCAAAGTCCCCAATTAAGAGTTTTAGTTCAGGCGGAAATGATCGCCCAGGTAAACTCGGCGCACTTCCGCGTCGTTGCTTAACTCAAGCGGAGTGCCCTTAGCCATTATCTTGCCATGATTCACGATGTATGCGCGGTCCGTCACGTTAAGTGTTTCCCTGACGTTATGGTCAGTGATTAGGATGCCGATGCCGGAGCGGCTGAGGCCCCGGATGATCTCCTGGAGATCCTTCACGGTTAGAGGGTCGATTCCGGAAAAAGGTTCGTCAAGGAGGATAAAAGATGGCTGCAATGTGAGCGAGCGGGCGATTTCAAGGCGGCGGCGCTCTCCCCCGGAGAGAGTGTAGGCTTTGCTGGTGCGTACGGTTTCGAGTCCCATTTGCACTAAAAGCTCTTCCAGACGGTCTCGTTGCTGCTCCGGCGTGAGAGGGAGGGTTTCGAGAACGGCGAGCAGATTTTCTTCGCTGGTCAGTTGGCGGAAAACCGAGGGTTCCTGAGGAAGGTAGCTGATGCCACTGCGGGCCCTGAGGTACATGGGTAGGTCGGTGATTTCGCCGCCGTTCAAGAGAACATGGCCGGAGTCTGGCCGGGCAAGACCAACTAGAATATAGAAGGTAGTGGTCTTGCCGGCGCCGTTGGGTCCCAAGAGCCCTACGACTTCACCCTGGCCGATCTCCAGTTCAACGTCATCAACGACCTTGCGACCGCGGTACGACTTGCTCAACTCAACGGCCTGGAGTTTCAGCATACCTCGTCACGAACGGCCGCTCGGCGGCCGCGTCATTTCTCGACTCGGTGTTTCGTCAACGTGCGCGAACCATTTTCAGAGTCGACGATGATCGTATCATCCGCTAAATAGAAGGTCAATTGACGGCCTTTTGTGGTGCCTTCGGTGCTGTCGTAAAGCGTTGGATCACCGCCGGTCATTACGAATTTGCCGTCGGAGGCGGTGTATTCTCCGCGCTCGGCGGTGGCGCGACGGCCTGCTTGATCGACGATAACGCCGCCGGTTCCAACCGCGCGGCTGATTTGCTGGGCTCCGGGAGCCGAGGGAGTTCCTTTTGCGCTGCTGACGGAGCCACTTGCAGGAGTGTTTGTGCCGCGTGTGAAGTACAAATCCATGATGGGAGCGCGGATTTTCTGATCGGGCGACTGCACGACTACATTTTTTTCGAGGTGGGCGATGCTGGTGACATCATTGTAAGTGAGCGTTCCGGAACTTACGTGCCAGAGAACGATTTTGCTGGGCGGTGATGCCTGCGCG
>DATMKS010000107.1:0-4986 GCA_035571045.1 Verrucomicrobiia bacterium
CCTTCGCGAATGAGGTCATCGACGGCGGCGGCGTCTTTGTCGATCAGAACGTAAGGCTGCTTGGATCGTCTGAGGTGCTCGACGATGCGAATGCCGAGGTGCGTGTAACCGACAATGACAACGTGGTTTTGCATTTCTTTGGCGAGCATGCGGCAACCTTCCTGCGGATTGTAACGCTGCAAGGCTTGCAGCAAGAAGATGGAAATGACGATGCCGAACAGGACGCATTGTCCCCAGAAGGAATAGAGAACCCAGAAGGAATCGGAGCGATACCGAAAATAGATGGCGTTGAGGAAGGATTCGCTCAGGGAAAGATGTTCCCAGTGGTGAAAAGAGATCGTGCCCAGGGCAAACCAAAATGCGATAAGGACGAAACCCCAGCGGCTTTGCCGGAGAAAGATGAGCAGGCGGATCCAGAAGAAGCGGCGCATGGGTGTGGGTTGGAGCGACAGGGCGCATTGTAGCCCTGGGGCAAAGGCTTCCGCCAGGGATTCCCATTGCGCAGCGAGCGCTTCTTTCTTGGCGTTCCACTCGTGCTAAACTAGCTGGATTGCAGGCTCGTAGCTCAGTTGGTTAGAGCGCCACCTTGACACGGTGGAGGTCTGGGGTTCGAGTCCCCACGAGCCTACCATTCCTTCGAGGGGGGCCAGCCCCGAGACATGGGTTACAAAACGTACCGGCTACATAGGTAACAACTTCGGGGCGAACGTGACGCCATCAAAGACCGCTTTCCTGTTCGTTTATACTTACGTAGTGCGCAGCGAATGTGCCCCCTTTCTTCTAGGCCCTGCCCTCTAAAATAGATTCTCCTGATCCTATGTCTTCATCAAAAACAATCGTCCGCGTGGCGAGCACCTGGCTGCTCTTTCTCCTCGTCTATTCGATTGTCTCGCTCGTTATCCCTCGGGGGAATCAAGGCCTTACCGCGTTTGGCGATTTGTCGCAGTGCATTGTGCCGCTTCTCGCGAACGCCGGACTTCTTTTGAATGCTGGAACTCCGCAATGGCGCAGAAATCTTTTTTGGATGCTGCTGGCCATGGGTTGCACACTTTGGATGATCGGGCAATTCCAATGGACGTATTACGAGCTCTATCTGCACCGCCCCATGCCCGATAACGATCCGATCGACATCGTATTCTTCCTGCGCGGTATTCCAATGATGGCGGCGCTGACACTGCGCCCACACCTCAGCCGCGGCGAGCTGCGCCTCCGCTTCGGCTATTTGGATTTTGCACTGCTGCTCACCTGGTGGATTTTCCTCTACGTTTTCATCGTGCTGCCGTGGATGTACGCCGTCCCCTCGCTCGCGGAGTACAACTACAACTACATACTTCTTCACAATACCGAGAACATAGTCATCGTCGGCGGCTTCGGGTACCTCTGGCTGCGGTCGTCCGGAGCTTGGCGGGTGGTCTACGCCAATCTCTTCGGCGCCTCCGCGATGTATATGCTCTCCTCTCTCACAATCAACATCGCTCTCGAGTTCAACCTCTACTACACAGGCAGCTTGTACGATCTTCCGATGGTTGCTTCGTTTCTTTGGTTTGCTCTTGCGGGCGCCGTCGCTTACCAAAAACGGGCAGCTCTTGACGCTCCGTCGGAAAATGAGTTCGGTGCCGAGTCCGATAGCTCGCCTGGAGAAAGTGCCGTGCCGGCGCGTCTGGCCATGGCCGCGGTGATCTCATTGCCAGTGTTTGCCATCTTCACTCTGCGGTACGCGCATCAAAATCCCGCGGTCCGCGATTTCCGTTTGATGACGGTTCTCATTGCGTCCATTCCTCTGGCTCTGCTTCTGTTTCTGAGAACTTATCTGGCCGACGCCGACCGCACTCGTCTTCTCTCTCAATCCGAGCGGTCCATCGAGAATCTCCAGAGGCTCCAGGCGCAGATTGTGCAATCCGAGAAACTCGTCTCTCTGGGACAATTGGCCGCCGGCGCCGCTCATGAAATTAACAACCCATTGACGGCGATTCTCGGATTCTCCGACCTCTTGGCCGACGACTCCACACTTCCAGAAAAGGCACGCTCCACCGCATCGAAAATTCGCGACCAGGCTCGCCGCACCAAAACACTCGTCGGGAATCTTCTAAGTTTTGCCAGACAGGTCCCCACCGAACGCACGCTCCTGGACATCAACACCGTGGTGACCAACGCCGTGCAGCTTCGTTATCTCGACTTGCGGACCGGGACAGTCCGAATCGAGCTGCAGCTTGAGTCGGTTCTTCCTGGCGTTCGCGGCGACGGAAACCAGCTGATGCAGGTCTTCTTCAACATGATCAGCAACGCGGTCGACGCCATGGAAGCGGTGCAAGGCGGCCTCCTCACCATCAAGACCATGCGCGATCGCGCATATGTCGTCGTGCTTTTCCTGGATAGCGGGCCCGGCATCAAGGAGCCGCATCGCGTTTTCGATCCTTTCTATACAACCAAGCCCGTCGGCAAAGGCACCGGCCTCGGTCTAAGTATTTGCTTCGGCATTGTGCAGGAGCACAGCGGCAGGATTCTCTGCTATAACCGGCAAGAAGGCGGCGCCGCGTTTCGCGTGGAGTTGCCGGCTGTGCTTGCGGCTCTGCCCACAAAGGAACCGCAACTCACTGGCTCGAGTTCAAATCCGCCGAAACCTTCGTGAATAGATCTCTAATCTTTGCGCGCACATTCTCGCTCGATCGTCGTGATGCCTGCCAGACTCATGTTAGAGTTTTGTTTCGAGCTACATTCAACAAGTGGGAGACGCGATGACGGGCGCAGCCATCGTGACGCAGAAACTTACACGCCGCTTCGGCAACCTGACCGCGGTCGACGGTGTCGACCTCACGGTCGCCGCCGGACAGTTCTTCGGTTTTCTCGGACCCAACGGCGCGGGCAAGTCCACGACCATTAAAATGCTCACCGGTTTGCTGGCCCCGAGTTCCGGACGCGCGGAACTTCTCGGGCTGGATTTCGCGGCGCATCCCGTTGAGGTCAAGCGGCAAATCGGCGTCGTTCCCGAAGGCATGGGTCTTTTTGAACGGCTGACGGGCGCCGAGTATCTTCACTTCGTGGGCCGTATGTACGGCCTCGATCGTCCAACCACGCAGCGGCGCTCCGAAGAGTTGCTCGATTTCATGCAGCTTTCCGACCGGCCAAAGACTCTCATCGCGGACTATTCCCACGGTATGCAGAAAAAACTTGCCCTGGCCGCGGCGGTGATCCACGGTCCGCGCATCCTTTTTCTCGACGAGCCGTTTGAAGGCGTGGATGCTCTTGCCGCCGGAGCGCTGAAAGCCCTGCTGGGCCGCATGACCGAGCGCGGCGTCACCATCTTTCTCACCTCGCATGTCCTGGAAATTGTCGAACGGCTCTGCAGCCACGTGGCCATCATTCACAAAGGCCGGCTCGTCGCTCAGGGCTCGCTCGAAGAGTTGCGCGCAGGCGTGGCCAGCGAAGAAGGAAGCAAAACGACACTCGAACAGATTTTCCTCTCCATCGTGGGCCAGGACGGCGGGCAGCGGCCACAACTTGAGGAACTCTCGTGGCTGATGTAGCTCAACTCCCTGGCGTTTGGGAACAAATCCGGCTAGTCGCGGGGCTGCGCTGGCAAATTCTGGCCAATAATCTTCGAAAAAAACACAATCAGTGGGACTTGATTGGAATGATTTTCGCCGGCATCTTCGGCGGGCTATTCGTGATCGGCCTATGTGTCGCTTTTTACTTCGGCGCTTATACGTTTCTGTCGGGCGGCCATGAAGCCTGGATTGCATTGCTCTTTTGGGGCATTTTTCTTTTCTGGCAGTTCTTTCCCATTTTCACGGCGGGGTTCGGCGTGGGATTTGAATTCCGCACACTGCTACGATTTCCGCTCAGCCTTCGCGCGTTTTACGTTATCGGCCTCGCTTATGGGCTAGCGGATTTTGCCGCTATCGCCTCGCTCTGCTGGCTAACCGCCATGATCCTCGGCGCAACCGTGGCAAACGCCAGTGTCTTGCCCGCCATGCTGGTTGTCGCCGCTCTCTTTGTGCTGATGAATATCACGCTTGAGCGCATGATCGGTTCCTGGCTTGAACGCATCCTGGCTCGCCGCCGCACTCGCGAGATGTTTTTCGCTTTATTCATTTTCTTTGTTGTCTCCGTTCAATTCATCAATCCTCTGGTGCAAAGATATGGCCGTACCGCTCAGCCATGGGTCCGGCAATTGCTCCCCTTCCTGTCCGTTTTCCCGCCGTCCCTTGCGGGCCGCGCTATTACGGGCGCCGCTCAAAATCATTTCGCGGACACGCTCCTCGGCGTGGCCGGCATTTCAGCGTACATGCTCGTTTTCAGCCTGCTCCTCTGGCTGCGTTTCGCCACGCAATATCGCGGCGAGGAACTGAGCGAGTCAGCCGCCCCCGCTCGCGCTGTCGTTCGTCCTGTCTCCCGCGCCGCTGAACAATCCGATGCACTTCGCTTGCTCACGCCGCAGGTCGCCGCCGTCCTTTGCAAGGAGTTCCGCTACCTCACTCGCAACAGCTTCGCCTTTTTTCTGCTGATCATGCCCCCGGTGTTTGTCTTGCTTTTCACGACGCAATTCGCGGGAAGGCATCCTACAGTTATGAAGCATCCCATTTCGACCGAGTTCTTTTTTCCCGGAATGATGGCCTATCTCTTGCTCATTCTGATGTCGCCCGCCTATAACAGCTTTGCTTACGACGGCAAAGGCATCCAAACATTTTTCACCGCTCCCATGAACTTCCGTGAAGTCTTTCTTGGAAAGAATCTCCTGCAAGTCGGGATGCTCGTTTTTGAATTGACACTCTCCATGGTGGCTTTTTCCTATCTGGTGGGGCTTCCTTCGCTGCCCCTCCTCGTGGCCACACTTGCCGCAATCCTATTCAACGTCGCCGGGCAATTGACCATCGCCAACTGGTCCTCGCTGTGTTTTCCGCGCAGGCTCAATTTTGGGCAGATGCGCGGGCAGAGACAATCGGGCATGGCTGTGCTCGTCTCGTTCGGCACGCAGATTCTTTTAGG
>DATMKS010000108.1:0-37096 GCA_035571045.1 Verrucomicrobiia bacterium
CGGGTCAATTGTGTAAGTTTTAGGACACAGCGTTTCTTCGCGAACACGATAGCCCGCCCAAGATTCAAGCAAGATGAAGTCAAACCTCGAAGAAAGCAGATGGAACTCTTCCTGCAAGATCTATGTCGGAATCGGCGTTCCAGCGTTGGTAACTCGAAGAGGAATCATGGTCTCTCTAGGCAGGCGGCGATGGTGGTGGATAGGCGGATTGGCGATAGTGGCCGCGGGTTTTTTAGCCGGCGCTGTCCTGTGGCAGACCTCGGGGGCGCTCAAGCTTTCGAAACAGGAACTTCGAGCGGAGCGCGAGTTGGGATTCACAGTCCGGCTGTTTTCTCCCAAGCAAAATCTTGACTATGAAACGGTGCGTTCGCCGGAGGTTTTCTCACAGGTAGCGCACTTCCAAGACAGCTTGTACGTCGCGGGGCCTGCAGGCCTGCTGCAATACGATTTGCGCGGCAATCTTGTCCGGGAATTCTCAGCAGGGCGGGACTTGCCCGGCTCGCCGTTAGTGGCAGCGGCGGTTGGACAAGTCGCAGGAGCAACGCAGCCAGAATTAATCCTGGCCACTGCAGACCAAGGCATTCTGCTGTTCGATGGGCAGAAGTTCCGGCAACTCTATCCCGCAGACGCGGATGTGCGCACGGTAACCGCGATCCTGCCGGTTACGAGCGGGCACCTCCTCATTGGCACGAAAAAACGCGGGGTGCTGGTCTATGACGGAAAGACCATTCAGGAGTTGCATCGCACGCTGGGCCATCTATATGTCCAGGCGCTGGCGGGCTCCGACGTGGACTTGTGGGTTGGGACGCTCGATCAGGGAGTCCGGCACTGGCACGCGGGGACAACAGATGAGTTTCGAGAGGAACAGGGGCTCCCGGATCGGCAGGTGCAAGCCATCACATTGGCCGGGGATAAGGCTTATGTGGGGACGCCACTGGGCGTAGCGGAGTTTGATGGGGGCCGCTTTTCACGCGTGTTGGCCAACGGTGTCCTGGTGACCTGCCTCCATGTTGAGGGCGATGAGTTGTGGATTGGTTCGGAGGATCAAGGCGTCGTTCGCATGCCGCTTGCCTCGAATCTTCGGCATTCCGCGTATCGAGACAGCGCCGGCATGGGTTCAGAGGAAGTCCGGCAAATTCAGGGAACTGAGCAAGGAGTAATGGTCCTCACGCGCAATGGTATTTTCCAGGTCAAGGCGAATGGCTTTGGATGGCAGGAGGTGCTCAAGCCGCGGCCCGCGGTTCTGAGCGACCGAAACATATCCGCTTTGGCGCACGACGCCCATGGCCAACTGTGGGTCGGCTACTTCGACCACGGCCTCGACGTTCTGCCGGACGGACCGGCGCGCCCGGTGCACGTCGAGAATGAACATGTTTTTTGCGTCAATCGCATTTGGCCTGATACGAAGAGCGGCGCGGTGGAGGTGGCGACAGCGAACGGTTTGGTGCGCTTCGGAGCAAGCGGGAAGCCGGAGCAGGTTTTAGGAACAGCGGACGGCTTGATAGCCGAGCACGTCACGGACGTGGTGTCTTACCGCGATGGATTAGCAATTGCGACTCCCGCCGGCATCACGTTTCTGGATGCTGAGGGCGCGCGCAGCATGTACAGCTTTCATGGACTTGTGAACAACCACGTCTATGCACTGGCAGTGGCGGATGACGATTTGATGGTGGGGACGCTGGGAGGCCTTTCCACAGTCGAAAAGGGATTCGTAAGAGCAAATTTCACGGCAGGAAATTCCGGATTGAAGCAGAACTGGATTACGGCGGTCGCACGCGTCGGCGACGAATGGATGATTGGAACTTATGGGAGCGGCGTGATGGGGCTTGACAGCACGGGAAAGTTCCACGCGTACCAATCGGCGACCACCGCCACCGAGATTAATCCCAACGCCATGCTGGTAACCAGGAACCACGTTTTCGCAGGAAGCCTGGATCAAGGACTCTACGTTTACGACCGCGAGAAAGAGCGCTGGACGGTCATTACGGAGGGTTTGCCTTCGGCGAATGTGACGGCACTTGCCGAAGGCGGCGGGTACATCTACGTGGGCACGGACAACGGCCTGGTGCGCATTGAGGAGAGCAAATTCTAGCCATGAATCGAACATTGGGCATTCTTTTGCTTTTGTTATTGGCGCCCTTTCCCGCTTTCTCGGACGGCGGCGTACTGATTCCGCGAGACAAGTCCCAGCCCGACCCCGCCATTCTTTCTCTTGAGGAAATGGAAATCACTGTTGAGATTGACAATGGCGATGCTCGCGTCTTTGTCCGCCAAATCTTTGCTAACCATACGGCCGGCATTCAGGAAGGGAACTACGTTTTCGCGTTGCCGAGCCGGGCGACGGTTTCAGATTTTGCCGTATGGGACGGGCCGGTGCGCATTCCCGCGGTCATCCTGGAGCGCAAGCGCGCCGGAGAGATTTACAACGAACTGAAGCAGCAATCCATTGATCCGGGACTGCTTCAAATGGGGGAGCGCGGCTCCGAGGAAGCCAAGCGCAGCGCCATTTTCAGTGCGCGGATTGTCCCTATTCCGGCATATGGCACGAAGCGTCTGGAATTCGAATACCACGAGACGATTCCGGTCGAGAATCTCAAATCGTATTTCGCGATTCCTCTGCGCCCGGATGCCTACCATGCGCAGATGGCGCACCATCTCCGAATCAATTTCGAACTGCGGTACGCGCATGTTCTGGCCAACTTTCAGGCGCCCGCGAAGACTTACCCGCTGCAGGTCGCGCAGAATACGCCTCGGGTTGTGCGTGGAGTGTTCGAAGGCGAGAACGTCAATCTCACCGAGGATTTCGTGGCGACGTTCGATCTGGATAAAGCGGGGAGCGACACGTTGGCGGTTATTACGCACAGGAATCCATTGAGCGGGCAGCCTTCACCCACAGAGACTGCACCGGTTCGAAACACAAACGAACCGGGTTTCTTCGCTGTCGATGCGCTGCTCGGTTCGGGAGCGAATCATGGTGCAACAAAAGATTCACCTCTGGGTGCCGCCCCAACAAAAACAGTCGTGATTCTGTTCGATACGTCGCTATCCATGCAGTGGGAAAAGCTCGAACGCAGCTACCAGGCCCTGGAGACCTTGCTGCACGCATTGAAGCCCGAAGACAAGTTTAATTTGATTCTCTTCAATAGCCAGGTTCAGCCGCTTCAACAGGCGCCCGTCGCTGCCGACACCAACAACGTGCAGCATGCGCTCGATTTCGTGCGCGCCAGCCGGTTGCGGGGTGGCACCGATCTTCAGAAAGCGCTGCGAGAAGCGCTGCGGGAATCCGGGGCTTCCGGAGGCAATCCATATTTGGTGCTGCTGAGCGACGGCGGCGCATCCGAAGGAGTCATCAAAAACAAGAAACTGGCGTCCACGTACGAAGCGGATTGGCAGCGGCTGCCCGAAGCGAGCCGGCCAAAGACCTACATCTTCGGCGTGGGTGACGACGCGAACCTGCCTCTCTTCAAGCTGCTGGCGCGGGAAGACGGTGTTCTGGAAAACGTGCTTTCTACAGAACCGCTCGAATTCAAGCTGAATTCCTTCCTCTCGAAGATTGGGCGCAGTCCGGTCGGGCAACTGGCGGTGACGGTTTCGCCGGAATCCGCAGTGGATGCTGTTTACGCATTGCAGGACGCGGCCTTCGCCGGGTCGGAAGCGGCCTGGGTGGGCCGTTATCAAAAGCCGGCGCAAGAGGTTGGCTTTAGCGTGCATGGCGTGAGAGACGGGGCGCCTGTGTCCATGTCGTCTAAAGCGAATTTGCCGAGCGAATCCGTCGAGCATCCACAACTTCCGAGGCTCTGGGCGCGGGCGCGCGTAGATGCATTGCTGGGGAAAATCGAGCGTGATGGTGAAGATGCGGCTTCCATTGAGGAGATCATCCGTCTTTCGCGCCAATACAAATTTGTGACGCCGTATACATCGTTCTTGGCGGTGCCGCGGGCGCTGCTGCGGCCGCGCGTGATTCGCCCGGGAGACCCGGTGATTCGAGTGAAGACGGACCCGGCGATTGTCTCAGTCGTGGCCCTGTTTCCGTTTGGACTTGTGAAGTCGTTGCGATATTTGCCCGGCGAAGACACTTGGCAAACACGCTTCCTGGTTCCTATGGACCTGGCGGATGGAACGTATCCCGTTCGCTTGGTGATGCGTGACCATTCCGGGCAAACCTACTGTGAAGCGAAGACCTTCGTGATTGCCAGCAAGTCGCCGACGGTGCAGATCAAGCTGCCAAAAACGCGCTACCGGCGCGGTGAAACGCTGGACTTGAAGGTTTCCGCGTCGCAGAGCACGCGCACACTTGTGGCGCGGCTCGAAGGCGCAGCGCCCGTGAGTTTGCATTGGGATGCGAAAGTCAATGCCAACACCGGCGAACTGCTCATTCCGGTTCAGATGATTCCGGGAACTTACCATTTGACAGTCACGGCGGAAGACATAGCGCACAACATGGGTTCTCAGGGGGTGGACATTGAAATCGTTCCGTGATTTCGCTCCCAATCGCATAGGGAGCATCGGCGCCGCGGTTCTTATTGTCGGCGCCGGTATGTTCGCGCTGACAGCCAAGGGCGAGTTGCCCGCCTGGATCCACAATATCGAGGCAAAAACGGATGTAGAACGGGCCTTTTTCCGCGCAATGCAATTGCCGTATGGCGAAGTGCTGTTTCGCAGGCCGGCGTCAGAAACGCGTCCTGCCCTCGGAAACTTGATTCAGCAACAGCCGGCAAACGCGGATTTGTATTCGCTGCGCGCACTCGAAGATGAGCAGCAGCTCGATTTCACAGCGGCGGAGCGTGATTGGAAGTCGTACGCCGACAAGGCGCCAAACAAGGCCGCTGCGGAACAAGATCTGGCGGATTTTTATCACCGCCGGCTGCGGCCGCAAGACGAAATCGCCACGTTGCGAATCATTGGTGATTCGCCGGCACTCGCGATCGAAAAGCTGGCGCCGTCCAACCAGCAGACTTCGTGGAGCGCCTTCGAACGCATTCTCGCCGTTATTCAGGCGCAAGGGCTGCCCAAAGAATCCACCATCAAGACCTATCGTGCGTGGATTGCACGCTATCCGAAGGAGGAACAGCTCTACGTCCGGTTCCTCGAGTACCTGGTGGCGCAGAAGGAGTTCGACGCCGCCAACCAGTTGATCGCCGGGTATCAAAAGCAATTTCCCAAGGACGAAATCTTTCCGGTGAAAGCCAGAGCCCTGGTGGAATACAAGCAAAGCTCCATTCAACAGGGGCTGGCGGTCTACGAGAAGAGCTTTCAGCCGTTATGGCAACCGGAGCTTGTGAAGGGTTATTTCGACCTCCTGGCACAGACGCAGGGCTTGCGCAAGTTCCTGGATGCGGCGCGCGCTGCTCTTAACAAAAACCCCGAGGACCTGAACGCAACCGCGCGCGTTTTCTATTACTACCAGCAACAAGGCAAGCTGGATGCCGCCGAGCAGGCCATCACCAGCCTGAGGCTGCACAAAGAGGCGGCAAATTCCGCGTGGACAGCGCAAGAACTCTACATTTGCGGGCGCCTGCTCGAAGACATTCACTCGTATCCAGAAGCCGCGCGCTACTATTTTGCGCTTTACAACAGCAAGGGCGCGCCGGATGCGCAGGAGCGCGCGGTTACGCGAGTAACGGACATGCTTCTGACTTCGCCAGAATCCCCGATTCGCCTGGGCAGCGGCGAATTGTCCATATATAAGGACATCGCCACGCTGGACCAGGGCCCTGGCTACTTCAACGGGATCCTATCGCTTATCTTGAATACAACGTCTCCGGACAGGGCTTACCCCGAGGAAGAACAGCGCGCGTTTTCTTACTTCCGGCGTTCACGGGGCGCCGAATTGCTGGCGCTCTTGGACAAGAGTTTTCCAAACGCGGCGGGCCGGCCGGAGTTGCACGTCAAACTGCTTGAATTCTATTCGAGCACCGGTCAGAGTGAAGCCGTGCTGCTGGGAGGAAAAGAGTTTCTCTCGTCGTTTCCGAAGTCTCCAGATCGCACGCGGGTTGCGCTGCTGATGGCGGACGCGGACGCGCGGCTGGAGAAACCGCAGGACGAATTCGCGATTTATGACGCAATTCTGAAGGAACTTGCCGACGAAGCGGACAGGATTCCGCTGGGGAGCCGTGTCGCGGACACCGGAAACTTTGGTGGTCCCGAAGGCTATCAACGCTATCAGCAGGCCCGGAATCAAGACAGGGAAGGCGAGACTGGCGGTGAAGAACAGGAAGGACCGCCCGCGCGGGGACAGGTTCCGAGCTCCGCAATTCAGGTGGGAAGAACCCCGGAGAGGCAGGAGACCGGCCCGCGTTCGGCGGAGTATTCGCGAGTCCTCGAGCGCTATCTGGCACGGCTCGTACAGCTGAAAGAGGTTCCGCAGGCGCTTGGTGTTCTGCGCCGGGAGATTGATCACAACCCCGACGATGCGGGCCTGTACGGGCGTCTCGCGGTTTTTCTGCAGCAAAACAATCTCAGCCAGGAAGAGGAGGAAGTGTACCGGCGAGCCTTCGCGCATTTCGCCGATCCCTCCTGGTACAGCAAGCTGGCGCGCCTCTACCTGCGCTTCCGGAAATATTCCGCGCTCGAGCAGCTGACGCAAGATGCAGTGAAGCAGTTCGACGGCAGCGTGCTGCAAACGTACTTCGCGTCGGTCGGCGGGAGTAGTGCGGCGATGTACGTGCGTGTGAATCAATTTGCCAACGCGCGATTCCCCCACAATCTCTATTTCGTTCGCAATTTGCTGCAGGCTTATCAATCGAAGCCTACCTATGACCAAGCGGCTTGGACGGCGCTCATCCGACAGCACTGGTTTGAAGACGCCGGATTGCGAAGCCAGTATTTTGAGTATCTTTCTTCCAACCATCAGCTGGAGCAGGAGTTGAGCTCTCTGCGGCAATCGGTGCCAGCGATGGGGGCTGTGGGGTGGCCGGACTTTGTGAAGAAAAACCCGGCGGCAGCCACGGAACTGGCCGACGCGGAAATCTGGCGCTCGCATTTTGAAGATGGCGCCCCGGTTTTGAAGGAGCTGGCCGAGGTGTATCCTGCCGAACAGGAACTCGACCGCACCGCCTCTTCGGTTTTCCGTTCGCTGGCTTATTTTGACCCGGCAAAGACAGCAGTAGCCGTGCATATTGAAGAAAATCTTCTGGCTGCGAATCCCGGCAACACGGAGATTCTTGGCCGTATCGGGGACATCTACGCCGATCGCGATCTGTTGCAGCAAGCCGCTCCGTATTGGGAGCGCATTCCGAAAGTGGCTCCGGGACAGCCGGATGGCTACTTGGAAGCAGCCACGATTTACTGGGACTACTTCGATTTCAGCAATGCGCTGCGGCTTATGGATGAAGGCCGAAAGAAATTAGGGAATCCGACTCGTTATGGATATGAGGAAGGCGCGATTTTCGAGACGCAGAAGGATTATACGAGAGCTGTGCGCGAATATGCGGACGCGGTGGTGGCGAGCGATATGCCGTCCGCCGAGGCGGATTGGACAACGGGAAACTCGCCCGCTCTGGGGCGTCTCCTGGAGTTGGCGCGCCGTCCAAAACTCCGCGACCTAGTGAACGACACGACCGAAAAGCTGGCGGTGGACTCGCATTACGCGATGCCTGCCGTCAATCTACGGATACGCGTTCTGGAAGCGGCGAACGAAGCGCCGCAGCTGGTGGCCTTTCTTGGTGCGTCGCTGGATCACGCCGAAACCATTGAACAGGCCTCGCAAATCGAGTTGATTGCGCAGCAGCGATCCCTCGAGTCCGTGCGGCAGAAGGCACTCGAGAAGCAGGCCGCGCTTGCGACGGATCCTGTGACGCGAATCCAGTTGCTCTATGCGCTGGTGCGGTTCTATGAAAGCAAAAAGGATTTTGCCGCAGCGCAGCGAAATATTGAGGCGTTGTATCAGGCCAATCCCAAGATTCTGGGAGTGGTGCGCTCAACGGTGGACTTCTACTGGCGCGTGAAACTATACCCGCAGGCCATCGCTGTGCTGCGGCAAGCTGCCAAGGACGCCTACCCGCAGCTAAGCACCCAGTTTACGTTCGAAGCCGTGCGCAAGTGCACAGAAGCAAAGGATTATCCGCAGGCGCGCGCGTTGCTGGACGGCCTGTTGAAGGATTCGCCTTACGACAGCCAGTATCTTGCAGCAATGGCGGACACCTACGCGCGGGCGGGCGACGCACAGGGCTTGAAGCAATTCTATCTGGATAAAATTGCGTTGTTCCGGAATGCGCCGCTGGGCGCCGACGACCGCAGGAGCCGGATCGCAATCCTGCGCCGCGGGCTGATTCCCGCGCTGACGCAACTTAAGGACTACCCCGGCGCAGTGGATCAATACATCGAGTTGATTAACAACTATCCGGAAGACGAGGCGCTTACCACGGAAGCAGCTCTCTATGCGCAGAGGTATCAGCACGAGAAGCAGGTGCTGGATTTCTATTCGAAGACTATTCAGCAGTCGCCGCGCGACTACCGCTGGTCCATGGCGCTGGCGCGCCTGCAAAGCAGTCTGGAAGACTATCCGGCGGCGATTGATGCGTATGGAAAATCGATCGCCATCCGGCCGGACCGGACCGACTTGCACATCGCGCGCGCCACGCTGGAAGAACGGTTGCTGCGATTCGACGATGCGGCCAGCGATTACGAACATCTCTACCAACTGGCTTACAAGGACCCGAAGTGGATGGAGAAGATCGCGGAGGTGCGTGCTCGGCAAGGGCGCAGCGCGGATGCTGTCGCTGCGCTAAAGACCGCGCTGATTGACGTGGCTCCGGAGCGGGCAGGGAACTACTTCGAGGTCGCCCACCGGCTGGAAGGCTGGGGCATTCTGGAGCCGGCAAAAGCCTTTGCGGAGCAAGGCATCAGCCTAGCTGGCGACGAACTACTGGCCACGCAGGAAAATCATGAAGCCGCAAAAATCTATGTGCGCGTAATGACACGCCTCCGGCAGCAAGACAAAGCCTACGCAACTCTGCAAAATGCCATGAACGCGGCCTCGAATTCGCTCCCGGTCCTGAAAGAGCAAGTCGCCAAGCAGGGAATCGCCGGTGTTTCCGACAAAGAATGGCGCGAGCACGTCCTGGCCACGCGAAAGCAAAACGCGCGGAGCGGTATGCGCGTGGCGCTTACCGAAATGGGCGCGACCGTTTCGCGCTACTTCACTCCCGAAGAAAAGGTCGCATTCGCGGCCTTTGCTGAGACACTGCGCGTTCCCATGTCTGACGCAGACGTGAGGGAGTTTGCCATACCACTCGCACAAGCAGCCGGATTGGCCGAGCAGGAAGCCGGTTGGCGCTATGGGTTGGTGACAACGGCTCCGATGGATCCCGTCAATTCGGGCCAACTCGCCGCGTTCGAGCAACTTCAGCGGGAAAGGCTGAAATTTACCGAGCTCGCCCAGCAACTGGAAAACGTTGTTCCGCGATTCCCGCCGCGATTTCGCAATCCGGTCGTCCTGGACGCGGCAGAGGCCTACCGCGCCGCGGGCGATACCGACAACGAGTTTCGTTTACTGTCCAGCGCGGGGACCAACAATCTCGTCGGCGCCAACCAGGCGCGGTGGTTCGCGCTTCTCTTGAAGAAGGATCCGCAGAAGCTCGCGCAGATCGCCGGAGCCTGGTTGCCCTGGGGGCAGGCGGCCGCGGACTTTGTTCTGGCAAACGGAGACGCGGAGTTGGCCAATGCCGTAGTCACTGCGCGCAGCAGCTCACGCCCGCCGGTTTGGGGCAAGTCGTACACGGCCCTGGTCGGGCTCTACTTTGCGGAAAGCGAGCCCGCCATCAATACAGCGTTTGTGAACGCTCTCGGAGATCAAACCATCGCGGAGCGGGTCGGTAAGCAGGTTGACCGGAACACTCAACTCGCGGGAGATATTTGGTTCTATTATGCCTCGCGCTACGGCGAATATCTCGCCGGCACGCGGCAAGGTATGCCCGAGGATTTCCTTCCCGCCGAATTGGAACACAGCCCCGCCTCGGCGGACCCTTATCTTTCTCTCGGCGACTACTACATGGACCTGGGAGACACCGGCAAAGCCATCGAGCAGTACAAGTACACGCTGGAGCTTGCGCCAGCGCGTGTGGATATTCACGACAAACTGGCGCTTGCTTATTTCAAATCCAAGAATCGCCCGGAAGCTGTCGCGCAATGGAAGTTGTTCTTTGCGGCAGAGTTGAATCAGGTGAACAACACGCGGTTGCCGGAGACTTTCTGGGCGGATTTCGGCCGTGCGTGTGAGCACGTGCGTACACGTGGTTTGTTTGCGGACCTGAAGCCTGAAATCGAGCAGCTCGTTCGCGCCTACCTGCATCGCAACGGGAACTATCGTTCCAACGCGGTGCTGCACAGTGTCTATGTGCTGCAAAGCGATCCCGCAGCGGCGACAAGCTGGTTGCTCGAGCTTTCCACCGCGGCGTCCGATCCCACCCTCGTTCTGCAGGACATCGTGGATATATCGTGGATTCCTCTCGTGAATCGCGGGCCGCTCTACAAGCGCATCCTCGAGCCTGTGCAGGCGGCGGCTGCAAAGGCGGAAGGACTGCAACAGGAAAATGCGCGAGCCGTTTGGTGGAGTTGGCAGCTTCGTTGGGTGAAGTATCTGGTCGCGACGAAGCAATACAGCCAGGCTGCTGACCTCATCGCTACGTTCGAGAAGGACCCAACGATTTCGGATTCCTCCCCCCTCGTTCCGTATGAAATGGAGTGCGCCGCGAAACTGGGATCGCTGGACACGATTATTTCCGGGTACAAGGCAGATCCGCAAACAGGGCCCGGGGCGGAGAGCCTGCGGACAGCCGCCCGGCTGCTTTTTGACGGCGGCGATAAGCAATCGGCAAGGAAGATCCTTGAATTCGTGTTTGCGCGCGAACTGGAAGGGCACCAACTTGTTGCCACGAATTTCCTGGGATTGGCCGAGATTCGCATCGCTGACGATGACACGCAGGGGGCGGTCACGCTGCTCAAGCGGCTCGTTCTGGTGGTCGGTGATGCCTATCAGAATATGGATTCGTCGGCGGCGTTGTTTGAAAAGACCGGGCATCCAGCGGAGGCGGTGATGTTCCTCGGGCCGCTTGCCAAGGCTACTCCATGGGAGCCGTCCTTCCAACTGAGGCTCGCCAGGGCGCAACTGGCAGCCGCACAGGACAAGACAGCGGCAGCGCAAAGCCTCGCGAAGCTCGCTGCAGCGTCCGAGAATCCGTACGCGCTTCGCGTGCAAGCGGCCACGGCCTTGACGGGTTTGCCGCAGTCTAGCGACTTTCGGAGCGTTGAGCTGAAGCTTCTGGGGACAGGCACGAAAGACATTACTCCGGCGGCCGCAGACCATCCTTATTTCTATGATTCTCGCTTGACTGCGGCGCAGAACTCAACTGACGCACACGCCAAGATGGAAGTGCTTGCGAAAGCGCTGGCGGATTCGCCGTCGAGAGAAGATGCGCGCGTACCTTTCTTCCGCGCGGCCGTCTCCATTCCGGAGGACGAACGCGCACTGGCTTCGATCGAGCAGCTGCTGCAAAGAAGACAGCTCGGCCGAGTCGCGACAGCCAAACCAGGCGACGAGGAGATTCTCGGCTCCGAGGAGACTGATGCCAGCCAAGGCGAAGTGGAAACTTCGCCGGGCCTTACGCTGCAGCCTTCTCAGCAAGCCGCGCTTGCCTACCAAGTCGCTTTGGCGATGCTGCGGCTTGACCGTTTGGATGAGGCGGCCTCTTACCTGCAAATCGCCGAGAAGCTCGAAAAATCGCCCGCCGAGCTGAAGCGCATCTCCGCGCAGTTGCAGGACGTCAGAGCACGTTTGCGACGTCAACACACAAACACGGCGCGCCAGCCGATTCTGCACGCGGAGTTGGAGCAGGATCGCCTGGTTCGGCCGCGGCTCGTTGTACAGGCTGCCGCACCCGCAAAAACAGCTGCGAAACCAGGAGGAAAGCCATGAAACGCGCTATCTTGGTTGCACTTTTGTCAGTCGGATTTTTTGGTGTGACCTGGGGAGCGTACCGCGTGGCGACCCCGGGCGAGCCTGAGCTCTCCCACTTTGTGCCTTCGGGCGCGCTCCTCTACCTGCAAGCCAAGGATTTTGCGTCGCTGCTGGCGGACTGGGACAAGTCCCAGGAAAAAGCGAGTTGGCTCAAGAGCAAGAATTACGATGTCTTCTCACAATCGCGCCTGCTGCTCAGGTTGCAGGATGCCGGCAACGAGTTTTCCAAGGCCGCGGGTGTGCCGGTGGGTGCGGATTTGCTGCATCAAGTGGCCGGCAAGCAGAGCGTTTTGGCCCTCTACGATATCGGGAAACTGCAATTTCTGTACATCACCCGGCTTGCTTCGACCGACTCCATGCAGTCCGCGCTTTGGCAAACACGTTCCCAATTCGAGACCCGCACGGCGGGAGGCGTCAACTTCTTCTATCGCCAGGATCCAGAATCCGATCGCGAGGTAGCGTTCGCGGTAACCGGCGACCATCTTTTGCTGGCGACGCGCCAAGATTTGATGGCCGGAGCCCTGCAACTACTGGCAGGCGACAAGGCGCCGAGCGTGGAAGCGGAGCCCTGGTGGGCGCGCTCGGTTGCGGCGGGCGGCCCACCGGGCGATCTGCGTATGGTACTGAACCTCGAGAAAATCGTTCCGAGTTCCTACTTCCGATCCTACTGGATACAGCAAAACATTACGGACATGAGGCAGTACAGCGCCGCAGTCTCCGATCTCACGCGCTCCGCAAAGGAGTATCACGAGGAGCGCGTCTTGTTGCGAAAGGACGTCGCCCACGAAGTTCCGGAATCGAAGGGACCGGCAGCTGTTGCTGAGATTCTTAGCCTCGTTCCCGCGAATGCCGGCATCTACGAGGCAAAGGCCGACCCCGATGGCAAAGGATGTCTGGAGTTGCTGACCGCAAAAATCCTCGCACCACATCTGGGACCCGCGGCGCCGGACAAGCTGGCTCCTCAGGTCCAACTGGGCGGCGGCGAAACGGGTTCCGCTTCGGACCTGGAGACGCGAATCGACCAGCCACCGACTCAAGATTCCGTCAAAGGCGATGGCAGCGCACCGTTGCAAGCCCTATTTGCCAAGAATCACGTTCTTGCGCAACTGCAACTGCAGAGCACCGAGCGCGATTCCGCCGGCGTATTCATCCGTATTCACTCCGCTGTGGCATTTCTCGCGGAAGCTGACTGGGACGAACAGGCAGTGCATGCGGCGCTGGTTGAGTTTGTTCGCCCGGGACTTACCACCGGACAGTTGGGCGTCGGGTGGAAAACCGCTTCCGGTTACAGTGTGCTGGATGGTCTTTGGCCGCTGGCCGTCGCTGTTCGTGGAAAATACATGATCGTGTCTGACAATTCCGCCTTCTTAGCCAGCGCTCTTGAAGGCATAAATAAAAAACCGCCAGCCTCTGCCGCCGTGTTTGTTGCCGCATTCGATCATCAACATGAGCAGGAAAACTTCGTCACGTTCACCAAAATGCTGGACTTGGGTTCCAGCGCTCCTCAGAGTGGCGGAAGCCCGGAGTTCTTCTCTGAAAACATGGCCAGCCTCAGTTTTACGCTGAAGGCCGTTTCTTCTGAGAAGATTGTTATTCACGATGCCGCCGACCGCCAGACGCAAACGGTCGTTTACGTATGGGCACAATAGCCGATCGAAAAAACGCTGGGCGTTTCCTCCTGTTCCTTTTCCTTGGGTTTCTTGTGGCCCCTGCCTTCTGTCGGCAATCTGAGCCCGCGAGCAGCGCCGCGCGCTCTCTATTCGCGCAATCCGCTGTCGAAATTCTCCAGCGTAACTACGCAAGAAGTGAAACATCATATCTCTTGCTGGATGCGCGGTCCGGCGCTGTCCTCGCAAGCCACTGGAAGAATTCCGATCAGCCCATTCCGCTGGGTTCTCTGGTGAAACCTTTTACGGCTCTGGCATATGCCGGAGGGCATGATTTCCGCTATCCCATTTACGAATGCAAAGGCAAAGCGAGTGGATGCTGGCAGCCTCAGCCGCACGGCAAACTTGACGTTATTTCCGCAGTCGCTGTCTCGTGCAACACCTATTTTCATCTTCTGGCGGAGAGGGTCTCGCCCGAGCAGCTTACTTCGCTCGTCCAGTCCTTTGGACTCGAATCGCCCGACGCTGAGTCCACAGCCGATAATTTCATGGGCTTGGGAGCGCGGTGGCGCATTTCCCCGCTGCACATGGCGCGGGCTTATCTCGAACTGTATCGTCGCAAGGATCAGCCCGGCGTGTCTCCACTGATCGAAGGAATGCGGCAATCGGCCCTGCACGGCACGGGCGCCGCGATTGGACATCAACTGAAACAAACCACGGCTCTCGTGAAAACCGGCACTGCGCCTTGCACGCATGCTTCCTGGGCTCCCGCGGATGGCTTTGTTCTTACACTAGTTCCCGCAGAGCAACCCGAAATTCTTCTCTTCCTCCGCATTCACGGCGTCACCGGCGCAAAAGCTGCGGAAACCGCCGGGCGCATGCTTCGGCAGATGGAGGAATGACGCAATGCGTTGGCTCTCGGCATTGCTTCTCTCGCTCGGGCTTCCCATAATCGCGCCGGCGCAGACCCACACGGTTCGCATCGGAGCGCTCGGGATTTTTCATACGCAACACCTTACGCTTGCAGCCGATCCCGCGGGAGAGTTGCTCATTTCGGCTGCCAATCAGCGAATCTTTTTGCGTGCGGGATCCACCTGCAGCCTCCTGCGCATCCTGTCCACGGGCGCAGACTTGCTCCTCAGTTGCGGCGGCAAAGAAGTCCGCGCAACCCAAATGCGCGCCTCCGGCCGCAATCAGCAAGCCACCGAGCTTGTTATCGCGGTGCCTGGCAAAATCAAACGGCGCTACTTCGGTGTGCTCGACCTGAAGGTCACCAACGGCGAGTTGGTCCCGATCGTCACAATGGACCTGGAAACCGCGGTAGCGTCCGTAGTGCAGGCGGAAACCACTCCGGGCACCCCGCTCGAGGCTCTGAAAGCTCAAGCGGTCGTCAGCCGTTCTTATTTTGTTGCCGGCGGCGGGCGCCACTCGAACTTCGATTTCTGCGACCTCGCCCATTGCCAGGTTCTTCGCGAACCGCCCGACGTCGATAGCCCTGCAGCTGCTGCTACAGTCGCGACACGCGATCTCGTGCTAATTTTCGATGAGAAACCTGTCACCGCCATGTTCACGCGAAGTTGCGGCGGGCACACACGCACTCTCGCGGAAATCGGCTTGTCTCAAACCGCTTATCCCTATTTTTCTGTGCTGTGCGATGTCTGTTACAAGAATCCAGTTCGCTGGACCCGCAATGTCTCGCGCGATGATGCCGCGCTACTGCTCCGTGGAGAAATCGGGCGACTGGCGATTGATCGCGTGCTCGGCTGGAACGCTGTTCCGAGCGACAACTTCATAGCGCACGAAGAGGATGGGGAAGTGATTCTGGAAGGTATCGGTCAAGGACACGGTCTCGGTCTCTGCCAGCGTGGCGCGCGCAGCATGGCGCAACACGGTTCCGATTTCCGCGAGATTCTCGAGCACTACTTCCCGAATACGCAGTTGAAAGTTCCCAAATGATTCCCATATGCTTCACGTTCCCGATCGCGGTCACCGCTTTCCACATGGCATCTGACTTATCCAACAGCACTTCTGGGAATTACGCGTATGGCCGGGACAGCCGGTTAAAGGAGGTAGTTTCCGAAAAACGTCAACTACTGGGCTTCTCGAGAGGTGGGGTGCGCCTATACGAATCGGTCTTGGGAAAGGGTGGGGCGGGCCGGGTATACCAGCATCGAACGATCGGGTCGCCGGCGTTCACTGCTTTGTGCGCCCAGACTAGACCGACGATGCCGGCTCGTTGCGCGCGAACAATTTCTGTGACCTCGCCAAAAACATTGCAGATCTCAGCGACGACCTGGTTCTCGGCGACGGCATCTCCGATTGCAACTTTCAGACGCACAAGTCCGGATCGAGAAGCCCGAGTGATGGCTCGATCCGTAGCAGTGATTTGCGGACCTGAGACGGAAGGCGCGCCGTCAATCATTTTGAGGTAACGCATGATATTGCGGATGCCGTGGACATGGACGTCAGCGTCGCCTTCTTCTAGAGTTCCGTTGCCGCCGGATTCCGCCAAGATCGACACGACGCCGCGACGCGAAGCCTCGTCGCAAATCGAACCGGCAAAAGGGGGAATGGTGCCGCCCTCCCGCGCCAAGGAAATAAGCAATGGCGCGAAAAGGCGGACGAGCGCCTCCCCGTCCGCGTCTTGTTCCGCGTTTCCAGAAAGTCTGTATCCCGCGAAAGGCATCAAGATCTCGCCGAAATCGCCTGCGTGCAGATCGACGTGATATTGAGATTTAGCGATGACTTGCGTCAGTAGAATATGAACAAGAATTTCGGTGATGGAGCCGGCGGCGCTGCCAGGAGCAATTTTGTTCGGATTGAGACCATCGATGGGCGAAACGAATCCACAGCGCGCAGCGAACATATGCATGCTGACGACAGGAACGGCGATCACCGTGCCGCGCAGCGTTTGAGGATCCAAGCCATCGAGCAGTCGGAAGACCGCTTCGATGGGAGCATATTCTGTAGCGTGCACCCCGGAAGTGAGGCAGAGAACCGGGCCTTCTGCAATGCCGTTCACTAACACAACAGGAATTTGGATGGGACCGGTGAGAGTCTCGCCAATCACGATAAATCCGTGGGCGATTTCGCCTCGAGCCGCGCGAACGTTTCCAATTGCAATGCTGCCCTGATTCGTCATGTAAGGCAGTCCCTTCGAGATTTATTTCTTCTGGCGATGCGACTTTGCGGGCTTTAGAGAACGATAAGCTCGTGCGAGCCGCGAAATCCCCTCATCAATCTCAGCTGGAGTGGCGTGGCTATAGGCAAGCCGCATATAGTTGGACGGAATCACAGCAGCCGAGCCAGTTGCGCAGCGAGCAAAAAACTTGCTTCCCGGCAAAACCACAGCGCCTTCCGTGAGCGCCAGCTTGGCCAATGCATCTGTGTCAGCTTGCACGGGAAAGGTGAGCCAAATGTAGTATCCGCCTTGCGGTTTATCAAAGGAAGCTTCCGGAATCTCGCGGCTCAGTGCGGCTGCCATGCTGTCGCGATGCGCGCGATACGTCCGCTGTACTACGTCTATATGGCTGGACAGCCGGCCGCTCTTGCAGAATTCCAGGATGAGTCGCTGCGTCAGCGGACATGATCCGCCGTCAGCCTTCAGCTGCACCACGCGATTGAGCAAATCCGGCGCGCCAGAAAGCCAACCGATGCGCAAGCCGGGAGCAAGCAACTTGGAAAATGTGCCGAGCGTAAGAACTCGTCCTGTGCGATCGAGTCCTTGCAGCGATGGAAGCGACTCGCCGTCGAAGCGCACCTTACGATAAGGACTGTCTTCGACGACGAAGATTCCGAACTCTTCCGCGACGTCGAGCAACGCTTCGCGGCGTGCGCGGGACATGGTTACGCCAGTTGGGTTGTGAAAGTCCGGGACGTCATAGATGAACTTGGGAAGGCGATCGCCGCGAGCTGCGCGTTTGCGGAGGCAGTCTTGCAACTCCTTAGCATTCAAGCCCTCGGAGTCTTGAGCAATCTCGATGAATTCGACAGCAAAGCTGCGGAAAATTGGGATGGCCGTGAAGTAAGTGGGCGCTGTGACGACGATGGCGTCTCCGTCGTTGAGTAACAGACGGCAGACGAGTTCCAGAGCATGTTTCGCGCCATTGGTAACTAAGATTTCTGCCGCGGAACGATTTGCGACACCGTCCGCTCGAAGATATTCGGCAATCCATTCGCGGAGTTCCGGAAGGCCCGGACGCGGCGCATATTGCAATGTTTCTGGACGGAAACTGCCGAGTGCTTTGGTCGACTCTTCCGATAAATCCGGAAGAATGCCTGGAAACGCGTGACCGGAATCGAAAAAAATGGCTCCGGGGGGAACCTTAGCCGCGGCATTTGGAGAAAGCGCCGCGGCGCGCTGCGAAAGCGATGCAGTCTCGACTTTGCTAGTGCTCATAGTGAGGCTCCCCTAATAGTGGTATTTCCAGAGGCGAGACTCCCGCCAAGAGATCGATCGCGTTCCATCAGGCTTTCGAGGCGAGCGGTCGCAGTTTTCGCAGCCTCTGTTTCGTTTGCGGCCGCAAACGCAGTCGCCAAGGTCCGCCAGTTCCACAAATCGTGGGGTCGACGGTCGGACCGTTGCATCAGCAGAGCGCGAGCCAGGTCGTAATTTACGGCACGCAACGCAGAATCAATCAGAAGCTGATCGAACGTATCGCGCTGCGCGTGACTGCCACCAATGCGATGGAAATAAGGCTGCACAGGACGAAGGAGCTCGGCGGCTTCGGCATAAGCGCGGCGGCGATGGCAAAGCAAGGCGCGGGCGACGGCAAGTCCGACCTCGCGCATGACTCGGGCTTGCGTGCCGCCTTTTTCCTCTGCTAGACGCGCACAAGAATGCACGAACTCTTCCGCTTCCGCCGGCGCTTTGGCAGCCAGCGGAAGGAGATAGTGCAGATCCGCAAAGACGAAGAAGTGGTCATCCCGGTGCGCGGAAGAGCGGGCGGCCAATTCATCCCAGCGCGATCCTACGTTAATGTCCGCTTGTTCTAGCCGCCAGAGCAAGGAGGCTGCGTTGGCGATATCGAGGTACTCGTCCGTGGATTCGGCGCGAACTTCGCGATCGTAGCACGCTAGAACGGCGTCATAGTCAGACAGGGCGAGATGAAACAGACAACGGTGCCACGACAGATGAAGCACGAAATTATTGCAACCGTTCCAATGGTGCTGAATATCGTCAAGCCAGGAAATGCCCTGGCGCGGACGGCCATCCATCTCCATAACGTGCGTAACGGCGTGCGCGGCCCAAAGATCGGAAGGATTTAGACAAATCGCACGCCGGCCGAATTGCTCGGCTTCCTTATATTCTCCGGCCTCCTCAAGACCATAGGCGTAACAACCAAGCACAAAACTGAACCCCGGCGATTCCTCACTCCATGCGGGAAAAACACGCGCCACAGAATCGCGAATTCCGCGGCTGTCGCCGAGATACGACGTCATGAATTGAGCGAGGCGCAACGCGAGAACATCGAGAGGCCAATCGCGCAAAATGGCTTCCCATCGGTCCCGGGCGTCGGTGTGCCTTCCTTCCATCCAGGCTTCCAAGGCTCCGACGTGGAGTCTCTCGCGCAGCGTTGCGCCGTGTTGGTCAGCGGCGGTTCCGGCGCGGAGTAGCGCATCCTTCGCGCATTGCGCGGATTCCAGTTTGCAAGCGTGCATCAACAAGTAGCCCACAAGCACGTGTGCTAACACGCAAGCAGGATCATTGTCGGAAAGCCTGGAGGCGCGTTCGAGCGTGTCCTGCCGAGCGCCGAGATAAGCAAAAACACTTTCATCGAACGCATCAACGGACGCTTCGCTGGAAACGGTAATTGGAAGGCCGCGAGAATCGAGATTCATGTTCTGTCGCTGCTCGATTAAAGAGCGCGAAACCTCAATTGCTTTGTGCGGGCGGCAGTTGCGTGGTGACCTTGCCCTGTTCATCAAGGAATTGCAGAATCGGCGAGCCGTCCGGCTTGACCATGATCACGATGCGATCGCGGCCCGCGGTGTCTTTTAGACGGAGAGCAGCGGAAAGATCGCGTTCACGTCCCAGACGCAAGCGGGGCTGCGGCTTTGGATGCTGTGTATAGAACTTGTCGATTTCCTCTTTTTGCTGCGCCTCTGGAAGCGATTTGATCCGCTGGATCAAATCTATGACCTCCATAATCGAATAGTCCGGATAGTCCACCAACGTGATGCCGTATTGGCGTTTTCCGTCGTGCTCATTTGCGTCGAGGCTTAGAACCTGGTCTTGCATGTATTGATCAAAACTTAGATGGCCGCCGCTGGAGACTTTACCATCCTTATCTTTCAAACCGCCAAACGTCAGGCCGCCGTTTTCCGTGCCCTCGTCGTTGAAGAAAAGAATGCCCGCAGTTTTGCGATTGGGATGAGGGTATTCCTTTCCCTTGACGATGATGCCGGGAAATTCAGGCGTATTGGAAATGACCATGCGCAAGGTGCCGTCAGGTTCGACGATGTTGATGCGATGAACATCAATCTCATCGAAACTGGCTTTCTTTCGCGTGGGCGCTTCCTGCCGGCTGAATCCACTCAGCAACGTCACGGCGAAAACAACGGTAAGCACGCCGGAGTAGATCATCAAAAAACGCTGAGCCCGTGTGGAATTCGGATCCTGATTCTGCTTGGTTGCAGCCATGTGGCCTCTGACCTGTTCGTCGTTCCCGCGAACCAACTAGAAATTAAACTTCAAAGCAAATTGAATTACACGAGGATTCAAAATAGTCGGGCCAACGATTTGCCCAAAGGTCGAGGTGGCAAA
Source organism: Verrucomicrobiia bacterium (assembly GCA_035571045.1). Lineage (GTDB taxonomy): Bacteria > Acidobacteriota > Terriglobia > Acidiferrales > UBA7541 > Acidiferrum. Next base: position 20,330 of record DATMKS010000108.1, read on the forward strand.
GTTCGTGTTTGGAGCGCCGAATTCCGGATGGTTGAACAAATTGTAGAACTCGGACCGGAACTCTAGGTTCGCCGACTCGTTGGGCCAATGGACCGCCGTCCTCTTCACGACGGAGAAGTCAAAGTTCAGTTCGCCAGGTCCAGTGATGATTCCGACCGGGCTATTGCCGAACGCAGTTGCGAGCGCCGGACAATTTCCGTCCGGCAAGGGCGTGGCACACGTTCCCGCAGGTTCTTCATTTCCGATGACAGGAGGAGCCGTAAAGCAGGCAGTATTGAAATATTCTGTAAGCTTGCTCGATGCAGCGCCGGGCATGCCGAGTTTGCAGCCCGAGACGATGTCAGGTCGGCTGGACAAGATTCCGTACGCGTTGTTGGGATCTTGGAATGTTACGGGAAGGCGCTGGCCGGATTGCGCGACGGTCACGCCCGAGAGACCCCAGCCTCCGAGAACGCGACCTTTCAAAGAGTCCAGCTTTGCAGGGTGCGGCAACTCATAGTAGTAGCTCACGACAAAGCGGTGTTCGCGAACGAACGGATCGGGACCATAGTCGCTCACGCGAGGATCAAATTGACTGCCCGAGATTTGTGCTCCGTTGGGACCGTTGCTGATGCCGTTCGCCGTTCCGAGCGACCTGGCGAATGTGTAGGAGACGAGGAATTGCAGGCCATTGGTGAAGTGCTTGTTGAGGCTCGTCTGCAGCGCGTTGTACCAATTCGAAGCGCCGGATTCGAATTCGAGCAGGCCATTGGTATTGAATCCTTCAATCGGCACACGTTCAGGAAGATTGGCGAGCGTGGTGGTCGTGAGACCGCGAATCGGGTCTGTGGGAGTTGCCAAGGAAGCCTGGTTAGTGAAAACGTCCTCCAATGCGTGCGTGGTGCGGTCTCCCACATATCCGATGTCCCACACCAGGCCCTTCGCCAACTCGGTCTGCAGATCGAGGCTGAAGTGCTGCACCAAGGGCGGCCGATAGTCCGGCGCAAAGCCGTTAAACACCTGGCTCGTACCGAGAGCGTACTCGGCGGGCGTGAACGACGGAAGAGTTGAGATGTCAAACGGCGGCAACGGCTGGGCAAGCGACGCCGTCGAGTCTCCGAATGCCGCGCCACCTTCACGCACGACCGCGAATGGAGGCGATGCTACGGACTGGAAGATGGCGTTGCCGGCAGAGCGCGAATGAAATGTTCCGTAACCGCCGCGAAGAACGAGCCGATGAGTGTGCGGCAATTGCCAGGCGAAACCAATTCGCGGGTTCCAAGTATTTTGTCCGTTACCCAAAAGTCCGAATTCGTTTCCGAGCCTCGTAACACCCGCCGGAACCGTGCCGGTATAATTCGAAGGGACGACGTAGCCCTGCAAGGTTGGAGTGGTGGCATTCGGGTTGGCAAGATTCGGGAAGAACGAGACGTTTCGGCCCAACGCATCCGCGATGTCGCCGACTCTTTCATAACGGAAGCCTAGATTGACCGTGAGCCTCGGCGTCAGCTTGAAGTCGTCCTGAACGTAGGCGTTACCCTCCCACACGCGATACGCGCGACCCGTGAACCCGGCGACGTCCTCCGTTTCAAAAACATCGCTCAACGGAAGACCTGTGCCGTTGGGGCTCGGGCCGGCCGGCAAGCCGAGCATGAAGTCAGCGGAGTCCACAAACGCCGCAAGCGCCAAGAATTGGAAGCCGACCTGATTGTCCTGGAGCCGACTGAGCCCGCCTCCGAAATGGAACGTGTGCCTTCCGCGCACGTAAGTCAGCGTGTCATTTGCGGTGTACGTGTTTTCTACGAAGTGTGAACTTTGCCCATTTCCGCCAACTCCGATATTCCCGATGAGCAGGTTCGGATGCGCATCGTCAAATGAGGGGACCGTGATTCCGAAGGCCGAGTAGTCGAAAGGAACCTTCTGTAGCAGCAGGACGTTCGTGCGGTTGTACCCGACGGAAGCCTGGTTCACGAGGTTCGAATTGAAGATGTACGTCCAAATCAGAGCTCCGTTACGAAACGCGTTGTCCTGCGTCTGCGGCGAGCCCGGCACCGCGCCGCCTCCGCTTGCGGTCTGATCGAGCGTCTCCGTGAGTGAACTCTGTGCGGCAAAAAATCGTCCAGTGAACTTGCTCTTCGAGGACTGCACATAGTCGGCGTTAAACATGTACTGATCTTCGTTGAAAGGGCACGCAACGCTGAAGGCGATGGAGCCCTGCGAATCGAAGGGCAGCGACGGATTGATACTCGTCGGCGTAGGAATCAGATACGTTCCATCCGCATTCTTTGCCTGCATGATCGCCAGCGCGGCTGGATTGATGTTGGAACCGTCCGCAGCAATCGTGGTGCCTTCTCCGTTGCCTCCGAGCAGCGCTGCATAGGAACCCTGACCGGCGTAGAGCTGGCCTAGAGCTGCTTGCGAGCGGTCGTTGGTCAACGGCGGTGTTCGCACGATGCTCGAACAGTTTGGATCGAGGCCGTTCAGCTGACGCGTTCCCTGATAGGAGCCAAAAAAGAACAGCTTGTCTTTCACAATCGGGCCGCCCAGCGTAAAGCCGAATTGGTTTTCTCGAAGGATGGGCCGTGGATCGCCCAGGGAGTTGCGGAAAAATTCGTTGGCGTTCAGATCTTCGTTGCGGAAATATTCGAACACTGTTCCGTGTAGTTCGTTCGTGCCGCCCTTGGTCACCAGGTCCACGTTTGCGCCGGCGTCTCTTCCGCTTGAGGCATCGTAGGGCTGCGTCACAACCTTGAACTCCTGAATGGTATCCGGATTGGGAATCGGCACGCCGCCGCTGAAGAAGCCGCTACCCTGAAAGTCATTCACCTCCACTCCGTTCATCTGGAAATTGTTGTCGTTCGTCGGGTTTCCGTTTGCAGAAAAACCGTTGCCCCCGGCATTTTGACTGCCATTGCCGCGCCCCAAATCGCCGGCATTGGTGAGCTCTGTGGAAATTCCCGGGTTAAGGCCAAGAATCTGCGTATAGTTGCGTGTCACCAGCGGGAGATTGTTGATGTACTGGCTGTCCGTCACGCTTCCTAATTCCGCAGACTGCGTCTGCAGGTCTTCGAGCGGAGCGTTCACGATGATCGATTCCGTCGCCTCGCCCACTTCGAATCGTACGTTAAGCCTGGCCGTCTCGGAGACCACGATGGCGAGGTGTTCATACGTCACACTCTTGAAGCCGTCCCTTGTAGCCGTGACGCGGTAGCTTCCCGGCAGCAGAAGCGTTACGGAATAGGAGCCGTCCGCCTGGCTTCGGGTCTCGCGAATCTCCCCCGTAGCTTCGCTGATGACTTTGATGCTCGCGCCCTGGATCACACCGCCAGAAGCGTCGGTGACCATGCCGGTTAGCGCGCCGGTCGAGGCGTTCTGCCCGCGAGCGGTTTTAACGCAGGCGACAGTCAGAAGAATTATTAGGAGCCTCTTCGCGATCCTGAGTCTTTTGTCAATCATCGTTTCACTCCAGGGGGAACCAGTAGACGCATCCATCGCTAGATACTCGCTTTGCCACCCTAGCGCCGATTCGGGTCGGGCACTCCGTCATTGCCGCATCTGTATCACACTTCTAACACACTGTGATACGAATGCTTCACAGGATCAACGGAGTGTAGCGACGCGCTCATTCGATTGTCAACACCAAAAGCTTCTCCCCAATGAGCATTTAGACGAGGAAGATGGGGATTCCGGTTGTCGTATTTTGACTCCGCGTTTAGTGGTATCGCACGTTTCTCTCCACATAAACAGTTCGTGTGCGATACTCTTAGGCAATCTACGGTGCCAAATGCCTTCCAAAAATAACGGTTCACGTTTTGCCCATGGGGATCGCGAAATCTTTCGCAGGCTGGAGTTTTTGCCGGCCCATCGACGCAAATCAATTCAGCCGGTGTTTGACAAGCCTCGCGACTATGTTCTTCTGAGTCTTCGTCAATTGGCCCACAATCTAAGCCTCGATCCGTCCACTCTTCTTCGCTTGCTGCGCACGCTGGGTTTCCGGCAGTTCGCTGATTTCCGCGCTTACCTCCACGAACGGGCGGTCGCTCTGGCCACCTCGATTGAAGCGATGGACCAGCACCCGCAGCACTCCGGTTTGCCCGGCTTGATTCAGAGCTCGGTCGACTGCGATCTGAAAAATCTCAAAGAGCTTCGCAACAGTCTGGACCCGAAGAAAGTGCTGTCGTTGGCGAAACGCATCTGGAGCGCGCGCCGCGTCGTGATTCTCGCCGGGGACATGACCGTTAGCCTGGGAAGCTACCTGGCATATACGCATTCCATGCTGGGCTTCAACATGGTCACTGCCGCCACGCCTGGCGAAATGATTCATCGCACGCGGCCGCTCAATAGACAGGACGTAGTTATCGCCATCACCTTTGGCCGCGGGCTGATTCATACGGTCGAAGCGTTGCGGCAGGCCTCGCAAAAAGGCGCTCACTGCGCTGGAATCAGCGATAGCTACCTGTCGCCCATCGTAGGCTTGTGCAAGGACTTTTTCGTGACGCCGACTGATCGAATTTCTTTCGCCAATTCCTACGTCAGCGCCATGGCCTTCATCAATGCTTTGCTGGTTGCTGTTGCGAATCTGAAGCGGCAAGCCATTTACGATCGACTGCAGGAAGTCACCGAAGAACAGCGGACCGGCGCGCGGTTCTATACGGGGGAACAGAATTCCAAGAAGAATCGCGAGTTGTCATAACCTTCCTTGCTACTCATCCAGCGACAGTGTTCAAGACGATTGGTCGCAGCTAGTTCTGCATTCGGTCATTGACACTTGCAACATTTGTATTGCAGACTGGCACTTCGCTGAAGCAAATGTGCCATGAGTGAAATGGAAAGTAGTCCAGGAATGCCTGAACGATTGTCCGCGAAGGCACTTTCTGATCGTGAGAGTGCTCAGTCGATCGAGCATGCTTCCACATCCGAGGAATTCCCCGGTTCGCTGCGCCGTCTGTTTCCCATTACGGAGCAGTACGTCTATCTGAATCACGCGAGCGTCGCGCCTCTCTCTAGGCCGGCTCGAGAAGCCATGGTGCGTGCCCTGGACGGATCGATGTACCACGGCCCACGCATCTCGGAGGAGATGGACGCTGTTCAAGCGGCGACTCGAAGTCGCGCCGCTAAACTCGTCAACGCGGAAGCGCACCAATTCGCGTTCTTACGAAACACCTCGGACGCTCTTTCGGCGGTGGCCAATGGAATTTCCTGGTGTCCGGGCGACAACCTCGTTACGACCTCTGTTGAGTTTCCCGCAAACGTCTATCCGTGGCAGAGGATTGCAGAAGCGCAGGGAATTGAGCTTCGCGTTCAGAACCAAATGGACGGCTATATCGACGTGGACGAACTTCTCCGGCTTGTCGATGGCCGGACCCGCGTGGTCACGATAAGTTGGGTGCAATTCTCCACTGGCCAGCGCCTGGACCTACGGCGCATTGGAAACTTCTGCCGCGAACGCGACATCTTGTTCGTTGTGGATGCAGTGCAGGGACTCGGCGCTCTGCAACTCGATGTGCGCGCAGATGCTGTCGACGCCTTTGCCGCAGGTGCCCAGAAATTTCTCCTCGGCCCCAAAGGTATCTCGTTGCTTTACCTCTCCGATCGCGCTCTTGAACGCATAAAGCCCACGGTGATCGGCTGGACCGCCGTAAAAGGCTACTCCGACTATCTCAGCCATGATTTGGATTTTCGAGATGGCGCCATTCGCTTCGAAGGCGGCACTCTCAACGTCCCTGGCATCTGCGGATTGGGCGAAGCGCTCGACCTTTTCCTGCGCGTTGGCCTAGAAAAGATCGAAAATCATCTGCTCGCCCTCAGTGATTATTTCGCGCAGGAACTCACTAGGAGAGGCTATCGCGTTACTTCCCCGCGTGCCCCTAACGAGCGCTCGGCCATTCTGATCTGCCGCCATCCGCAATTCACGGGTGAACAAATCTGCGCGCACCTCGATTCGCAGAACATCATTGTATCCGCGCGCCTCGAAGGCCTCCGCATCGCACCGCACTTCTACAACACACGGGAAGAGGCGGACGCGTTGGTCGCAGCTTTGCCCGGCTGACCTATGCATGGGTCGGGTTCAACTGTTTCATCAGCCGCTCCAGTCCTGATACATTCAACGAATCGTTCCGGTGACGTTGCGGATTCCGCATGACCTCTTCGCGAAAACAACTCTCGCAGCTGACTCTTCTTCGCACCTTAGGACCGGCCGCATCGGCCGCCATCGTTCTCGGCACGATGATTGGCACCGGCATTTTTCTCAAGCCAAGCGAAGTCGCTCGAGAAGGCGGTTCCATCGCGGTCGTAGCTGCTGCGTGGATTCTCGGCGGAGTACTCTCCATGTTCGGCGCGCTTTGCTATGCCGAGCTAGGCGCGACGTTTCCCGAAGCCGGTGGCGAGTACGCCTATCTGCGCCGCGCGTTTGGTGCGCCGTGGGGTTTTCTCTTCGGTTGGATGCATTCGATTGTTGCGCGCCCCGCATCAGCAGCTGCTATTGCCGCTGGCCTGCTTCGTTTCTGCGGAGTCCTCTATCCTTCTCTCTTTTCCGCACTATTCACAATCCATTTGCACCTGCCGGGCTTCGAAAACAAGAACGTCGACATCGTTTTCACTCCTGCACAGTTTTTTGCAGTCATCGCTCTGGTCGCGATCACGTTCATCAACTATCTAGGTGTGAGGCTCGGCGGAATCGTTCAAATCGCGCTGACGGTCTTGAAAGTCGCGTCTGTGCTAACGATTATTGTCGGTGGCGTTTGGCTGATTCAGCGCCATCAATTCTCCGGACGATTCACTCCAGTTCTGCCTCCCTCGCTCGGAGGCTCCACGATTGGCGGTTTTCTCGCAGCCCTAGCGGCCACGGCTTGGGCCTACGACGGTTGGAACGATTTGAACCTCGTGGGTTCCGAAGTAGAGCAACCCGAACGGACTTTTCCTCGCGTGATCGTCGGCAGCATGATCTTCGTCATTATTTTGTTTCTTCTCTTCAACTTCGTTTGCTTTGTGGCCCTGCCCTTTCAGGGCGTGGCTACTTCTCCACATGTGGCGTCAGACGTGTTTGAAAGCGTCGCCGGCCATCGGGCAGCGCTTTGGATTAGCCTGGCCATGGTCATTTCCGCGCTCGGCACACTGAACTCGTCCATTTTGAGCGGCGCGCGCGTAGACTACGCCATGGCCCGCGATGGCATTTTCTTCCGGCCTGTTGCCGTCGTTCATCCCAAGTTTCGCACGCCTGCAAACGCGCTGATCTTCCAGTGCTGCCTCGCCAGTGTTATGGCGCTCACCGGCACGTTCGAGGACCTCACCGCTCTTGTGATGTTTGGAAGTTGGACCTTTTATGCGCTGGCGGTTCTTGGCATGATGCGCATGCGTCACACTGAACCTCAAATTACGCGACCCTACAGGACTTGGGGCTACCCTGTTGTGCCGGTCCTTTTTGTCATCGGTGCCTTCGGGCTCGCTGGCACTTTGTGGTTTGGCAGGCCCATTCGTTCATCGATCGGCGTTCTTCTGATTCTGGCGGGACTGCTGTTCTATCATCGCTGGAATGCAAAAGCTCAGAAGCTCGCAGAATTGTACGCGGATCCGACTTCGTAGAATTGCGGACTCGCGGGAAGTGGAATTTGTCCGGAAGGAGAGTGTATGAAGCGACTCGCCACTTTGATTGCCGCGCTTCTCTCTAGCGTCGCGATGACGATCTTCGCCGGGCAGCCGCAATCCTCCGTGCCAGCGAATCAGGGTCCCGTCTATGTTATTCGCGCAGGCCGATTAATTGATCCCGAGAATGGGAGCGCGGCGTCTGACCAAACGATCGTTGTGCAGAACGGACGCATCGCCGCAATAGGAAAAAATCCTGCCGTGCCGGTGCAAGCAGAAACGATTGACTTGTCGCAACTCTCCGTTTTGCCAGGACTTGTCGATGCGCACACGCATCTCGCCATGAGCATGAAGCGTGGCGTGGAAAATTCTCTGCTCCTCACCTACATTCAGCAGCCGACTGCGTTGCGAGCCATTCAAGCCGTATCGAATGGCATCCAGATGCTCAGCGCAGGCTTCACTGTCGTTCGCGACATGGGCAACAACGGCCTCTACGCCGATACTGCTCTGCGAACGGCGATCGAACAAGGCTGGGTACCCGGGCCGACCGTCGTTAACGCCGGCATCATTATCGGCGGCTTGGGTGGCCAGTTTTCGTTCACTCCGGAGATGGGCAACCAGCACAATCTTGTCTATCCCGAATATCTCGAAGCGGATACACCCGACGAAATCGTTAAAGCCGTCCACCAGAATATTCTTTATGGCGCGAAGTTCATCAAAGTTTGCGTCGATTGCAAGCCTTACGTGTATTCGCTCGAAGATTTGAAGTTGTTCGTCAAAGAGGCGTCGAACGCCGGGCTGAAAGTTGCCGGCCACGTGCAAACCGAAGAAGGTGCCCGCCGCGCCATTGCCGCGGGCTTCTGGTCGTTGGAACACGACATCGCTATGACCGACGAGATTCACAAACTCATGGCCAAGCAAGGAGTCTGGCGCGTGGGAACCGAAGAGCCGTTCACTTCCTACACCGGCTCGCAAGCCGCATTCGACCGCACCGTCGCCTTGATAAAAAACGCCCACGCCAACGGAGTGAAAATGGCTTTCTCAACCGACATCGCATCTTATGTCCCCGGTATGACGCGGGGAGAGCGCGCTATCGATTTCCTGAAAAGCTGGAAAGCCGCTGGAATTCCCGACAAAGAGATCTTGAAGATCATGACCATCAACGGCTACAAACTAGCCACCATCGACGGCGAGCGGGGCCCGTTAAAAGTCGGATTTCCGGCAGATCTCATCGCCGTCAAAGGAAATCCTCTTGATGATGTCGACGCCTTGCGCAGCGTGGTTTTCGTATTGAAAGACGGCTTGGTCTTCAAGCGCGACGGAATCATGACCCCGGAGAAATTCTTTCATTCCGGTCCAGTCAGCAGCGCCAGCACTCACTGAGAAAAAACAAGCGACCGCGGGCTGAAGTCGGCGCCGCAAAAATTAGAACTTTGCCGACACCCCGCCTTCATTTCTTGCTGCTATCGGTCGGAGGTAGAGTGTATGTAGCCTTCCCATTTTCATCCAGGAAAGTAATCTTCGGATTGCCATCCGCATCCACCGCCACCGTCAACCGCGGCTTTCCTTTCGTGTCCGACAGCACCAGCGATGCACTTTTGTCCGGCAATTTACCCACGAACACGCGGCCCGCTCCCACCATGCCTTGATCCACCAACTTCTTAATGGCCGCTTCGCGCTCCGCACCTTTCAGCTCTCCAAACTTCGCATACAGTTCGTCCAAAGGCACATCCGCGCGGTCCCAAACGCGCAGACCCGCCGTGCGCTTGCCGTTGTTGTCTGAGTACAAAATTCCCACAGCCTGATCCTGGTTGTATTGATCGAACATGAATTGCGACGACGCCCGGAACGTCCCGTCCTTCTGCGTCTCGCTGCCGAAGCCCATGCCTCCGCTCTCATCTCCCTTTCCGTTGTAGAAAAGCATTCCCGCGCTCCGCGACCCTTCGCTTTTCATCGCTTTGCCATTCACGATCGCCGGCGGCATGCGCTCCGTATCAGAGATCACCAGGTCCAGCTTGCCGGTTTTTTCCACCACGTTGATTCGTTCCACATCAATCTCGCCGAACTTTGTCTTCTCCTCAGACGCCACGCTGAATCCCAGCAAAAAAAGAAGCGAGAACAGCAGGGTAGAAACGACCGCATAAACCTTCAGATGGTGAACTTCCCGCTCCAGCTTGCTCTCCATATTTTTGTCCTTTCGCGTTCTCAACCGTTGCAACATAGCCCGCTAATAGTTCCATTGCGCCGTATCTTCTCCGCTTGGCGCGTTCCGTTTCACTTGTTCCGCCATTTTGGCGATGTACTCCGCCCACGTATACGAGTGCCACGAATGTCCCTTCATCGGACGGCCATAGGTGAAGTCCGCTTCGTAGTGCGGGTCTTTCGTCGTCTTCAAGAAATCCTGAAAGGAATAGACCGCCACGTTGAGATAAAAATCGTCCATGTCGCCTGCGAAAAAGTGCAACTTGCCGACCATTTTCGGCCCGAGCGTCGCCCAGTTCCTTTCCGTGTAGGCGAGCAGGTCGTACCCATTCTCTTTCATGTAGTTGGCCACGTCATGGTTGATCTTCCCTGTCAACTTGTCCCATAGCGGAATGGGATAGCCGTCCGTTCCAACCGGTCCATATATCGCTTCCCAGCCCTCCAGTTGAAAATCGGAGCGGCCCTTGCTTCCCAACACGGCTTCAAATCGGCTCAGTTCACGTGCCGTCCACACCACTTGACCATTCACCGCTCGCCTAAACGGCCGCTCCGTACTTGTGAACGGTCCCGTCGGCACATTGAAGGCGTTCTCATCTTCATAGATATTCGCCAGCTGGTAGTGGCGGAAGTCGATCGGGTCTGGCTGCAAGACCCATGCGCCTCCAAAGAAGTCCGGATGATGCAATTGCAGCCCTAGCGTCTGCCAGCCGCCCGTGGACGCTCCTTCTAGCTGTCGCGCATACGCCTTCGGAATAATGCGGAACTGTTTTTCGAGCGCCGGAATCACTTCTTCGATCATCGCGTCGCCATACGGTCCTTGGTTCACCGAATTGATCGAATAGGAGTCCGGGAAATACGGTGTCTGCTGCTGAAAGCTGATCGCAATAAATCTCGGAAACGAGTCTGATATCCACGACTGGTAGAAGTCGTAGCCTGTTTCGAGCCCGGTCGTTTTCGTCGCTGCCGCTTGTCGTTCCGACGCCTTTTCCGTGCTGAAGCTGAAGGGAACGTTGTGTCCCATCGTGAAAACCACGGGGTAATGCGAATCCGGATGTTGTGCATAGCCTTTCGGCAACAGGACGGTCGCATAGATGTACATCGGCCGGCCCCAAAAGGCGCTCACCTTCTGGCTTTGGATTTTAAAATGCTTCACCCATTCCGTATCGCTTTCCGGTGGATGCGGCGCAATGATATGGTTCAAAGTGAGCTTCACCGATTCAGTCACGCCAATCTTCGCCGGTTGCATATCGCTGTACACATTGCCCGGTGAAGTATTGAAAATCTCTACCTGATCGCTATCGTCAAAATGCACCGCCACAGTGTGACCATCCGAGCGATGCGCTTCCGTGTAGACATTCACAATGGTCTGGACAAAGTAGTCGCCTGCCGGCATCTCCTCCAGGCCCTTCGGATACCCCAGCGCGCTTTTCGCGTCGAGTACGACCGGCTCGCCCGCTCGCCAATGGTCGACGTCCATTCCAAAAATCGCCGGCCCTTGCGGCGATACAGCCAGCCGCGGCTCAGGCTCCGCCTTCTTCGCCACAATCACGAACAGTCGTCCTGTGATCGGTCCAGCCAGAGTGTTCGAGGAATAGGTAATCTCAAAGCGTGTCGGCATTTGCGCCGAAGCGGCGAAAGCCGCGAAGCAGAGTGACAAGACCGCCAGTCCAACCCGCTGTAGAACGCGATTCATAACCCTCCGATTTTTCCATCATGTCAGCATGATCCGCGGAACATGGATGGCTTCCCAGCGGACGCGCCACGTGTGCGCTCCCGTAACGGCAGTTGTCAATATGCAACATTTGTGCTAACAATTTCAACTCCAGTGATACATTTGCTTCATTCAGGGCGTTTCAAGCTTCTCGGCAGATCGTCTCAGCGTATTATGGCCGCGGCCTGCGCAACGATGCTTTTGATTGCCACGGGCTATGTAGCCGCGCAGGAACAACCTGCCAAGCTCACACGCGGCCAGTTGGTCAGCGACGCCAAAGTCTTCTTCGGTGACCTCGAAGCGACTCATCCCGATCCGTACACGAATCTCGGCGGAAAAGTCGCATTCAAGAAGAAGGCTGAGCAACTGATCCGCGATTTGCCGGCAGACGGACTCAGAAGCCCCGAATTCACCGATAGCCTCAGCGCCTTCCTCGCGCCCCTCAAAGACGGCCATACGCGTATGCGTGGCGCTCGCGAGCGATGGCAGGATCCGGCGCCGAAGCTTGCAGTTCAATTTCAAATCGCTTCCGATGGTCTGCTGATTTCTTCGTTTGACTTACCGGAGTTGAACGGCACACGCGGCTACAAACTGCTCGCCGTCAACAGCCACTCGGTTTCTGGCTTGATGAGTCGAATGGCTGCGGAAGTCGCCACCGAAAATGATTACGGGACCTACGTTGGCTTGACCATCGCGCTGCGCAGCTCAAAGCTCCTGAAAAACCTGCTACCTGACCTGGATGGCGCGGAAGGTGTGACCTATCAACTCCAGGCCCCGGACGGCTCGGCCATCACTCGCAAGTTGAGCTGGGACGGCGAACATCCGGCCGAACCAGAGAAATGGGCCGTCAAGCCCGAGCGCCACTCCCCGTTCGAGCACTCCGACGAGGATTTCTACTACCGCTTCTTGCCCAGTGGCGAGAGCGCATACTTGCGCATTGCCAACATGATGCCTCGCGAAGGGTATGAGATCATTCAGAAATACCATGTCGGCAATCTGAAAGAATTTCTCGATCAATACTATTCATCAAGAAAGAAGCAGCAGCCTTCCGATCCCGAAGAAGCCATGCGCGGGATTCCTTCACTCTTCGAAATTGCAACAAATCTGCTTCACGAAATGAAAAAGAAAAACACTGCCAACCTCATCATCGATTTCCGAGGCAATGGCGGTGGTTCTACGCCAACCATCGCCCCGTTCTTCTACGAAATGTACGGCGACGCATACTTTGGTCGCCACTCAGAGGCCGAATTTCTCCAAGTGAAGTCACCTCTCTATCTGGCCAAGTACAACACCTCCGTCGAGCAGGAGAAAGAGAAAGACCCGAACTTCGAGCTGGGTGAGTACGAATTCACAGGCAACGAACCCGGTACGCCTCAGGAGAAGCGCAACAAAAAGCTGTCGGAGTGGAAAGAAAAGGGGATGTCCTTCGTTCCAGCGCTCGAAGCGCTAGATGGCAAGCCGCTCTACACTCCGAAAAAAGTGATTGTCCTTTGCGATGCAGGGACTTTCAGCGCCGCCTTTCAAGCCACCTTTATTCTTCACGAGATGGGCGCCAAACTGGTCGGTGTTCCGCCAGCGCAATCTCCGAATGCCTTCATGGAAGCTACCGAATTCGTCCTGCCCGCCTCTGGCATCAAGGGCTACATCTCCAATGGCATGCAGCTCTACGTTCCGAACGATCCTCGCGTCAACACCCTTCATCCCGACTTCGAAACCACATTCGCCACCTTCATCAAATACCAAGCCGACGAAGATACCCCGGTCCGCTTCGCCCTTGATCTTCTCGCAGCCGCTCAGATGTGATTGTAAAAAATTTTGTGTGCGGACGGTAAAATATGTCGGGCAATCGCTTCCGTCCATTATCCTTCACTGAAGTGCGGTCCAAGTTCGCGACGCCCTCCCTGCTGAATGCGGCGTCTTCAGGGAGGTGCGAGATTGATCGAATATGTTTCGCAAATGTCGGCCAGCTGAGGTGATAAATCAGGAGGCCCGCTCGGCAACCTGCCTAAATCGATGGTGCCAAACCCGTGCAGCACCGATGAGATTGGCGTCCTCTCCGAGGGAAGCAAGAACGAGTTCCGTCTTTTCAAACGGAACGAATCGGCAACCCTGGCTGATTACCTTCCGGATTCCGTCAAGAAAAAGCGCCGCGCTCTTCATCACGCTGCCACTTAAAACGATCACATCTGGCACAAAGAGATTGATCAGATTAGCCAGACCGAGACCGAGGTAATTGGCTTCGCGCTCGACCGCGTGGCGAGCCAACTCGTCTCCCTGCCTCGCAAGTTGGCAAATCTGTTTCGCAGTGAGATCTTTAGGATATCGCCGCTCGGCTGGCGCATTGCTTTTGAACCACACCGCCAAGGCGGGACCGGTGGCCAGCGATTCCCAACATCCCCGAAAACCGCAAGAACAGTGGGGCCCGGATAGGTCGATGACATGGTGACCAATCTCGGGATGAGCCATGTCCGTGCCGCGGTAAAGCTGCCCATCCAAGATGATTCCACCACCGATGCCCGTACCGACCGTCACGTAGACCAATCGCGACTTGCCTTTTCCAGCGCCCCAACTCGCCTCCGCGAGGGCCGAAGTATCAGCGTCGTTTTCCAGAGCCACGGTCACGTTGAATGCCCCCGCCAGATCTTCCACCGGGTTCTTCCCTCGCCATCCCGGGAGAAAATCAACGTCGCCGAATGCGCCGTTGATGGGGTCCACCATACCGGTGGATCCAATGCCGATGCCGGAGATTTCGACGCTGGCATCCCGCGCCGTTTCTCGCAGCATGCCGATCATCCTCTCCAGCCCGTTTGCGTAGCCACGATGAGCGTCGGTCGGAGACTCCAGTTTGGACAAGACCTTCCCGGATTCATCTACAATGCCCACCGCTATCTTCGTTCCACCGATATCAACAGCGCCAATCACGGTTTTTCCTTCTAGATCTCAACTCCCTCTGTTTAAGAGGCCGCAAGTTCGCGGCACTACTTCTGATCCGCCAAGCTTTTCGCTTCTTCGCGCAAAAGGCCATACTCGTTTTCGACAATGAAGGAACAAAAACGAAAAGAATCGCAATCAACTCCGGAGAGCCGCGCCAGCCGTTCGGCGGCGAGTTGCGCGGGGATGATGTCGATCAGAAATTACCAGCCGGTCGGCGTGGCCGGAACCTGGAACACAAGGTCCCCCGCATCCTGTGGCAGATCTCGGCCGATCAACATCACGCGAGCCCCCAGTTTCCCAAGATCCCGGGCCACGGCTAGGTCCTGCAGGCGCATATGCTCCCCATCAATCCACATCCCAAAACGCGCATCCCGAGTAACCATTTCCTGGGGACCATGCCTGAAAGTGCTTGTGCCTAGGGCGGTCGCGGGCGATTTGACGCCCTCTTCCCAAAGGAGTCTGGCTTCTTGGCAAGTCCCGAGACTCGAACCACGAGCCAAAAAGTAATAAACGGCTCCTGGCGCAAGCCAAGGCGCGTCGGCAATCTGTGTTTGCCAGGCCGGAATAGCCGCGGCGGTCTCTTCGACAGCGCGAGAGAGCGAGATTCCAAGAGCGGAATTCCAGGAGCCAACAACGGAACTCGCGAGAATCCCGGCGGTGGCCGCCAGAGTTGAGTAGGTATTGACGGAAATCGCGTGATCTAGCTCCGTGGGAACCACAATGGAAATTTGCGCTTCTTTTGTGAGCGGCCCATCCTCGGAATTGGTGATGCCGATAAAGGTCACGCCGCGGTTGCGAACTTTGGTGAGCAAATGGACAACTTCGACGCTGCGGCCGCTGCGCGAAATCAGGATGACTGCTGAATCAGGCGGAATAGTAGCGGACTCCAACAACTCGGCCACGTCGAGCATGTGGACTGGGCATGCGCCAACGTGAAACAGCGGCCCAGCAGTCAATGCTGCGTGCCAACTGCTGCCGATTCCCGTCAAGTACACATGACGAGCGCGGCGGATTGCGGCCGTCGCCGCGTCCAAAGCCGGTCGGCCCACTCCTAAAAGAAAGTCGAGCGTGCGTTTTAGAGCGTTCGGTTGTCGAAGAATGTCCTTTAAGAAGTGAGTCATTGGCTGTGGCGTCGCGTGCTGATCGGTGTTACTTCTCCGCGGGCGTGTTCACGCGGCATCCCTACTCTTTCTCTTTGAACCTGAGCAGCGGCCCGCAGGTCCCTCGCGCTTCCATACCACTTTGCAATAGAGCCTACCGGTCAGAAACCCTTAGGACTTGATCGTCTGCGAAACGGCATCCCAATACACTGGGCCCTTGCGGTAGTACGACTCATTCGCCATATGGCACGCCAGCGCCGCATGGTGCCCGAACACCACATCCTGAACCACCGGTTCGCGCGACCGCACCGCCTGGAAAAACCTCCACAGATGAGGGCGCAGATCGTCATAATCGTTGCCTTTGAAGCTCAGACTCTCCGGCGCCGGTTCTTGCCCTGGCTTCGGATCATGCTCTTCGTGCCATTTTTTGAAGTACGGATTCCGTAGCCGGCTCGGCAGCCCGTAGCAGTAGTAGCTGGGGGCAAGATCGATCCCTGCCTGGGGCGTGTGCGTGAGACCGAATTCGGTGAGCTCCAGAATCCCCTTCGAGCCCATGAAACGCGTCACTTCTGACGATTCCGTTCCGAGCGTCAGTCGCATGTACATAGGGATGCCGCCATACTCAAACAGAACGGGATGCACGTCCGGCATGTTGCGTCCGTCCTTCCAGCGGTAAATACCACCAAGAGCGGACGCTCGCTTGGGAGGTTCATTGATTCCAAGAACAAATTGCATGCCGCTGATCAGGTGCACCATGAGATCGCCCGCAACGCCTGTGCCATATTCTCTCCAGCAGCGCCAGCGTGCGAACGAGTAAGGATCAAACGCTTTCTTCGGAGCGGTCCCCTGCCAGGTGTCCCAGTCCAGATTCTCGGGAGACAGATCGGCTGGTGGCGGATACTCCCATGCTCCCGTGGGATCATTGCGTCCATAGGTCATTTCAACCAGGCTCAACTCTCCTATCGCGCCGCCCGCGAACAGCTCCTTGGCCTTCGCGCACAGCACCGAACTGGTGCGTTGCGCTCCTGCTTGGACAATACGATCTGTTTTTTTCGCTGCCTCCACCATTGCCACGCCGTCCGCCGCGCTGTGTGACATCGGCTTTTCGCAATACACGTCCTTGCCCGCGCCCACTGCATCCACCACAATCTGTTTGTGCCAGTGGTCCGGCACAGCAACGATGATGGCGTCGATTGTCTTGTCGTCGAGCAGCTCTTTGTACCGGCGCGTCGTTCGAATCGATGCTCCCGCAATTTCTTT
>DATMKS010000109.1:0-66138 GCA_035571045.1 Verrucomicrobiia bacterium
CATCCGGAACGCTTCGTGCGAAGCGCTCCGAGACCTCCCGCCGTACCCACCGAGGCGTGGATCAACAAACCAGTCCCACTAACATGAAAAAACTCACTAAATTCCGTGAGCATGTGTCTCAACGTCGTTGACACGCGCCGCGTCTTCGTAAGAATAAGTGGCTGCTACTGTTCGCCGTTCCACCGCTGGCCGTCCTCGCTTATGAGGCGTGGTTTGTTACGAAGCTCGCAACCATTGGAGTAATCCGAGAATGGCGAGGATTCTTTGGACTTGCTTGGGTGGCGCTCACTATCTATCTTTGGTATCGAGGAAACGATTACAAGGAACAGGCAAAGTGGGCTAACAGCATGCTTCACCGGCAGTCGAACCGCTGTCCACATTGCGGAGCGCAGGTGCGCGATTAGAGGAGGATTCCACTCGTTGACCAGCTTACCAGTGCTGACATATTTTTCCTTATTTTTTAGCTGATATTATTCGGATTCTCAGGCTGCTTTGCAAGATGGAGGATAAATACCGTGCTCGTGTACTGCACTTCGGTAATCATCATTTTGGGTGCGACAGTGTTTGCTCTGGGTTGGACCTCACTACATCTAAGAAACGCGATTAACGCCTTGAGGACCGCACTGGACGCTACACAAGCCACGGTAAAAGCATTCGAGACTCAATCAGATTTGAAGATCGCGCCATTGAAGGAAACCATCAATTCAAAGGATGCGACAATCCAAACTCTTGAGTCTAAGGTGTCAGCCGCCCTCGAACGCAAAGCTCTGGCCGAAGAGAAGGCCAGCGCAACCCAAGAACACTTAAACAAAGTACTCGCCACGTTACCTCTCGAAATAAACCAGCGGATTCAAGAGGCGATCCAAAAAGACCGTGCTGTAATGATGGGGACGATGAGTGCTGCGTTTTCCACGGCGGGATATTACATGGGGATTTTGAATATCTGTTCGCTTTTGTTGCAGATACAGGTTATGTCCTATGCTCGAATTGAAAAGCAGGGATTATCAGACCAAGAATCCGCTCTGAGAGTGGCTGCTACATTTCTAAAGGACATAGTTCTGTTTAGCAATAGAGAGCGCCATCGCGTCTTAGAACGGTCAATCGCACTCATAGGACTGCCAGCGGATAAATTGCCGCCTGCTTGGACCGAGCAGCTAAATGACGCTGTTCAAGTGGACAAGTTCGTGCGCGAAGTAGGGTTCGACTTGTCACCCGAAGTCGCCGCTCTATCGTCATTGGCAGGTCTACCATTCGAGCCTAAGAACTTCGGCCTTCAAGGTTGAGCGTGCTTCCGCATAGAGGATTCGGGAATCAGTTCCGGCCATTCGCATGTAAATCTAACAGCAAATGAAAAGCCCACCGACTTTAGGTCAGTGGGCTTTTGTGTGTTTGGAGGGACTACTTGACGAAAAGCAGGAATAGCCTGACAAGCCCGAATGCTGTACAAGTCAGAACTCCAGCGAGTATCTGAATCTTGAACAGGACGCGGATCGTCTTGTCCAGGACAGGTTCAATGTCTTGCATTGAATTGCCTTTTTGTGAATGGGGCAGGAACTACAGAGGGGCACCGAAATGTAGGAATTGCGTTCGGCCCGAACTAACTCCATCCCGCCACTGACCTACAGTATAACACTCTTCCTCTTCGGATTGGATCGGGTGTATAGTATTGCCATCATGGGCATCTCACCAGGGGCTTACGTATTCACGCGCAAAGGCCACCCGGCCTACGTGGGCCGAAGCGACACGAATGTTGATGCGCGTGCAAATCAGTCATTCCATGAAGGCGACTACGATCTAACGAGCACGATCTATCCAACTTCGTCCCCTCGCCAAGCCTACCTGAAAGAATGCGAACTGTTCCACAAGCACGATCCGATAGACAACCAAGTGCATCCCCGCGTTCCCGCTGGAACGAACTGGCGCTGCCCGGTCAAGGGCTGCGAATGGCATTAGGTGGAATTATGACTCTAACTGGACATTGGAACCGGGCATGGGAAAAACCCTTCAATAAGACACGCGAAGAACTGGTACGCGCAATACAGGAATGGGAAGACGTTTCAGACCGCCACGCCAACGCAGTGAACGCCTACACAGAAGCAGGCGGGAGAGTTAACGACAGCCGTGTGTCGGCATTCCAAACCATTGTGCGGCTCAATCTTCGAGAGCTTCGGAGTATGAAGGGGATGAGGGATAGTCTCGCCGCTGCGACAGCCTAAAGGTCTTCGCTGCCCTACTGTCTTTTTACTGTCAATTTGAAACCCTCTCCGGGATGATCCGAAGAGGGTTTTGTCTTGCTAAGTCCTTTGTTTTCGTTGTCGATAGGCGAGGAAACCGGCTCCAGCAATGTGCGAACCTAAATGCTTCGAACCAGAGGGTCGGGAGTTCGAGTCTCTCCGGGCGCGCCACTTTCCTGGGGAAAAAACGCGAATCAACCACACGTCGCCAATCTCGTCGCTCCTAGTTTTATGGCAGTTTTAGTTAGAGCTTGATGGTCGAACAGAAAAGGCAACTGGCCGTGATAAGACGAGGTCTGGGGGGCAAGTCGACGATTTCTCGAACATTCAGGACGGCCTTTATTTGAAAAGGAAACTTAACAAGGCGAAAGGGAGGCAAGGGCCAAGGGGAGAATGCACAATCCCGCCGCCTCCGGCGAAACACATCCTCGAAACCTTCACTTTGGACACCCCAATCAGCAGGCGGGCAATTTCAGACTATGTCGAAGCCCAGGCGATAATGAACGGTCATTTCCGGAATTCAAATCACGCCAAAAACAAGTGATTTTGGGGCGATCTCATTTCTCCGATTACCGCTGCCATCAGACGTCAGGACAAGTAAATGGGCCATTGGCCAACCATCCACGCGCGCCGAGAGTGATGACGTGCGGCTGAACGCGGTGGCGGAAATGCGGAAGCTAATTGAAGAGGAATAACAAGAACACGGAATCAAAAACGAAGAAGAGCGTAGTCGAGGTCCTGGGTGCGGCTATGCAATTAATTTTCAGCAATGGCACCGAGCGAGAGAACGCCGAAGCCTTCGAGTGCTGCGCCAACTTTATTGCCGCCTGCACTCCTGGTACAAACGCGGGTAGTGGGTAGAAGGGCGAGCGTTAGAGAGGGAGTGCCCCACCGTTTGCAAGAAACAAAAGCCGCAAACGGTAGGACATCCGGCACTTTAAGAAACTGCCGCCCGCCAGCCCCGTCCGTCCGCCGGTTTTACGTCGTGGAATATCATGATTTCTGGCCCACGCGCGTACGGGCGAGGCTGGCAACTTCTGCCTCGGAGAAGCGCTGAAGGCCCTCGACTCCAAGCACTCGGGTCAGGACTTCCTCCAAGGCATCGCAGAGAAGACGCCAGTCTTCTATATCGGACGGATTCAATGATTGTTTCCCCAATCCTCTCTTGTGGGGTAGAGTCCAGAGATGAAACTTCGGGTGGACTGGTTGCAAGTCCACCCGACGCAGCAAGGTGCTAAGCTCGAAACCTGAAAGTTTCACGGCGAGAAAGAAACACCCCTTGCCTTGTTTCGGCTCTCCGGTCCTGTAGCCTCGAGCGCGAAGTTGCGCGCCGATTGACTCGAGCAGGCCTCGAGTCGCCGGATCATTGAATAAGCTAGGGCGCATATTTCCAGTTGACGGATCTGTGCTTGGATCGAGTTTGGCAATAAAATAAAAACTTCCCCTTAGGCTGGTCCACAGTTTGTCGGAGGTTCTCATGACTTTGTTAGTGAACCCAGCCGTTCCAGATCGCTTGACACGCGCCGCCGAAACATGTCCAGAAGACGCCAGTTGTTCCGATCACCGCCGAGGGGTTCATAACTGGCACAGGAATTTTGAACCAGGAGTAGAAGAACAATCTCGTCGAAAATGAGTTTCCCGTCCACCGAGGCTACCCTTTCACTTGTAGCCACAATCTATATCACGATTTCGCCCAGGTCCTGGTAAGTTCGCGTTGCCGGAGATGTGAAGTAATATTTTACTTGACGGTTACTCAGGGAGTTTGAAGACAAGACGACGTGTCTGGCTCCATCGTAGCGAGACGATGTAATCGGCTCTAGAATGAGTACTGCCGGGCCAATGCTGTATTTAATCCAGGCTGGCAATGGGGGACTGCTATTTGCGGTTGAGAGCTTCACAGGTGAATCCGGCGGCGACTTTTCCGCCCACGCCGCTAGGTGCCTCTAGGACTTCACAAGTACTAATCCATGCAGGCTTTCCCAGAATACTTCTGTGATCGATTCGGATGCTTCCGGAATCCGTAGCTTCACTTCACGCCGCCGTAGGGTCGCTTTTCAGTTCGGGCCCGATCTCCGTCGCCGCAGAATCCGCCGAGCCATACTTCAGGCCGGCTTTGCGGAGGCCATCGAGGAGGTGCTCGACGAGCTGCGGTTCCCACCACTTTTCGCACTCCTGACGCGCAGTCGCGGCGAAGTGTGGCATCAGCGCGAGCAATTCGCGCACGGCGGCTTGCGCCGCTTCCCGTTCACCGAGCTGGCCGTGCGCGGCAGCGAGCACGAGGATCGCACCCCAGATGCCGCGAGTGTTGATCTTGAGTGCGATGTCGAGCGCGCCACGGTAGTCGCTTTTGCGGTAGGCGTTGTAGGCCGCGGCGCACCAATACCAGCCGAGGTGATGGGAGTTGAGCTGCATCGCGCGTTCCACCAAAGTGCAGCCGCGTTCCCAATCGCCGGAACAAGCGATCAACATACCGAGGAAAGCCGTCGTGCCTCCATCCAGCGGGTTGAGCGCGATGGCGCGCTCCGCGGCGCTTCGGAATGCCTGGCGCTCCTTGCGGAAAAAAAGTACGGAAGCCAGCGAGAGAGGTGCGAGGGGATTGGACGGCGCGAGCTCGACGGCACGCCGCGCAGCAGCGAGGGAGCGGTCGAGGGAATCGGGACGAACGTTGAACCCTGTTTTGTACTCGTCGCCGTACAACATCGAAAGCACGGCCCAACAGTCGGCATAGTTCGGCGCCTGCTCGACAGCATGCTCGAGCGCCGCCCTCGCGGCCGCGTGCTCTTCGGCCGTAAGGCGCTCCCAATAGCTGAAGCTGCGCAGCAGCGCCTCGTACGGAGTGAGCTGATCGCGCGCCCGGCTTCGCAGAGCGTCGCTCATGCTGTGCGCCAGGATGCCGTTCATGTCCGCGATCGTGGAGACGATGCGCGAGGCGACATCATCCTGAAGCTCGAAAACTGCTTCCGCTTGAAAAGGACGTTCGTAGGTCTCCGCCCAAAGATGCACGCCGGAAATTGCGTCGACCAGTTGCGCAGGGATGCGCAGCCTCGATCCCGCTTGGCGAATGCTTCCTTCCAGCAGGTAGCGAGCGCCGAGTTCTTTACCTGCAGAGCGGACGTCGACCGACGCGTTGGCGAATCGCGACGTGGAGCTTTGTGAGATTACCTTGAGGTAGGAGAAGCGCGATAGGCCGGTGACGATGTCTTCGGTGATGCCTTCCGCGAGCGCCGTGAGTTCGGCGTTACCGCTGGCGTGTTTGAAATGCAGAACTGCGACCCAGAATCCTTCATCGGCGCGAGCTGCGCCGGAATCGGGGGTCGCTCCGGGACGCGAGCCGGTAGTCGTTGTGCTGCTCGACGGCGAGGCTTCTGCATCCGCAGTGTTTATGCCGCGCAACTCGTTGCGAATGTCGCGCGCGGATTGAAAGCGATTCGCGGCGCTTTTCTCCAGGCAGCGCTGGATGATTCTCGCGAGATGGGCGGGCAAGTTTGCGCGTAGGTCTGTGACCAGCGGAGGAGTATCGCGCAGAATCGCGGTGGCCAGCTCGGCCGAAGAAGTTCCTGCGAATGGGCGCCAGCCGGTCGACATTTCGTAAAGGATGATGCCCAGCGAGAAAATGTCAGTGCGATGGTCGAGTGTGCGGCCCGCGATTTGTTCGGGCGACATATACCGGGGCGTGCCCATTACCTGTCCCACTTCCGTGTGCCCGGCTGAAGTCATGGTGGCATCGCTGGAGTTGGCGGCGCGGATTTCCTTCGCGAGGCCAAAATCCAAAACCTTGACGCGGCCTTCTTCGGCGACCATCACATTCGCGGGCTTGAGGTCGCGATGCACGATCCCTTTGTTATGCGCCGCCGCGAGCGCGTCGGCAAGCGCGCCAGCGATCTCCACGATTTGCTGGACTGGCAGTCCGCCCTCGGGAATGCGATGATCGAGCGACTGCCCCTCGACCAGTTCCATGGTGAGGAAATGCACGCCATCGGATTCTTCGACGGAATAAATCGTGACGATATGCGGGTGGTTGAGCGCCGCGACGGCGCGAGCTTCACGCTGGAAGCGCGCGAGGCGCTCAGGGTCGCGCGCCATCTCTGGTGGAAGAACCTTCAGCGCGACTTCGCGCCCGAGCTTCGAGTCGGTGGCGCGATACACCTCGCCCATTCCCCCCGCACCAATTGCGGTGTTGATCCGGTAATGTGCAAGTGTACGTCCAACCAAACTCAGAGACCCCGAGTGGCCACTCATCAGCTCTTCGTGCGCGAACCGAGGCAGCAATCTTACACGAAAGCAGATCCATCGGGATTGCTCCCAATAAACGCGCCAGCGCTGCTCAAACGATGGGTGACGACAAGCTGACATTCCGGTACTAATCGGCCTTCGACGAGTGCGTTGGAGAGTCTCTACTAATTGTTCGCTTTGGGATTGAGCATGGCCTGATTCTGCTCGCCTTAGCCCTCATTGTTTTCCTCGGTGTGGTCGAGTTGTTCCGCATAGTCTTGAAGGCACTACTTTGAATGCCGAAGGCCGGGAGATGTCGCACAGCTCGCACAGCTGGGTTACTTTGGGTTGCCAATGCGCGCGTGTTACACTCCCCAAAAAGAGTGGAAGAGTATGGCAGATAAACCATTAGACCCCGCCCAACAAGCTGCGCCAGCAAAAGCTCCGCCTACGTTCAAGCAAAAAGCCACTGCGCCGGTAAGCACGTGCAGCAAGTCCACTTTCAAGTTTCGTAATTTCGCTTTTGCATTCTTCGTTAGGACACCAAAAATACAGACCACCGAAAACACAAAAATGGATAGCCTGCTGAGAGGACTCGTCGGAGAAAATCACGCTCGTATGGAGCGCGTGGCAGCGAGGCAGTGTGAGGTCGAACAGTGTGGACATGGGAAATTCAAATAAATGTAGAGGTCATTGGGCGACTTCTCCGACCTCTACGTCCGCTTCGTCAAGATTTTCTTGGAGTTGGGCCAGCGCTTCTTCGTAAGCGTACGGTTCTAACCGTGTGTACTCCGGGAGTGTGAGTGAGGATGATGGCCTTTGGTTGTCCGGTTGCCGGACAAGTCCAGTCCCGGTACTTCGCTCTTGATTAGCCGCGTTAGCTGGACCAAGTCCAGTGCCGGTACCTCACTTTTCCGGTTACGGCGTTACCAGGCTGTTCGGACAGAAGTAGAATGCCGCAAGTCCAGTCCGGGAGTACTCTCATGAAAAACCAACTCTTGCCGCTTTCGATTTTCCTTCTTGCGATACTCGCATGCGGTCAGCTAAGAAGTGAACTTCCCTCGGTGCAGCATTCGGCGGCAATCGAGAGTGAAATCAAGCAAGCAATCCAACAACGCCTCGATGCGCTCAGGCGTGGAGACGCGAAGACCTACATAAGCTATTTCGGCGACGATTGCATCGTTACAGGCGACAACGGAGCGCTGACCAAGCCGGAAAACATAGCCAAGGAGTGGGGCGACGACTCTCATTCCGGCATTTTGTACAAAGGCAGCGAGCCTATGGAATTGAAGGTGCATGTCTATGGCGGCATGGCCGTGGCGAGCTTTCGGGTTGAACTCGACGAGGACTGGGCCGGGCAGAAGCTGTTCGAGGCTTCCCGGATTAATGATACTTTCGCGCGGCGTGGAGGAAAATGGTTGCTGGTGGCGCACCATGAAACCTCCATCCCCAACGCCCGGCGTGTGGCCGCCAAGGTGGACCCGAAAGTGTTTGACGCCTATGTTGGTGAGTATCAAATAACGCCGAAATATACCGTCAAGGTGAAGCGCGAAGGTGACAAGCTGATGGATCGATGGCCCGGCGATGCAGCGTATACCGAAGACGTGCCCGTGTCTGAGTCAACGTTTGTCGCAAGGGGCGAACTAGGCGAGGTGATCTACGTCAAGGATGATACCGGCAGAGTGAGCCACTTCATTATCCGTACCGGATTAGGCGACCTGATTGCAATGAAAATTAAGTAAAAGCATGTCGAGTCTCGAATAGGCGCTTTTTAAGCGGGTGCACCCCAAGAAAGTGATGAGTCATGCGGCCCTACGTTCCGTCCTACGCTCCCAGAAGTCCTGAAAGCGACCACTAAGCTTGGCACAGCGGAGAGCGATGATGGCGTTGGAGCCAGGGACGGTCCAGTGCATGCCGGCGCGTTTGAGACGCGTGCCGATGGCCACCTTGCACCCGGCCTCCACCACGCCAGTGGAAGTACACAAACCTTGAGCGTGGAACTCCGGATAGCGCATGCGTTCTCGGTTAGTCTGGAAATAATGGAGGCAGCGGCGTGCCTCTTCAGAACGAGCTACCTGGCGCCGGATGGCGGTGAGTAGCGCCCGGAATTTCCCGGTATCGAGTTCTTCTTTCCGGCGTTCCGCCCACTGAGCAGCTCGTGGGTTGGTGGGGCCGTAGAGTTCTTTTCCGAGATCGCTCAGGTGCTGCTTGGCATGGTAGCGGTCGACGATCTGCGTGGCATCGGGAAATTGATCGTCGGCGATGTTCCAAATCCAAAGAGCCCCATCTCCGAGCACCACCCTGCGTGGCGCTTGGCAGAAGCGGCGGCGTGTGGCTTCGCGCCAGGCGCGCTGGGCAAAGGGAGAACGTCCCGCAGCGGTATCCAACACACAGGCACTCTCCAAGGCCGCTGAATAGGTGACCGATCCTTCATCGCGGATGGGAGTGCCTTCGGCATCGAGCGATTCCGCGCTCCAAATGGTGCACAGTTTCACCTCGCCGGTTTTGGCCGATCCGTTCGGCTGCTTGCCGATACGGCCGGCGAGTTCCTCTGGGCGCAAAGGAATCCCTGTTCCGTCCATACCGAGATACAGAGTCCGTGGCAGAGGAAGAGAATCCAAAGGTTCGGTGTGCACGCATTCATCTTCAGCCAGCTCTTTTCCTAGAGCTTCTGCGGTTCTTTCCACCTGCTGGGCATCCACCGCCACGCCCGCCAGTTCCTGCAACAACTCACTGCCTTCCTGAAAGCTGACCATGGCCCCCACGGTGCCAATCATGCGTGTGAGTGCCGGAGACTGGGAGGTGTTTTCTATCCCCATTTGTTGATCACGAGGATAGAAGCCGTGGCCGCACTTGGAGCAATGATAGTAGGCGCGTTGGAGTCGCAAAGGGCCCAGCACGCTTACGAAGTTCTTGGTCCGGCGTGCGACATAGCGCGCTGCGTTTCCACAAGGACAACGAAGTGCATGCGCTTGGTCGGAAAGGTCGGCGTTGAGACGTTGCTCAATGGCGTGGGCCGCGAGCCGCAGAGTACGCTGCCGCAAAGCGACTTCCAGGGCCTCGAAATCCAACTCCGCGAGGGCTTCCCGACCTAAGAGAGCTTCCACTTCTTGGGCGACTTCGCCTTCCAGCGCTGTTTGGAGCCCCTTTTTTGGGCGGCCGAGGAAGCGGCCGCCGGACCTTCGAGTTGGGCATTGGCCCATTGCTCGCAAGCCTCCCAAAAAGCCTCCACCTGACGTCGGAAATGTTGGCCGGCCTGGACCTGACGGCGCACCAATTCAGCCTGGGCGGCAGAGACAAAACGAGATGCGGTCCGCCCTCCGACTCCTCGGGTGAGACTGAAGTACGGGCCGTGGCGTGCGTCGGGGTCGCTGGCACAGAGACAGCCGGGCTTACTGCACTTGACGTAACGTTCCGAGAGCGAGCCTCGGCGCATGGGCTTAGCCTTCGCCAACTGCGTAGCGAGATCACGAATACGTTGCGGAACTTCGCGAGAATCGGGCATGATTCCTCCTTACGGCTATAATAGCCGTAAGAATACCTTCTTACCACCCTATTCTCACGCAGTTCTCACTTCTATGGGGTGCACCCTTTTTAAGCGCTCTAATTGACCTCTACCTCAACAGCCATCTAACATGTCTTTCCGCATGTCCAGCTCCGACAAGCTCCTCGGCCAAACCTTTTCTCACTACCGAGTCCTCGAACGCCTCGGCAGCGGCGGCATGGGCGTCGTCTACAAAGCCGAAGACAACCGCCTACACCGCAACGTCGCGCTGAAATTCCTTGCCGAAGGTGTCAGCAACGACCCGAGCGCTCTCGCGCGCTTCCAGCGCGAAGCGCAATCCGCCTCCGCGCTTAATCATCCGAACATCTGTACTATTCATGACTTCGGCGAAGAAAACGGCCAAGCCTTCATCGCGATGGAGTTCCTGCAAGGCGCCACGCTCAAACAACTGATCGCACATCGCTCGGTCACTTTTGAAATGTTCGTCACGCTCGGCATCGAAATCTCCGACGCGCTCGACGCTGCCCATCAAAAAAACATCATCCACCGCGATGTAAAACCCGCCAACATTTTCGTTACCGAACGCGGGCACGCCAAGATTCTCGACTTCGGCCTCGCCAAGCTGCACGACGATCAGAGGTCTTTTGCTGGGCCAACGGCCGTGCTCGGCGCGACCGATGCTTCACACGAAACACCAGCTCCAGCCCCGGACACAACTTTCCTCCGCGACTCTGGCGAAACGCATATCACAAATACCGGCGTCATTGTCGGCACTGTCTCCTACATGTCGCCCGAACAAACTCGCGGCCACAATCTCGACCGCAGATCTGACATCTTCTCTCTCGGTTGCGTTCTATATGAAGTCATCACTGGCCAAGCTCCGTTCACCGGACCCAGCGCGCTGTCAATCATGCATGACATTGCGACCGGCACGCCGGCACCGCCCAGCACACTTCATCCGGGGCTTCCGCGAACGCTCGACGACCTCATCTTTCATTGCCTGGAGAAGGATCCGGCGCGACGTCCGCAGCGCGTCTCCGAAATCGTCCAAGCCCTAAAGAGTCTTTCTCTTCCGTCGCCAAACATCGTTTTGTCGTCGCGCCCAACGGGACGCAAATCCATCGCGGTTGTGCCATTCCAGTTTCGCGTTCCGTCGCCCGACGATCAGTTCCTTTCCGTCGCACTCGCCGACGCTGTCGCTAATCGCCTCGGCTCATCGCCGAGTCTCGTCGTTCGTCCGACGAGCTCCGTTGTGAAGTACTCCAACGGCGACAAGGAGTGGTCGCAGATCGCTCGCGAGCTCAATGTCGACATGATCGCAGAAGGCAGCATCCAGAAAATGGGCACGCGTGTTCGCGTCTTCGTTCAGGTGTGGGAACTGCGTGAAGGACGCTCGACACATTCGGCCAAGATCGACGGCGACATGGGGGATCTTTTCACGCTGCAAGACAATCTCGCCGACTCCGTCTTCACCGCGCTTACGCCGCGCAAACATGAGAAGAATTCTTCGACTGACGTTCCGGCTGCGCGGCACCCGCTCGCCTACGAGCTGTACATGCGCGCGGTCGATCGCTCGATGTGCTTCAACAAATACGATCTGACCAATGCCATCGAGATGCTTGAACGCGCCATCGACCTTGATCCCGATTTCGCCGAGGCCTGGGGCCTTCTCTCTATCATTCGCTGCCAAATTGGAATCTCTCTCGATTCCGACCCGAAATGGTTCGCGAGCGCCGAAGAAGCGGTCATTCGCACGCTTGAACTCGACCCCATCAATTGCAACGCACTCTGTTCGCGCGGCTGGATTTCATGGTCTCCGGGCCGCGGATTTCAGGTTCGTCCAGCCCTTCGCGCTTTCAATTCCGCAGTGAAGATCAATCCAAACTTCTACGCCGCTCGTGCATATCGCGGCACAATCTTAGTCCACTATGGCTTCCACGAACTTGGGACAGACGACAACAACGAAGCCACCTTAGTCGCGCCCGCATTCGCCCTGCCTTACGCGTTCAGAGGTTTTGTCGCGCAGTACGAAGGTGACTACGAACTCGCCGATCATCACTACCAGCAGTCGCTTGCGCGTGAACCTGCCTTGATTTATGCCAATATTCAAGCGCCGCTGCCTCACATTTATTTGGGTAACCTAGCAAGAGCCCGCGAACTCCTGCGCCGGGCCGAGCAAATGATTTCTGGTGAGCCGCAACTCACGGCCTGTGAAGGTTTGATTCTTGCCTGCGAAGGAAACTTCAAACGCGCCGAAGAACTTGCCGATGAAGCCGCCACATCGAAACACAGTGTGCACCATCTCCACCACATGATTTATACCACCGCTGAAGTCTACGCAATCTGCGGCAAACCCGAAAGAGCCATTCACGAACTCAAGCGCGCCTCCGAAATCGGTCTGCCCAATCATCGCGCCTTCGAAAACGACGCCCATCTACGCAGCATCCGCACCCATCCCGAGTTCCTGTCGTTGATGCGCGATCTACGCCGCGATCACGAACAACTCCGTCTCGAACTCGATCTCTCCAACCCCAGCGGCATCAAACCCCGCTCGTAGTCGTCAATTCGCCTGCGAGCAGCATCGGTCGGCTTTACCTGCGGAGGGTGGGCGATCATAATTTCAAAACGCGACCGGGCCACAAGTCCCGATTAGGCGTTACCGGACAATGAGAATCTACATGGTTCCTGGTGAGCCGAAAATGCTGGAACCCCGAGTCTCGGAGTGAAGGCGACTTGCGCCTCTTCCACACCAAGGTTGCCCGAAACTCGCAAGGGCGCATTCGCGTCGATGTCAACCTCAATCCCGAAGGCGCTCCGGTCGACGCGCGTCTCTTTCAGACGTTCATCGACGACCCGGTTCGCAAGAACACCATCACCCTCTTCCACGCTCAAAAAGTCGCTATCTCATAGTCCACCCTTCCCCCTCAGCCACGTAAGTCCCCTGGTTTCCCGATCTCAATAGAGCCTCCTATACTTTCCGGCATAATTACACCGACGCCGCAGACCGAGATCCAACAGGAAGAACTCGCCCCCGAAGACCTGGACGGAATGACCATGCGCCACGGTCGCCGTCACCAGTCCACAACTTACCCCGCCCAATCCACTGGCCCCGGCCACCCCACCACTACCATCACCGACTATTGGTTTTCACCGGAGCTCCAAGCTTTTCTTCTTGTCAAACAGGTCGGTCCGGACGCCACCGTCCACACTCTCCAACTTCGAGACATCTCGCGCTTGGAACCCGCCGCTGCGTTGTTCACGGTTCCTCGCGGCTACCATGTCAGCAAGCCGATCCCACCTTCTCGGTGACACTCCAACGGCTATCGCCCTGTTCTCTAGCCTGATTTTCCCTCTCGTGAAAACTCTTCCTGTTGTCAATCTGATGAGCGCGGTCCTGTAGGGTTGAATTCTGGTGGGAACCAGCGTTAGTGGTTTCGCTGAATTAGAAGGCCTTGGCTCCTTATTAACCGGTAAGGTGAAGTCCTGGAACCGGTAGCATGAGTAACCGTCCGCCATGCATGAAAGCGGGAGCTGTGAGAATTTCCGGCGCGCGCGATCGGCGCGCTCGCGTCTTCCTACTTCTTCGGATTCACCAGCGCCTGGTAAACCGCCGGCCGGCTCTGATACTCCACTTGAGGGCTGTCCGGGCCCAGCACCCGCTGAACCATTCCAATGAAAACGATATCGTTTGTCGGGTCGATCCAAAACCACGTGCCTGCGGCTCCATCCCAGAAAAACGTCCCGCGCCCATCCGGAAGATTGGCCTCCCCCGGGTCGTACTCGACCGCGCAATCGTATCCATATCCCAAGCCCGGCCGCATCACCTGGGCGCCGATGGAAAACTCACCCGTCAAAAGATTCGCCGCCAAATGATTCGTGCTCATCAATTGAACCGACGCCAGCGATAAAATCCGCACGCCATTCAGCTCTCCGCCGTTTGCCAGCATCTCCGCAAACCGAAAATAATCCTCAGCCGTGGTCACCATTCCGCCGCCTCCGGACGCCATCGTCGGTTGTTCCGCGTAGTCGCCGCCGAACCCCGGCGCCGGAACCACTTCGCCTTTTTCATTGCTCCGGTAGATCGTTACGAATCGCCCTCTCTTGTCCGCTGGCACAAAAAACCCGCTGTCTTTCATACCCAGCGGCTTAAAAATATGGTCCCGCATGAAATCTGGCAGCATTTGCCCCGACAGCTTTTCAATGATGTAACCCTGAATATCCATTGAAACGCTGTACACCCACTTCGTCCCCGGCTGGTACGCCAAAGGAATCTTCGCCAGCTTGCCGATAAATTCCTGCAGCGACTTCGACTGCATCACGCCCGTTTTCTGATACTCCTTGTCCACCGGCGTGTTGCCGAAAAAACCGTACACAAAGCCCGCCGTGTGCGTCATCAACTCTTTCATCGTCGGCGGATGAATGGGGTCCTCCAGAATCATGTTTCCCGCCCCGTCCACTCCTTTGCACACTTTCAAGTGCGCGAATTCAGGAATGTATTTCGCGATCGGATCCGAGGGCAGCCACTTCCCCTGCTCGTAAAGCAGCATCATGGCCACACCGGTCACGGGTTTGGTCATCGAAAACGCACGAAAGATCGTGTCGCGCGTCATCGCCGCCCCGCTGGCAGCATCTCGCATTCCATACGTTCGGTAGTCAACGACCTTGCCGTGTCGCGCCAGCAGCGTCACTGCCCCGGGTAACTGCTTCGCATCCACCGCCTCCTGCATCAACGCGTGCAACCGCTCCAACCGCTCCGAAGAAAATCCCACGGATTCCGGCTTCGCCACCGTCATATCGATGGTCGCGGGCTCACTGCCACCAGCTTGCTGCCCAACAACCCGCGCCGCTCCGCCCGCAATGGACAAAACGAATCCCAGAGCCACACCACAGCGAAAAGTGCCTGCCCTCATCGTGACTGTTCTCCTAATCCGCTCTAGCCGGGCCTTACCCCGTGCATCCGTCCTAAGGTGCACGATTATCCCCCAATTGGCCGCGGGCGTCAGCCGCTCTTAAGATTTTTATCCATGGAGTGCGCCAGCCCAGCTGGCGCTTTCGCGGTGCAGGAACCTGCCCTTGCTTCGCCTCGGCCATCGGCCGAACGTCGCGCTTAATCCTCTCCTCCACATGCCGCCTAGAAATGGACAGATCAGTGATCATCCACAATCTCTATCTCGTACCCGTTGCTCTTTCGGGATTCCCTGGAGTAGGTACCGTCCACGACCGTCAATCAAACGTCGCAACGTTTGGATTACTTGTGACTGAGAAAAATCGTGTGGCGCGGGCCGCCCTTTTTCACGCGACCACGCACGCTCCGCACCCGAACGTCGAATCCGCCTTCGCGCAAGCGCTGCTCGAACTTTCGATCATCTCGGGCCGCCCAGACGGCCAGCACGCCCTTCGTTTTCAGAGCCGCGCGCGCGGCTGCTATTCCGCGCTTGTCATAGAGCCCGGCGTTCTTCGAGGCGGTAAATGCGGCCGGACCATTGTCCACGTCCAGGAGCACGGCATCGAATTGGCCGCGGCCGGAACGCAGTGTGACGGCGACGTCCCCTGTCTCTACTCGCACCCGTTTATCCTTCAGCGGGGATCCCGCCAGCGGTCCGAGCGCACCACGATTCCACTCCACCACTGCGGGCACCAGCTCAGCGACGACAACCGTCGCATCCGGTGAAAGAAGATCGAGCGTCGCGCGTAGCGTAAAACCCATCCCAAGACCGCCAATCAGCACGCTAGGCCGCTTCAGCCTCCTCAACCCTTCGCACGCAACCGTGGCCAGCGCCTCCTCTGAGCCGTGCATGCGGCTGGACATAAGGATCGCGCCGTCGGCCAGTATGAGGTACTCGTCGCCGCGACAGATCAGCTTCATGACGGTACCGTCTGGACGCTCCGTCTGGTCGAGTAACTCGAAAGGCTTCACGAATCTGATGTTACAGGACAGGAAAACCCAAGTAAAAATGTACCGCTAACCATTGGTCAGGATTCAATCTTGGCCAGCGCGCCCCGCAAAAAACGGCGTTCCACATCGTTGGTGGCGAGCGCGAGCGCCTGACGATACGCGTCGGCTGCCTCGCCGTTTCTTCCAAGTCGCCGAAGCAAATCCGCGCGTGCCGTAGGGAGAACGTGAAATTCAGCAAGCGCGCCGCGTTTTTCCAGCTCGTCCAGTAGTGCGAGCCCTTCTTCGAGAGAGCGGCCCATCGCCACCGCGACGGCCCGGTTCACTTCGATGACAGGCGAAGGATTGTCCCTCAACAAAATGTCATACAATCCCGCGATTTGCCGCCAGTCCGTGTCCATCGGCGTCTTGGCATTCGCATGCAGCGCCGCGATGGACGCCTGCACCGCGTAAGCACCGGCCGCTCCGCTGCGCAGCGCCGATTCCGTCAGGCCGGTGCCTTCCTTGATCTGTTCCCGATGCCAGAGACTGCGGTCCTGCTCTTCCAGTAAAACGAGCTCGCCCTGGCTGCTGACGCGCGCGTCGCGCCGCGAATCGTGAAGCAGCATCAAGGCCAGCAACGCTTGCGCTTCCGGTTGTTGAGGCAGAAGTTGACAGAGAACCCGCCCGAGCCGAATCGCCTCCGCGCAAAGCTCTCGGCGAATCAGCGCATCCCCTCTACTCGCCAGATAGCCTTCGTTGAAAATAAGGTATACCACCAGCAACACGGCCTCGAGCCGGTCGCGCAAATCATCTTGCGAGGGGATCCGATACGGAATTCCAGCGTCCCGAATTTTCCGTTTTGCCCGCACCAGCCGTTGCGCCATTGTTGCTAGCGGTATCAGAAAGGCTCTTGAGATTTCCTCAGTCGTTACACCGCAAACAGTCTGCAGCGTCAGCGCAACTTGCGCCTCCGTGGGGAGCGCCGGGTGGCAGCAGGTAAAAATCAGTCGCAAACGGTCATCGGGAAACATTTCGTCTGTCGCATCAGTATCCGGTTGGACGGTCGATTCCGCGTAACGCGCAATCTCATCGCGCTTTGTATCGAAACACCGATCACGCCTGAGCCGGTCAATGGCCTTGTTGCGAGCCGTGCTGACCAGCCAGGCGCGAGGGTTCGCGGGCACACCGTCAGCGGGCCACTTTTGAATCGCCGTGGCATACGCCTCCTGCAGCATCTCCTCGGCTAAATCGAAATCGCCGAGGAGACCAATGAGCGTTGAGAGGATGCGGCCAGATTCCTCGCGGTGAAGCTTCTCGAAATCCATGCAGGTGACGGTGAATCACCGCCCTTCTTGAAAGTGACGGGCGTTAGCCCTTCGCGCTGTCCGCCCGAGCTTCGTGGACCCACAACGGCCGCACCTCGATGGAACCTGTGCGCGCACTGGGGATCTTGCCGGCCATGGCGATCGCGTCATCCAAATCAGCCGCTTCCACGAGATAGTACCCGCCTAACTGTTCCTTGGTTTCCGCGAAAGGGCCATCCGTGACAACGCGCTTGCCATGGCGCACGCGAACAGTCGAAGCCGACGAGATTGGTTTTAACTGCCCCCCTGCGCGGTGTTTGCCGGCCGCCGTGATTTCCTGCGTAAACTTGCCGTATTCCTGATACATGGCTCCGACTTGCTCAGGGGTCATGTTCAGGAAGTTCGCTTCCGTGTCATAGATAAGAAGAAGAAATTGCATTGTTGTTGCCTCCTGTAGGTTAGACGAACAGGCTACCCGGATATCGACATCGCTACTCAGGAATCAGCGGGGTTTGTGACGTCGGCCCTTGAGTTTTGACGATCCGCTGGATTTTTTTCGAGATGAATGTGCCACCCTGCTTCTCGGTGCTTCCTCCGAAGCTGCGGCTGCATCCATAGGAAATTGCTGGGAAAGGTTCACAGGGGCAGCGAGTTGCCAGGCCGCGGCCAAAGCGCGACGAATTGTAGTTATTTTGGCGGCTTTGAGACTGACGCTCGTGCATCCCTGGCGTCCCCATGCGCCTGTTTCCGGTGTGAAGACCAATGGTTCGGCCCGCACCAGCATCTCCTGCTCCACAGGTGTGACCTTCACCATGGCTCGGTTCGTGTTTGGGTAGCCCAGCGTTGCGAAGATCTTGCCCGCCACGCGGAAATCGGGATGATTCATGTGCGCCCGCTCCTCGGCTTCCGGGAAGCTCAAAGCCAGCTTGCGAAAATCGTTCGGTGTCACCTCAGACCTCCAGTTTGTGAAGAGCTGGTATGACAACATAAAGGTTTGCCC
Organism: Verrucomicrobiia bacterium; assembly: GCA_035571045.1. Lineage (GTDB taxonomy): Bacteria > Acidobacteriota > Terriglobia > Acidiferrales > UBA7541 > Acidiferrum. Next base: position 18,131 of record DATMKS010000109.1, read on the forward strand.
CGAGCAACGGGCTCTGAACCTGGATCTCTGTCCGGTAATGGCAAAGTGCGCCCCAATCCCTTGAAGAGGCTCGGCGCTGCCGTACCCGTTCTTGCCCGGGCGTGCTGATCAACTCCCAATCCCGAATAATGGCATACTGCGAGGCAAATTGGAGTGCACGCCAGCTCCGAGAGATGAGCGAGATCGAGCGAGCTGCGAGAGAAACGAGAGCCAGCATGAAAGCAGCCGTACTACATAAGTTGGGCAACCCGCCGCGCTATGAGGAATTTTCTGAACCGGCCGCGGGATCTGGCGAAGCGATTGTGCGCGTGCTGGCCGCGTCGCTGAAACCGATCGATAAGCAACTTGCCGCGGGCACGCACTACGCGAGTCCGCGCGAGCTGCCAGTGGTGTGCGGAGCGGACGGAGTCGGCCAGCTCTTGGATGGGGCGCGCATCTTCTTTGGCGGGCCGCGACGCCCGTACGGCGCGATGGCGGAGCGCACCGTCGTTCCTGCGGGATTTTGCTTTCCGGTACCGACCGGCATGGATGACGCCACGGCCGCAGCGCTGCCGAATCCCGGCGTCTCGGCACTGCTTTCTCTGAACAACCGCGCGCGCGTTGCAAAAGGTGAGACGGTGCTCATTCTCGGAGCGACGGGAGTTACAGGGGCGCTCGCCGTGCAGATCGCGAAGCTGCTCGGTGCGGGCCGCGTAATCGGCGCTGGACGCAACCGGGAAGCGCTCGAAAAACTCCGCGAGTTAGGCGCGGATGCGACCATCCGACTCGACCAGCCTGACGATGACTTGAAGAAAGCATTTGCAAGCGAGGCTGGCGACCGCGGATTCAATGTGATTGTCGACTACGTTTGGGGTCGTCCGACCGAAGTGCTTCTCGCTGCCATTACGCGCGCCGAGTTTGCCGCCGTGAATCCCGAGACACGCCTGCTGCAAGCAGGAGAAAGCGCAGGACCAACCATTTCGTTACCCGCCGCGGTCCTGCGAAGCACCGCACTGACAATTTTGGGAACCGCCGGAATGCCGGCGCGCGAAGTGCTCGTTGCTGCCATGCAGCAGGTCCTGGCATGGGGAGCCGCGGGCACAATACGCATCGAAACCGAAAAAATTCCCCTCGCCGATATCGAACAAGCCTGGCAGCGGACAGAACGCAGCCGCAGACTTGTCGTCATTCCTTAGATCGCTCGTCGCCTTTCTTAACTCCCCGCCAGGAGACATTGTGTTCCTTGAGAAGTGCGAGCGCGTACTGAATCGGAATGGCGGCGCCGGGAGTCCCGGTCGGCAGCGCGCTGGATTTGGCGAGTGACACCGAAGTGCCACGGAGCCAAAGCCCTTCGACGAGACCCACCACCGCGTGGGAGTCGGTGGCGAGCACAGGAGATCCACTCTGGCCTTTCACAACCGGATGGCTGAGAAGAAAAACATCCGCGGCGGGAGCGGACTTTTCTAGCTGCGTGGATTCAAAGCTCAGAACTGTGCCCGGGGAGGAGTCTTCGCGTGTCGACTCGAAGCTGTAAGCATTCTGGAGCCTTTGCGGGTGCAGTGAAAGGGCCAGCACGGCCTGTCCTTTAACGGCTGGGTCGGCGGCAAGCGGGAGAAACGTGACGCTGTACTTGCCGGTGAACGGATTGGTCGTGGTGCGAAGAATGGCCACGTCGTGCGCCGGATCTTTCGCGATGACCGTGACTTGCAGAAGTTTGGGAGGAGAGTTCGGGCGGTTCACGAGAATGTAAGGCTGGCCGCCGTCGTGAAACGTTTCCAGTACGTGAGAGACAGTGAGCAGGTACCCCTCGTCGTTGATAAAGAAAGCGTTGCCAAAGAATGTGTAGTGGTAGCCGTGCGCGGCTGGGCTTTGATCGTCGGGATAAACAACGGGGCAAACGGAGGCGATAGCTGAGTCATCCGCTGTTTTTGCTTCTGCTTGGGCCTGCGATGGCGCCGAGCGAACCCCGAAGGGCACCACAGCGCACGTAAAGATGACAGCCGCAAGCGCGGCAATCGCTGCGGATTTGCTGCGGCGAGTTTTGTAGAAGCTCCAGCGCACGAGATCCTCTCTGGCAATACTTTGACAAATCGGCGAGTGCGCGTAAATGGCAAGAAAGGTCGGAAAAGGGACAGGTGTGCGGACCCAAGCTTTTTAACCTTGGCCTTAGGAAATCTCGCGCCGACCGGTCAAAAATGAGCTTGACAAACACCCGTCTTTACGGTAATTTCAGTACAGAGAGAAATAACAGAAATGACAGACACTACTAAAGCGACACTTTCACCCGTAGCCCAGAAATTCATTCTCCACTGGGGCGAGATGGGCACCCGTTGGGGCATTAACCGCACCGTGGCCCAGGTGCACGCTCTTCTGTTCCTTTCGCCTGTGCCGGTGCCGGCGGATGAGATCTCGACCACGCTGGCGGTGGCGCGGTCGAACGTGAGTACCTGTTTGCGCGAGCTGCAGGGGTGGGGGATCGTGCGCGTAGTGCATGTTTTGGGCGACCGACGCGACCACTTCGAGTCCATCAAGGATGTCTGGGAGATTTTCCGGATTGTGAGCGAAGAGCGGAAGAGGCGCGAGATCGATCCGACTCTGCGGGTGCTCGCGGAGTGTGTGGCGGAAGCGAAGGCCCACCCTAACGGGGAGGAGGGCGCCTACACACGCGAGCGGCTGGAGAGCATGTTGGAGTTTCTGACCATAATGACGGGACTGTTTGACGAAGTGCTGCGAATGCCGGTTGCCGCGCTGAAGGGAGTTGGGAAGTTGCGGGGGAAAGTGGTAACGCTGCTGGGGAAGAAGGCGGCGAACGGATGAGGAAGGGGCTCGCACATGCGGTCTCTGGAGAAGGCTATGCAAGCAGCGACAGTCACGGACGATAGCAAAGTTATGCGAGCGAACATGGGAGTGGCAGAGCGGCTGCTCGTGCCTTGCGTGCGGATCGCCCTTGCTGCCGGGTTTCTTTCTTCGGTCGCGGACAGGTTTGGGTTATGGGGACCTCCGGGTTCCCCCAAAGCGGCTTGGGGAAACTGGAGCAATTTCGTGAAGTACACGGCGGTGCTGAACTTCTTTCTGCCACAGCGACTGGCGCCGATTCTGGCCGGGATTGTCACGATTGCGGAGAGCAGCCTTGGGGTTTTGCTAATTCTAGGGCTGTGGAAGCGCGAAGTCGCCGGGTTGAGTGCCGGGCTGCTTTGTCTGTTCGCTTTGGCGATGGCTGTGGCACTCGGCGTCAAAGCTCCGCTCGACTATTCGGTATTCGCGGCGGCTGGCGCAGCCACGATGTTGTTTCTGCGAGCGGAAAAGAAGGAACTATGATCTCGCTGACATCGGAGTTTACGGACGGGAAAGGGCGGCACGCGCGGGGGTGGTTGTTCTTTGATGCGCAGTGCGCGTTTTGTACCAGGATCGCGCGCTGGCTGGCGCCGATTTTGGAGCGGCGCGGATTGGCGGTGGCGCCGTTGCAGGATCCGCGGGTCGGGGCTTTGCTTGGAATGACGCGCGATGAATTGCTGCGCGAGATACGACTTTTGCTTTCGGATGGACGGCAGTTTGGGGGAGCGGATGCGGCAGTGGCTTTGGCGCGCGAAATTTGGTGGGCACGGCCGCTGGTGTGGTTTAGCAGAGTACCGGGAGGGATGGGGGCGCTGAGAAGCTGGTATCGGTCGATCGCGATGCATCGGAGTTGTGTCGCGGTCAGCTGTCCAATTTCTGAAGTGACGAAGCGAGCTTAGCGCTCGAGAGGAGACCATCATGAACGCCCTGCTTGTGCTCCTATGGTTGGCCGGCTTTGTGCAAATCCTTATCGCGGCTTCCAATTTGTTCCTGCCACGGAAATTGAATTACCAGGAAAACCTCGAACGCGTGTCGCCGATCATCCGGCAAATTTTCGTGGTGCATTCGGTGTACATCGTCGGTGTGTTGTTGTTGTTCGCGGCGCTGACTCTCGGATTTGCTTCCGACCTTGCCAGCGGCAAAGGCCTCGGGAGATTTCTGGCTGCGGGGATCGCGGTTTTTTGGCTGTTCCGCGCGCCAGTGCAGCTGCTTTACTACGATGCTTCTTTGCGGCGCACGAACCGGCTGGGGGATATTGCGTTTACCACGGCGGCTATATTTCTTACCGTGGCGTACGGCGCGGCGGCATTTCTGCCGCGCGGCTGAGCCGCGGCCATGAGTCAGAAATCCAGAATACTAGGCGCTCTTCGTCCGCAGATTTTGCTGGGCGTCGTGATTTGGGTGGCTCTCGCGGTTGCGAGTTTTTCACCCAAAGCACATCTCGGCATCATTGAAGTGTTGTTTCTGCTGGGGCCGTGGCTGGTTGTTCCGCTCGGCGCGGATCTAATCAAGGGCACCTCAAATACCAAGAGCAGCGGCGTTCTGGACTGGGTGCTGTTCGCGGCGGCTTCGCTGACCACTGTTTCGTTCTTTCTCGATAACCGAACCGCGGCGGCTTGGTTCGCCGGGTCCTGGCTCTTGGTGTGCGCTGTGTTCGCCGGCGACGGCTTGCGACGATTTGTGATCTCTGGGACGAATTCTTTCACGCAATTTTGCTTTGCGGTGGGGGAAGGTTACTTGCTGGTTGCGGGCGCGTGGCTGGTCGCGTCGCGCGCCGGATTGCAAATTTTGGCATTTCGAGAGCCAATCGTTTTGTTAACTGCGGTGCACTTTCATTTTGCCGGGTTTGCTTCCGCGGTGCTTGCCGGGCTTACCTATGAGCGATTCCACGAGAGCCGGTGGAATGCGCTCCTGAGAGTTGCGCTTCTTGCCGTCGTGTGTGGGCCGGGAATTTTGGGCTTGGCGTTTTTGCTTGGGCCGAAGGTGAAGCTGGTTGCGGCGTTGTTGATTGCCGTGGGTCAGCTCGGACTTGCGAGTGGCATGGTTCGCTTGGGCATTTCCGCGAAGAACAGCAGCGGGCGCTGGCTGTTGGTTGTGGCAGGTGCGTCCGTCGCAGCTGGGATGATTTTGGCGGCGGTCTGGGCGATTGGTGAGTATCCCCTGCAAGCGTTCGTCAATATCCGGCAGATGGCGGAGTTTCATGGCATCTTGAATGCGGTCGGATTTGCAGCTTGTGGGTTGATGGGATGGACGAATAGGAAAGCAGAGCGAGCAGCCCTGAGTTAAAGGCTGTAGCCTCTTCTCGGTATTCAGACCGGAATCATTTATCTTGGCGCGCCGCTTCAATAAAGAAGCGGAGCAGCACAATTCGGTGGGCGCCCCGACTGCAGCCCTATCTGAGCGCGGCGTAGAGAGCTTGTTTCCAGCGAGCGTTGTCGATGCTCCAGAAGACCTTCGCTTTTTGGCCTGCGGTGAGAGATGAGGCCCAGACTTCGCGGTTGCGTTCGTTGTGGGCGACGTTAAGGCGGTCGACTACGGTCATGCCGCGGGTGAGTTCGCTTTGCGTTTCGACTTCGACGAAATGCTCCGATTGTGAGGTGACGATGGAGGGCTCCAAGGCGGCGGCCATGGCGACGGGGTCGGGCAGAGAGATGCCGTGTTCGCCGGATTGCTCGAGGAAGGCTTGTTGCGCGCGGCTGTTGCACTCGATAGCGAATTTCGCGACGGGTGTGGCAAAACCCAGAACATGTTGAATGTCGGATGGATTGAGGACCGCTTCGCCGCGGCAGAGATGCCAGCCGACGAGCTCGATGGGAAGGCCACTTCTCATCACGATGCGCGCCGCTTCGGGATCACACCAGATGTTGTATTCGGCGGCGGGAGTGACGTTGCCTTCGCAGCAGGGCGCGCCGCCCATGACTACACAGCGGCTGACTTTTCCGGCAATGCGGGGCTTCATTTGCAAGGCGAGAGCGACGTTGGTGAGCGGGCCAAGCGTGACCATGACCAGGCCGGGGTGAGATTCGATTGTATCGATGATGGCCTCGGTGGCGCTTCGTTTTTCGGGGGCGCGGTGCGGGGGCGGGTAGGCGTGATCGCCGAGGCCATCGCGTCCGTGAAACCAGGACGCATTGATGTGCGGGCGCTTTAGCGGTTGTTCCGCGCCGGGGAATACAGGGACATGGGAATCGCAAAGTTCTGCCGTGTAGAGAGCATTGCGAGTGGCTTGATGGACATCCACGTTTCCGGCGACGGTGGTGATGGCCAGAACCTCGATTTGGGGAGAGCGCAGCGCCATGATCAGCGCAACGGCGTCATCGGAAGCCGTATCGGTATCAATCAGAAAGGAAGGTTCCACGCGACGCAGGATAACAAATTGTGGCGCGAAACCTGGCACAAAAATCCGCGGCCTCTACTAGCGGGTCTCTAGAAGTTCGCCGGTTGAGCTAACGCGGCACCGGTTCGTATCTTGGCGAAGATTTTCCTGACTGCCGGAACTACTTTTTAATCTTTTTCGAAATATGCATCTTCACTTCTTTGCCAGTGACGTCGAGAACGTAGGCGTGTCTGCCCTCGATGGCAATTTGCGTTAGCTCGTTCACGGCAACCGCTGGTCCGCGGCTATCGGTGTGTCGGTCCGGATTGTAGGAATATTCGACAAAATAAATCGTATCTTCGGTTTCAATGGTGTAGTGCATGGTGTTTTTATCGCCCAACAATTTCGAAGAGACATCGGTTTCCGAAGTGACTTCCACCTTCGCTGGTTTCCAGTGCCGGTTTTTCGCCGGGGATGTGGTCGCTGCGATCAGCAACGCCAGGATGAGAAGGCTTAGCTTTTTCATCGGGATTCTTTCGCGAAGTATAACGCCATTCCGGTCTCTGCTACATGAGGCCGCTTTGGCGGGCTAGTTTTAGGGCTTCGATGGCGGCGCCTCGAGCGCCGGCAGTGTCTCCGTTGGGGATGACGTGGATGGGAATGCCAGCTTGCTCTTCGCGCTGATCGGGCATCCCCGCGCGGATCTCTTTCATAAACCATTGTTGGAACTCTTTGCTGGCCTCGAGGGCGCCGCCGCCGACGATCAGGGCGTCAGGGTCGAAGGTATTGATCATTTCGTCGAAGAAGAGTCCGAGTGCGTGGGCTTGGACGCGGAAGATTTCTTTGCAGAGGGGATCGCCCTTGTCGGCGAGGCCGCGGACGAGCTTTGCGGCTTGATGGGGCGGAAGTTTGGCCAGCTCATGGCCGGGGTAGCGCGGAAGAAAATAGGGGAGGAGATTCCGTTCGATCGCGGTGAGGGAACAGAGGGACTCGAGGTCACCTATGCGGCCGCAATTGCATTGCGGCTTGATGCCTGGCGTACCGGCGATACTTTGATAGGGAAGGAGGACGTGGCCCAGTTCTCCACCAAAACCGTTTTTGCCCTTTACGACGTTGCCATCAAGGATGATGCCGCCTCCGTTGCCGGTGCCGATGATGATGGAGATGGAGGTTTCGCGGCTGTCCGCGCCGAAGATGGCGTAGTGGCCCCAGAGCGCGGCGGCATTAGCGTCGTTTAAATAGGAGACGGGCTTGCCGAGTTTTTGCGCGAGGCCATCGCGGATGTCGAAGCTGGCCCAGTTGGCGTGAACGAAGTTGGTGGAGCCCCGGGCGCTGAGCAGGCCTGCGGCGCTGGCGGGGCCGGGTGTATCGAGGCCGAGAGCGACAATGTCGGAGAGCTGAACGCCTACGTTTTTGGCGGCGATTTGGAGGCCGTCGGCGATTTGGCGGAGGCAGATTTCCGGCCCCTGCTTGGCGAGGGAGGGATGCTCGCACAGGCCGTCGATTAGAAATTTTTCTTGCGCGTTCACCAAGGTGTAGTTTACGGCGGTTCCGCCGAGGTCTACTCCGGCTACGACTGTCACGTGTTTGCTCCTGTGCTGTGCGATGATTGCTCGGCCCAAGCGTAGCAGAATCGCGGAGGATCGGGTACGGCGGCTGGCCGATGCTTCAGCAGTTGCGTAAAACTTCCGTGGAATGCGTGAGTTACGCGTTCACCTTTTGTTCATTCCTTTTCCAGATTGCGTGCATTGGCAGAAAAAGCGTGGTGTGCGAAAACGTATGCACGATGCCGGTGCGTTCAGGTCTGGCGGCCTCGCGCGTTCGAAACCGCAGAAACTTAAAAGAGGGAAGGACTATGGCCATGAAAAATTTCAAAGCTTTGTTGCCGAAAACGGTGTGGGTCGGGACTCTGGGAGTCGCGGCGATGCTGCTGGGGTGGACGCCGTCGTGCAAGGCGCAGGAGGTTAGCCCCGCGATTTTCACAGATACGGGAGTGGAAGATGCTTATCCGGTGGCGAAGCCCCTTGCAAAGAAGCCTGCGAGAGTGCAGGTTGCGGCGCACGCGGTTCAGAGCGTGGCGAGCAATGACTCGAACGAGCGGAAGCAGAATGCGCACCGGGTGGCTCGCAAGGTGAAGGTGACGGCCACACCGGGGCTCTAGGGACTTAGGTATCGGCAGGTTCGTTAAGCAGAGAAAGGCCCGTCGGAGCACCGCGGAATGCGGCGATGCAGGCGCCGGGCGAGTGAACCCGGCAGTGGCCAGATGTGCGGACCCTGCCGGTTATGGTTTTGAGGCAAGGGAATCGTGGAGGGCGTAGAAGCTTGGCTTGGGATTGAGCTGCGCGTCGAAGGGGAGGGGGCGCTGAGGGAGGGCGTCTTTGCGAGGGCGGAAGTTTTGGAGCCAGGAGTCGCGGTCGGAGAGGCACCAGGTTAGGACGGCTCTTACGGAATTGTGGCGAAGAATGTTTTCGAGGAAGCTGCGATAGAGTTGGGCGACTTGGCGATCGCGTTCGGGAATGTCGGCGGGCATCGCGGAATCGTCGACGTCTAGTTCGGTGACGAAGACCTGCAGGTTGAGTTTTTGAATTTCCAATAAAAATTTGTTGAGGCCGTTCCAGGTGGGGGTGCCTTCGTTGGTGCGCAGGTGGGATTGCACGCCGAGGGCGCGGATGGGGACGCCTTTTTTGATTAAGCGTTGCAACATGGCGAGGATGGCTTCGCGTTTGGCGTCTTGGGCGGTGGCGTCGGTTTCGATGTCGTAGTCGTTGTAGGTGAGGATGGCGGCCGGATCGGCTTTGGCGGCGATGCGGTAGGCGAGTTCGATGTAGTCTTCGCCAATATTTTGCAGCCAGAGCGAGTTGCGCAAACCTTGTGGATTTTTGTGCGTAGGATCGATGGCTTCGTTGAGGACATCCCAGGAATGGATGCGGCCTTTGTAGCGGGCGACGACGGTCTGGATGTGCGTGGTGAGTAGGGAGACGGCGTTTTGTTGGGTAATGGCGGAGTCGAGCCACGGGGGATTGTGCTCGTGCCAGCAGAGATTGTGGCCGCGGGCCGGGATGTGATGGGATTCGGCGAAGTCCATAAAGAAGTCGGCTTGGGTGAAATCGAAGCGGTCTTGTTCGGGATGCGTGGCGCGCCATTTCATCTGGTTTTCGGCGACTAGGATGGAGCATTGGTCGAGGACTAGCGGTGTGAATTCGGGGCGGTGGAGTTGGGAGTCGGAGACGGCCGTGCCGAAGAAGAGGCCTTTGGAGTGAGCGAGTTCGCCGAGTTTGGGGAGTTCGGCGGCGCGCGATGAAGAAGCGACAGCGGAGGCGGCTAGAGTGCTTAGGGAGAGTTGGAGGAAACCGCGGCGGCGCATGGATGGTTTGTTGGTGGTGAATTTGAAGGGGGATTTTAACACAGAGGGCACAGAGGACACGGAGAAGACGGGAGAAGATAAAAGAAAGAAAAGGACTATCACAGAGGGGGCAGAGACGCAGAGTACCGAGAGAAGAAAAAGGAGATTCCTCTGAAGGACGGTTTCTTGATGACGGCGGTATTTTGATGATGCCGGAGCTACGCGCGGGCGGCGGAGGCTTGTTCCAGGATGCGGCGGTAATAGGCTTCGTAGGCGGGGATGACGTCGTTGGCGCAGAATTTTTTCTTGGCGTTGATGCGGGCGGTATGGCCCATTTCGCGGCCGTGGTCGGCGCGGGACAGGATTTCGATGGCGTAGTTAGCTGCGGATTTTACGTCCCCGGGTTCGACTAGAAAGCCGTCGACGCCGTGTTCCACGACTTCGGGGACGCCGCCGACGTTTGTGGCGATGACGGGGACTTCGCAGGACATGGCTTCGAGCGCGGCGAGGCCGAAGGATTCGAGCTGCGAGGGCATTAGGAAAAGATCGGCGACGGAGAGTTTTTCATAGACTTGGTCTTGCTTGCCGAGGAAGAGGACATCTTTTTGGAGCTTTTTCTTGCGCACCAGATATTCCGCGGCGCCGCGGTCCGGGCCGTCGCCGATGAGGACGAGCTTGGCGGGCATTTTGGCGCGGACCAGGGCGAATATTTCGACGACGTCGGTGAGGCGTTTCACGGGGCGGAAATTTGAGAGGTGCATGAGGATACGCTCGCCGTTAGGGGCCCATTCTTCTCGGAGGCCAGGCTGCGGTTTGCGCGTGTAGAGGTCGCAATTCACAAAATTGGGGATGACTTCGATGGGGCGCTTGATGTCGAACTCTTTGATGGTTTGGTTAAGAAGATAGCGGGAAATCGCGGTGACGCCGTCGCTTTGCTCGATGGAAAACTTCGTGATGGGGAGATAGCTGCGGTTGCTGCCGACGAGAGTGATGTCGGTGCCGTGGAGCGTGGTGATGAAGGGCAGGCGGCGCGGAGCAGCCATGGAACGCGCAAGGAGAGCGCTGACCGAATGGGGAATCGCGTAGTGGACGTGGAGAAGGTCCAGCGATTCGGACTCGAAAACCTCGAGCATTTTTGTGGCGAGCGCAAGCGTGTAGGGCGGGTGATCGAAGAGCGGGTAGCTGGCGACTTCAACTTCGTGGAAGTGGATGTGCGGGTCGTTGGGGTTCATGCGGATGGGCGGGGCGTAGCTGATGAAATGGATGTCGTGTCCGCGCGCGGCAAGCTCCTGGCCGAGTTCGGTGGCGACTACGCCGGAGCCGCCGTAGGTGGGATAGCAGGTGATGCCGATTTTCATGAAAGAGGATCTCCGAGGTCCTCAGTTGTCAATCCTGTCCAGATGAGGCAGCATTCTATCGGCAAACGGCTCCGTTGCGGGATTTGGACATTTCTGGCACACGCCTACCTGGTGGTGCGCGCCTAGCCTCTCTGTGAGGCCGCAAAGGCACTCCATTAGACGCGGGAGGGGGCAAAACCGTGACACGACTGGTGGGCAAGGTAGCCCTGATTACGGGCGGGGGAACAGGGATTGGGCGGGCGATCGCTCTAGCGTTTGCGCGAGAAGGGGCGAAGGTCGCCGTGGCAGGACGGCGTCGAGAGAAGCTGGACGAGACTTTGCGTGAACTGGAAAAGCAGGGAGACAGCGGACTGGCCATCGCATGCGACGTTTCCAAAGAGCGGGATGCCCAGCGCGCGGTGCGGGAGACGGCGAAAATTTTCGGGAAGCTGAATGTGCTGGTGAACAACGCCGGGGTTTTGCACGTCGCCACGATTGAAGGGACCAGCGAGGAGCAGTGGGACAAGTTGATGACCATCAATTTAAAAGGGCCGTTCTTGATGTGTAAAGCGGTGTTGCTCGAGTTTCGCAAGGCCGGCGGTGGAGCGATTGTGAATGTTGGCTCGGTGTTGGGTCTGGTGGCAATGAAGGATCGCGCGGCATATTGTGCGTCAAAGGGTGGAGTGACTTTGTTGACTAAGGCGATGGCGCTGGATCACGCGCATGAAAATGTGCGGTCGAACTGCATTTGTCCGTCGATTGTTGAGACGGAATTGGTGCAAGGGCTATTTGCGGCTTCGGCGGAGGGAAGGGCTCTGCGGAAGGCGAGGATTGGGTCGATTCCACTTGGGCGCATGGGGCGACCCGAAGATGTGGCGGAAATGGCGGTCTTTTTGGCATCGGAGGAATCTAGCTGGCTGACAGGTGCGGCAGTTCCACTGGATGGCGGCCTATCGGCGTACTGAACTTTTTGACTATCAGGGCATCGATCTGGGTATTGACGGGAGCGCGATCAGTTCATGGTCTCGGAACTATTCAATGATTTGAAGAAGTATGAGGCAGCGCTGCGGCGGCGGACGAATGTGACCGGGGCGACGGCGCTGCTGGGTTTGAAGCTGGAGAGCCTGGAGAAGGGGCGGGCCGTTTTCACGATGAAGGTGAGGCCGCGGCACAAGCAGCTTCACGGCGTGATGCATGGAGGGGTGCTGGCGACGATTGCGGATACGGTGGCCGCGATTGCGGCCTATACGACCGTTCCTAAGGGGACGAATATCGCTACGGTGGAGCTGAAAATAAACTTTCTGGAATCGGTGCCAGGTGGCAGGATCAAAGCCGACGCGCGCGTCTTACGAACAGGACGAAATTTCGTCGTGACGGAATGCGAGATTTATAAAGAGGACGGGACACTGGCAGCAAAGGCGCTTCTCACGTTCGGAGCGGCGCGGGGGCATTCGTTAGCCCTCAGTAACACTTCCTTCGATAGTTAGAACTTAAAGCCGGAAGTGGAAGAGCAGAACAGAAAGGGCTGGAGCGCCTATTCGTCGCCGCCCGCTGCCGCCTCTTCGCCGTCCTTATGCACGTATTTAATAACGCGCTTGAAAATGAGCAGATTGGGATTGCCTTGCCGCGTGAGCTTGATGCAATCGCGATCGTACCACTCGACCGTGCCACGGAGTGATTCGCCATTGTCGAGAACTACGACCATCGGTGTATGACCTTGCATCTGCTTGACCCAATAGAAGTTCTCAGCGTGGGTCGTCTCTGGGGGAGCGGGTTTTTTACTGGGAGCGGGGCCGTTGTGCGAGATTCTTTGCGGCGGCTGCTCCTTCACGTCCGGAAACCCCGGGCGAAACATCCTGCGGTTCACCATGACTTCTCCTTGCAGCTAACGGTGGGGTGAGTTCATTGGGTGAGATGCATGGCTGCGGCGCTGGGTTACAGTCAGAGTCGGAAAAATTTGAAATCGAAATAGCTGAAAGAAAAGAGCATAAATGGCGCGTTAGCGCCGCTAAACGCTAGGATTCTGATGCAAGCGAGGTGGCCAATGCGTCCAGGCCGAGCTGGCGATTTAAGTTGCGGCGCGCGCCGGAATGCAATTCGTCGAAACCAGCGATGGCGTGCATAACCCACCGGGAATCAATGGAATGGGCCAGCGCAGCGAGCTCTTTGGCCAGCGGAACATTTCGCAGAGCTGGTTGTTCGACGCCGGAAGTCAGCTCCAGGAGATCGGAAAGCAAGCCGTAGAAGGCACCTAGTTGATCTTCGAAGCTCGACTCGCGGTCTTTGGCAAGGGCTGAAGTGGCGGCGAAAAGCTGAGCGAAGCCCTGACCGTGCGCGGCGCGTTCGAGGATTCGCAGGGCATTGCGGCGGCGGTCGGCGGTTTCCTCGACGTTCATTTCGATGGCCAGGCCGGGGCTGCCTTCGGCGAGTTGGGCAGCGAGCTTGAGATCAGACGGTTTGCGATCGGTTTTTTCCTTGAGAATGTTTTCGACGTCCGGCTGCGAGAGCGGTGCGAAATGAAATTGCAGGCAGCGGGAGACGATGGTCGGGAGCAGCGCGTAGGGCGATGGCGCGGTCAAGATGAGCGTCGCGGAGCCGGGCGGTTCTTCCAGGATTTTTAAGAACACGTTGGCGACATTCCAATGCATGGTTTCCGCGCCATCCAGAATAAAAACTCGGCGGCGACCCATCGGTTGAAAATAGGCGGCGCGTTGAACGGCGCGGAGCTGGCCGATGCGCAGCATGGGGCGAGCCACGGGGCTCTTTAGACGGACGGGATCGGGCACGAGCGCCCAGACGTCGGGATGCGTTTGGAGGATGAGAGGGATGCGTTCGACGGTGGCGGCGTCGGCGCTTTCGCCGCGCTCGGCGAGACCTTGTTCGATGAGATGTTCGGGGTCAGCGAGCAGCGTGATGCGCTTGCAAGTTTCGCACTCGCCGCAGAAATCGTCTTTCAGGCGCTCGCAATTGGCGGCTTCTGCGAACATTCGCGCGAGCGTGTATTTGCCGAGGCCGCGTGGACCGCTGAAGAGCATGGCGTGCGGAACACGTTCACTGCGGAGAGCGCCGCGCAGGGCGGCGACGATTCGTTCATTGCCGAGGAATTCGGAGAAGCCCATGTTTCACCGGCCTACCTTTTCGACGGGCTGGGAAAGAACTTGCAAGACAGCGGCGAGAATTTCCGTGGCGATGTGCTTTTGAGGGCGCATCGAGCCGCGGGCTTCGTCGAAGCAGGGAATGGTCGCCCAGTTGGGGCGGCGCGAAAGCTGATCGTACATGGCGGCGGCATCCTCGAGATGGCGGAGGCTGGCTTCCTGCAGATCTTGCTTCACCTTTGTGTAACTGCGAGCGGATTTGCGCGCGACGAGTTCCTGGGCTTGGCGGGGAGGGACACGGAGATAGAGCACCATCGTTTCTCGCGGCAGATTGTAGATGTTGTATTCCAAATGCTCGATCCAGGAGACGAAAGCCGGCCGATCCGCAGCAGGTGCACGGGCGGTCTGATGGGCGAGATTCGAACCGATGTAGCGGTCGGCCAGCACGATTTTGCCCATTTTCAGAGCTGTTTCCAGGCGGAATTTGGCTTCGAAGCGATCGCCCGCATAGAGCAGTGCGCTGAAGTGCGGGTCAACCGTTTCCAGCGCGCCAAAGTCGCCGTTCAGGAATTGGCCGACCATTTTGCCGAACCAGGAATCGTATTGCGGGAAACCGGTGGAAAAAACGGCATGGCCGGCCGCGACCAGGGCTTTTTCGAGCAGATCGACTTGCGTGCGTTTGCCGCTGCCGTCGATGCCCTCAATGGCGATGAGTTTTCCTGGGGAAGTCATGTGCGAAAGCCAGTCTAACCGTAGACCCTCAACGCTGCAATGCTGTGCGTGCTAGGATTTAAATTTGAACAATTCGCATATGGCGACGACATTGATCCGAGATAACTTCTTGCAGGTCCAGGAACGAATTTCTGCAGCAGCGCGGCGAGCTGGACGACGCAGCGAAGAGATTACCTTGATTGGCGTTTCAAAGACGCATCCGGCGGAGGCTATTCGCGAGGCTTATGAAGCCGGGTTGCGTCATTTTGGAGAGAATCGCGTGCAGGAGTGGGAAGGGAAGCAGGGCGGGGTACAGGATTTGAACGCAACGTGGCATCTCATTGGGCATTTGCAGAGCAACAAAGCGGCGAGGGCGGCGAAACTGTTCCATAGTATCGATTCCGTGGATGATTTCGCGCTGGCGCAACGTCTGGACCGCGTAAGAAGCGAAACCGGTGTAACCGAAAGGATGCGCGTACTCATCGAAGTACACATCGCGAAGGAGGAGACGAAGAGCGGCGCAGCAGAGGAAGAGCTTCCCGCGCTGGCGGAAAAGGTCGCTGGGCTGCCCAAACTGGAGTTGGCTGGGCTCATGTGCATACCACCCTTCACGGCGAATGCGGAAGAGACGCGGTCGCATTTCAGGCGGTTGCGAGAATTGCGCGACGGTTTGGCTGACCGGCTTGGCTGCGCGCTGGCGGTGCTGTCGATGGGCATGTCGCACGACTTCGAAGTGGCGATCGAAGAAGGTGCCACGGAGGTGCGCGTGGGTACGGCGTTGTTTGGAACGCGCGGCACCATCGGCGCGATGCAAATTGGCCAATAATTTTCATAGGGGACACGGATGAAGCTTTTTAGTCCATTTCGAGTACGAGAGATTGAGCTGAAGAACCGGATCGTGGTTTCGCCGATGTGCGAATACTCGGCGAAAGAAGGCCATCCGCAGGCGTGGCATCTTGTACATTTGGGGAGCCGCGCGATTGGGGGCGCGGGGCTGGTATTTACCGAGGCGAGCGCGGTCGAGAAGCGGGGAAGAATTTCGTCGGCGGACACTGGGATTTACGAAGATGCACACGTCGAATCCTGGCGGCCCATTGTTGAATTTGTTAGCTCGCATGGAGCGATTCCGGGCATGCAACTGGCACACGCGGGGAGGAAGGCGAGCACCATGCCTCCGTGGACTGGAGGAAAGCCTGTCTCCGTGCAAGATGGCGGGTGGGAGCCGGTTGGGCCGAGCGCGCTGGCTTTTGATGCGGGCTATAACGTGCCGCATGCATTGTCCGTGAGCGAGATTGGGGAGACCGTAGGGGCATTCAGGAAGTCGGCGGAACGCGCGCTGGCGGCTGGCTTTGAAGTTATCGAAATCCATGCCGCACATGGGTATTTGCTGCATCAATTTATGTCGCCGCTCTCGAACACGCGGACGGACGAGTATGGCGGCAAATTTGAAAATCGAATTCGCCTGGCGACTCAGGTTGTATGCGCGGTGAGGGAAGTTTGGCCGCAGCGATTGCCGCTTTTTGTTCGTGTTTCCGCGACGGATTGGAAAGAAGGCGGCTGGGATTTGGCACAGACAATCGCGCTGGCACGTGAATTGAAGCCCCTGGGTGTGGATCTGATTGATGCCTCCAGCGGAGGAACGGCGCTCGGGGTGAAAATTCCTCTGGGCCCGGGATACCAAACTGGATTTGCGGAGGCGATACGCAAGGAAGCCGGCATTGCGACGGGCGCTGTTGGCATGATCACCGAGCCAATCCAAGCGGAAACGATTTTAGCTACCGAGCAGGCCGATCTGGTTTTTCTCGCGCGCGAATTGCTGCGCGATCCGTATTGGCCGAGGAGGGCGGCGAAGGCTCTGGATGTGAAGATCAAGGCACCTCTGCAATATGAACGGGCTTGGTGAGCGGGCAATGTTTGCGGAAATCGCGGAGAACCTGGCGGCTGGGACGGTTTCGTTTGCGGTTCGCGTGCAGCCGCGGGCAAGCAAGGACGAAATCGTTGGAGTGATGGAAGGCGCTCTGAAGATAAGGCTGCAAGCGCCTGCCTTGGAAGGCCGGGCGAACGAGGCGCTGGTCGAATTCCTCGCGCATCTTTTGAAAACACCCAAGTCGGCTGTTAGAATTCTTGGCGGTGAGCGCAGCCGCATCAAACGCATCGAAATTCGCGGCGTAACGAAGCAGCAATTGTTGGGGCTTCTGACGCGCGACGCGTAACCACGCGCATTTCTGAAACTCGGCGAATAGACAGGACGTCATCTAAACATGGGCACTGATATCAGTGGAATACAGAGCGACCTGCGAGCCGCGAAGCTGGATGGCTGGCTGTTCTACGACTTTCGCGGGCGCGACCCTATTGCGCAGGGAATTCTGCAACTTCCTTCGGGAATGCGCACGCGCCGCTGGTATTACTTTGTGCCGGCGAAGGGGACGCCACGAAAATTAGTGCACAAAATCGAAACGGAATCGCTTGCGTCGTTGCCGGGCGAAACGCTGTTTTATGCCGGGCAAGAGGAGCTGAGAAAAAATCTCGGCAAGCTTTTGGGGCGCGCGAAAAATATCGCGATGCAATATTCGCCGAAGAACGCCATTCCTTACGTAGCGATGGTGGACGCTGGAACGATTGAGCTTGTGCGCAGCGCCGGAGCGAAGGTGGTGAGCTCCGCCGACCTAGTGCAGAAACACGAAGCGTGCTGGAGCCCGGCGCAGCTTGAATCTCACCTGGCAGCAGGCGCGGTGATCGACCGCGTTGTGCGTGAAGCCTTTCAGCTTGCGGCAAAAAATGTGCGTGAGAAAAAGACGTTCACGGAATACGATTTGAAGCTGTGGATCCTGAAGGAATTTGAGACTGCTGGCATCACGCTGGAGCAGGGGCCCGATATCGCCGTCGGACCGCATGCCAGCGATCCGCACTACGGACCTACTCTGCAATCGGCGTCGCCGATTCGCGAAGGCGATTTGCTGCTGCTGGACGTCTGGGGAAAAACGGAGGCGGCGGGAAGCGTCTACTATGATATCACCTGGGTCGGGTATCTCGGCGCGAAGGTCCCGGAGAAAATGGCCAAGGTCTTTGGAATCGTGCGCGAGGCGCGAGACAAAGCGGTTGAGTTGATTCAATCGAGCGTCGCGGCAGGGAAGCCGCTGCAGGGATGGCAAGTGGACAAGGCCGCGCGCAAAGTAATCGACAAAGCGGGTTACGGAAAATATTTTTTCCATCGCACGGGCCATAACATCGGGCAAACCGTGCACGGCAACGGCGTCAACATGGACGGGCTCGAGACGCACGACGTGCGGCATCTGATTCCGAAGACCTGCAATTCGATCGAGCCGGGAATCTATCTCCCGGAGTTTGGCATTCGAAGCGAGGTGAATGTGTACATCGGTGAAAAAGAAGCCCGTGTCACAGGAGCCATACAGAGAGAGATTTTGGCGTTGCTGGCATAGGCAAAACGGGTTTTTTGTGAACGAGCATACGGACCAAAATATGGCAGACGAAACCACGGGAGTCGCGGCAACGCCCCAGCATACTTCAAGCGAGCGTGCTCCCGGCGAACATGCTTCCAGCGAACTTCCTCAGAGGAGCGAAGC
This sequence comes from Verrucomicrobiia bacterium, assembly GCA_035571045.1. Lineage (GTDB taxonomy): Bacteria > Acidobacteriota > Terriglobia > Acidiferrales > UBA7541 > Acidiferrum. The sequence continues at coordinate 36,331 of DATMKS010000109.1, forward strand.
GCTGGCATTTGCCATTGGCGTTGCGGGATGGCTTGTTCCAGGATTGGGTCATGCGCTTCAAAAAATGTGGGGCAGGGCGCTCGGATGTTTTCTGACGGTGGGCGCGCTGGTTTTTCTTGGCGTTGGAATGCGTGGCAACGTTTTCAGTTCGGAGGGCGGCGACGCGTTTGGAATTCTCGGTTATGTGGCCGATCTCGGAACGGGATCATTTTATTTTGCGGCGCGTGCGCTCGAAACGCAAGGTTCGGATGTAGCGCATGCGGAGGGCGACTACGGAACGAGATTTCTTGCGGCAGCGGGCGTACTGAACTTGCTGGCGGCGCTACACGCATATGAAGCGGCGCGAGGGCGGAAGGCGTGATTGTGGCGATCGCGTTTAATCTCACCCATTTTCAGTCGATGACGCTTTTCGCGCTGCTCATTTCCGTGGCGTTCGGATTTTTGAGCCGCCGCCGGGCGAACGAACGCGTAAAATACATCATCTGGTCGTTGTTTCTGTTCCTGCTGATTGGGGTGGGGATTGGCTGGGCGATGTATCCCTTCTCGAGGTAAGGCGAAAGTAGATCGCGGTAATAGAACCCAACTTTTGTCGTTCAATTGACAGAAATTTTGCGCGAATGTTACACGATGGCCGAGATTCTAAAGCTACTGCCGACTTGCTATGCATCCGACTACAACGGAAGAACAGCGTTCGCGGTGGTAGCGACCGCTGCGTTTACCGGGCTGCGCTTGGCGGAACTTCGCGGCTTGCGGTGGCGGGATTTTCAAGGCGACAAATTGTCGGTGGAGAGAACGGTGTGGTGGACCAAAGAGAGTCTGCCAAAAACTGAATCGAGCGAAAGCACAGTTCCTTTAATCCCTATTCTGCGGTCCTTCTTAGAAAATTATCGCGACTATTTGGAGGGTCCTGCGGAGGAAGAGGGTTTAGGGAAGACCTTGAAGCCGACAGATTGGATTTTCCAAGGCGAACGACGCGGCACCTCAATGAACCTCCCAAACTTAGTACGCCGCACAATCATCCCTGCGCCGTCTGCGGTCACTACAAACATAAACATCCCGATGACCATGAGTTTCAGTTGGACGAGACAATTCCAAAGTGGAAGGGCTGGAGGTGTTTCCGCCGTTCGCTGGCGTCAAATCTTTACACGATGGGCGTAAAGCCAAAAATTATTCAAGCAATTCTTCGCCACTCAGATTTGTCTACCACAATGAATTTTTATGTGGAAACACCGGAAGCAGAATCCAGGGAAGCGTTGGACAAACTAATAGGCTTGGTGAAATAATGTTTGCAAGCCAACTTAGCTCAGCTGGTAGAGCACCTCATTCGTAATGAGGGGGTCCCGAGTTCGATTCTCGGAGTTGGCTCCAAAATTTTCCAGGCTGTTACGCGGAGTTAGTTGACCAGGCCGTTCCTGCCCATTGGAAGGTTGTTGGAAGTTTCGTGGAATTTGGCTTCGAGCACGTCCATCGCGCTTACCTGAGATTCCGTCACGCTCTCGATGTAAATCTTCTGCGCTGCTCTTGGGCCGAGAATGTTTCGGAACTTCCGACACGAATCCTCGAACGCAATGCTGTTAAAGCTGGCTTCATAAATCTCCAAGGTAGGGAGACGGAGCATTCGTAGACGAACGGGAAAAAAAATTCTAACACGATGGGAATCAATATGGGTGTAAGGACTGATATTTCGTCCCACCAATCGGTTTGGCGTCTAGAATTGTCGGTATTGTGGCCTTTCCGCAAACGCAATCGACCAGCAAGCTCTTCAGTACTTCGTCGCAATTTTTATACTTCTTTTCACCACAGCCCTTACATTGTTCAACTTTCGGGTCGGTCGGGTGCCCCTCGATAAGAGCTTCACAGTAGCGGGGCGGCCCCCTGTCGGCACTTGATTGTCCGGTTTCCGCGTTGATCATGAGTTGACTCTCGCTCGATGCCGATAGTATTCCGTCAGCGGCCCATCTGTATTAGCATGCACTCGGACTTGCTGTTCTCAGTGGTTCTTTGTGGCAAGGGGACAAAGGTAAGGAGAAAAATTGTGAAATGCAAAATAACGGGAATGGCAAGATTGGCTGGGGCCTTTGTTGCGGGCATGGTGGTGGCGGCGGCATTGGGTGGGGGGATGGCTGCGGCGCGGGCGAAGGCGCTGGTGGCGGCACAGGGGCAGCAAGTTGTCGTGGAGAAGGTCATCAGCCCGACGGTGACCGACGAGGACATTGCTTTGTTGCGGCAAGATCTACGGGCAATGAAAATGCAGGTGATTGGGCAGAATATGTCGCTGTCGGATAACGAGGCGCAGAAGTTCTGGCCGATCTACAACCATTACGTGAAGGACTTGCAAGAAGTGAACAATCAGAAGTATGCGCTGTTGAAACAGTACGCGGAGATGTGGGCAACGATGACAGACGAAGATGCACTGATTTACGTGCGGCACTGGTTGGAGGCAGACGGGCAGGCGCAGGCGCTGCGCTTGAAGTATGTGCCGGTGGTGAGCCAGGTGTTGCCGGGAAGGAAGGCGGCGACGTTTTTTCAATTGGACCGGCGGCTGAACATGATCATCGATCTGCAATTGTTTTCGCAGATTCCGTTGGCGCATGTGAAGGAGTAGGCGGAAAGAAATATCTGACACCAGTAAGCAGATACCAAGAAGCGAAGAGGGGAGCTTACCGCGGATTCCGCGTGACGTGCCACGCTGAAATAATCCAAGTGTCCGCACGCCTTACCGAAGATGGTGCCCTGCCAACTACATCTGCTGGATGAGGCTGGCAATTGCCTCGGTAGCTCCTTCTCTGGTAAGCGCGTTTAACCAGATGGACTTAGCTGTCTTCTCCCTTCATTCATACCGCAGCGCTACCAATGGATCGACACTGGCCGCACGCCGCGCTGGCAACCAGCACGCCGCTAATCCGGTCACCACCATCAGCGCCGCCACCGCCCCAAACGTCCACGGATCCGTCGGCGAAACCCCCCAAATCTGATTCGCCAAAAATCGCGTCAGCCCGAAGCTTGCGAGGAGCCCAGTGGCAAGTCCCGCAGCGACGAGAGCCAATCCGTGTCGCAAGACCATGCCCAACACCTCGCCCTGCTGCGCACCCAGCGCCATCCGCACGCCGATCTCTTGGGTCCGCAGGGACACCGTATACGCCATTACGCTAAACACGCCAACCACGACCAACAACAGCGCAATCCCGGCCAGTCCTGTGAATGTCGTCAATCCCAATTCGTGCGTGGAATACGTCAAATCGTAAAAAACTTTTAGATACGGACCCATCTGCGGAGAAAAAACTGCGTCTGGCTCCACTGCCCAAACGGCTTGCCGAACCGGATTCATCAAGAGTGCAGGATCGCCCTTCGTCTTGAGATAGAAAAGCATTCCTCCACGAATCGTGTACGGAACAAACGCCATGGGCAGCACTGGCACCTGCGGCCCAAAGTTCTTCGCATCGCGCACCACACCTATCACTTGAAAATAGACATCGCGCGTTGGCGCTACTTTCTCATCGAAGTCTTTTGCCTCGATTTGCCGCCCGAGCGGATTCTCACCGTTAAAGAAGTGCGCTGCCATCGTTTGATTGATGACCGCGACCGGCTGTGCCTCATCAATTTCAATTGCCGAGAGCCACCTGCCGGTTACCATTTGCATTTCCAGCGCGCGCAAAAGATTTTCGCTGCAGCCATCAAACCCAATCCTCTCGAATCGCTCTGAACCCGGCACCCTTGTTTCAAAGCGCATTCCCGGGTTGTAGCCTGGCAGCGAATTGTTCACCACGAGATCCGTCACGCCGGGTATGGCCTTCAATCCTTCCTCGATTCTCTTCGCATTGTCTTGCTGTTGTGGCGTCGCCCTGTTTCCCCACGCCCCCACCGGCGCAAAGAACAGATTCTTCGCGTTGAATCCCAAATCGATGTGTGTAAGCTCGTAGAAACTCCGAATCATCAGTCCCGCACCCGTCAGAAGCACGATCGACAACGCTACTTCCGCGATCACTAGTCCCGCCCGAAACTTTCCATGCCGGAAATTCCCGGCTGTCCCTTTCCCGCTGCCCGTCAACATCGGCTGCACATCCCGCCCGACAGCATGAATCGCAGGAGCCAATCCGCAAAGCAGCATAGTCAACACCGTGACGCCCAGCGTAAAAACCAAAACCGTCGTATCCAATCCGATCACCGCTTCGCCACCGGCGCTCTGCCCTTTGTGCGGAATAGCCGCGGTCACCACCTTCATCCCGAAATAAGCAAAACCGCATCCCACTGTGCACGCCGCAATCGCCAGTACCGCGCTCTCGGCAAGCAATTGCCGTACCAAGCGCCAGCGCGACGCGCCCAGAGCCGTCCGTACTGCGATCTCTTTCTCTCTTGCCGCTCCGCGCGCCAACAATAAATTCGCCACGCCGCTGCACGCAATCAGAAGCAGCATCATCACGCCCGCCAGCAAGTCATACAACATGTGCCTGATGTCGAAGTGTTCCGTCTCCGGCCCGCCTGCGCTCCCGATGCCCCACGGCCCCATCATGAAATCGGTCGCTGCTTGCACTCGCGCCGTGAAATGCTTCGGAAATTCCTCGGGTTTGTTTTTGGCGATTCTCTTGACAATCACGTCCAGCTCCGCCGATGCCTCGCCGATGTTCACGCCCGGCTTCAACCGCGCCATCATTGTGCCGAACGATTCTTCCTCTTCCTTTCCTCCCGCTCCGCGTCCGTCCGTAATCGGCACCCAGACTTGGTTCATCGCTCCAAACGCTTGAAATCGGGGCGGCATAATACCAACTAGCGCCCGCGGGTTGCCCTTCAGCAAGAACTTTTTCCCCAAGATCCCCGGATCCGCAGCGAACTCTCCAATCCAGGTTCCATAATTCATTACAAAGACCGGAGCAGCGGCCGGCTTTACATCCGCAGGAATAAGTCCGCGTCCCAGCAACGGCGGCACTCCGTAAAAATCAAACGCATCCCCCGTCACATACCCGACATAGACCTGGTGATTGCCTTTCCCGTCGTTCAGCAACTCGATCCCGCGGCCAAAGCCGATAACATCCTCAAACGCCTGGCTCTGACTCCGAATCGCATCGAGGTCCGAGAGCGTACCCCTGATGGGCGTTAAGTCGAACTCGGGGTGTCCGCCCGCCTCTGCGTTTTGCATCGACAAGACAACCAACCGCCCGGCGTCCTTCGCTGCAAATGCATTGAACAACAAATTGTAGAATGCGCTGAACGCGACTGTCGCGGCGCCTATCCCCAGCGCCAGCGCAAACACCGCCGTCGTGACAAATCGTCGATCCTTGCGCAGACTTCGGATCGCGTAGCGAAAATCGCGGACTGAACTGTCGAGCGATAGGTAACGCATGACACAAAAACTCTAATATTTTAGTGACAAACTCGCCATACAAATGATCAGCGTTACGCAGCTGGATACGTGAGCGGTTTGGACGCTGCCTTCGTGCCATCCGTGCCAGCTAGGAATTGACGTGTCGAAGGTGAATTCCTGCTCGGCTTTCGCGTGACTGGACTCGGCTTTAGCGCAGACCTCGCAACGTGTGAGAGCCGGAAACTGGACTCAAGTGCCTGCTCCTACCTTAATTGCTGCTCATTCCACAAATCCGTAGCTGCCGCTTTTCATTTCGTTGGCTACATAGTTTCACCGATACAAACGCTACGCTTCCTCCGAGACTATAAGCCAGAAAGTGCACGGAGAGAACTTGCCGAATCCACGGAAACTTGTCTGGATTAGTCTTCAGGATTTCCAAGGCTACGGTTGCTCCCAGTGTGCGTGGGTATTTCGGCCTCCTGGAGCTCTTGTTGGCGATTCCTTCGACCAAATGAAGGGTCACTATGAAGCCCAAAGAGATAAAGAATTCGCCGCTCACGTCTGCGCAAAATACTTCGTGTCAACCCGACCAAAGGCTTGAAACGCTCATCCCGGTCGAATGTTTTTCAGAAAAAGACGCAGCGGAGCCGGATAGCTCCGATAAAAATGTGGTGACTTCACTGACTTTCTCTGTAATATTAACGTGCCCCTTGAGTATTCCCTGTTACAGCGGGTATCCCTCTCGAATACATTGTTTCCCCTATTTTAACTTTAGGGCCTCTGCTCATACTCTAACGAAAGGCCCGGGTCCATTCTGAGCGAAAATTTTACTCACCGAAAGCATTCTGGATGACGAACAACATGAGCAAAAACTGCAGGCTATCCTCTATTATCGTCAAGGCATTTACGCTTACCGCATTGATAGTTGGCGTTGCGGGATGTGAGAAAAGCGACACGCAGGACAGCAGCGCACAGACTCAACCGGCGCAGACCGACCAATCGCAGGATCAGGCGGCTGATGCCAACCTGGCTCCGACCAGCGACACCCAGGCGACGGGAAATACCGGCCAGCAGGACCAGAACGATCCCGATGGCGGCGGCGAGTACGACGACGCAGGGGATTCGAGCTATGGCCAGCCGGTCCTTCAAGCTTCAGAAGCTCCGCCACCTCTGCCGGAATATTCGCAGCCCGACTGTCCCGACGATGGCTACCTTTGGACGCCTGGATATTGGAGCTACGCCCCGCAGGGCTACTACTGGGTGCCAGGCGCGTGGGCTCGGCCGCCCGAAGTGGGCGTCCTGTGGACGCCGGGATATTGGGGATTTGTGGGCGGCACGTATCGCTTCCACTATGGTTTCTGGGGCCGGCATATCGGCTATTACGGCGGCATCAACTATGGTTTTGGGTACATCGGCGTAGGTTATCAGGGCGGATATTGGAGCGGAAATCGTTTCGACTATAACCGCGCCGTCAACAACATCACAATCACCAACGTTCAGGTGTACAACCGCACAGTGACGAACACCGTCGTCATCAACAATAAGACTGTCAACATAACGACGGTTAACCGTGTCAGCTATAACGGCCCCGGAGGCGTCACTCGCAAGCCTCTGCCATCAGAAATCGCCGCGACGCGCGAGCAACGTACCCCTCCGCTGACCACGCAGATCCAACAGCAGCGTGAGGCGGCACAGAACCACCAGCAATTTGCCTCCGTGAATCACGGGCGTCCTGCCGTTGTTGTCGCGGCGAAGCCGCTTGCCGCAGGCAAACCGATAGCTCCGGTCATTGCGGCTCATCCTGCTGAAGCAAAACGGTCGCAGCCGGCCAACGCTCAGCCGAATCGAGTCGAGCCGACCGCGGCCGGTCCTGCACCGGCAAAGCCTGGTGAAAAGCCCGCCGAAAGGCCAGCCGAGAAGTCTGCCGAACCCTCAAGGAAAACTGTAGAGCCGGCGCATCCTGCAGCTAAGTCTCCCACACCTGCCGAGCACCGCGCCCCAGCAGATTCGTCCGCGCATCCGCAACCATCGAAAGCGGCTCCCGCGAAACCGGCTCCCGCGAAACCAGCTCCCGCGAAACCAGCTCCGAAGCCGGAGGCCAAGCGGACCACTCCTCCTCCGCAGAAAAAAGAGTCGGAACATCCGGCTCCAAACGCTAAACCCAAAACGGCTCCTCCGCCGAAGAAGGAGCCTCCCAAAAAGGTACCGCCAGACGATAAACCGAACTTTTGAACGGACCGAAAATTGTCGGGCCGTTGTCGGGCTTAAGAATCTTAACTTTGAGGATTCGAAAGAAGCTCGAAAAATCCCAAGTTCGGTGGTGCGACTTTCATGCGAAGTACGGCAAGAGGTCAGTTTCGGGTGAGTAACTCAGATAGTCGCGGGGTTTCAGGCCCTTCGGATAGAAGGTGCCGAGCCAGCCGTCGGCGGTGAAGATGCTAGTTCCGATTCGAATGTCAGTCATACTCGGGGAACTCTATATCGGGAAAGAGTCTCATTTGGAGATGAAAACGCCGTAGTCGGAACTTAACCCCCATGTCGGGGAACCCGGCCTTCTCCGGAGTTACTGCCTCCGATCCATGAAATCTACAAACTGCACAAAAGTGAACAGTACGCACCACCGACAGCAGCCTACACTGCAAGGCCAGAAGTCCACATTAGGAACTCCTGGCTAATCGCCAACCCAGGGCTAATACTCGACAACGCCCCAAAAGCAAAGGATGGAGAAAAAGCATGTTCCACTTGATCTGGTATCTCCTTATTGGCCTCATTTCGGGCGTTATCGCGAAAGACGTCATGCACGTGCACATGACGCTTTTCTGGACGGTCGCGCTAGGCATCGTCGGCTCGGTCATCGGCGGCGGCGTTTCCCACATGTTTTCGCGCTCCACAAATGAACGCTATCATCCCGCCGGCCTCATTTTATCTACACTGGGCGCGATTCTGGTTCTGTACCTTTGCTTTAGGTTGAATATCCATTTTCCTGCCATCTCAACATAAAGCAGCGACCCTATCTAGCCCAAGTCCTCGTAAAAAAACACCGTCACCGAACGGGTGCCGATAGCGGCCCCGCCACATTTATTCTTGGACCTGTGGAACAGCGGGCGCTGACGGCGCAATGATCGCAAATCCTTCTTGTTGCAGTCTTTTCCGTTCGGCTCCGCACTTCCAGGCCCGGATGCGGTTGCCGCTATCACGGGCTGCTTCTCTCAAAGCACGAATTGACTCTGCGTGCTTCGTCGCTCTGATCGCAGCGAACAGTTCTTTAATTTGCTCCTTCACGGCCTTACACGCGGAACATTTCGGAAGATGTTTCAGAAATGCCGGGGTGATATGCATTGGCTTGAAATGTTTGCACGGTTGCGGTTCGGGATTGGGCACGCCTGAGGCTACCACCGTTGCCGAGCTACTTCCGAGTTACTTGCTTCCGGCCCCAAGTCTGGTGCGCGTGCCCTGGTTGCGATAGATTTCCCTCGGAGGCTCTATGGACATCTTGGCAGCGATCAAGCGCGAAGAGAGAAAACTCGAAAAGCAGCTCGGCAAGTTGCAGCACCAGTTGAACGGAGTACGAGCGGCTGCAAAAGCTTTGGGCGATTCAACGAGCAAGGAAATCAAAGTCGTAAAAAAGCACGTCTTGTCAGCGGCTGCAAGAGCGAGGATCGGTAAAGCTACCAAGAGGCGCTGGGCGAAGTTTCGGGCGCAGGCGAAGAAAGTGGCAGGATGATCCGGCACCCGAGAATTAGGGACTACTCAATACGAATCTGCTTTGGATAATCCGCGATGATCTCCTGCCAGCCATCATAGGCCGTGATCGTCTCGTTCGAGCTACGAGGATATGGGGTTCACAAAATCGACCGTCTCCCTGGTATTGTTGGTAGTTTTGATGTCAGTGGCCTTCTGGCTGGTGGTCTTTCCGCCCAGAGCTCCGCGCATCTTCCTCAATCATCGCCACGCGGTGCAAAACATTAAGAATTTAAGTTCTGCTGAACGCGATTTTGCGGCCAAGCATCCGAACATCGGGTTCGCATGCAATCTGAGCGATCTGGCCGAGCAAGGTCTCGAATCACCGCCAGACGCTCGCTCCGTAGATCCGGTCTTGGCGTCTGGTACGAAGTCTTGGTACCACTTCGAGATCCAATGCGCCCAGGGCCTCGGTGAAACGGTCGGACGCTACACAATTACTGCCGCTCCGGTAATTCCAGGAAGAACCGGCAAATTTGTATTTTGCACAGATCAAAGCGGCGAGATTTGGCAGAGTCAAAGCGGGCTGATCTCAGATTGTCTGACAACGCGCAAACCAGTTGAGCCAGATAGTAGATAGGCACTTCTTCCTATCCTCGTCGGGGCCCAGGGACAGACCAGGCGATTTCTACAAGTTTCAACAGCCATATCAAGTTTGCCCCGCCCAACCCCTTGAAATTCTTCACTTCCATCCGCCCGGTTCGAGTCCAGGTTCATCCGCCGAATCACCGAGGTAGGCGAGATTGAGATACACGTCGCGTGCCATCGGCAGCGGTGTTTGCGTTGATAGGCGCTGTGATTCTGTTTTTTAAGTTGTAGTAGATTTGTGGTCGGATGAGTATGTACCAAAGGTGCTTTCAACTGCTTAGCTCGTCGCGCTCATTGGTTCACGCCGCTGGCGAGGATTCCCCCATCCACAACGAGCACCGAGCCCGTCGTGTAGCTGGCGGCGTCGGACGCCAAGTAGATGGCGGCTCCGGCAAGCTCCTCGACCTGGCCGAAGCGCTTCATGGGCGTGCGCATGAGCCATTCGTTGCCGCGCGGCGTGCCGTCGAGCAGTTTTTGATTCAGCGCGGTGGGGAAGACGCCGGGAGCAATGGCGTTCACGCAGATGCCGCGCGCGGACCATTCGACGGCTAGCGACTGTGTGAGCGATACGACGGCGGCTTTGCTGGCGGAATATGCGGAGACTTCCATCATTCCGCGAAAAGAACCAATCGAGGCGACATTAATGATCTTGCCGTAGCCGCGTTCCAGCATGTGCCGGCCGAAAATCTGGCACACTCGCACCATGCCAGTGAGATTCGTTTCGAAAATGTCGTTCCAGTCCTTTTCGGAAAAATCGAGGGTGGGGGCCTTCTTTGTGCGTCCGGCGGAGTTCACTAGGATATCGACTTTGCCGAAGGCCTTTACCGCGGCGTCGAGCACCGCTTGCAGCGAAGCGCGGTCGGTGACGTCGGAGGTTGCGCGAAGGGAGCGGCGGCCCAGCGCTTCCACTTCACGCGCTGTGGATTCGACTTGGTCGGCGCGCCGCGAAGTGGGGACGACGTCGGCACCGGCTTCGGCGAGGCCGAGAGCGATGGCGCGGCCGATGCCAGAAGTGCCACCGATAACTACTGCCGATTTGCCGGTTAGATCGAGCTTGCTGTATGCCATGGTTTATTTCTCCAAGTAAAGATCCCTTCATTGCGTATAGCGTGTGGATGGTGCCTAATTCCCTGGAACTACCAATTGAACATGGTGCCGTCCAACTTCCGATTTACGGGCAAATAGGCGCGTTCGTACGGAAATGTCGCTGCAAGCTTTTCGTTGTAGTCGACCCCCAAACCCGGCGCGTCCCCTGGATGCAGGAAGCCGTCGCTGAAGAAATAGGAGTGGGGGAAGACTTCGTCGGTTTCCTTCGTGTGTAGCATGTACTCCTGGATCCCGAAATTGTTGACCGAAATATCGAAATGAAGAGCGGCGGCGAGGGACACAGGCGACAAATCCGTTGCGCCGTGGCAGCCGGTAAGGACGTGATAGATCTCCGCAAGCGACGCGACTTTCTTGAGATGAGTGATGCCGCCACTGTGGACGGTGGCCATTCGAATGTAGTCGATCAACTGTTCGGTGATGACGGTCTTGGCGTCCCATATCGTATTGAAAACTTCGCCGAGCGCGAGCGGCGTGGTGGTGTGCTGGCGAACGATACGAAAACCTTCCTGGAGTTCCGCCGTGACGGCATCTTCGAGCCAGAAGAGATGATAGGGTTCGAGGCTTTTGCCGAGGCGAGCCGCTTCGATCGGCGTGAGACGGTGATGGGCGTCGTGCAGGAGATGAACGTCATCGCCAAATTTCACGCGCAGGGATTCGAAGAGCTTTGGGACATGCAGCAAGTATTTTTCCGTCGACCAGAGATTTTCGCTGGGTAGGCCTTTTTCGGCAGGTTCGTAGTAGAGCTTGTCTTTTGCAACGCCGTAAGTTGAAGGGATGCCGGGGATACCCGATTGCGCGCGAATGGCGCGGTAGCCCATGGCGGCGTATTTGCCAACCTCATCGAGTGTCTCTTCAATGTCGCGGCCGTTGGCGTGGCCGTAGACCATGACGCCCGTGCGGCTCTTTCCACCGAGAAGATTGTAGACGGGAGTGTTGAGCGCTTTGCCTTTGATATCCCAGAGCGCGATGTCAATGGCGCCGATTGCGGCCATGGTCACAGGGCCGCGGCGCCAGTACGCACCGCGATAGAAATATTGCCAGATGTCTTCGGATTGAAAAGGATCGCGGCCGATGAGGCAGGGGACTAAATGCTCGGAAAGATAGGCGGCAACGGCGAGCTCACGGCCATTCAGCGTCGCGTCACCGAGGCCGTAAATGCCTTGGTCAGTGTAGACCTTCAGCGTTACGAAATTCCTGCCTGGAGAAGAGATCAAAACCTTTGCATCCGTGATCTTCACCTATCCTCCTCAAGTAGCAATCGATTCATCCCGCCCCAGCCTTGCTGATTGCCAACGCACCTGCCAACAGTTTGCGCGAAAACTTCATATGCGGCGGACGAGGCCTTGATCTGTTGCTTTTGTATTGCGCACGAGCAGCAGCACAAGAATCATACCCACAAACGGAATCAGGCCAGCGATGATCATGAGCGGGTCGAACAAGTGCGTCCCCGTCGCGATACGCGCATCGGAAAGATGGCCCGCTAATTCGAATACCACGATCGTACCGAGCGCGGCTCCTGTGCCGCTCATGCCGCTTACGGTGGCCACGGATTCGTTTTTATAAAGGTCAGAAGGTAGCACGTTAGCGATGGTCGTGAAAGATGCGTAGGAAAACGTGGCGAGGGCGAACAGAAGGGTGAGCGCGTAAAGATTCACGGTAAAAATTGTCGGAATGAGAAGCATGACGCCGAAGCCGCCGAAAATGACGAGAGCTTTGCGAGCGTTTCCGGTAGACCAGCCTCGCTTAATCAAACGACCGGAAAGCCAGCCGCTGAAGAAATTCCCCAGATCGGCAGCGATGAATGGAATCCAGACGGCGATTAGGCCGCTTTTGAGAGCGATGCCTTTGGCGACGAGATAAATGGGAAACCAATCGGCGATGAAGAACCAGACTGGGTCGGTGAAGCTCCTGGCGATGATAGTGCCCCAGGTTTGCGGAAGCTTCAGTAGATCGCGCCAGCGTGGCGCTGTTCTCGCTGGAGTTTCGTCTTCCTTTTGGTCGGCAAGGATCATCTGTCGCTCGGCGATACTGATGTGAGGATGGTCTTGAGGCAGGCGATAGAGCCAGCGCCAAGCGATTAGCCACAAGAACCCCAGCAGACCGGGAACAACAAATGCAGGGCGCGTGCCCCATCGGAAGTACAGCCAAAGAACAACGAAAGGGGCGATAGCTCCGCCAATGGAAGAGCCGCTATCGAATAACGCTGTGGCAAGGCCGCGCTCGTGCTTGGGAAACCATTCCGAGACGGCTTTCGTTGCACCGGGCCAGTTGCCAGATTCTCCAAGCGCGAGGAAAAAACGGAAGCCCATGAAAGAGTAGAGGCCGCGAGCGAGCGGAGTAAGAACGGAAACAATCGAATACCACAGAACGGTCAGCGTTAGTCCGCGCCTGGTGCCGATGCGATCCATCAGCCTGCCGTTGAGAGTTTGTCCGATGGCATAGGCAACGCGGAACGCGATGACCAGATTGGCGTAATCCGTGTTAGTCCAGTGGTAGTCCTGTTTGAGATAGGGAGCCAGCAGGGAAAGTGTTTGGCGATCGATATAATTGATCACCGTCGAGGCGAACAAGAGCGCGCCGATCCACCACCGGAGCGACGGAATGGTGCGCACGCGGTGAACGCTTGATTCTGGATTCCCTGGTTCTCCGTGAATGTTCATAAAGAGAGATTTCGCAGAGCTCGATGGGGGCGCGCACTGCGAGCCTTGACCATTCCGCGGTGCGCCGTCAACAGCAGCCTAGGTTATCCGTCCCAAAACCAGGTATCGTCTCAAATGAATCAGAGAGTCTACATCACAGCCATTGGCGGTGAAATTGGATTTGGAGATTCTACTTCTCGCTTCTTGTGCCATTGCTTTTTGATATAGTGCCTCGCACGATGCCAGTTGAATCTCCGAACGCACCCACTTCTCTCCGCGTCCCGCTCACTCGAAATCAAATTCGGGGTTTCTGGGCTGCTTGGGGTGGATGGACTCTCGACGGAATGGATTCTTTTATATACGCGCTCGTTCTGCTGCCTTCGCTGCGTGAACTTCTTCCTCGCTCCGGCATCATCGCATCTAAAGGCAACATTGGTTATTACGGGGGATTGCTTTTCGCTCTTTTTCTGCTCGGCTGGGGACTGGCGTTTCTGTGGGGGCCGGTAGGCGACAAGTTCGGCCGCGTTCGCACCTTGATGCTGACCATTGTGTGGTATTCCATCTTTACGCTTCTCAGCGCTCTCGTGACCAGCGTCTGGCAGTTGGCGATTCTTCGCTTACTCGCAGGAATTGGAATTGGCGGCGAATGGGCTATGGGCGGCACGTTTGTCGCGGAAGAGTGGCCAGAAAGGCGCCGGCGCGCAGGAGCGGGCTACATGCACACGGGCTATTATGTCGGCATATTTCTCGCCGCGATCGCCAACTACGCGATTGGCAGCCATTACGGGTGGCGCTATATGTTTGCTGTCGGAGGTGTGCCGGCGCTTCTCCTGGCGTGGGTGCGTCATGGCGTCACGGAGCCCTCGCGGTGGTCCGCCAAAGCAGAAGTCGTTCGGTCCTGGCAGATCTACCAGCCTTTCGCCGCGCTTTTCTCGCCCGCGTTGCGTCGCCGCACCATTCTGAACTCGCTGTTTATGCTTGCCTCGATCAGTGGGCTTTGGGCCGGAACGGTCTACGTTCCCGCGGCCGTAACTTCTCTTGCGGAAGCCGCGGGGCGCATTGGGCCTCAGGCCGCCCAGCTTGCTTCTCGCGCTACCATGCTGGTGGCGTTCGCAACCATTCTGGGATGTCTGGCAATGCCCTGGCTTGCCGAACGGTTCGGCCGTCGTGGTGCGCTGGGCTTTTTCTTTGCCCTGATGATGGTTTTTATTGCCCTTACCTTTGGCAAAGTTTTTTATCTCGGCCCAACCGCGTTTCCTTGGTTTTTTGTTTGCCTGTTTTTTCTCGGTTTCGGTGGGGCGAACTTCGCTGTCTACACGCTTTGGCTGCCGGAGCAATATCCTACAGAGTGCCGCGCAAGCGCCTTCGCGTTTTCCACTTCCTTTGCGCGTTTCGGTGGAGCGGCGATCACATTTCTTGTAGGCAGCGGCGTGGAGAGGTACGGCTCGCTCGGAATTCCTGTGGCAATGACCGCGCTGGCATTTGCCGTCGGCCTTCTTTTAATTCCTTTTGGAGTCGAAACTCGTGGACAATTGTTGCCTGCGTAAAACGAAAATGCGATGGAATTCGCCAGGCGGAAACCGCGAAAGCGGTGGCTACAATGACAGGCCGTCAACTTCAGCTCGGCAAAGGCTCAGCGAGTGCAAATAACGGATCCCGCCGCTAAATCGAAATCAAACGCACGTCACGCGGTACTCGCGGGTTTTTTTGGCTGGACACTAGACGCCTTCGATTTTTTTGTCGTTGTGTTCATGTACGACGTCCTTGCTCGCCAATTCGGCGTGTCCAAGAAAGACATCATCTTCACCACCTTTGCCACGCTTGCCATGCGTCCGGTCGGGGCAGTGATTTTCGGCGTACTGTCCGATCGCTTTGGCCGGCGCAAACCGTTGATGGCGAATGTCATTTATTTCTCACTGATCGAACTGCTCTGCGGTTTTTCGCCCAACTACACTTTTTTTCTGGTTATGCGGGCCCTATTTGGCATCGGCATGGGAGGCGAATGGGGGGTTGGCGCGTCACTCACGATGGAAGCTGCGCCGGTGCGCTGGCGCGGGATTTTGAGTGGCATCTTGCAAAGCGGCTATTCGATCGGCTATTTGCTTGCCGCGATCGCAGCACGTTTTCTCCTCCCGGCTTGGGGATGGCGCCCGATGTTCTGGATTGGCGCGCTGCCTGCGCTGCTCGCGCTCTACATCCGGACAAAAGTTCCAGAGTCGGAAGCATGGAAGCAAAATCGGGCAGCCAGCACCGGCCAAGTCTTGCGCACGGTGATACTCGATTGGAAACGGTTTCTCTATTTGGTCGTGCTTATGACTTTCATGATGTTCATGTCGCACGGCACGCAGGATCTTTACCCGGACTTTTTGAAGGAGGTTCATCACCTCTCGGCTGCCGTAGTTGCGAACATTGCAATTTTCTACAACGTCGGAGCGGTCGTCGGCGCCATAATCTTTGGACACCTTTCGCAGGTCGCCGGCCGGCGCAGGAGCATGATCGCGGCCATGGGAATCTGTTTGGTTATCATTCCTCTTTGGGCGTTCGGGGGTAGTTTAGCTGGTCTCGTTCTCGCTCCGTTCATAATGCAAATGGGAGTGCAGGGCGCTTGGGGCGTGATCCCCGTGCACCTGAACGAAATGTCCGCCGACACGACTCGAGGACTGATGCCCGGACTTACTTATCAATTGGGAATTCTGTTCGCGTCGCCTACAAATACAATCGAGTACGCTTTGCGTGACCGCGTGGGATACCAGTGGGCCATCGCCGGTTTTGAAGCCGTAACCATCCTGACCCTCGCCGTCCTCCTGCTGCTTGGGACCGAACGCCACGGGCGAAGCTTTATGCGAGATTCGCTCAACGGCGGGCCTTCGGCTACGCATTAAGGAGCGCGGCGCATGCGGTCCACTTCGTCTCGCCCGATAATCGAATTCGAGCTTGGCGTACGCGCGAGCTTCTAGTATTTTCCAATGCGCGAATCCTTATGCTTAAGGCAGGCAACGGATGAATCTCCGCACCACGTCAGATATAACGGGAAAGCATGCAACCGACGATGAATGTCCGACAACTCTTTGATCTTGCTGGACGCGTGGCGATTATCACCGGCGGCTCCATTGGCCTGGGCCGCCAAATGGCGGAAGGCTTGGCGGAAATGGGGGCTAATCTCGTCTTGTGCGCCCGCAAAAAGGAGCGCTGCGAACGGGCCGCCGCTGAGTTAGAGAGCCTCGGAGTGAAGACGCTGGCCCTCGGTTGCGACGTGAAAAATCCGGCCGAGGTTCAGGCTGTTGTCGAAGCGGCCATGGCTCAATTCGGCCGCATCGATATTCTCATCAACAACGCAGGCACATCCTGGGGCGCGCCGGTCGAAGAAATGCGCCTCGAACACTGGAACAAAGTGATCGAGACGAACCTGACGGGCACTTTTCTGTTTTCGCAAGCTGCCGGAAAATTCATGACCGCGCAGCGCCGCGGGAAGATCATCAACATAGCCTCCGTCGCGGGCATTCGCGGCGCTCCCCCGGAATTTCAGGCCATCGGCTATCACGCCAGCAAGGGTGGCGTGATAGCCTTTACCAAAGATTTGGCCTGCAAGTGGGGCATTTACAACATTCAGGTAAACTCGATCGCTCCTGGCTGGTTTCCCACGAACATGTCGCAAGTCGTGATAGAACGAAACAAGGAAGATTTCTTGAAGAAGATCCCGTTGCGGCGATTCGGCAATGACCACGATTTGAAGGGTGCGGCCATCTTTCTTGCTTCCGACGCTTCCGACTACGTCACCGGACATGTTTTGATCGTCGATGGAGGGCAGACCGCCTGAATAGCGCTGGATTCCACATGAATATCCCACTTACACCACTTCGATGTTTGCGTTATGCGGAAGAACAATTTCCGCGCCGGACTGCGGTTGTTTGCGGCGACTTGCGATTCACCTATGCGCAATTTGCCCATCGTGCTGCTCTTCTTGCCGGCGCGTTATGCGCGGCCGGAGTGAAACCCGGCGACCGCGTTGCCTTCCTTAGCATGAACTGCCATCGTTTGCTCGAAGCCTACTACGGCGTTCTCGACGCGGGGGCCATCCTACTGCCCCTGAATATCCGGCTAGGGCCGCAGGAGCTTGCATTCATCCTGAACGACGCTGGGGCAAAGGTGCTCTTTCTCGAGAAAGATTTTCTTCCGGTCGTCGATTCCTTTCGCCATAGCACCACGACGGTCGAGAGTTTTTCCCTTCTCGATGCCGCACCTCAAGCAGATTGGCTCGCGCCAAGAAACTACGACGAACTGCTCGCTGCCGCTGAACCCCGGCGCGCCAACATCATGGAGATCGATGAAAACGCCATCTCTGAGATTTTTTACACCAGCGGCACCAGCGCCACTCCCAAAGGCGTGATGCTGACGCATCGCAATGTGTACATGCACGCCCTCTACGCTTGCCTCACGGACGATCCCACCGCCGAAGCCGTTCAGCTGCACACCATTCCGCTCTTCCACGCCAACGGGTGGGGCACCCCGCACGCGCTGGCTTTGACCGGCGGGAAGCACGTGATGCTGAGGCGATTCGAAACAGCTGCGATTTTCCGCCTGATAGAACAGGAACGCGTGCGGAATATGTGCCTTGTACCGGCGATGGCCACGGCGCTGGTGAATTGTCCCGAACGTACGAAGCACGATCTGAGCAGTTTAAAAATCATCAATATAGGTGGCGCGGCGTCTTCGCCCACCCTGGTGCGCGAAACAGAGGAAAAACTCGGCGCGAGCTGCCGCTCTGGCTATGGCCTCACGGAAACTTCTCCGACGCTCTCGATTTCCAGGATGAAGCCTGGCCTCGATTGGCAAGGCGAACAAAAATACATCGGCCAAGCTATGACGGGCTTCGCCATTCCGGGCGTCGAACTGCGAGTTGTCGATGCAAACGAAAAGGATGTGCCTCACGACGGCCAAACCATCGGCGAAATCGTGGCCCGAAGCGATGTGGTAATGGAAGGCTATTGGGGGCAGCCGCAAGCCACCGCAGAAGCCATGCGCGGCGGATGGTTTCATACAGGCGATATGGCTACCATAAATGACGAAGGCTACCTTCTCGTTGTCGACCGCAAGAAAGAAATCATCGTCAGCGGCGGCGAGAATATTTCGTCGCTGGAAGTGGAAAAAGCGATGCTCGCGCATTCTAGCGTCTATGAAGTTGCCGTCGTTCCCGTTCCGGATGCGAAATGGGGAGAAGTGCCGAAAGCTTTGGTCGTCTTGAAGCCCGGCGCGCAAGCTACGGAAGCTGAGTTGCTCGAATTTTGCCGCGCTCGCATCGCGCATTACAAAGCGCCGCGCTCGGTGGAGTTTTTCGATAGCCTGCCGAAAACAGGCACGGGCAAAATCCTGAAGAGGGAACTGCGCAAAAAATATTGGGGTGGGCAAGACACGATCCGGCCCGAATTTGCCAGCCGTAAATGAGAAGTCTTATAAATGGAGCCTAAGTCTGGTCGGGGACAACCGGCACAGACGGGTTTTTCCGCGAAGTCCAAGTAATATGGTTTAAGAAAGAGCGGCCCACAATGAGCGACTTAGTTCAACTTGCGGTAGAAAATGGCATTGCCGTTATCACCATCAACAACCCTCCGGTAAATGCGTTGGGCCCCGGCGTGCCGGAGGGCATCGCTGCCGCGATCGAACAGATCGACAAAGACGATTTCGTCAAAGCCGCCGTGCTCATTGGTGGCGGCAAAACATTCGTCGCCGGCGCGGATATCAAGGAATTCGGCAAAATCACTTCCGGCAAGTCGGGCGGCGGGTTGGAACTGCCAAGGCTCCTCCTGAAGATTGAAGATTGCCGCAAGCCTGTCGTGATGGCTATTCACGGAAGTGCCTTCGGTGGCGGCCTCGAGCTTGCCATGTCCGGCCACTACCGCGTTGCAGTTCCAAGCGCGCAAGTCGGCCAGCCGGAAGTAAAACTCGGCATCATTCCCGGCGCGGCCGGAACGCAACGCTTGCCCCGCCTCGCGGGCGCTGCGAAAGCCGTCGAAATGTGCGCGGATGGCAATCCCATCAAGGCCGCAGATGCACTGAACGCAGGCATCATCGATCGCTTGATCGAAGGCGACTTGTTAACCGGCGCCGTCGCGTTCGCGCACGAAGTCGCCGGCAAAGCCGTGCGCAAGACACGCGACCGCAACGAAAAGCTTGGCTCGGCTGAAGAAAACGCTGCAATCTTCGCCGCCGCGCGCGAGAATGCCCGCAAAAGGCAGCGCGGCATGATCGCGCCGCTCGCCGCCATCGACGCCGTCGAAGCCGCCGCGAAACTCCCGTTCGAAGAGGGCTGCAAACTCGAGCGCAAGCTGTTTATGGACTGCCTCTTCTCCGATCAATCGAAGGCCCTCATTCACGTTTTCTTCGGCGAGCGCGAAGTGACCAAAATCCCGGACATTCCGAAGGAGACCCCGCTGATTCCAGTGAATTCCGCCGCCGTCGTCGGAGCGGGAACGATGGGCGGAGGCATCGCCATGGTCTTGGCAAACGCCGGCATCCCCGTTCTCTTGAAAGAAGCCGATCAGGCCGCTCTCGACAAAGGTCTCGCAAACATCCAGAAAAATTATGCGACCTCCGTGAAACGCGGGCGCTTCACGCAAGCCTTCGTTGACGAACGCCTCAAGCTGATTCAGCCGACGCTCAGCTACGATTCTTTCGCAAATGCCGATTTGGTGATCGAAGCCGTTTTCGAGGGTATGGCTCTCAAGAAAGAAGTCTTCGCAGAACTCGATCGCATCTCTAAACCCGGAGCGATTCTTGCCAGCAACACCTCAACTTTAAACATCGACGAGATCGCTTCCTCGACCGCGCGTCCGCAATCCGTGATCGGCACCCATTTCTTCAGCCCTGCCAACGTGATGCGCCTCCTCGAGATCGTCCGCGGCAAAGCCAGCAGCAAAGAGGTCATCGCCACCTGCATGCAGCTCTCGAAGAAAATCGGCAAGATCGGCGTCCTGGTGGGAAACTGCCGCGGCTTTGTCGGCAACCGCATGTTCCATCCCTATGTCCGCGAGTCCGTCTTTCTTCTGGAAGAAGGCGCGAGCGTCGAAGCTGTCGATTCCGTGATGTATGAATTCGGCATGGCCATGGGTCCGCTCGCTGTCGGCGATCTCGCCGGACTCGATGTCGGCTGGCGAATCCGCAAGGAATATCGGCACTTGGAAAAGCCAGGAATTCGCCAGGCGTTTGCCGGCGATAATCTCTGCGAGATGGGCCGCTATGGCCAGAAAACCGGAGCTGGCTGGTACAAGTATGACGAAAACCGCCGCGCAATTCCTGATCCGGAAGTCGCCCAGCTAGTGCGCAAATGGGCCGTGGAAGCGCGCATCGCTCAGCGGCAAATTTCCAGAGAAGAAATTGTCGACCGCTGCGTCTACGCGCTGGTGAATGAGGGCGCACGCATCCTCGAGGAAGGCTACGCCCTGCGCGCCGTCGACATCGACATCATCTACCTGAACGGTTACGGCTTCCCGTCCTATCGTGGCGGACCCATGTGGTACGCCGACACAGTCGGTCTGAAAAAGGTCTTCGACCGCGTCGAGGAATTTCACAGGCAGCACGGCGAACTTTGGGAGCCAGCTCCGCTTCTGAAGCGACTGGCGGAAGAAGGCAAGAAATTTGCCGATTTCAACAAGGAACAAAGCGCGACCGCCTAGCGCCTCGGAGCCCCGAGGCGGGTCGCCTGTCTTTGCTTTCCGTATTTTTCTTCTATGGTTCGCTGTTTCTCAGGGTGATGCATGGGACGCGTTTTTCTGGTTCGCCACGCACAAGCTTCTTTTCTTGAGCCCGATTACGACAAGCTCTCCGCTACTGGCGAAACCCAGGCTCGTATTCTCGGAGAGTATTGGGTTCGCCACAAAATCGCGTTTGATCGTGTTTGCACTGGCCCGCGCGTTCGCCATCGCGACACCGAAAAGGCCGTGCGCGAAACCTATGGAAAGCACGGCCTGGCTTATCCGGAAACTCTGGTGCTCGATGAATTTGACGAATTCCAAGGTGACGTCGTGCTTGAGAAAAGCCTGGCGCATCTTTGCGAGACTAACTCTCACGTCCGCAATCTCGAAGCTGCCGTCAAAACTGCAAACAGCCCTCCGCAACGCCGCAGGAACTTCCAAAAGCTCTTTGATGCGGTTGTAACTATGTGGGTGAACGGGGAATTGGCCGTTGACGGCGTCGAATCCTGGGAGGCGTTCATCGCCCGCGTCAATCGCGGCCTGTCACGATTCCTGTCCACGGCAACCAAAAGCGAAACCTGCGCCATTTTCACTTCCGGCGGGCCCGTCGCCGTATCCGTGCAACGTGCTTTGCGCCTATCACCGCAAGACACTTTGCAAGTGGCGTGGATGCCCCGCAATTGTTCGTACAGCGAATTTCTGTTTTCCGCGGAGCGCTTCACGCTGAGCACGTTCAACTCCTTTCAGCATTTAGACGATCCCACTTTGCTGACGTATCGGTAAAAGCAGAGTCGCGAAATAAACATGGCTGATCTTCAAGACCAAACGACCGCCGTTCGCCCGGGAGAAGAGCTCGATCTCGCCAAACTGGAGCCTTTCCTTCGCGCACATTTCCCGGGTGAAACCGATGCGCTAGTGGTCCGCCAATATCCCAGCGGCCATTCGAATCTTACTTATTCGCTGCTGGTCGGCTCGCGCGAAATGGTCCTTCGCCGTCCGCCCTTCGGCAGCAAAGTCAAAACCGCCCACGACATGAGCCGCGAATATCGCGTGCTTTCAAAACTTCACGCCCACTATGGCCCAGCTCCGCAGGTACTTCTTTTCTGCGACGACCTCTCCGTGTTGGGCGCTCCGTTTTATCTCATGGAACCAATTCACGGCGTCATTCTCCGCCGAGATGTTCCGCCCGGACTCGATTTTTCCCCGGAAGTGGCGCGGCGAGTGAGTGAATCGTTCCTCGACAATCTCGCGCTTCTCCACAGTCTCGATTACAGCGCTGTTGGCCTCGCCGACCTCGGCAAGCCTCAGGGCTATCTCGAACGCCAAGTGCGCGGCTGGATCGAGCGTTACTACGGATCGAAGACGCACGATATTCCCGAAGTCGAAACCATCTCCACCTGGACTCAGAAGCACATCCCCGCTTCGAGCGCCGCCACCCTCATCCACAACGACTATAAATATGACAACGTGGTTTTTGATCCGCGCGATCTCACCAAAATTATCGGGGTCTTGGATTGGGAAATGTGCACGATCGGCGATCCGCTCACGGATTTAGGTTCCGCGCTGGCTTATTGGGTGGATGCTAGCGATCCACCGGAGATTCTCGAAACGCGCTGGGGACCGACGGCCGCCGCCGGCAGCTTGACGCGCGCCGAGCTCGTCCAGCGCTACGCGCAAGAAACTGGCCGCGACATTTCCGAAATGCCGTTTTATTTGGTATTTGCCCGGTTCAAAATCGCTGTCATCGTGCAGCAGATTTATTACCGCTATCACCAAGGCCTGACTCACGACCAACGGTTCGCGACCATGCCGCAGCGCATCAGCCTTTTGTTGCGCGCTGCTCAGCGAACCGCCGAAACCGGCGCTATCTGACACTTTCTGCGGCGCTTCATTCCGATGCCAAAGGTGACTGGAAGTTTGAGAGGGACTAACGGTAATACCGCACAATCGATTCCGCGACGCAGCACGGCTTCTCGCTGCCTTCGCTTTCGATGGTCACGGAAAATGAAGTTTCATAAGCTCCGGGAACCTCTTTGACGCTTAGCAGAGCGACGCGCGCACGAATCTTGGACCCGGCGCGCAAGGGAGAAGGGAATCGCACGCGATTCAACCCGTAATTGACCGTCATTCCGGTTCCGCCTCGAACCTGAATCACGTCCTTCATAAACCGGCTGATCAACGACAGCGTCAAAAAACCATGGGCGATTGTCGTCCCATACGGCGACTCTCTCTCCGCCCGCTCCCGATCGAGATGGATCCATTGCCGGTCTTCGGTAGCCTCCGCGAATTGAGCAATGCGCTCTTGAGTGATCGTCAGCCAATCGCTAACACCAATTTCTTTGCCCACATATTCTTTCAAAGAATCAGGTGTTTCCACGGTCACAGCCGCCACTCGTCCCTCCGGAGCACCAGTCCAGACTGAGCATCACCGCGCGGCACTGTTTAATCCGCTTGTGCTTGGTTCCGCGCTTTTCCCCATTTTCTCAGTTCCGATTTTGCGATCGACTCTACGTGCACCTCGTCCGGCCCGTCCGCAAGCCGCAAAGTGCGCACATTCGCCCAAGCGCCGGCTAGAAAAGTGTCCGCGGAAACTCCTGCTCCTCCGTGCGCCTGAATGGCCCGGTCCAAAACGCGCAAAGCCATGTTGGGCGCAACAACTTTGATCATCGCAATTTCCGCCCGCGCTTCCTTGTTCCCGACGGCGTCCATCATGCAAGCCGCTTTGAGCGTCAGCAAGCGCGCCTGTTCAATTTCCATTCGGGAGGCCGCGATATCTGCGCGAATCGTTCCTTGCTCCGCGATTGCTTTTCCAAACGCCACGCGCGCCTGCACGCGTTTGCACATCGTCTCCAGCGCCCGCTCGGCCACGCCGATGCATCGCATGCAGTGATGAATACGTCCCGGCCCGAGCCGCCCCTGCGCAATCTCAAAACCGCGACCTTCGCCAAGCAGAATATTCGAAGCAGGCACGCGCACGTTTTCGAACGCAATCTCTGCATGTCCGTGCGGTGCGTGGTCGTAGCCAAACACGCTAAGCAAACGCACGATCTTCACTCCCGGTGTGTCGAGTGGGACCAGAATCATCGATTGCTGTTTGTGTGTCGCGGCCGCCGGATCTGTCTTGCCCATAAAAATCGCGATTTTGCACCGCGGATCGCCTGCTCCCGACGTCCACCACTTCCGGCCGCTTATAACGTATTCGTCGCCGTCCCGCACGATGCTCGCGCGAATGTTTGTCGCGTCCGAGGAAGCGACCTCGGGTTCTGTCATTGCAAAACACGATCGAATTTCGCCTTCAAGTAGCGGCTTCAGCCATTTCTCCTTTTGCTCCGCCGTTCCGTAGCGCGCCAGCACCTCCATATTTCCCGTGTCGGGCGCTGAACAGTTGAACACTTCCGCAGCCATCACGCTGCGCCCCATGATTTCGCAAAGCGGCGCGTATTCCAGATTCGTCAGTCCCGCTCCACTCTCGTCATTCGGCAAGAAAAGATTCCAGAGCTCTGCGGCACGCGCCTTTGGTTTCAACCCTGCAATCACTCGCGATGGCTTCCAGCGGTCGCGCTCAATTTCTTCGAGATATCGAGTCTCGTTCGGATAGACATGCTCGTCCATGAACGCCTGCAAACGTCGTTGTAATTCCTTCGTTTTTTCGCTGAACTCGAAATTCACGCCATCCGCCTCTGCTTTAGCAATTGTTCCAGCACTGCCGCCGACAAACTCACTTCAGCCGATCACCCTAAACTATTCATGGCGACTTGCCCTGTCGAATGATATAGCTTTCTCGATTCAGAATGCTGGCCGCGATTATATACGACATCCCGGTGGCAGACTGGCCACCAAACCATTCCGCATAGCGCCGGGAGCAACCTTCATATGAAAAATTTTGCCAATTTCGTTCTTTCAGCCTGCTTTCTGCTTTTTACTTTGAACACCCGGATGGAAGGTCAGCCCGCCACCAACTGGTTGTCTGTGCCTCACGCAAAGCTTTGCGTTACCGAAGGCGCGCTCGAGCAATCTTCTGGCAACCGCATGTCCGTCAACGTGCCCAAGATGCGCGCTTTCGTCACCGTTGCAACCACGCAAGACGTCGAAGCCCGTTTCACCTATCTCGGCCCGTCCCCAGGAGAGAAGCCGCTCGGCTCCGGTGAAATGCGTCGCCAGTTTGGCCTGAAGCTTCGCGCCCAGGACGCCTGCAATCTCGTTTACGTGATGTGGCGCATCGGACCGGAGTCGAAACTCGTTGTCTCCGTAAAATCCAATCCTGGCCAGCACACCAGCGCGGAATGCGGCAACCGCGGCTATCGCAACATCAAGCCCGTCCGCAGTTCGCCCGTGGCTCTTCTACGCCCCGGCGACGCGCACACGCTGCGCGCCGAGATGAACGGCGCGGAAATGCATGTCTACGTTGATAACAATCTCGTGTGGCTAGGCGATGTTGGTGCCGAAGGTGGGCGCCTCAACGGACCGATAGGCATGCGCTCCGACAACGCACGGCTGGAACTCGAACTCCTCGCCGGCCAGTCCACGGGTGCTCATCCCAATTATCAATTGGCCTGCCGACCAGGCTCCGGCGAAGGAGAGTAGCTCTGCGCTCCGGGCCTAAAAGAGAACGGTGCTGTGTTGTAAGCACGCCGTTCAAAAAGCTAAACTTCCTTTGACCGAATCAACGATCAACGAAAGTTGTGCGAGGCATTCACTTGAGCGAATCAAAGCCCGCAGCACAATCTCGGCCCGAGCCGCATTTGGAGTCCCCCTCTGAACCACTGATTCGCAACATCTCCGACACCGCGCGCTGGGTCGCCGTCTATCGCGCGCGAGAGACCGAGCGCCCGGACGCCCATTTCCGTGATCCCTTCGCGCGCCGCCTCGCCGGCGAACGCGGCGAGCAAATCGCAAAGTCCAAGCCCCTCGGGCGCGACAGCGACTGGAGCATGATCACGCGCACCTGTCTCGGCGACCAATTCATCAACGAGCAAGTCCAGCAAGGCGTCGACATGGTCGTCAACCTCGCCGCCGGCCTCGATGCGCGCCCCTATCGCATGGTGCTTCCCGCATCTCTTAAATGGGTCGAGGTCGATCTCCCCGAAATTCTCGCCTACAAAGAAGAAATTCTGCGCGACGAAAAGCCCGTCTGCTCCCTCGAACGCATCCGCCTCGATCTATCCAACGTCGCCGCGCGCCGCGATCTCTTAGGCGAACTCGGCCGCCGCTCGAGCAAAGCCCTTATCATCACAGAGGGTCTGCTCATCTATCTAAGCGCCCAGGACGTTGCCGGCCTCTCCAAAGACCTCGCCGCTCCTCCCAGTTTTCAATCCTGGATTCTCGATATTGCCTCGCCTGGTCTTCTCCGCCTGTTGGCAAAAAGAATGGCCAAGCAGCTCAACGTAGCAGCGCCATTCAAATTTGCTCCTCCTGAAGGCCCGAACTTCTTCATCCCTTACGGCTGGAAGCCCGTCGACGTGCAATCCTTCCTCAAAAACGCAGCGCGCCTCAAGCGTCTCTCCCTTTTGTTCAGGCTTTTCGCACTTCTCCCCGAAACGGAAAAGTCACGCCGTGATCGCCCTTGGTCAGGCATGTGCTTGCTCAAAAAGCAGTGAAGCTGAACGTCGTTCTTCTGAACAACCACAAATTTCGAAATGAATTGTTCGTTAAGGGTAGGAAATTACTGTTCAACCGCTGCCGTCTTCGC
Organism: Verrucomicrobiia bacterium; assembly: GCA_035571045.1. Classification (GTDB taxonomy): domain Bacteria; phylum Acidobacteriota; class Terriglobia; order Acidiferrales; family UBA7541; genus Acidiferrum. The sequence goes on from DATMKS010000109.1 coordinate 63,082, forward strand.
TCTGCCGCCAGGAAATATGCTCTTCACGATCACGTAGAGCACCGGGATGAATAACAGGTTCAGCGTCGTCGCGGCAATCATTCCGCCAAACACTGTCGTCCCAACCGAGATTCGTCCCGCGCGCCCAGCCCCTTGCGCCAGCACCAATGGCACCACGCCAAGAATAAACGCAAACGACGTCATCAAAATCGGCCGCAACCGAATCCGCGCCGCTTCAATCGCTGCTTCCACGATGGTCATCCCTTGCTCGCGCAACTGCTCCGCAAATTCCACAATCAAAATCGCGTTCTTACTCGCAAGCCCGATCAACATCACCAAACCAATCTGGCAAAAGACATCGTTCTGCAATCCTCGCAACGCCTGCGCCCCTAACGCGCCCAAAATCGCGATCGGCACCGCCATCAGCACAATGAACGGCAGCACAAAACTTTCATACTGCGCTGCCAATGTCAGGTAAACCACAACCAGTCCAAGCCCAAATAAAATAAGCGCTTTGCCTCCCGACTGGATCTCCTCCAGTGAGAGCCCGCTCCATTCATACGTCATCCCTTGCGGCAGCGTTTTCTTAGAAAGCTCTTCCATCGCCGCGATGCCTTCGCCGGAGCTATGTCCCGGCGCCGCCGATCCGTCAATTTCCGCCGACCGAAAAAGATTGTAGTGGCTGATGACCTGTGCGTTTTGCGTTGGCGCCACGCTGACCAAATTATCCAGCGGAATCATCATGCCCGCGTCAGATCGCAAATAATATTGCTGTATGTCTTTCGGCTTCGAACGGTACTTGCTGTCCGCCTGCACGTACACGCGATACGACCGGTTGTTGAAATCGAAATCGTTCACGTACACCGAGCCCATGTAGACTTGCAGCGCATCCGTCACCTGGCTCAACGGCACTTGCAAACTTTTCGCTTTCTCTCGATCGATCTGTACCAGGTACTGCGGATCATTCGCCGTAAAACTGCTGAACAAGCCCACCACATCCTTGCCTGCGTTTCCTTGCGCCGCGAGTTTGTTCGCCGTATCCGCAAGCGTTTGTAGCGAATTTCTCCCCAGGTCTTCCAACTCATACTGAAATCCGCCGAATTGCCCCAAACCTTGCACCGCTGGTGGATTGAACGGAATGACCAACGCGCCTTGAATTCCAAACAACTGCCCGCGCAATCGCTGGATGACCGCCGCGGCCGAATGTTGCTCGCCTTTGCGCTCTGCGAACGGCTTCAAACTGCTGAAGACCACGGCGCGATTCGGCGCGCCACCAAACTGGCTGAATCCGGGAAGCGAGAATGCGCCGGCAATTTCCGGAACATGCGAAAGAGCCTCTTCGACTTTTGCGCAAATTCCCACCGTGTACTGCAAGGACGCACCTTGCGGAGCTTGTACCGCGATGATGATGTAGCCCTGGTCATCCTCAGGAATAAACGCACGCGGAACCTTGTTATAAACCCAGTACGTCAAACCCAGCGCCGCAAAAAAAACCAGAGCCGCCGCCCATCGCCAGCCGATCACGTGGCGCACCGTGTTGCGGTACATATTCGTCCCGCCGGTCACAATGCGATTGAACGCATGAAAGATTCTTCCTTCCGCGCGCTCCCGATGGCGTCCCAGCAGGATCGCGGAAAGCGCTGGCGTCAACGTGAGCGCGTTGAATGCAGATATCGAAACCGAAAACGCGATCGTCAGGGCGAATTGCCGGAACAGAATTCCTGTGGTACCAGGAAAAAGCGCAACGGGCACAAATACCGCCACCAGCACCAGCGAAGTAGCGATCACCGCCCCTGCCACTTCTTTCATCGCTACCGACGCCGCGTTGTGCGGCTCCGTGATGCCCTCCATGATGTGCCGCTCGACGTTCTCGATCACCACGATCGCGTCGTCAACCACCAAACCCGTCGCCAGAGTAATCCCAAACAGCGTCAGCGTATTGATCGAAAATCCCAGCAACTTTATGAATACGAACGTCCCGATCAGCGAAACAGGAATGGTCACTGCGGGAATCAGCGTGCTCCGCCAGTCCTGCAAAAATAAATAAATCACCGCAATGACCAGAACGATGGCTTGCGCCAGCGTGATCAGCACATCCTGTATCGATTCGCCAATCACCGTCGTCGAATCAAACGCCACCGCGTACTTCAGTCCCGGCGGAAAACTCTTCGAAAGCCGCAACAATTCGGCTTTCGCGGCGCGGTCCACATCGAGCGCGTTTGCGCCAGGAAGCTGGGTTACGCCAAAGCCCACCCCGTCGTAGCCGTTATAGCGCACCAGGACGTCATAATTTTCCGCTCCCAGTTCTGCGCGGCCCACGTCCTTCAGTCTCACGAGCGTGCCGCCCGTACCCGTCTTCAAAATAATATTCTCGAATTCTGCCGGACTCGTCAGCCGGCCCACCGCCCTCACGCTGATCTGAAACGCCTGCTCACCTTCATTTGGAGGCTGTCCGATTTGTCCCGCGGCCACCTGCACGTTCTGCTCATTCAAAGCGTTGATCACCGTCGACGCTGTAAGGCCCCGCTCCGCCATGCGCGCCGGGTCGAGCCACACGCGCATCGCGTACTTCCGCTCTCCGAAAAGGAACGCATCGTTCACGCCAGGCACGCGTTTCAACGCATCTCTCACGTAAACGTCAATGTAGTTGCTCAGGAAGAGGCTGTCGTATTCCCCGTGTTCCGAATAAACGCCCGCCCCAAACACGAATCCGCTGGCCTGCTTGGTGACAATCACACCTGTATTTTTCACTTCATTCGGCAAGCGGCCCAGCGCCTGGCTCACCCGGTTCTGCACGTCGACCGCGGCAAGGTCCACGTCGCGCGAAACGTCAAACGTAACCGTGATCGTGCTCACCCCACTGTTGCTGCTTGTCGACGTGATGTACTTCATGCTCGGCACGCCGTTGATCGCCTGCTCCAGCGGGATCGTCACCGCCGATTCCACGGTTTGCGCGTTTGCACCGATGTACACGCTCGTAACCACGACCTGTGGCGGAGCCAAATCTGGAAACTGCGCTACGGGCAGGGAAGGAATAGAAATCGCGCCCGCCAGAATAATCATCAGCGCGCAGACCGT
>DATMKS010000110.1:0-17874 GCA_035571045.1 Verrucomicrobiia bacterium
TCAGTAAAGCTGGGAGGACGTTTCATTCCGCGCATGACGATCATGCCGTTGCCATCGCCCTGAATTCCGTGGCACGGCGCGCAAAAGATCTTGTAGCGTTCCTGGCCGCGTTTGAGCAGCTCCGGCGTCAACGGAAGGGGAAAGGCATTCGATTCTTTTGGAACAAACAAATCGTCGTCCGCGATCGAGCCGCGCGCCACGGTATTTTCGAGCAACGGACGCTCCGAACGGCCATCGTCGAAGAACGGGCTGGGGGAAAGCGGCCTGTTCTTGGGTTGATCGGCCATATCCTGGCGAATCTGGCAGCCACCGGCGAAAACGCAGAGCATTGCGGCGCACGCGCCGAGCAGGAAACGCGAGGCGCTAATCATCATGCACCTCGGAAACGTGATGCGCGGCAAGCCCCTGCAGAAAGCGTGCAGTCTCCGCGAGATTGAACTTTTTGTCGCGTGCCTGTATGCAGACAAAGAAGCGGTCCGCCGAGGCATGGGTGAAACGGTGCGCGTTGAAAATCGGATGATGAGGCTGAGGCAGCCCGTTGAGCGCGAGCATCCCGAACACGGCGGCAAGTGAAGCACAGAGAATGGTCAACTCAAAAGTGACAGGAATGAAAGCCGGCCAGCTATTGAGCGGACGCCCGGCGATGTTCATCGGATAGCTGTACACATTTGCCCAATACTGGAAGCCAAAACCGCCAAGTCCGCCAACCAGGCCGCCGATGAGCGTAATCACCGGAACCATATTGCGGCGCATGCCCATGGCCTCGGGCAGCCCTTCCACGGGGAACGGCGTGTACGATTCATAGTAGCGGTAGCCCGCTTCGCGAATTTTCGCCGCGGCGTGCACGAGCTGCTCCGGCTTCTCGAACTCGCCAATCACGCCGTAAATATGTGATCGGTGCGCTATCACTTGTGTTCCTCGGACGTTTCCGTGACCAATTCGCGCATTTCAGCAATGGATATGGCCGGCAACACGCGAACGAACAGGAAAATCAACATGACGAACATGCCCATCGTGCCGATAAACGTGGCCCAGTCCCAAACCGTCGGAGAGTAACGGCCCCACGCAGAGGGCATGAAATCGCGCGTCAAACTGATGACGATAATAACGAACCGTTCCAGCCACATGCCCACGTTTACGACGATGGACATGATAAAGAGCACGACAACGTTCGTTCGCATCTTCTGGATCCAAAGCAACTGCGGAATCAGGATGTTGCAGAGGATCAACGCGTAGTAGAACGGAGCGTATGGGCCATGCAAGCGCTGATTAACTAGGAAAACGTCGAATTTGTTGCCGCTGTAGAGCGACATGAAGAATTCGAAGAAGTAACCGTAGGCGACGATCAGGCCCGTGGCCAGCATCACTTTGGCCATGTTCTCGAGATGGCGCATGGTGATGAAGTCTTCGAGGCCGTACGCTTTGCGCAAAGGAATCGCAATCGTTAGAACCATGGCAAAACCGGAATAGATGGCGCCGGCAACGAAATACGGGGGGAAAATCGTGGTGTGCCAGCCCGGCACTATGGCGACCGAAAAATCGAAGCTCACGACCGTGTGGACGGAAAGAACGAGCGGCGTAGCCAAGCCTGCGAGTAGCAGGTATGCCGACTGATAACGCTGCCAGTGCCGCGCGGAGCCGCGCCAGCCCAAAGCCAGCATTCCGTAAATGATCTGCTTGGGCTTGGTAGTAGAACGATCGCGAAGCGTGGCAAGGTCTGGAATCAAACCGACAAACCAGAACAGCAGAGAGACCGTGCCGTAAGTCGAAACGGCGAAAACGTCCCAGATCAGCGGACTGCGGAACTGCGGCCAAATTCCCATAACGCTGGGATACGGGAACATCCAGAACGCGTACCAGGGCCGCCCGGTATGAATGAGCGGAAATATGCCGGCGCAAGCCACGGCAAATAGCGTCATCGCTTCCGCAAACCGGTTAATCGAGGTGCGCCACTTCTGGTTGAGCAAAAAAAGAATCGCGGAAATGAGCGTTCCAGCGTGGCCGATACCGATCCACCAAACGAAGTTGACGATCGCAAAGCCCCAGCCGATGGGGATGTTGATGCCCCAGATGCCGACGCCCTTCGTGATCAGGTAGCCGATGGCGATGTTCAACACGCCAAAAACGCTGAACGCGAGCAGAAAGCCAATGTACCAGCCGACCGAAGTCCGTCGCGTAAGAACGATTGCGCTGATTTTGTCGGTTACGGAAGCATAGGTGTGCCCCGGTCCGAGCACGGGTGTGAGCCGGCTGATTTCTGGAGAATCGAGTGGCGGCTGGCCGGCGCTCATGCCTTCTCCAATTCAGGATTCGGATTGCGAACGGCCGCGAGATAGGTGGTTCGCGGACGAGTATTCAGCTCGCCGAGAATTGAATAGCTGCGCTCTTGCGCTTTCAGTTTGGCCACGCGGCTGTTTTTATCGTTGGCATTCCCAAAAACGATAGCCCCGGCAGGGCACGCGGATTCGCAAGCGGTCACAATTTCGCCGTCTGCAATCGGGCGATTCTGCTTTTCCGCATCGATGCGCGCGTTGTTGATGCGCTGCACGCAATACGTGCATTTTTCCATGACGCCGCGGCTGCGCACCGTGACTTCCGGATTGCGAATGAGCTTGAGCGAAGGCGTCTCCCAATCCTGGAAGCGGAGGAAATTAAAGCGCCGCACTTTGTAAGGACAGTTGTTCGAACAATAGCGCGTGCCCACGCAGCGGTTGTAAACCATGTCGTTCAGGCCTTCCGCGCTGTGCGCGGTCGCGCCGACAGGGCAAACCTGCTCGCAAGGCGCGTTTTCGCACTGCTGGCACGGGACGGGCTGGAAAAATGTCTCGGGATTCTCGAGCGCGTCGTAATCCGCCCCGCCGGGATCACCCGTTTTCGTCTCGAGCTTTGAATAGTAGCGGTCGATGCGGATCCAGTGCATCTCGCGGCCGCGCATCACCTGATCCTTACCGACGACAGCAATATTGTTTTCCGATTGGCAGGCGACAACACAGGCGTTGCAGCCGTTGCAGCTGTTCAAATCGATCGCCATGCCCCACGCATACCCAGGGTAGGAAAATTCCTTGTACAAGGTCATTTCCTTGGGGTTCTTGGGCGTCTCGTCGCCTTCGTGCGCGAACATGGGGTTCTTCTGGTATTCCGCCAGCGTGCCGGTGGCCAGAATCTTCCGGCCTTCCATCTGAAAGTGATATTGCGTGCAAGCCAGCGGATAGTCGTCGCCGGTTTTCTTGATGGCCTCCGTACCCGCCGTGGCGGACCACAGCGCCTGAGAGGTACGCACGACATACGCGTTGAAACCTTTGTTCGACCCAGTGAATCCGGCGTTTTTGCGGCCATAGCCGAGCGGAAGCACAACTACATCGTCGGCTTGCCCCGGCAGAATCCATGCGGCCGCAGTCACTTTGCTGTTCGAAATCGAAATGTCGATGACGTTGGAGACTATTTGGCCGTGTTCACCGCCGCGGGCTGCGGCGCGTTGCGTAAGTTCCAGCTTCTCCGCCAGCCGTGGGCTGACGAGCGCGGCGTTGTCCCAGGTAATCTTGGTGACCGGCCGCGCCAACTCCTGCAGCCAGCCATTGTTTGCGTAGCGGCCGTCGTGCACGTTCGAATCCGGACGGAAAATAAATTCGAGCTGTCCCGCGGGAATCGCTTTGGCGGCCGGCAAACTCGCCGCACTAAACTTCGGCGCAACAGTGATCGGGGGATATGCGGAATTAGCAATCACTCCGTCATTCAGAGACTTGCGCCAGAACTTTTCTGGATTGCTCGCACCGGCAGAGGTCTTCAGGCGGTCGCGAACCGCATCGTAGGCCGTCAGACCTGGCTTGTCCGTGAACGCTGCAAGCACATCGAATGCCGAATGCGTGTGATAAAGCGGCGCTATCAGCGGCTGAATCACGCTAACCGTCCCATCGAAAGCCCGCACATCGCCCCAGGTTTCTAGGTAGTGCGACTCAGCGACGTGCCACTTGGAATATTCGGCCGTTTCGTCGAAATGCGTGCTGACATGCACGGATGTCTCGACTTTTTGCAGCTTCGAAGTGAAATCAAAGTCGTGCGGCGCGTCGTACACGGGGTTCGATCCAAATATCAGCAGCGTATCGACTCTGCCGGCATCCATATCGGCGCAAAGCTCGGTGAACGATTCCGCTTGATTCACGGGATTCGCTTCCACCGGCTCGGTGTAATAAAGCGTGCTGCCGACATTCCCGAGCGCCGCGTTGATGGCATGCGCGAGAGCATGCACTTCCGCAGGTTGAAACTCTCCGGCAACAACGAGCGCGGTTCCCCGATGCTTCGTCAAATCACTCGCGACCGCGTCCAGCCACTTCTGGGCGGCCGGCGAAAGCGTTGCGCTGCCGCCGAGTCCAACGAGTGCGGCCAGTCCGCGAGCAAACTGCCCGACGTCAGACGCCCGCAGCGGCAATCGATGATCCGCGCTCGAGCCTGTAACGGAAGGCGTCGGCTCAACCACATAAAGGCGATTCATGGTGTCGCTGGGCCCAGTCAACTTCCGGCGGCGATAAAACTCCTTCATATAGCCAATGTGTCCCGGCCCGCTGGCTAGGAAATCCGCGTCCAAAGAAAGAATGACGTCGGCCTTTTCGGGGCGATACACCGTGCTGACATAGCGCCCGAAAGCGAGTTTCGCGCCTTCGCGCGCACTGTCGCTCCCGGCAGGCTCCCACTGGTGCCACTTGGCGCCAGGGATTTGTTTCAGCACGTTCTGGATTTGCGCGGCTAGCGTTGGCGAAGTCACCGTACCGGTCAAGATCCGGAAGCGCGCGCCGCCCTTCGCTTTAGCATCCGCAACAAGCGCCTCGGCCTGTTTCAAAAAGTCCGACCACGCCCGAATCTCACCAAGAAATGTGACCGTCTGCGCGCGATCTGGATCGTACAAATTCAGCACGGAAGCCTGTGTAATCACGTCCGTGCCGCCAAGACTCGAAGGATGATCGGGATTCCCGGTCACGTGCGTCGGGCGGCCTTCGTGGCTCTCGACCAGCACGCCGACAGCATCCGCTCCGAACGGCATCGCCGTGGCGTAAAACTGCGGCTTGCCAAGAATCATTCCGTCGGGCTGCTTCACATAAGGAACAATGAACTGCTCCGGCTTGCGGCAGCCGGAAATTCCTGCAATGGCAAGCGACGCCGCGGCCAGCTTCAGGAAGTTCCGCCGGTCTACCGTTTCATCCCACTCCGAGGCCTGCCGCGGAAATTCGCGGTGCAGCAAATCCTCGAAATGCGGATCGTCAGACAGCTCTTCGAGCGTGCGCCAGTATTGTTTGCCGCTCTTCTCGCGCAGTTTCGCGCGCACTGCCGCGATATCCAGGCTGTGCTCGCGCACCGTCAAATCCTCGGCGTGCTCGTCGGAATGATCGTCTGCGTGCACAGAAGCCTCGTGTGCGTCGTGATCGTGCATGTGGCCTTCGATAGAGTCGTTTTCGCGCATACCGTCTATTAGCGGTGACAAGTCGAACAGCTCGTTAGTTCTGCGGTCGTGCGAATTTTCCGTTCGATAGCTAATTCCTTGCCGAGCTTTGCCTGATCTTCCGGAGCTTTCCAGTTCATATCAAAAACGTCTTCTTTTGTTGCTCGTAGAGCCTTCTCAGGATTCCGGTGGCAGTCCAGGCACCATTCCATCAGCAAAGGAGAGGCTTGAAACACCAGCGGCATTTGGTTGACCGAGCCGTGGCACGTCGAGCAGCCGACGCCTTTGTTGACGTGAATGCTGTGATTGAAATAAACGAAGTCAGGCAGGCGATGCACTTTCACCCACTGGATCGACTGGTTCGTGCGGAAGCTCTCGCGAATCGGTTCGAGGTACGGAGCGTCGGCATACAGCACTGAATGGCAATTCATGCAGGTTTTTGTCGGCGGAATGCCCGCAACGGCGGAAGTTTCGACCGAAGTATGACAGTACCGGCAGTCGAGCCCATCGTCCCCGACGTGGTGCTTGTGGCTGAACTGCACCGGTTGCGCGCGCGAAACGTTCTGGTTCGTAGAATAAGGTGAACGCGCCAGCCCTAAAACGCCCACGAGCCCCAGTCCGACCAGGAAAACAGCCGAGAACAGACTGAATCTGGAGATGAAATTTGTGCTGCGATGAAAAATCTGGGCCATGTCAGCGTTGCACTTTTGCAAAGGCCTCCCCGGGAAGGAGCAAATGCCTGGAGGCTTCGCAGTGTCATGGCCGGGAAGTGCGCACCCGGCTCGTAATTGACCGCATAGTTTCCGACAAAACTTTCTGGAATGCAACCTTAACGCGCAATTTTTTTATAATTATTTTTGTGAAGTTGCGCTCCACAAAGAAAACAACTCTTTCAAACAATTTGAAACCATTGCGGCTGCACTACGCCGCGACTGCTTACCCGGCCCCCTCTACGCTTCTGATACGTGCGGAGTCCCCGCGGATACAATTTTTTTCGGGAAGTAGCCTTCTGAAGGAGGCAGTCGTGTTATCTTAGAACGACTCTCCGGCCGTCGATTGCGCATGCGGCGGAGCCTACCCCGTCGGCTGCTGGGGCGTGGTCCAATCGGTAGGACACCTCACTGTTAATGAGGACGGTGGAGGTTCGAATCCTCCCGCCCCAGCCAATTCCTCTTCTAGAATCGCTCTGAAATTGGCGTCGGCTGATGCTCACGAGCGCATATCGATCAGGAACGGGCGAACTTTAGAAGCAGCTGGATGTCTCCATTACCCGCCGCTTTGATCGCTTCCAGATATTTCATACGTGCCTCACCCTCTTTGATCAAATTGGCGGAACCCCAAGTAAATAGAGGGCGGCCAAGCTTCGTTGCGAGTACATCTGCGACCAGGCGGGCATGTCTACCGTTGCCGTTCGGAAATAAATGAATGTATACAAGCCGATGGTGAAAGCGAACAGCTATTTCGTCGGAGGAGTACGTGCTGTTCTCGATCCAATACCGAACGTCACCGCACAACGCCATGAGTCTGTCTCGAATTTCATGGACTGGAACACCAATGTTTTTCTCGGTGCGTCGGTACTCACCCGCCCACTTCCATGTTTGGTCGAACATTTTTGTGTGCAACTTCCGCACGTATTTGTCGGAAGCGATACCAACCGGACTCGTGCGATCTGCGGTAACCCACTCCCTCCCCAGCAGTATGTTTTCGCGCTCCCATTCGTTTAGCTCCTCCTTCGTCGCCAGACTTGGAATGAGATCCGCAACCTCCTCCGGCGAAAGGGGCGTATTGCGGTCGCTGGTTGTTCCAAGTGTTGTCATTTTTTCTCGTCACGCTTCAGAATGCGTCTCGTTTCTTCCTCAATCTTGTTTTCGATTCCGCCGACCGCTTGATCTTCTAAGGCCATGCTGTGCTCAACGGCGCGTACATTTTCTGCTGCCTTAGCTCTCGCACGTCGTTCCGCAAGGTCTTGAATGCTTCCGCTCTTTGGCACGAGTGCATAGACAAGCTGGCACCCGAGTGCATCCGCCGCGGCGCGAAGGCTTCCTAGGGTGATGCGATATTCAGCTTCAGATTTTTCAAGGTTTACAACTAGAGTAGGGGCCCTCCCTAGACGAGTTGCCATCTGTCGTACGGTGATCCCGGTCGCTTCTCTGATGGCACGGAGCCAACCCTTCTGCGGACGCGGCGAGTCCTTAGCTGCAATGAATGGCTGCAACGCTCTCTCAAGCTGCTTGATCCGTAACTTTCTGAATAAAGGGCGCATGCCTCACTCCCGCCTCTGTCGCATTAACCTGTAAATGTACATAATCAAAGCTCAGTTCATTTTTAAGTGTACAGATATAGTTTATTTGTACACTCATAGATTAACATAGTCTTGCACATTGTGCATGCATAGGTGTACACAATGGCTTAACGAAGATGGAGCGCCTCGAGTTGTGTCGCTAAAAGCGCGGGGGCGTGCTAAGTCGTTGGGAACACTGAAAAGCAGCGATTGTAGAGGCATTCGAGCATAAGGGGTTCATTTTCGAATCCTCCCGCCCCAGCCAATTCTCCTGCAACTCTGCATGCGGATCGCTAGTCTCGAACCGTCGGTAAGCCGGCTTCGGTCCAGCCTCGCCAGCCTCCGTCCATCGATTCCACGTTCGTGTAACCCATCTTCTGTAGATTGTCGGCGACCAGTGCGGAGCGAAAACCACCCCCGCAATAAAGAACAAGTTTGGTGCCTGTATCAGGGACCTGCTGCTCGATGTCCCGCTCGATCACGCCCTTGCCCATGTGTACGGCGCCAGGGAGATGCCCTTTGGCCCATTCGTTGTCTTCCCGAACGTCCACGAGGATCAGTTTTTCGCCCCCGTCAATGCGCCTTTTGACGTCGGGAACATTCGTTTCCTTAACGCGCTGCTTGGCGTCCTGGACGAGCTTCAAGAATTGCGGTGCGTGCGCCATACCATCCTCCGGAATTTACTCAGACAAAAAAGCGTAACACAACAGGTGTAGAACAGGGCAGGCGGGGATGATCGACGACGATTCGACCGGTAGTTTTTCCTTCCGTCGAGGGCATCGCGCCCTCACCGAGTATTCCGCCTTTCAGGAAGTGGGTTTGTCTCCCGCGTCTTTCTTGGAATAAGACCGCACCAGATTCACCATGTTCCAGCGCATGGTCTCGGGCAAACGGTCGCCCTCGCCCATCATCTTCCCCTTGCCTTTCGTGATGATGAAGAAAATCTCGCCGTCAGTCTTCCCCCCGAGCGATGCGGCCTCTCGCCAATCGTGCATCGTCAGCTTCATGGAGTCGACGATATCCCCTTTGCCGTCACCCTTCGGGCCATGACACATGGCGCAATCGTAGCCGTAGATTTTACGCGCTGCCGCCAAACCTTCCGGCGAGGATTTCACCGGATTTTTCTTGTCAATGTCTTCCTGTGAGATCTTGTATTCGTCCGTGCCTGCTTGCGTATCCTTCGGTTTTTCCTGCGTGGCGTCCTGCTTCGCCCGCGCTACTCCAAAACTGGCCGCGAAAATCACAACCAGAACGAAAAATGCATTGCGCATAAGTGCCTCCTGAGAGGAAGGGCCGGCCGAGCGAGAGGGATCGGCTTGATTCTTTGAGGGATTCTACGCCCAGATAAAGGGAAATGATAGCTTAGGGTTCGATTAAAACACGATCAAAAGATGCTCACTCCAGATCCCGCCAATTGGGCCCGGAACTGATCTCAACGACCAGGGGGACCGCCAGTTTGTGCACTCCTTCCATCTCTTGGCGGACCAGCTTCTCGAGTTTGGTCTTTTCTTTCGGCGGTGCTTCGAAGAGCAGTTCATCGTGGACCTGCAAAATCATTTTGGCTTCGAATTTTTCCGCAGCTAGGCGCTGGTCGATGCTGATCATGGCCAGCTTAATGAGGTCCGCCGCTGTCCCTTGTAATGGCGAATTCAAAGCCGTGCGTTCCGCAAAACTGCGAAGCTGCGCCTGAGTAGAATTGATCTCCGGAATCGGCCGAATTCTTCCGAAGAGCGTTTTTGCCGCGCCCGTCTTGCGCGTTTCCACGAGAATCTTGTCCAAAAACTTTTTCACTCCGCTGTACCGGGTGAAATAAGCATTGATAAATTGCGCGGCCTCTTTCTGTCCGATGCCCAGCTGCTGCGCCAGTCCAAACGCCGAGAGTCCGTAGATGATTCCGAAATTGATCGCCTTTGCAGCGCGCCGATGTTCCGCATTCTGGGCCATAGGTCCCACGCCAAAAACTTCCTGCGCCGTGCGCGCATGAATGTCTTCTCCATTCTGAAAGGCATCGATCAAAACGGGGTCTTGCGAAAAATCTGCCATCACGCGCAGTTCAATCTGCGAATAGTCCGCCGAGAGCAGAATTTTGCCTTTCTCCGCGACAAACGCCGCGCGAATCTCGCGCCCGAGCTCCGTACGAATCGGAATGTTCTGCAAATTCGGATCGCTCGAACTGAGCCTCCCCGTTGCGGCGGTTGTTTGCGAAAAACTCGTGTGCAGCCGCCCCGTTTCCGGGTGAATCAGTTTCGGGAGGGCATCAACATAGGTCGATTTGAGTTTGGAGATCTCGCGGTACTCGATGATTTTTGCCGGCAGCGCATGCTGTGCGGCCATCTCCTCCAGAATGTCGGCGGCCGTCGACCGCACTTTGCCTTTCCCGCGCCGCATCGGCGGCTGCAAATTCAACTTGTCGAACAAAATCTCCGCAAGCTGTGCGGGCGAATTGATGTTGAATTCATCCCCGGCAAGTTTCCAAATCTCTTGCTCCAGTCGACGGACTTCTTTCTCCATCGACTTGGACATCTTGTCGAGCTCTTTAGGGTCCACGCGGATGCCGATGCGTTCCATGTCGGCCAGCACCGGCGCAAGCGGCAAATCGATTTTTTCGTAGACCCCGGCAAGCTCCTGTTCGTCAATCTGCGCGCGCAAAACGGGAGCGAGCCGTTGCAAATAATCAGCGCGCTCTCCCGGTCCGCCGCCGAGCATCGCGTTGAACTGCCGCATCACCACATCGGCGAAATTGTGATTCGCTGTCGTAGGCCGCACCAGATATGAATAAAGCTGCGTGGCATGCTTTACATTCGCGGCGCGCCCTGTCAGCAACTGAAAAAGTTTCGGATCGTGGACAATTTTCGCTCGCTTCGCATCCGCGAGAAGAGGCGCGAGCGCTTTCAGCGCTTCACCTTTTTCATCGAGCCAGACAGATCTCCCCTCGCCAGCCTTCGAAGAAACCTCAATCGACGCTATGCGCGTTCCAAAACCTTCCGATTCCCGCTCGCCTAGCTCCAGATTCAGCCAAACCGCCAGCGGCTGCTTTGCCGGAATCTTACCGAGATACGCGCGAAACTCGGCTGCGTCAGCAAAGGCAACATAGTCCGCTTTCACGCTGGGTTCGGCGCTCGCCGGCGCGGACGAAGCCAGGGCCTCCGCGCTCAACTCCTTCAAGAGCGAATTGAAGCCCAGCTCGTGATAGAGCGCACCGAGCGCAGCGATATCTGGGTCGCGCCGTTCCAGCGCATGCAAATCCAGCTGCAGGGGCAAATCCGTCGCAATCGTCGCCAACTGCTTCGACATCATCACCTGGTCTCGTTGCTGTTGCAGCGCCTCGCGATATCGTTTGTTCGGCACTTCATCGGCATGGTCCAGCGCATTCTCCACGCTTCCATATTTTTTGATCAGCTCTGCCGCGCCTTTTTCGCCGATACCCTTTGCTCCAGGAATGTTGTCGACGGTGTCGCCCAGCAGCGCCATGTAATCGATAACCCGTTCCGGAGGAACGCCTAAAATTTCTTCCACTTTCCTTTCATCAACTATGATGTCCGCCTTCGCTCCCCCCGATGCCGTGCGAAGTGTTCGCACATTTTTTCCGACCAGCTGCATCATGTCCTTGTCGTTCGATATCACCAGCACATCCAAATTCTTCTTCGCCGCTTGCACGGCCATCGCGCCGATCACGTCGTCCGCTTCGTATCCCTGCACTTCCAGAATCGGCAGCCGCATTGCCTCGCATAAGCGCCTCACAAGAGGCAATTGCACGCGCATTTCGTCCGGCATCGGTTGCCGCTGCGCTTTGTATTTTTCAAACAATTTGTCGCGAAACGTCGCGCCGGGAGGATCGAACACGATGCCGATGTAGTCCGGCTCGTAATCCTTGATGAGCCTGCGCAGAATATTGCCGAAAAGGAACGGCACGTTGGTAGGCGTGCCTCCCGGCCCTGTCAGCCGCTGCGGCATCGGAGCAAAAAAGGCGCGGTAGATGTGCGCCATCGCATCCACGAGGAACAGTTTTTTTGGTGCAGCAGGCATGCCGGCGAGTATAGCAAACGCTTGTGGAAGCGGAATTGGTTCGGCAAAACAAAAAGAAGGCGCTAGTCGTTGCGCCCTCTTTTGCTCCTGACTTTGTTTGATCTATTTGCTCGGCGTCGCGGTTACTTGCTCTGGCGTGACGAGCAACAGTCTAGTTCCGCCGTCTAAACGCACGTTTTTCCCGCTGGAAGTTATGATCGTTGCCGCGCTGGCCTCCGACGAGGTCGCCATCAGTTTCAAATCGCCCAATCCATACACGCCACGGCTCTTTGCAGAGAGTTGGCCCGTACCGTTCGATCCCATCGCCCCATCATCGGCGCTCGGATAGTTCAGTGCTCCGGGTGTTGGCGTCGGTGCGTGACTGGTAGCCATCGGCGATCCGTTCGCAGTCGGGGCACCTCCACCAGTTATGGGGTCGCTTCCAGAGCCCGGTGAACCGCCGGAGAAATCACGCTGCGGCGCTGCAATCGCAGCAATCGCAACATTTAGCGGAATCTCTTCTCCCTTCTTCGGAATCGCCTTGTCAAACTGAATCGCCAGCGTGGATCCGTTATCGCCCTTCGAGCGCGCCGTCGCTTCCGTCACGTGCCCTTCCAGCTTTGCTCCTTTCGGAACAATAATTTTGCCGGCGTACTTGATATCGTCGGTTGTGTGCGCCTCGACTTTGTCGCCCACCTTCGCTTTCTTTGAATCCACCGACGAATTCAGTTCCGCGTTCACCGCCGTTCCGCTCGGCAACGCAGCTGTTCCTGCCTCTGCCTGCGCCGCGGTATTCGATGTCGCAGGTGTCTGTCCGCCCGTTTGCGTCTGCGCCGCAGCACCCACCGCAAACATGGCACCGGCCAGTACGGCCATTCCAGCTCGTATCATTTCTGCCTCCAAATACAAATGGGCGGGGCAACTTCTATCGGGAATCTTCCCTATATATGGAGACGCTCACACGCGAAGAATAGTTGCATTCGCAATACCTCTAAAGCGAGCGAATGTGCGCGCCAGTCATGGTCCGCCTGCTGGTCTGACTAGGAAATGATGCCCAGCGGCTTGGCCACTTCCGCCAAAATATCTGCGGCCCGCAGCAATTGTTCTCTCTTGTGCGTTGCGCTGACGATCGCGCGCAGCCGCGCTTTGCCTTCCGCCACCGTCGGGAACCCGACCGCCGGCGCAAACACGCCCGCTTCAAACAACTTCTTGGAAAATTCGAACGCCTTGGCTGCATCTCCTACGTGAATCGGAATAATCGGCGTCTCGCTCACCTTGAACTGAAATCCGCGCTTCTTCAGTTCACGTTTAAACATCTTCGTATTCGCCCACAGCTTCTTCACGAGCTTCTCGCCTTCGGGCGAATCCAGCAGCGTAAACGCCGCCTGGCACGCCGCGACGGTGGCCGGCGGATGCGAAGTGGAAAAAAGAAACGGCCGCGCCCTCAGATACAAGAAATCGATCAAGTCGCGCGACCCAGCGACGTACCCGCCCATCGCACCGATGGCCTTGCTCAAAGTACCCACCTGAATATGCACGCGCCCGTGACATCCGAAATGATCCACGGTTCCCCGCCCGGCGCGTCCCAGCACGCCGCTCGAATGCGCGTCGTCCACCATCATGATGCAGTTGTACCTCTCCGCCAGGTCGCAAAGCTCGGGTAGCGGCGCAATGTCGCCGTCCATCGAAAAAACGCCGTCGGTGATGATCAGCTTTTTCCCCGGAAACTCCGCGTGCTCCTGCAGGATGCGCTCGCAATCTTTCACATCTTTGTGCTTGAACACCTTGATCGTCGCCTTCGAAAGCCGTGCTCCATCGATGATCGAAGCGTGGTTCAATTCATCCGAAATGATCAGGTCTTCCTTGCCGAGCACCGCGGACACGGTCCCCGCGTTTGCCGTAAACCCCGACTGAAACACCACGCACGCTTCCACATTCTTGAACTTGGCGATCTGTTCCTCCAACTCCATGTGAATATTCATCGTCCCGGCGATGGTTCGAACCGCTCCGGCTCCAGCTCCGTAACGCTTCACTGCGTCCAAAGCCGCCTTCCGCAAAGCTTTGTGCGTCGTCAATCCCAGATAATTGTTCGAAGCCAGGTTGATCACTTCCCGCCCATCAAAAATACAAACCGGCTTCTGCTCGCCTTCGAGCACCCGAAACTTCGGCGCCACTCCCTTCGCCCGCAATTCATTCAGCTGGTCGGAAATGTATTGCGTCGGATTCTGTTTCGTTGCCATTGCTGCGGTATCAGACATGCTTAGACTCCTGAGGTGGACTCGGCTGGTGGAACTACCATTCTGCGTCAGCTGGCGGCTCAGGGCAAACAATTCGGACGCAAAGTCAAGGTGGGAAAGGCAACTCTCTTAACGCGGCATTCCGTTCGGATACAAAAGAATCTTCCCGGCCAAGCCACCGTTCAATTTCGCAAACGCATTCTCAAACTTCTCCAGCGGCTCCCGCTCCCCAAACAAAGGCTCCAAATTCAGCCGCCCCGCCTTCAAAAGCGCCGTCATCTGCACCCAAGTCCCATACATCCGCCGCCCATAAATCCCCTGCACCGTCGCGCCTTTGAAAATCACATCATTCACCAAATCCAGCGGCACATTCTCCGTCGGTATTCCCAAAAGTGACGCGCGTCCCCCCGCGCGCAACGCCTTAAATCCCTGCTGAATCGCGGTCGGGTTTCCGCTCATCTCCAGCAACGCGTCCACACCCGTCCCGCCAGTCTCCGCCAAAATCCGCGCAACTGCATCCTCCGCCGCCGGATTCAAAACGACGTCCGCGCCCATCTTTTTCGCCATCGCGCGCCGGTTCTCGTTCGTCTCGGTCGCAAACACCGTCGAGCTTCCGCAAGCCTTCGCCACCGCAATCGACATCAACCCAATCGGCCCGCATCCCGTCACCAGAACGGTCTGCCCAGCGATCGGCCCGGCCAGCACGGTATGCACCGCATTCCCCAGCGGGTCGAGTATCGCCCCGTAATGCTCCGGAATCGCCGGATCTAGCTTCCAAATATTCGACGCTGGAATTTTCACAAACTCCGCAAACGCCCCGTCCTGATCGATCCCGATGATCCGTAAATTCTGGCAAATATGCGCTTCGCCCAGCCGGCACTGGTGGCAGTGCCCGCAATTCACATGCATCTCCGCGCTGACAAAATCTCCCGCTTTCACCGCCGTAACTTCTTCTCCCACGCGCTCGACAACGCCACAAAACTCGTGCCCCAAAGTCACCGGCGGCTTGATCCGTCCCTGCGACCACCGGTCCCACCCATAAATATGCAAATCCGTCCCGCAAATCGAGGCCGTCTTCACCCGCACCAAAACATCCGCCGGCCCAATCGCCGGCACCGGGGCGGTTTCGAACGACAACCCGCGCCCCGCGCTCATCTTCCGCAAAGCCTTCATAGTCGCAGCCATCTACTCGAATCCTCGCTCACGCACAATCTTCGATGCTAGCACAGCCCGCACCACCGGCCACGCGTTGCTCCCCGCCCTCTCCACCGGGCAACCATGTCTCCAATTTCGTATTTCGCGTTTCGCATTTCGTCCTGGTTTCGGCCTCACCGAGCAATCTCCTCCAAAACCAACCCATTTGTCCGCGGCCCCATCACTCCCACTACCACAGCCACTAAAATCATCGCCACCGCCAAAACCGCAAACACCGCGGGCACGCCATGCACCAAAACCGCCCCAATCAAAATCGAGGTAAATGCCGCGCTCAACCGGCTCCAACTATAAGTAAATCCCACACCAGTCGCCCGCAACCGCGTAGGAAACAACTCTGCCTGATACGCATGAAACGCCGCCGAAAACCAATAATTCGCTAGCGTGAGCAACGCGCCAAATCCCACCACCGCCGCAGGCGCAATCGAGTTCCCAAATCCCAACCCCAGCCCAGCCACAAGCAAAGCCAAAACCACAATCGTCCACTTCCGTTCCATCCGGTCCGAACTAAACGCCGCCAAGAGCGGCCCCAGCGGCGAAACCAGCGCAATCAACAACGTGTACTCGAGTGAATGTAAAAGCGAAACTCCCCGCTTCCACAAAAACGTCGGCGCCCAATTCGCAAATCCATAAAACCCAATCGTTTGCAAAGCCTGAAATATGACCAGCATCACCGTCCGCGAAAGATAAGGCCGCTTCCAAAGCTCCCAAAACGACGCGCGCTCCGCCTGCGTTTCAGCTTTCCCGTTCGTAATTTTCTGCTCGCCACTCGTCACTAGCCCCTCGCCACTTCTTCCTGTAGCAGAAAACGATTCCTTCTCTAGCCCCGACATAATCGCATCCGCCTCAGCCACCCGGCCCCGGCTCTCCAACCACCGCGGCGACTCTGGCAACCTCCGCCGGAACCACCACGTCAAAAGCGCCCCCGACGCTCCAATCACCATCACCCATCGCCACCCACTCATCAAAAAATGCGTCGGCACAAGCAAGCGCGAAAGCACCGCCGCCACCGGCACCGCGCAAAATCCCGCCACCTGCGTTATCGCCACATACCTCCCCCGCGCGCGCCCCGGCACCACCTCCGTCACATACGTATCAATCACCACAATTTCCGCGCCGATCCCCACACCCGCAAAAAACCGCAAAGCAATCAGCCACGATGCCGTCGGCGCAAACGCATCCGCAAACGTAAACACCGAATAAATCAGCAGCAGCAAAATAAACGCGCTGCGCCGCCCCAGCCGGTCGCTCCCCATCCCAAAAACGACCGTCCCCACAAACATCCCCAAGAATCCCGCCGCCACAAAAAACGTAAACTGCCGCAGCGAAAGAAATCCAGACTGCTGCAAAGCCGCCCCGATATACGCCACAATAAAAATGTCGTAAAGATCGAAGAAGTTGCCCAGCGACACCAACGCAATAAACCGCCGGTGAAACCTCCCCAGCGGCAACCGCTCAATCCTCTCCGCTATCGTTGTGCCTCCGTTGTTCACCGAGCCGCCTTTATTCGTTTTTGAATTGTTATGTGTTCCGAGGTGTCATTCCAAGCGTAGCTCTTTGACTGTCACGCTGAGCGAAGCGAAGGATCATGGCTTGGTTGGTCCCCGGTAGAAATCGCTGCGTTTAACAGCGGCCAGACTCACCCGCTATTGTAGGGGCGCAATTCATTGCGCCCTTCTGCCACTCACTTCACCTCAGCGACGAGCCCAATCTTCTCCAACCCCCTCAAATACTCCACCACCATCTCCAACGGCACCGGCCCATACTCCGCCGACACCGCATCCCGAATCTCCTGCGCATTCCTCTTCCCATCCGCAAAATTCAAAACCTCATACGCATACTCCTCGCCGCTTCCCCACAACCCCTCATAACTCATCAGCTTCAGCGCCGCCACTCCCGTCGCCTTAGCATGATCCGCAAAATAGTCATACCCAAACACTGCGAGAGGTCCTTTCGGCTCAGAACGGCGTTTGAATATCAGACGACCATCTCCGCTCGCAATCGGTTCTGGTGGCAGGTTCTTCTGCATCGGCAGAAACCGAGGCCCGTCATTGTTCCTCTCCACTTGAACGGCCACTGCCCCGTGGACAAAATCGATATAGGAATCTTCCACCCGTCGATTGTATTTTCCTTCGGCTCGAAAAAACTTCGCTGCTTCTTCGTCCGCCGTTTGATCAGCACGACGTTGAGTTTCAGCGTGGCGTAGCGAGCCCGCAATGGCCTGGGCATTGGCAACTTCTTTAACATCATATGCGATCTCTCTCGCAAGAAAATACCCGCTAGCCGCCCCAATAAACGCCGCCCTCTTCAACTTCGTCGTATCAATATTCGCCGCCGTATCAAAATTCGTATGAATGTACCGGTCCGGCCAGTCATTCATATAAATCGCTGGTATCCCGAATGAAGAATCCTGATACACATCGTGATCGCTCCCCATCGTGTACGCCGAATACTCCGCCCGCAGCGGCTCTTTACCACCCTCCGGCGCGACAAACGGATATTCCGCGTTCCCCGTCGCTGCAAATTTGTACGACTCCTCGTTCACAAACTCCGCAAACGCCCACGCTACGTCATGCACAAACGACGGCAAACTCATCGGCCCCCGCGTCACGTGAAACACCGCCTTCGTCGCCGGCCCGCCTCCCACCATGTCCATGTGAATCGCCGCCTTAATCCTCGCGGCAAACTCCGGCTTGCCGTTCAGCAGC
>DATMKS010000111.1:0-56716 GCA_035571045.1 Verrucomicrobiia bacterium
TTCGCGGTCGCGCTGCTTCACCGAAGGCCGCACTTCCGCCTCCATGAATTGGCGAACCGTATCCCGTATCAGTTTTTGGTGGTCGTTAAGCGAAAAATCCATCGTCTCGGTTGTACGCGCGGTACGCAGAATGCTAACACATCTTGTCGTCAGCTCACCCGCGTGAGGGTGCGGAAACTATAGTTTGAATAATTCGCGGAGGCGCTTGGCTTGTACGCGGCTAACCGGGACCTCGGTGGATTTCTTGTCGTTCATTTTCAGGATGAAGGTGGAGTTGAACCAGGGGACGACTTCCTTGATGTGCTGTGTGTTCACGAGAAAGGAGCGGTGCGGGCGCCAGAAGGACTCGGAATCGAGCGTGGCGTTCAGTTCTTCGAGCGTGCGGTAGTTCGACGAGCCTTCTACTTCGCGCGTCACCACGACAATCGCGCTGCCGTCGGTCGTCGCAAAAATAATGTCTTCGCCGTTCACGAGCAGCAGCCGCTGCTGCGATTGCACCAGCACTTTCACCTTTTGCGGCGCACTCTTCGCGGCGCCGAGCTGGTTCACGAGCTGCTCGAGGCGCTCAGTGGCCGACGTCTGCGTATCCAGCATTTTTCGCGCGCGCTGAATAGCCTTCGCGATGCGCGCCTTGTCGAACGGTTTCAGCACATAATCCACGGCGTTCACGTCGAACGCCTGCACCGCGTACTGGTCGAACGCCGTCGCAAATACCACGTGCGGCATTTTCATCTTTCGTTCGACAATCTTTTTTAGCACACCAAAACCGTCGAGACCCGGCATTTGCACATCGAGAAAAACGAGATCGGGTGAGTGCTCCTTGATCAGCGCCACGGCTTCCACGCCGTTCTTCCCTTGCCCGATTATGTTGACTTCGGGAAATGCCTTCAGCAGGAACGCGAGTTCCTCCCGCGCCGGCTTCTCGTCGTCCACGATGATGGTATTGATGGGCATGCTCTCGGGATCCAGAAGTGCCGGGCTGAAGCCCGGCCTCTACAGTGTATGATAACGGCGGAGAAAACGTACGGACTATGCCGCCCAAAGCAACCAGCCGCACTACCGCTAAAGTCCTTCGCAGCAAGATGATTTACAAAGGCCCGGTCTTCGGCCTGCGCCGCGATGACATCATCGAGCCGAGCGGTCTGCGCGTCACCCGCGAAGTCATCACGCATCCCGGCTCCGTCGTCGTTCTCCCCGCACTGCCCGATGGACGCATTGTCCTGATTCGCCAGTATCGACATGCCACGCGGCAGTTCCTTTGGGAATTAGTTGCGGGCCGCATCGACAACGGCGAAAATCCGCGACGCGCCGCGGCCCGCGAACTGATCGAAGAGACGGGCTACCGCGCCAAACGTTTCCACGTTTTCTTGGATATTTTTCCCACGCCCGGTTTTCTCGAAGAACGCATGTACATTCTTCTCGCCGAAGATCTGACGCCGGGCGAGGCGGAGCCGGAAGAAGACGAGAAGATTATCTGCAAGGCTTTCACGCATGGCGAAATCGAACAGATGATTCGCCGGAACAAAATTCGCGACGCCAAATCCGTCGCTGGAATACTGTACTACCTGCGCTTCCTGGTACGTTCCTGATTCCGCGCCAAGTATGCACAGTTCTGCTGATAGGCCCGACTCTTTTCCTCGATCGCACCGGCTTTTGTTTGCAGTGACGATTTTTCTCGGAGCCTTTCTTCTCTTTCTGGTCGAACCGCTCTTCGCCAAACGAATTCTTCCCTGGTTCGGAGGTTCCGCCGCCGTCTGGGCAACCTGTCTGGTCTTTTTTCAATCGGCGCTTCTTCTCGGCTATCTCTACGCCGACGCCACAATTCGTCGCCTCGTGCCGAAGCGCCAGTCCGTCCTCCACTTGGGGCTTCTTCTCGTCAGCATGATGTGGTTACCGATCGCGCCCGAAATATTCTGGCGCTCGCACGTGCAAATTGATCCAGCCTGGCGCATCCTCGGCTTGCTTACATTTTCGATCGGACTTCCATTTGTCCTGCTGAGCGCCACAAGCCCGCTGCTGCAAACATGGTACGCGCGCCGCGCTTCCGGGCGCTCGCCATACCATCTTTTCGCGCTGTCCAACCTCGCTTCCCTGCTCGCGCTGCTCAGCTTTCCATTTCTGATCGAGCCGCGTCTTTCTTCTCGTCAGCAATCCATCCTCTGGTCCTCACTATATGGCGCCTTCGTGATCTGCTGCTCCGTCTCGGCTTGGCTGAGCCGCAGCAAGAGCGCGAAGTCGATCGACGCGAACAACTCTGTTGAAGAAGCAAGCGAAAATACTCCGCCCGCATTTGGCGTAAGGCTCTTGTGGCTGAGCCTGTCCGCGTGCGGTTCGATGATGCTTCTCGCCGCGACGAATCATCTTTCGCAAAATGTCGCGCCGGTACCGCTCTTGTGGGTCCTGCCGCTCTCGCTCTACCTCTTCTCTTTCGCGCTGGTGTTTGCCAAACGCCAGTTTTATTCGCGATGGTTTGGGACCAGGCTTCTCGCCGTCGCACTGGGCTGTGCCGGTTACGCCATCCACGATTCTTCCATCACACACGCCATTCAGATCAGCGTGCCACTTTTCTGCGGCATGCTTTTTGTCGCTTGTCTGTTTTGTCATGGCGAACTCGTTCAGCTAAAGCCTCCCGTTCGCTACCTCACGTCGTTTTATCTGACCACCGCGCTCGGAGGCGCTCTTGGCGCGGTCTGCGTCGGCTTGATTGCGCCGCACGTTTTCTCCGGGGTTTACGAATTACCGGTCGTTCTGCTGCTGACCGCTGTTTTAGGAGCCGTAGTGCTCTGGCGCGAAGGCTGGTCGGTACGAATTTTCTGGTCTGGTATATCGATCGCTATGGGAGCCGTGCTGGTCTTGAACATTCGAGCGACCCGGGAAGACACCATCGCGATGATGCGCAATTTCTATGGAGCGCTCCGCATTCAAGAATTCACAATCGGCCTCCAGTTGCCGTACCGGAGTCTGGTTCACGGAACGATCCAGCATGGGGCGCAATATCTTTCCTTCCCGGAAAATCGCAACCCCACGACTTACTATGGACGAAGGTCGGGCGTTGGCCTGGCTTTGCGATTTTGCTGCGACGGGTCAAAGCGAGTAGGAGTGATTGGTCTGGGAACGGGAACGCTTGCCGCCTACGGAAAACCCGGCGACTCGTTCCGCTTCTACGAGATCAATCCGCAGGTCATCTCGGTAGCGAATGACTGGTTTACGTTCCTCAAACAAAGCCCGGCAAAGTCCGAAATCATTCTGGGAGATGCACGATTATCGCTTGAAAGCGAATCGTCACAACAATTTGATGTACTAGCCGTCGATGCCTTTTCGGGTGACGCCATCCCCGTGCACTTGCTGACCAAAGAGGCTTTTGCGGTTTACTACCGGCACTTGAAGCCGGACGGCATTCTCGCTGTGCACACTTCGAACACGTTTCTGAACCTCGCGCCCGTGGTGAAATTGCTGGCCGAGGACGCGGATTACGCGACACGGCTGATTGCTAGCGATGAAGAGGTGTCCCAGATGCTTTCGTCGGCCGATTGGGTGCTGGTTACGCGAAACCAAGAGTTCTTGAACAGGCCCGAGACTTTTGCGGGCAGCCAAACCATCGAAGTCCCCACCGGTCTTCGCCTTTGGACCGACGACTACAATAATCTTTACGAAATCCTTAGGCCGGTCAGCTACTCCTCACGCTCTTCGGGTGGTTCCTGAAACGAATTTGCTCGCAAAGTCACTCGCGCGCAACAAATGATGCACAATGTGAAACTCGAATACGCAAACCCTGTGTTCGCTTGGACTTGCAGGATCTCCCGGGCAGTAAGCCGCAGAAAAAACTGGCTACTTTTCACTGAATCGTTTTTATAAAGGCAAAACCGTTCACTTTTTGCCAAATGAAAACGATTGCTCTCTTGACTGAAGGCATCTTTCTGGTACACTCCGCGCAATTTATTGAAAGTAGCGGCTGCTTTCGTCCCGAATTAGCCGCTGGGAGGAACATCCAGGTCTCCATCAGGAGGAGCACATAAGTGCAAGGAACCGTAAAATGGTTTAATAACTCAAAAGGGTATGGCTTCATAGGGCGCGACGATGGTCCAGACGTTTTTGTTCATTATTCCGCTATAGTGGGTGATGGCTACCGCACCTTGCAGGAAGGAGATACGGTAGAGTTCGAGATTGTCCAGGGACCTAAAGGCCCCCAGGCAGCGAACGTTCAAAAGCCAGCGTAACTAATCAAGGACTCATTCGGCCGGCAGAGAGCGCCCCTCTGCCGGCCTTTTTTATTTAGAGAGGAATTGAGGAGCGTGTAGTGAGTAAATGACCTAGCTGCGCTTCAATGACCTCTTCTTCTCCGTGTCCTCTGTGACCTCGGCGCCCTTTGTCTAGAACCTTTTTCCCTCCGTTTGTCCTCCGCCCCTGGTTCGCCGCAACGACTCACTACCTACTACTCGCCATTCACTACTCGCAATTCACCTTCCAGGCGCGGCTAGGCGGCCGACTTGGAGGCGGAAGAAGGCGTCGGCGTCGGAATGCATGCAAACTTGGGCGTTGGGAGGGCCAGGCTCGCGTCGAGTAAAGCCTTTATCGTCGACGCGGATGTGCATGGGTTCGACGGGGCAAATTTTTGGATCGAGGATAAAAGCGACGGTCACGGGGTCGAAGAGCGTGGGGGTTTGCTGGCCCCACTCGTGATAGAGCAGCGTTAGAGAGTCCGTGAGCGGAGCTCCCTGCTTGAAGAGATAAGCGCGTTTGGTCTCGTCGAGCTTCAACTGGGTCGAGTCAAGCGGCATCACGTACAGCTGCACCCCGGAAAGAAAGAGTTTTTTGGCGGAGGGAATGTCATTGATGATGTTCCACTCCGCGTCGGGGCCGCGTTGGGGGCAGAACCACAACTCGCCGTAGCCACATTCGATGGAGCCGCCCATAATGACCACGCGTTTGAGTTTGAGGAAAGTTGCAGGGTCTTTGTCGATCAGCGCGCCAACATTCATCAGCGGGCCGATGGCGATCAGCGTGATTTGGCCGGGATAACGGCGAATCTGCTCGAAGATGAAATCCGCGG
The DNA here is from genome assembly GCA_035571045.1 of Verrucomicrobiia bacterium. GTDB lineage: Bacteria > Acidobacteriota > Terriglobia > Acidiferrales > UBA7541 > Acidiferrum. Next base: position 5,051 of record DATMKS010000111.1, read on the forward strand.
CGCTGGGATGAGAGGCCCTGGCGAAGTGACCACCCTCGCCATAGCGGCGTTGATTCATCACATTGGTGGTGTGAGTGGGTGTACCGGCGAGGACCGGAATGTCGATGCGGCCGGCTTCGCCGAGGAGCCGGTCGACGATTTTGGCTCTGGCTTCGGTGTCTCCGAAGGTGGTGGAAATGCCGAGAATCTCGAGCTCAGGACTTTTGAGAGCGAGGGCGATCGCAAAGGCGTCGTCGATATCGTCACCGATGTCCGTGTCGATGATGACTTTCTCAGCCATCCCGGCTGACCGCGCGGGGTTCTGTGTTTGCGCATGGGCGCTAGGAACCACGACCATTGTGAACAAAGTCGTGAGGATCGAAAGACGCACTCTGCCTCCCAAGAAATCTATCTAGGCGACGCGCACCGGGCTGCAAGATTTTCTGTGCAGCGTTTTCCGCCCAGTGAGTCTATCGCAGAGCGCGCATCGGGAAAGCTCGATTCTGGCAGATTCTTCTTCTGGCTAAACTGCCGGAAGGATTATGCTGCGCGCGCGGAGCCGAAATATTGGGAATCCGGCGGAGTGAAGAGGAAATACGCGACGGCGATCAATAGAAGGAGGTGCGGCACGGACGCGATAAGCGAGTTAAGCCCGCTGGAAATGACGTGAAACGCTATCCAAGCCAGCAACAGCCAGCGCGCCCAATTGCGCCCCTGGAGCAGGAAGATTCCTGCCAGAACCGCGACGAGCTCAAAAAGAACAATCGTAACCATCCAAAAATCCAGCGTGCCTTTGATCAGGTGATAGAGGAGAGCCGCCAGGCCCACAAAAATGAATAGCCAACCGAGGAATGCGACTGCAAAGGGGCGTTTCATGGCTTTGAGCGGCTCACAGGCAGCCGGGAAGCAGTCTAATCAAAAACCAGCTAAAAGATAACTCTCGAGGAAGGCGCGAATTGGAAACGGCTGGGTGAGCAATGAGCGAAATTCGCGAGCGTGTTTTTCGCTGGACTCTGGCCTTATAATCTCCCGCATGGACAACAAACAGATCGCCCGCATCCTGCGCGAAACTGCGCAACTCCTGGAAATTGACGGCGCCATTATTGGCCGCTACCGCAGCTATGAAAAGGCCGCCGAGTTGATCGATGGGCTGCCGGAATCGATTGAGCAGCTCGTGACGACCCCGGAAAAACTGGAAGAGCTTCCGGGAATTGGCGAACGCATGGTGGAGCATCTTCAGGAAATCGTGAAGACCGGCGACTACGCCCTGCGCAAAAAGCTGCTGAAGAAATATCCGGCGACGATTCTGGATTTGCTGCAACTGCAATCGCTCGGGCCGAAGAAGGTGGCGTTTCTGTGGTCGCATTTCAAGGCGGGTACCGTGGCGGATGTGGAGAAAATCGCGAAAGAGGGCAAGCTTCGTGATTTGCCGGGATTCGGCGAAAAGACCGAACAGAACATTTTGAAGGCGATCGAAGTATTCAAGAAGTCTTCGGGCCGCTTTCACATCGATGCCGCGGAGGCCGCGGCGGCGGAAATCATTGCGCATATCAAGAAAGCGGGCAAAGCGGTGGAGGACGTGACTCCGGCGGGTTCGCTGCGGCGCGGCAAGGAAACGGTGGGAGATCTGGATCTGCTGTTGACGCTTGGTGCGGGACATACCGCGCAGAAACAGGTAGATGCTCTAGCCAAACACATTCTGGAGTTTCCCGCGATTGACCAGACGCTGGCGCATGGCGAGAACAAAGTCAGTTTCACGCTGCAGAATGGCTTGCAGGTGGATGTGCGGCTCTTGGAGAAGGAGAGCTTTGGCGCGGCGCTGCTTTATTTTACGGGCTCTAAGGAGCACAACGTGGCGCTGCGCGGGCGAGCCAACGACATGGGGCTGACGCTGAACGAGTACGCCCTAGCGACGCTCAAGGGAGAAAAACCAGTCGCGCGACGCACCGAAGAAGAAATCTACGCGAAGCTGAAACTGGACTATATCCCGCCCGAGCTGCGCGAAAACACGGGCGAAATCGCAGCCGCCGAAGCGCACAAACTGCCGCACTTGATTGAACTGAAGGATATGAAGGGCGATTTGCAGATGCACACGACGGCCAGCGATGGAAAAAATTCCATCGAGGAGATGGCGGAGGCCGCGCGCAAACTGGGACATCAGTACATCGCCATCACCGATCACTCGAAGGCCGTTACGGTAGCGAATGGTCTGGACGAAATGCGCATGGCCGCGCACATCAAAAAGATTCATGAAGCGAGTGACAAAGGGCTGGGGATTCGGGTGCTGGCGGGCGCCGAAGTCGACATCATGAAGGACGGCTCGCTGGATTACTCGGACGAGTTGCTGGCGCAATTGGACGTCGTAGTCTGTTCGATTCACTCGTATTTCAGTCTGGAGAGAGCTGCAATGACGGAACGCATGCTCCGGGCGATTGAGAATCCCTACACGCAGATCATCGCGCATCCGACGGGGCGGCTACTCCTGCGGCGCGATCCCATGGATTACGATATGGAGAAGATTCTGAAAGCGTGCGCGAACCATGGCGTGGCTATGGAATGCAATTCGTACCCCGACCGTCTGGATTTGAAGGATGTTTATTTGCGAATGTGTAAGGACCGCGGAGTGAAGGTCGTGATCTCGACCGACTCGCACAACGCGACGAATCTGGCGTTGATCCGCTACGGTGTAACGATGGCCCGCCGCGGCTGGCTCGAGAAGCGTGACGTCATCAATACTCTGCCGACAGAACAGTTCCTGGCGGCGCTGCGGGCCAAGCCGGGAGCAATGAAGCCGAAAGCGGTGCCTCACAAAAGGGCTGCCGCCAAACGTTAAGAGCATCTGGTGATGTCCAGCTCGGGGCGAAATGCTGACCCGGGTATCAGACTATGGGGCCCACGGCCGCATCTCTAGGAACGAGCTGGGCACGGCCGCACCGGTGAAGCGTTAGAAACGGAACATTTTGAACCGGGGTTTCGTACCTACTGTTAGAACGGCTAGTTTGAAGACGATGTTACGGAGGCTTTGAGCCATGAAACTCGATCCCAACCGCACGAGCGTGCTTCGCTTAGGGATTGCAGCTGGTGCCCTGCTTGCCGCAGCCGTGTTCGCGCCACACGCCGGGGCTACGGACTGGCCCTCGAAAACTTACACCATTTCGGGGCGGGCCAATGTGCGTATCGACACCAATGACGGCAGCGTGCGCGTCACCACGAGCGACAGCAAGACTGTAGAATTTCACGTCGACTATGAAGGCTATGAGCTGGACAAGAATCTGCACGTTGAGTCGCACCAGAACGGCGACCAGGTGGAGCTGATCGCGCGGGTTACCGGACACTGGGGATTTTCCTGGGGCGGCCGCGGGCGGAGACTACATATCGAAGTACGCATGCCGCAAAACGCTGATTTGAATGCACATACGGGAGACGGCTCGGTCGAGGCCAGCTCCATCAATGGAAATGTCACCGTGGAAACAGGCGATGGAGCGATTCGAGCGAACACTCTGACGGGCACGATTGATCTACACACGCACGACGGAAGCATCAACGTGGATACGCTGAAGGGCGATATGAAGCTGCATACCGGAGACGGCTCGATAGAAGCTCGCCAGTTGGACGGTAAGCTGGACGCCGATAGCGGCGATGGCCATGTGAGGGTTTCGGGGCGATTCGACGGCCTGCTAATTAAGACGGGTGACGGAAGCGTGGATACGCATGTCCTTCCGGGGTCCAAGATGGCTGACAGCTGGAATATACGAACAGGCGATGGAAGCGTGGATTTGGCCCTGCCGGGCGACTTTCAAGCGAATATTGACGCCAGCACTGGCGACGGGCACATCAGCGTGGGCTTGCCTGTAACCGTCGAAGGGACGTTCAGCAACTCGCAGCTTCATGGAAAGATGAATGGCGGCGGGCAGTCCCTTACCGTGCACACCGGGGATGGATCTATCCGCCTGAGCAAGGCATAGGCTGAGATTGCTTCTATGGGGCGCTCCCTGAGCGCCCCGCTAGTCAGTACTATTACTGGAAAAATGTGCCTTCCGACTGACACTTGTCTCCAATTGATGACACGATTTCATATTTCATAGCTGTATCTCACTGAAAACACGAACATTGTGTTTGGAAGCCTACCTGCCCTTCCTTCTTGTGTTGTAGAAGGGAGTTTCCAGTGATTGTGGTCATTCTCGCATTCGCCATGGTAGCTTTGGTTTCGATTACGATTGCCAGTTCCATCTTCTCCATGGACCGCCGTCGCGGATCCTGAGTGCGTCTGACTGCCTCAGGAGCCGGATTGATCGAAAGCCACGATTGATTTCCATTCTTCCCGAGTCTTTCTACGAGTAGGTCCTGCGCGTTCTTCCCTTTCGACCCTCGCCCGTTCTGGAGCATAATCAATCGCCTAAGGGCGAGTTTATGACTGACGTTTCCTCGAAGAACCCGGCGCCGCATTCGAGCCTTCCGAAACAGGAGAGAGGCGTGTTGGGCCTTACGCGCGCGCAGGGATGGGCGATTCTTTTTCTCATTTACACCGGCATCTTCGTTCTGATCTTCAGCTACCGTTTCCTCGACGATCTTTCCCGCGAGAGGCCGGGGACTTTTGGGGTGAGATTCCTCGAGGAGTTCACCGGCGTATATTCGGTGTTCGTGATTCTGCCGCTGGTATTCCGAATGGCGGGTTCGTACCTGTTCAAATCCATTGGGTGGCTGAGGTTAATCGGCCTGCATCTGTTGTCAGCAGTAGCTTTCTCTTTTTTGCACACCAGTCTGATGGCGGTCAGCCGCTGGATACTGTCCCCTCTGGTGGGACTGGGGAGCTACGACTACGGCATCATGCGCTTCCGCTATCCCATGGAGTTATCGAACGACTTGCTCGGATATACGATGGTGGTGCTGGTGTATTACTTTCTGGAGCGTTTGCGAATTGCTCAGGCGCAGCAACTGGCCGCGGCGGAGTTGCAGGCGAAGCTGGCGCAGGCGCAGCTGGAGAATTTGCGATTGCAGTTGCAGCCGCATTTTTTGTTTAACACGCTGAACACGATTTCCTCTGTGATGTATGAGGATGTGCCGGCGGCGGACGCGATGTTGACACAGTTGAGCGAATTGCTGCGGCTGACGCTGCGAACGGCCAATTCGCACGAAATTCCACTGGCGCAGGAGCTGGAGATTACGCGGCTTTATTTGCAAATCATGCAGAAGCGGTTTGAATCGAGCTTGCGGGTGACATATTCCGTCGATGCGGAGCTCGGGAATTCGCTGGTGCCGCAGCTGATCTTGCAGCCGCTAGTGGAAAATTCGCTGCGCCATGGATTGAAAGACGGCGGCGCGGGGATAGATATATCGATTGGGGCAAGGCGCGAGAATGGCTCGCTGATTTTGCAGGTTGCCGACACGGGATCGGGTTTTGGTACCCGGGGCGGCGAGGCGGCGATCAATCGCGGAGTCGGGCTGGCAAATATCCGGGGCCGGCTGGAACAGCTTTACGGGACCGAACAGGAGTTTGGGATTGCCAACCGGCCGTCGGGCGGGGCGGAAGTGACGCTGAGGGTTCCCTTTCATATAGAGGAGAGTCATTTTTAGCCGGTGGCTTCCTTGTGCACACTTCAGGTGCTGGTAGTCGACGATGAAGCGCCGGCGCGGCGCAAGATATTGAGGTTGTTGAGGCAGGAGCCGGATGTTGCCGTGGTGGGTGAGGCGGGCGGCGCAGAAACCGCGATCGCGGCGATTGAGAAACATCGGCCGGATCTGGTTTTCCTCGACGTGCAGATGCCTGGGATGGATGGATTCGGGGTGGTACAGGCCATTGCGGCAAAAGAAATGCCGCGCGTTGTGTTTGTGACGGCGCACGATCAGTACGCTCTGCGCGCATTCGAGGTTCATGCGTTCGATTATTTGCTTAAGCCCTTTGGCGAAGAGCGCTTCCGGACAGTGCTGCGCCGGGCGCGGGAGCAGAATGCGCTATCGAATGATGGTTTCGCGGCGCGCATTCAGGAACTGCTCGGGCAACTCCGGCGAGAGCGATCGTTTCCTGACCGGCTGTTGGTGCACGAAAATGAGCGGGCACATTTTGTGGCGATCCGGGAAATATCGTGGGTTGAAGCGGATCGGAACTATTTGATCCTGCATTGCGGCGCGAAAACTCACACGTTGCGAGGAACTCTGGAATCGCTTGCTGGCTCGCTTGATCCGAAGATCTTCGTGCGGATTAACCGAGGGAGTTTGGTGAGGCTGGATGCGATTCGGGAGATGCTGCCGTGGTTTCATGGAGAGTACAAGGTCGTACTGAAGGACTCGACGGAATTGCGCTGGAGCCGGCGGTACGTGAAGCAGCGGCCGGAGTTGCTGAAGCTGCCCGGAAAGTGCTCGTGGAGCCGGTGAGCGGCCCGTTCGTCCCCCTGCTAAGCCCACTTGTCCCAAGTGCTTTGTTGCTCTGAGCCTTCTCGCCATAATTGTCCAACCATGAACTACAAACATGTTTCGCAATTTGCTGCGTGGACCTCCCTGCTCTCCTTTTTGTTTCTGTTTCCTGCGTTGTTGGCGGCGCAAACGGCCACCGAGGCCGGGTGGCCGACTTACGGCAACGATCCCGGCGGGACGCGCTACTCCCCCGCGCGGCAGATCGACCGCGGCAGTGTGGCCCAACTGAAGGTGGCGTGGACGTATCGTACGGGGGCGTTGCCGTACGACGAGGATCTCGACAAGAAAGCGGCGTTTGAAGCTACACCGATACTGATTGACGGGAAACTATTTTTGAGCACGCCTTACGATCACGTAATTGCTTTAAACGCAGTGAGCGGGACTAAGCTCTGGGAATTCGATCCTAAGTTGGAACACCCCCACGGGTTCTCGGAAGTGACCTCGCGAGGAGTATCGGCGTGGCGCGATGAGTCGGCCAAAGCCGGCAAAGGCAAAGCCTGCGCTTGGCGCATTTTCATCGGCACATTGGACGCACGTTTGATAGCACTCGATGGCGAAACGGGCAGGCCCTGCGTTGATTTCGGAACCAGCGGCGAGGTCGACCTGACCACCGACGTCAAGATGCGCGACCCGGGCGATTACCAAGTGACTTCGGCTCCCGCGATTTACAAGGACTTGGTGATTACCGGCTCATCGGAGGGGGACAATCGCGCGGTGACTTTGGAACGCGGGATCGTGCGGGCATTCGACGTTCGAACGGGCAAACTTCGCTGGACGTGGGATCCCATTGCCCCCTGGGCCTATCAAAACACGCCGCGCACGGGTGCTGGGAATGCGTGGTCCACCCTTTCGGTGGATGCGCCGCGCGACCTCGTATTCATTCCGACCGGCAGCGCGAGCCCGGACTACTACGGAGGATTTCGCAAAGGCGACAACAAGTGGGCGAATTCGGTCGTGGCGCTCCGGGCTTCGACGGGAGAATTCGTTTGGGGATTCCAGGTGGTGCACCACGATCTTTGGGATTATGACGTGGCGTCGCAGCCGACGCTTTTTGCTTGGAAAGACGGGACGCCCGCGATTGCCATTACGACGAAGATGGGACGCGTTTTTGTGTTGAACCGGCTGACTGGCGCGCCACTTCTGCCAGTCGAAGAACGATCCGTGCTTAAGAGCGACATTCCAGGAGAAGAATCGTGGTCTACGCAGCCGGCTTCTACCATTTCGCTCGTGCCGGAAAAGCTTTCCGTCGAAGATGCGTGGGGCAAGGATGATAGAGAGAAGCAATGGTGTGCGGAGCAAATCAAAGCGGCACGTTCTGGGGATATTTTTACTCCGCCAAGTCTGGAAGGCACGCTGGTATTTCCGAGCAACGTGGGTGGCGTGAACTGGGGCAGCGCGGCGTATGACCAGCAGCGGCATTTGCTGTTTGTAGACACAAACCGGTTGCCAATTTTCGTGAAGATGATTCCGCGAGCGGAGTTGGATGAGGCGCGGAAGAACGCTACGGACTCCGACAGATTGCACGGCGAATTTGCGCGACAGACTGGCGCGCCGTTTGCGATGTTTCGGACCCCGCTGCTCTCGCCGAGCGGGTTGCCCTGCAATGCGCCGCCGTGGGGAACGCTGGCGGCGGTGGATTTGTTTGAGGGTAGGAAGGTCTGGGACGTGCCGCTGGGGAGTCTCATTCCAGGGATGAAAACGGGCACGACTACTTTAGGCGGTCCGATGGTTACGGCGGGAGGAATTGTTTTTACCGCGGCGGCGATGGACAACTATCTGCGCGCTTTCGATTCGGAAACCGGCAAGGAAATCTGGGCGTATCAGCTGCCGGCGGGAGGGCAGGCTACGCCGATGACGTATAGCGTCGGAGGAAAGCAATATGTTGTGATTGCGGCGGGCGGACATGGCAAGCTGGGAACGAAGCAGGGGGATTACGTGATTGCGTTTACGCTTCCCTAGCGCGGGCAGAGCGGAAAACGCACAAGCAGGACGGGGAAAGGGCAGCAGGTACAGAATCACGGGCACGGCATGCTGCGGCCCTACGAGCGGGGGTGCTGCCATTGGCTGAGGGATGGTGAGAATGCGGGCGAGGGAGCGGTCTCTTTTCGCGGATGGGATGTTGATTGTTATCGTCATTGCGCTGGGAAGATTTATTCTGCACTGCTACTTCAATAACCAGTACGGATATTTTCGCGATGAATTTGATTACATGGCATGCGGGAATCATCTGGCCTGGGGCTATGTCGACCAGCCGCCGCTGATCCCCTTCTTGATTCACATTTGCCGCGCTATTTTGGGAGACTCGCTGCGCAGCATTCGGTTTATTCCCGCGGTGGCTTCTTCCCTGCTAGTGTTGCAAACCGCCGTGCTTGCGCGCGAATTCGGCGGGCGGCGGTTTGCTATAGTGCTGAGCGCGATCACTGTTCTGATTGCGCCCCAATATCTCTCGAACGGGAGCTTGCTCGGCACCAATTGCCTGGAACCCAATTTGTGGATGGGTTGTGCCTACTTCGCGGTGCTCGCAATTAAGCGCGACGATCCTCGCTATTGGCTTTGGTTTGGCGTGGTGGCGGGAATCGGACTGCAGGAGAAATATTCGATCGCATTGTTTGGTTTTGGGATGGTTGTTGGACTTTTGCTGACTCCCGAGCGCCGCGTTTTTCTGAATCCGTGGATTTGGATTGGCGGATTTGCAGCTTTTTTGATTTTCCTGCCTAACCTGTTTTGGAACATTCACAACCATTGGCCCTTCGTTGAATTGATGCACAACATTCGCGCAGATGGGCGCGATGTGGTGCTGCCTCTGCCGCAATTTTTCTTTCAGCAGATGCTGCTGATCGACCCTATCACCGCTCCGATCTGGATAAGGGGGTTGATTGCGTTCTTCGTGTCGCCGGGTCTGAAGCCGTATCGCTTGCTCGGATGGGCTTACCTGGTCTGTTTTACGGTTTTCTTTGTTTTGCACGGCAAGAATTATTATCTGTCTCCGATTTATCCGATGTTGCTGGCCGCAGGAGCGGTGGCAATCGAAGCTGCGATCGAACGTAGAAAAATTGCAGGTACAGAGGCGGAGAGCCTCCGAGTTGGTCCGAACCGGCTCGTTTGGCTGAAGGCGGTCATTGTGATTGTTTTGCTCGCCAGCGGCGCGCAACTCGCTCCGCTTGCCGTGCCGATTCTTTCGCCGGAAAAATTCCTTAACTATCTGAAATACCTGCCGATGAAACCGCCGGTGATGGAACACAGCCACGAACGGGCGCCTTTGCCGCAGTGGTACGCCGATCAGTTTGGCTGGGAAGAGATTGTGGCCGAGACGGCCACGGCTTATAACCGGCTTTCGCCAGCGGAACGGCCGGGGTGCGGGATTTTTGCGCAAGACTACGGGCAGGCTGGCGCGATCGATTTTTTTGGACCGCACTATGGATTGCCGTCGGCGCTCAGCGGACACCAGACTTACTGGCTGTGGGGTCCGCGGGGCTATTCCGGGAATTGTTTGGTGGTGTTGGGGGATTCGCGGGAGCGCCTTGAGGAATTGTTTGAGCATGTGGAGTACGTGGGGACTTCGGCGGACAACCCCTATGCCTTGGAGAAAGAGATCGCTGTTTATATTTGCCGGGGAGCCAAGTTTGGGACGCTGGAGAAAATTTGGCCGCAGTTGAAGAAGTGGAGATAGTTGGCGGTGGTGCCGGCAATTCTCACCAGTCGCGGCCGCCTTGGCTTGCCTGGAGCGGGCACGGCGTGCCGTGCACCTGCGGGATCTTCCAATTGACTTGGGACTTGGTGCTGCCTAAGATTAGCCGCGCAGTTACGTACCCCTACGGTTCCCTCCTCGGAAGGAAAAAATCATGGACTGGGACAAAGCCATCGAGTATGCGCAGCTTGTAAACGCGGTGTATGACGTGTTCGCGGAGAAACCACCCATTACGCCCGGCTATGATTTGCTAGCCACGATCTATGCAAACGATTTGGCAACGGATTCGAATCCGGAGCGGGGCAATACGCGAGTGAAGATGGGTCTGATTCTCCAAGCACAGGACAACGGCGAAGCGGTGGTGGCGATCCGTGGAACGGAAGGGATCAAGGAGTGGGTGCAAGACGCCCAATTCTTGGATGAACCCTTCACGTTTGTTGCCGGAGCAGGCCGAACGGAGGACGGCTTCACGGATATGTACAGATCGATGTCTGTAGAGGAGGGACTTGGCGCGCTGTCCGTTGTGAAATCGCTCGGGACGGTTGGGTGGAAACAAGAGGTAAGTTCATTGACCATCTGTGGGCACAGTCTCGGAGGCGCGATTGCAACTTTGCTTGCGCTGGATGTGGCGGCGAACGCGGCAGCCCCGTTCAACAATCCCACGGCCTATACGTATGCGAGCCCGCGGACGGGAAATCATGACTTTGTCGTGAAGTATCACCAAACGGTCACAACGACCTACCGCTTCGTCGATACCGTGGACCTGGTGCCAAAGTTGCCCGGAATTTTTCCTTACAGGCACGTCACGGATGCCATTTTGCTGGATTCGTTGACGCTGATTCCGCCGAGGCTGCGGCTGCAACCGAATCCGGTGTGCTGGCACATTCTGTCGAGTTATTTGTATTTGATCTCGCTCTACTCGGCCGGAGCAGCGATGATCCCGGAAGCGGAGTGCGCTCCAGTCGGTGTGATTGAAGACACTTTGGGAAAAATCGAGACGGAGTTGAGCGATCAGAAGAGTATCGCGGACGTGTTCACGGCTTCGCCGCGAAGAAGCATGGGCGGGAGTTGCTAGATCGATTCCAGTGCGGTTAGTGAGAGGCGCATTGCGTTTGAGCATCGCGGACAGCTAAACTTCGGCCATCATGAAACGCTTACTTTCTTTTTTCATCGTTGCCGCGGCATTTACTTTCCTTGCACCCGCTGGGCGCGGACAGCAGCCAAAGGCGCTTTTTTACATGACGCGGGAGCCCAAGTCGGTGCGCTCGTTTCTGGCGCATGCGGACAAGATCGATTTGCTGGTTCCGGCATGGTACGGCGTGGATGCCGACGGGCTTCTTTCCGGCGGGGCAAATCCACTGGTAATGGAAACGGCGAAGCAGCATCACGTTCCCGTAATGCCGATTGTGGCGAACGGCGATTTTGCGCAGGAGGATTTTCACAAGTTACTGAAGAACGCGACCGCGAAGGAGAACATGTACGCGCAACTGGTTCGCGCGTGCAAAGACAACGGTTACACGGGATTTCAATTTGATTTTGAGAATGTGCATTGGACGGACCGCGACGCGCTTTCGGATATGGTTCGCGAGGCTGCGGCGGCGTTTCATCGAGAGGGATTGCAGCTTACGATTGCCACCGTGCCCAATGCGCCAGGCGCGCCTGGAGAAGGCGGATTCGCCGCCTGGATTTATGAGAATTGGCGCGGAGCTTATGACCTGAAGGCGCTGGCACAATCCGTAGACTTGATTTGCTTGATGACCTACGACCAGCACACGCGGTGGACGGCGCCTGGGCCAGTGGCGGGATGGGCTTGGACGACGGGCAATCTGGAGTACGCACTGAAATTCGTGCCGGCGCAGAAATTGTCGCTGGGCATTCCCTTGTATGGCTACCACTGGTTTGCGGGTACGCCGGTGAAATCGGACGACAAATCGGGGGACAAGCCCAATCCTTCGGCGGAATACATCGGCACGGACGACGCGCTGGACCTGGCGAGAGCGTACGGCGGACATATTGAATGGGATTCCACCGATCGTGTGGCTTGGTTTTATTTTTATAGGGCGGACATGCGCGAGTGGATTTTTTTCACCGATGCGCACACTTTCCGGGAACGCTATGCGCTCGCGAAGGAGCGCGGGCTTCAGGGGTTTTGTTCCTGGGTGCTGGGCACGGAAGATCCGGCCATCTGGGATCAACTACCTTCGCACAAGTAGATTTTCGTTCGAAACAACTCGTCGGACAGTACTAGTGACGGCGTAAGGGTTTTGTGGTTTAGAATGTAGGCAGAGGGATGTCGCCCTCTTGGGGTCCTGTTCTATGCTTGCCTCTCGCTTCCTGGTGGGAGTATCTGCGGGCGAGGTGCCTCATTTCGCAAACTTGGGTGGCCCCAGCTCCGCGCTCTAGACGTCGATCGAAAACGACAGGGGGAAATCATGAAACTCCATAAATCAGTTGTCCTTCGCAGCGGTTTGTTCACCTTTCTTTTGATTCTGACGGCGCACACTTCGCTTGCTGCACCTTCCAGCAAGCTGGTCGTGAGCAACACGGCGGCATGCCCACATGCCCAATACACAAAAATCCAGGATGCGATTAACGCGGCTTCGGCAGGCGATGAGATTGTCGTTTGCAATGGCAACTACGCGGAGCAGCTTTCGATTACTAAATCTCTGGATATAGAGGCCGATTCCGGCGCGTTCCTGGTGCCGGCTTCGATTCAGCAGAACGCGACGAGTCTGGCGACGGGCGATGCGATTGCCGCGGCTGTATTCGTGAGCGGAGCGACGAATGTCTCGATCACCGGATTGACGGTCGATGGGATCAACAATGGAATTACGGAATGCGCCCCGGATTTGATCGGCGTTTACTTTCAGAATTCTTCGGGGAGCCTGCGGCACGCGACCGTTCGCAACTTCGCTCTCACTGCATCCTTGAATGGATGCCAGAGTGGGACAGGCGTTTTTGTGGAAAGCGGTGGCGGCCAGAATTCGAATGTGGAGATTTCCGATTGTTCGATTCACGGTTACCAGAAGAACGGAGTCACCGCGAACGAAACCGGAACGAACGCGAGAATTAACGATAACGTTGTTACCGGCGCCGGTCCGACCACTGGCGCCGCCCAGAACGGCATCCAGATCGGTTTTTCCGCGTCAGGCGCAATTCACGGCAACACAGTGACGAACAATTTCTGGTCGCCTTGCAGCGACGCCACGACATGCACGGCTGTTGCGACAGCTATTTTGGTGACGCAATCGAATAATGTGCGAGTTGGAGAGAACACCGTTGGAATCGATCAGGTGGGTATCTTCATCGACGGAAATGACAATCACGTGCACGGCAACACCGCGTTTTCCGCGAGCGTCTTCGAGAACATCACTATTATCGGGAACGGCAATCGCATTGAGGAGAATCGCGTGTTCAACGGCGGCGACGCGGACATTTTCGTTCAGGGCAACAACAACAACGTGAGGGACAATCTGATTACGGAAGCGCCAGTGGGAATCCTGGAGGCTACAGGATCGACCGGGAACGTATTCGCGGCGAACACGTTCTATGGCGTGACAACTACGATTCAAGATCCGCCGACAGGCAATCTCAGTAAGAAAATATTGGCCGATCGCCCGTAGTTGCAAGACGGCCGGTCTAGATCGCTTTGCCTTTCCTTTACTTGGAAGCAAGTCCTGACGGGCTGCTCTGCCAGGGTCCTGTACAATTGAGTCTGCAACGATGGGAGCGGACTGGCCCTGGTAGATGCCCGACACAAAATCACACTCTCGCGGCCTCCTGCTGATCGCGGCCTTCAAACTTTTGAAGGGATTCGCGTTGCTTGCTGTCGGCATCGGCGCGTTGCACTTGCTGCACAGAGACGTGGCGGCCGTTGCGGACCACTGGATCAATGCGTTTCGTGTGGATCCTCACAATCGTTTCATTCACTGGCTGCTGGCGAAACTGCCGTTGGTCGATGACACGAAATTAAAGGAATTGAGCGTAGGCACGTTTATATACGCGGCGGTTTTTCTTACCGAGGGGACGGGATTAGCCCTGCGCAAACGATGGGCGGAATATTTTACGATCATTACGACTGGCTCGTTCCTTCCACTGGAAGTATATGAAATTATTCACCATGTGACAGTGGCGAAAAGCGTCGCGCTGATCCTCAATATCGCCGTGGTCGTTTATTTGGTGAGGGAGCTCCGGCGGTATCCGAAGCCGTGATGCAAGCAAAGCTGTGGCGGCCTATCGTTCAGCAGCTATCACAAAGCACGTCCAGCGGCGGCGGCAGATGCCCAGGCCCATTGAAAATTGAAACCGCCTAGATGGCCGGTGACGTCGACGATCTCACCGATGAAAAATAGGCCGGGAACTTTTCGGCTTTCCATTGTTTTGCTGGATAGCTCCGCTGTGTCGACGCCTCCGGCGGTGACTTCAGCTTTCTCGTAGCCTTCGGTGTCGGCGGGGACGAGAACCCACTCATGCAGATCCCGTTCGAGCCAGTCTAATGCTTCGTTGGTCCAAGTGGGCGGCGCGTGCAAATCGAGCCAGCGTTCCGCAAAGCGTTTGGGCAGAACGCCCAGGAAAGCGGCGCGTGCGGCGGATAAGTTTCTGGTCTTGGCTTTGCGGACGGCGGTGGTAACTTCGCGGTCGGGCGCGAGGTCGATGCGCAGGGGCTTCCCTTTTTCCCAATAGGAAGAAATTTGAAGGATGGCGGGGCCGCTAAGGCCGCGGTGTGTGAAGAGCATTTGTTCTCGGAAGGATTGATGATCGGCGGAAACGACGACAGGCACGGAGACACCCGCCAGATCACTGTACTGATTTTGTTCTTTCTTCGGAAGAATGAGTGGGACGAGCGCGGGGCGCGTTCTTATAATCTTCATCCCGAATTGGCGCGCCAGATCGTAGCCCTGCGCGGTGGCGCCGATTTTGGGGATAGAAAGACCACCGGTGGCGACGACCAGGACTGGGGCGCGAAAGTCGGCAGAGCCGGTTCGCACAACGAACTCAGTCGTGCGCTGAACTTCCTCAATTTTGACGTTGAGAAAGGTTTGGACGGCGGCGCCGCGGCATTCGGCTTCCAACATATTGGTGATGTCTTGTGCGGATCGGTCGCAAAAAAGCTGGCCGAGCGTTTTTTCGTGGTACGGGATGCGATGCTTTTCTACAAGCGCGATGAAATCCAACGGAGTGCAGCGGGCGAGCGCGGATTTCGCGAAGTGTTCGTTGGCGCTGAGGAAATTTTCGGGGTGACAATGGAGGTTTGTGAAATTGCAGCGGCCGCCGCCGGAGATGAGGATTTTCTTGCCGATGCGATCGGCGCGCTCGAGGACCGCGACGCGGCGACCGCGCTTGCCAGCTTCGACGGCGCAGAAGAGTCCCGCGGCGCCGGCGCCGAGGATGAGGGCGTCAAAATTGTGCGTTGACTGAGACAAGCTTTCGACGAGCCTCGCGGTTGCAAAGTGTGCTTGCGTTCGCTCCTCAGGTTAAACTAACAGAAGGAGAAGACCGAGAGAATTGCCACCGATTATCAGCGCGCAGGGACTATCGAAAAGGTACGGAGTCGCGCCGCTATTCAAGAATATCTCCTTCACGGTGTCCGAAGGGGACCGGATCGGCGTGATTGGCCCGAATGGCTCGGGAAAATCGACGCTGCTGGAGATGCTGTGCGGGAAGACGAAGCCCGATAGCGGAGACGTCGCCGTGCGCAAAGGCACGAGACTCAGTTACGTCAAGCAAATCTCCGAATTTGCTCCCGGACTTAACATTTTGGCGGTAATTGAGAGCGCGCTGAATCGAGTGTCCATGCCCCAGTCGGAGAGAGCGGCGCGCTCCGCCGAGACGCTTGGCCGCGCGGGATTTACAGACCTCGAGATTCCAGCGGCAACACTGTCTGGCGGATGGCGCAAGCGGCTGGCTATCGCCGAGGCGCTGGTACAGAACCCCGATATTCTGCTGCTCGATGAGCCGACTAACCATTTGGATCTCGCGGGAATCGAATGGCTGGAAAAACTTCTTCAAAGGGCAGCTTTCGCGAGTGTGGTGGTGAGCCACGACCGCTATTTTCTGGAAAACGTTACCAATGAAATGGTCGAGATCGATCGCGCATACGAGGACGGCGCGCTGCGCGTCCAAGGAAACTACAGCAAATTTCTGGAGGTGAAAGAGGAGCACCTCCACGCGCAACGGAACCGGCAGGAAGCGCTTGAGAACCGCGTGCACACGGAGATCGAATGGTTGCGTCGCGGCCCCAAAGCGCGGACATCCAAAGCGAAAGACCGCATCGACAAAGCGCACAAGATGATTGGCGACCTTGCCGAGATGAAGGCCAGGACCGGAGTCAGCACAGCGCAAATAGATTTTTCCGCGACGAACCGGCAGACCAAGCAATTGATTCAACTCGACGGAGTTACGGGTGCCGTTGGAGACCGAGTGCTCTTCGAAGAGTTGAACTTTACGGTGACTTCGGGAATGCGAGTGGGGCTCGTGGGTCCAAATGGCAGCGGAAAAACCACGTTGCTCCGTTTGCTTCGCGGAGACCTGCAGCCCGGAGCGGGTAAGATTCGCAAAGCGGAACCGCTGCGCATGGTTTATTTCGATCAGAACCGCGAGCTTGATCCCGATCTGCTGCTCCGGCGAGCGCTGGCGCCGGACAGCGATGCCGTGATTTACCAGGACCGAGTGATTCATGTGGCTTCATGGGCAGCGAGATTTCTTTTCACGGGAGAAGATTTGAACCGGCGCGTGGGCAAGCTTTCCGGCGGCGAGCGCGCTCGCGTTTTAATCGCACAACTGATGTTGCAGCCTGCGGACGTTCTGCTGCTGGACGAGCCTACGAACGATCTGGATATTCCTACGCTGGAAATCCTGGAAGAAAGTTTGCTGGAGTTTCGTGGGGCGCTGGTTTTGGTGACGCACGATCGCTACATGCTGGATCGCGTTTCCACAATTGTCGTCGGGTTTGACGGGCTGGGCGGAATCGAGCGTTTTGCGGATTATTCCCAATGGGATGTTTGGCAAGAATCGCAGAAGCAGGAGAGCGGGAAAGCCAGTGTCCCTGAGCCTGCCGTACGCCCACGAACGGCCGCGGATATAGCCCCCATCCTTACAGGGAAAAAGAAGCTCTCCTACAAAGAGACTCGTGAACTTGAGAGCATCGAACAGCGCATCGCCGAGGCTGAGCAGGAACTTCACGCCCGCCAAGCTGCACTGCAGGATTCGGCGATCATGAGCGATGGCCCGCGGCTGCACAGTGCTTCCATGCAGCTGGACGAGGCGCGGAAAACAGTGGACCGGCTCTATGCGCGATGGGCGGAACTCGATCACAAGAAAAGCTAAAGCCCTAGCGAATTGCAACTATGGAATCGCGACGGACACGGCAGCCTCTTCGACGTCAGTTCCGGCTAAAATGAAATCGTGCAGAAGAAGATTTTTTGGCTTACGTTCAGCGGGCTGGGACTGGTGGCGGATTTAGCTCTGCCCTTCTGGTGGGCCGTGTTTGCCACGATTCCCATCGTGTATGCGAGTTGGTGGGTGGCCTATCGGAGCGACTGGTTCTAAGCCGCGGTGAGGATGCCAATTTAGCGGGGAAAGAGACGCGCGCACGGGGGAATTTGCAGGAGACTGGCGGGCCGTGTAGCAGCCGAGTGAGAACCTATTCCTTATTCAGCATTCCCAATCTGGCAGGCTTCCCATAATAGGAAGTCGAGCAACGCGACGCCTCGCAGGGCTCGGTGAGATAACCAGAATCAAGAATAGGACTTCAAGAAGAATGTTGTTTGTCCTTCTGTGCCGTCTCTCGGTCGCAGCGACCCGCTGGTGTATCACCACCCGTATAGACCTCGAGAGATTGCGGGTTGTACTGATTCCAGGAACCTGACCAAAACCCCATATATATAGGGGCCTTTTGGGAGTTTATTGTTTTGTCGCACCGGCGGACCTGCCGTGAGATTGTCACGAAAATACGGAAGATGAGCGCCCGGGGTTGCAAGTAGATCGACGCCGCCGGTGGCTAATTCACTGCTTTCCTCCCCTGAGGAACGGGTCGAGCAGCTCGCAGAATCCTCAAATTAATCATCAAATATGGGATAACGATGGCCATAGTAGTGCTCCTCTTGTAGTTCACAACTGTGCCATACCTGTTTCTGGTGCACGGAACCTTCATGAAGATAGCCAGTTTAGACCGCCGTTTGTCTCGCCGCCTCTGTTTCAAGACTCCTTTGCGCGTACGCGTGTGGAAGATCTCATCGCCGGAAGAGAGCACGGAATCGCTCAATCTCTCTCAGGGCGGGATTTACTACGCAACAAATTCGGCGATCCGCGAAGGCGAAATCGTGGAGATTCTTTTGAACATGCCTGAGGAAATTACCGACGAGCCGTCGCTCGACTGGCGATGCACGGGCCATGTCGTGCGTGTCGACCGTATCGATTCGACGTGGGGCAAGATGGGGGTGGGCGTGCAATTTGATTGCTACGAAGTTTCACCAACGGAGATACCAGCAGCAAGCTGAGACTCCGCATCCGGGCAGGCGGCGGAAGCCATCTTCGCAGCCAGGCATTCGGACCAGATGGGAAACGCAGGCCAGGACCAGGAGGATGAGATGCAAAGGCGAGCCCTTGTAGTGGACGATGAACAAGCCACGTGTGATTTGATCCAAAAGGTTTTATACGCCGCTGGGGTTGATGCATTGACGCTGACGAGAAGCGGGCAGGCTGCAAGTTTTCTGGAAGAGGGAAGATTCGACATAGTCTTTTTCGACCAGCACATGGGATCGCCGGATGGAATGGAGCTATCGAGGGAGATGCGTCGCGCGGGATCCAACCGGACGACGCCCATCATCCTGCTGAGCGACGACCAGCGCCCCAGCGCGATGTCGCAGGGATTTGCGGCCGGGGCGAGCTTTTTCCTTTACAAGCCAGTCGACAGAGAGCGGCTGCTGAAGCTAGTTCGGGCCACCCAAGGACGAATGGACCATGAAAAACGGCAAACGCGTCGCGTGGCGCTCATGTCCAAGGTGCGGCTGCGATTTGGATTCGAGGAGATCTTGTGCGAAACGGTCGACGTCAGTCTGGACGGAATACTTGTTAAGACTCCGCGGACCATCCCGGCGGGCACATCGGTGCAGGTAAGCATGGAATTGGCGCAGCGGATGAAGCCGGTGGTCGGCGCAGGCTCGGTCGTTCGGGTTTTTGGCGGGAATCAAATGGGGATTCATTTGGACCGGCTGCCTGTCGAGGAGAGCGCAAGACTGCAGGAGTTTCTCTTGCCGATGATTCCGCGGGATTAAGACGACTGACGGACTTAAAGCCATGAATTGTGGACGAATCAGGGTTTTGCTGATCGAAGACAATCCGGGGGACGCGCGGCTGATCCAGGAGTCGCTC
Source organism: Verrucomicrobiia bacterium (assembly GCA_035571045.1). Lineage (GTDB taxonomy): Bacteria > Acidobacteriota > Terriglobia > Acidiferrales > UBA7541 > Acidiferrum. The sequence goes on from DATMKS010000111.1 coordinate 24,501, forward strand.
GCCGGGGCTACTCAGCAACCCTTCGATTTAGAGGTTGTCGACACGCTGGCAACGGGACTTGAGCGCCTGAACGCCGGAGGTGTGGACGCCATCCTGCTGGATTTGGCGCTTCCAGACAGCCTCGGCTTCGATACATTCCTCAAGGCAAAGCCGCAGGCGACTGGCATAGCCATCATCATACTGACGGGACAGGACGATCCGAGCCTGGCCCTCAAACTTGTGCAAGAAGGAGCGCAAGACTTCCTCCCCAAAGCTGATGTCAGTGGAAATAATCTGACCCGGTCGATACTGCACGCCATCGAACGCGAACGCCTCGAGCAAAAATTCCGAAAGCTGAATGAAAGCCTGGAACAGAAGATCAAGGAGCGCACCGCGGAACTGGAGACGACAAATGCGGAGCTCGAGGCCTTCTCTTTTTCCGTATCCCACGATTTGCGCGCGCCGCTGACCCAGCTTCATGGCTTTTCAAGCCTTCTGCTGGACAACTATGCGTCCCAGCTCAGTGAACAGGGACAAAGGTACCTGCACAACATCAAGGACGGCGCCATGCGAATGTCGTCCCTGATAGACGATCTGCTCAAGCTAGCGAAAGTCAGCCGCCAAGGATTGAACGTTCGAGACGTTGGTCTAAACACGCTGGTCGAGGAAGTCTTGAAGGAATTTAAAAACGAGACGAGGGAAAGGGAGATCGAATGGAAAGTCGGCCCCCTGATGTTCATTAAATGCGACTACGGGCTGATGAGGCAAGTGCTCGTCAATCTTCTGTCCAACGCCATCAAGTACACCAGGAAGCGGGAGCATGCGGTGATTGAGATCAGCAACAAAATCATCGACGGCAAACCAACAATCGCCGTACGGGACAACGGCATTGGATTTGATATGAAATATGCCGACAAACTTTTCGCGCCCTTCCAACGACTTCACCGCGAGAAGGAGTTCGAAGGAACGGGGATCGGCCTTGCCACCGTGCAACGAATTGTCCATAAACACTCGGGACGGATTTGGGCGCAATCAGAACCGGGAATGGGCGCAACTTTTTATTTCACCGTTGGCTCGGAAGTGAGCAAATTGGCGGTGAAGACTGCCGTGCATGCGGTAATGGCTTGAATATCGAAGTGCATGCCCTTTGGCGATCCTAAACCGCCTTCGGCCTTGTTCCTGAGGCGTTTCCCTGTTGAGTTCTTATTGAGCTAGGTCTGTCTACAGTCGCCTAGGGTGCCCGCTTCTTTTTGCAGACGCACCGCAGCGATTTGCAAATCCTGCTGTCTTCGCTCATCATTACTAGTTTGTTTGGGCGGCGGATGACCATCTGCTGCCTGCGTTCCTGTTTGCAAATCTTTGTGATTGGGGAGTTGCATGGAAAAGCCTGGAAAAATCGCGCCGCCGAAGGGAAAACTTGGGATCCTCACTCCTGGCATGGGCGCCGTCAGCACCACTTTCATGGCGGGAGTGGAGTTGGTCCGCAAAGGCAAGTCGCAGCCAGTCGGGTCAGTGACTCAGCTCGGAACGATTCGGCTTGGTAAACGCACGGATGGGCGCTCGCCGCTGGTCAAAAAGTTTGTGCCGCTGGCGGATTTAAAGGACCTGACGTTCGGCGGCTGGGACATTTTCAAGGACAATGCCTACCAATCCGCGGCGAACGCCGGCGTTTTGAATCCGCAGGATCTTGCGAAGGTGAAGACGTTCCTTTCCGGGATCAAGCCGATGAAAGCCGCTTTCGATCACGAGTTCGTGAAGATGATCGATGGACCGAACATTAAGAAGGGTAAAAACAAGTACGAGCTCGCACTGAAAATTAAGGAAGACATTGCGAATTATCGAAAGACTTCACGAGTCTCGCGCCTAGTGATGTGCTGGTGTGGCTCGACGGAAGTGTTTGTCAAGCCGGAGGAGGTGCATTCGACGCCGGAAAGGTTTGTGGAGGCCATGAAGTCGAACCATCCGGCCATTGCTCCCTCCATGCTATATGCGTGGGCGGCCATCACGAGCGGGGTGCCTTTTGCAAACGGAGCGCCGAATCTCACTGTGGACTTTCCGGCGATTCAAGAGTTGGCTCAAGAACACGGTGTCCCGATTTGCGGCAAGGACTTTAAGACCGGGCAGACGCTGATGAAAACCATCCTTGCGCCTGGGTTCAAAGCGCGGATGCTGGGACTCGATGGCTGGTTTTCAACGAACATTCTTGGCAACCGCGACGGCGAAGTTCTGGAAGATCCCGGATCTTTCAAGACCAAGGAAGAGTCCAAGCTCAGCGTGCTCGAGTACATCCTGCAGCCGCAGCTCTACCCGATGCTCTACGGCAAGATGCATCATAAGGTGCGCATCAACTACTATCCGCCGCGCGGGGACAACAAAGAAGGCTGGGACAACATCGATATTTTCGGCTGGCTGGGGTACCCGATGCAGATCAAGGTGGATTTCCTGTGCCGCGACTCCATCCTAGCGGCGCCTCTCGTTCTGGACCTGGTTCTCTTTCTGGACCTCGCGCAACGCGCCGGAATGAAAGGCATTCAGGAATGGCTGAGCTTCTACTTTAAGTCGCCGATGACGGCCCCGGGACTCTACCCCGAGCACGACTTGTTCATTCAGTCGATGAAGCTGAAAAATACGCTGCGCTGGATGATGGGCGAGGATTTGATAACGCACCTCGGGCAGGAGTATTACGACTAGCGCACGATTAGGGGCAGCAAACGGTCAAATTGTCCGGCTCTTCATTTGTTTTTTCGATAGGGCGAAATGATTTTTCGATTTGACGCTCGCGAGACCGCCGCGATAACCTACGGGCCGATGCTTAGCGCCTTTAGTCCCCGCATTTCACCGCAACACCCGAACTCATCTTATTTCGAGGAGATTCATGTCGAACGAACTGCGTAATTTCCTGGCTCTCTCCTATGACGAACTCGAAGAGTTGAACCTGAAAGCGAAAGAGCAACGCAAAAACCGCGTTGCCCCGCACAAAGTGCAGGAAGAGCGGATCAAGTACCTGACGGACGAGAAGCGCATCAAGGCCGTGACAGTGCTCTTCAGCGACCTTGAAGGCCGCTTACACATGCTGGACTACGACAAAAAGTTCTTGATCAAGAGCTGGGACAACCTGACGTTTGACGGCTCCTCGATCCGCGGATTTACGGCACAGCGCGAGAGCGACTTGCGGCTGTCCATGGATTGGGGCGCATTTTATTGGGGGCCCTCGGACGTTTTTGGTTCCGGCAAAGTGCTGGTCTTCGGCGAAGTAATCGACAAGGACGGATCGCCGTATAGCGCGGACATTCGCGGCGTGCTGAAAGGTTACGCCGGGGCGCTGCACAAGAAGGAAGGCTACACGCTGAACGCGGCAAACGAGATCGAAGGGTTCCTCTTCAAGGGCGAAAACGCGGAACGCCATTACCACGAGACGGGAAAATTCGATTATGTAAACACCGGCGGTTACTATCATTCCCTTCCCGGCGACCCCCTGCGGACGTTTATTGACACGACGGCGGAAGTGCAGCGCGCGATGGGCTTTCAGAACGAAAAAGACCACCCGGAAGTTGCGCCATCGCAATTCGAAATCAACTATGGATACGGCGAAGTGGTGCAGGCCGCGGACCAGATCCAGCTTTACAAATTAATCTGCCGTCAAGTGGCGACGAACATGAATACCACGGCCTGCTTTTTGCCAAAGCCGGTTGTGGGCGTGAACGGCAACGGTATGCACACGAACGTGTCCATCAGCGAAGACGGCAAGAATCTTTTCTGGGATCCCAAGGGCGAAGAAAAACTTAGCAAGATGGGTTGGGCGTTTGTGGACCGCATTTTGACGCATGGGAACGACAATTGCTTATTGCTGAACGCCAGCGTCAATGCGTACCGCCGTCTCGATCCGCACTTTGAAGCACCCAATCAGATCAAAGCGTCGCCGGTGGACCGCGGCTCGATGATCCGCATCCCGATCGGGAATGAGAAGAGCATGCGCGTCGAGGTGAGATCGGTGGCGCCGGACGCGAATCCTTATCTGGTGATGTATTCCATTTTCAAGACAGGACTCGACGGCGAGACGGCAAAAATCAAGAACCTTCGGCAAGCGGAGCGCTATCTGCCGGACAACATTTACACGGCGCTGGAGGACTTCAAAAAGTCGGATTGGACCACGAAGCTGCTTGGCGCTGACGTGAAGGGGCGCTATGCCGACTTGAAGCAAGGCTCGGCGGACCGTTGTTCACGGTTGTTGGGCACGTTTGTAAAGGCGCCCGAGGTGCAGTATCACCACGAGGTTTACAACCAGTTTCTTTGGAATATGTTTTAGAAAATGTCGGAAGGAACTGGCGTTCGGCATTTGTTGGCCGCCAGCGCCGCGGATCTGCTAACTGCGGTTAAAGGGAACGCCCGGGCTTCGGCCGCGGGCGTTTTCGTCTGCGGACGCCGGCGCCGTGACCACAGATTCATCGTCTTATAATCCTCGCTGTGGTAGATTACCTGTTTCTATAAGTGCCCTCAGAAGACATCCCAGGAGAAAACCATGGCCAGTCCCGGCTTTGCTTTCGCGAACCCCCAGCCTTCTCCCGATAATTACAACGAGTTCGACCCGCAAGACGTTGCTGCAGACTCTGGCATTTCGGAGATTCCCGCCACCGAGGCCATCCCGGCGCCTTGGAAGACACCTCCAGTCATGTCGCTAAGCGACGTAATCGGGGCGAATGCCAGCCAGGAAATTCAGAACGCCGGCAAGATCGTTTTTCATTCGGCGGGCGATACGGGCGGCGTGAAGGAGCCTTCGCATCAGTTTGCTGTCGCGGATGCCATGGCCGCGGATATCGGCTCCGGGTCTTACGGAACTGGGCGTCCTGCTTTTTTCTATCACCTGGGGGACGTGGTCTATTACTTCGGACAAGAACGCTTTTACTACGACCAGTTTTATGACCCCTATCGGGATTACGCTGGTCCAATCTTCGCCATACCTGGAAATCACGACGGCGTGCTCTTCAAAAGCGAACCCGTGCCGTACTCCCTCGCGCCTTTTTACGAAAACTTCTGCTCGCAAGCTCCCACGAACGACCCGGCGGCAAAAGGCTTTGCGCGCACCACAATGACGCAGCCGGGCGTGTATTTCACGCTGAACGCCCCTTTCCTGAAGATTATCGGGCTCTATTCAAACACGGGCGAAAGCACAGGAATCATCAGCGACGCAACCACCGGAACGGCACAAATGCAGTTTCTGCAAAGCCAGTTGGCGGCAGCCGCGGCACAGCGCGCACAAAAAGGAGCAAGTCCCTTTGCGCTGGTCGTTGCGGTACATCATCCGCCCTTCACCATCAGCAGTTCGCATTCGCCGAGTCCGGCGATGCTCGCGCAGATTGACGCCGCATGCGCGGCAGCAAATATCTGGCCGGATATCGTGCTTTCCGGCCACGCCCACCTTTACGAGAGATACACGCGCACAATGGAGGCGGATGGCCGGCAAATCCCTTATGTAGTAGCGGGTAACGGCGGCTACTTGAATCTCAGCGCTCCGCGGAAAGGCAAGAACGGCGTGAATCCGCAACCCGGCATTCCCGGAAACGACGGGAAAGGCAATCCATTGACGCTCGATGTTTACAACAATACGTCGTACGGCTTCTTGCGGCTGACCGTCGATGAAGACTCGATTCTTTGCGAATCGCTGGGAGTCGACGAAACTACGTTAAAAACGTCGGCCATGGATGCATTTACGGTGGACCTAACGAGACACGTCGTTGCCACGCAAGGCGCTCAAAAAGCCAGCAGGACGCGTGCTGGGGACGTGATTCGACCGAAGGCGCCGAAAGCGGTGAAAGCTTCGAAAGCCAAGAAACGGAAATAGAGTTGCGCGAAGATCAGGCGCCGTGCGCTTGGGCCGACTTTGCAGCGACGGCATCCAGCACTCGCGTCGAGTAAACGAGAGCGGCGCCGGCGTTCATGGCCACGGCTACGCCGAGGGCTTCGGAAATCTCCTCTTTCGTCGCTCCAGCTTTTAACGCAGCTTCGGAATGGACGACGATGCAACCGTCGCAATGGGTGGTGACAGCAACGGCCAGCGAGATGAGCTGGCGGGTCTTTTCGTCGAGCTTGCCAGTCTTAGAGTTGGCTGCGCTTAGCGTTTGATATCCGCGGACGGTGTCCGGGCTCAGCTTCGCCAGCTCGCCGATCCTGGCGCCCAGCTCTTTGTGATATTCATTCCAATCGAGCATCATCTCCGTGTCTCCTTGCTGCGCGTTGTAGAGTTCCGCGCAGCTCCGTCAGATAAGCATATAACACGAAAACATTTCGGGTTGGCATAGATAAGGCTTTCCTGCGGACGATTGAGGCTCTATTAGGCCGCTCATTTCGAAGTTCACGCGCATTGTGGTATGTTTTCTGGTTCGCGAAGACGTGCGGAAATCGGTGGGTTGGTCGAAAAAAGGCACGGTTTTCCCACAGGAAGCGCTCGTAAATCCAGGGAGGATCTCGATTCATGAAGAGTTCGTACAACGGCCAGGCTATACCTGTTGGGGGCAAGGGGATCGGCTACAGCGGGGGTGAATTGCAGGTTCCGGATACGCCCATCATTCCGTTTATCGAGGGCGACGGCACCGGGCGGGACATCTGGAAGGCTTCGCGGCGGGTTTTTGACGCGGCGGTGGAGCACGCTTATGGCGGAAAGCGGAGTGTGGCGTGGTTCGAGGTATTTGCCGGCGAAAAAGCCTTCAACGCCTACAAGGAGTGGCTGCCGAATGAGACGGTAGATGCCATTCGCGATTTTCGCGTGGCCATTAAAGGGCCGCTGACGACGCCGGTGGGCGGCGGGATTCGTTCGCTGAATGTGGCGTTACGGCAGATTCTGGATTTGTACTCTTGCGAGCGGCCCGTGCGCTATTTTGCGGGAGTTCCCTCCCCGGTAAAACAGCCCGAGAAGATGGACGTCGTGATCTTTCGAGAGAACACGGAAGATGTTTACATCGGGATCGAATGGAAGTCCGGCACACCGGAAGTGAAAAAGCTGCTGGAGTTCTTGAATCACGACATGCTGAAAGATGGGAAGAAGCAGATTCGATGGGACTCGGGTGTAGGCATCAAGCCGATTTCGCCTACCGGGACGAAGCGGCTGGTACGGCGAGCGATCAAGTACGCGCTGACGCACGGCCGGAAAAGCGTGACGCTGGTGCACAAAGGGAACATCCAGAAATTCACCGAGGGCGCGTTTCGGGATTGGGGTTACGACCTGGCGCGGGAGGAATTCCGTGCGGAAACGGTGACCGAGCGTGAGAGCTGGATTCTGGATAACCTGGACAAGAATCCAGGGTTGAGCGTGGAACAGAATGCGGCGATGATCGAGCCGGGCCTAGAGCAGGCTACCGAAGCGTTTACGAAAGCCATTTGCGATGAAGTGAAGCAGACGCTGGACGCGATTTACGCGACGCATGGGAAGGGGCAGTGGAAGAGGAAGCTGATGATCAACGACCGTATCGCGGATTCGGTGTTTCAGCAGGTTTTGTTGCGAGCGGATGAATATAGCGTGCTGGCGACGCCGAATCTCAACGGCGATTATCTTTCAGATGCGTGCGCGGCGCAGGTGGGTGGGCTCGGGATGGCGCCGGGATCGAACATCGGCGATGGCTTTGGCGTTTTCGAAGCTACGCATGGGACGGCGCCTAAATACGCCGACAAGGATGTGATTAATCCCAGCTCCGTGATGCTCTCTGGAGCGATGATGTTTGAGTTTCTTGGGTGGAAGGAAGCGGCGCAACTGATAGAGGACGGCATCGCGCGGACGATTCAGCAGAAACGCGTTACGTATGATCTTGAGCGGCTTATGCCGGGCGCAACGAAGGTGGGGACCGCGGCGTTTGCGACGGCGATTATCGAGAACATGCAGGGACAGGCGGTCGCTCGGTAACCAGCCCGCGAAGAGAAAATAAAAAGCAGAGAAAAGAAAAAGATAAGGCAGAAACGCAGAGTACACAAAGACTGCGCAGCGGCATTCCAAACAAAAAGAGGAGACGGATGAGCAGAAAAAAAGTGACGGTTGTGGGCGGCGGTTTTGTGGGATCGACTACGGCGCAGCGGATTGTGGATTTGGAGCTGGCGGACGTCGTGTTGACAGATATTTTGGATGGGCCGCCGGCGGGCAAGGCTCTGGACATGCTGGAGTCGGGGCCGATTACGCGGACGGACGCGCGGGCGGCGGGCATTTCCACGGCTACGGGGGATTACAGCGGGACGGCGGGCAGCGATGTTGTGGTGATAACGGCGGGGTTTCCGCGCAAGCCGGGGATGAGCCGCGACGACTTGCTGAAGGCCAACTACGACGTGGTGAAGGCGGTTGTCGAGCAGATCGTTAAGCACTCGCCGAACTGCATCATCATCGTGGTTACCAACCCTCTGGACGCCATGGCACAGGCGGCATTCAAGGTAAGCGGCTTTCCGAAGCATCGCGTTTTGGGGATGGCAGGGGTGCTGGATTCGGCGCGCATGAGTTCGTTTGTGGCAACCGAATGCAAAGTGAGCGTTGAGAATGTGCATTCATTCGTGCTCGGTGGCCACGGCGACGACATGGTCCCTCTGCCGAGGTATTCGACGGTTGCGGGAATTCCCCTCCCCGATTTGCTCCCTAAGGAGCGGATTGACGCGATCGTGGAGCGTACGCGCAAGGGCGGCGCGGAAATCGTCAATCTTTTGAAGACAGGGTCGGCTTACTATGCGCCGTCGGCGGCGGCGGTAGAGATGGTGGAAGCCATTTTGAAGGACAAAAAGAAAATCCTGCCATGCGCGGTGTATTTGGATGGAGAGTACGGCATTAAGGGACTTTTCGTTGGCGTACCCGTAAAGCTGGGTGAGGGCGGCGCTGAAGAAATTATCCAGATCAAGCTGACTGCGGAAGAAAACGCGGCGTTACAAAAGTCCTCTGCGTCGGTGCGGGAGTTGGTCAACGTTCTAGGGCTGTAGAAAAACGGCTTGGAAAATCAGGGGCGCGGGTTTCGCTCGGCGGACCGAGTGACTATCCCGCGCCCCGTTTGTTTTGTGCTCTGGCCGGTCAGAAGCCGAAGAGTTTCCCGGCACCAACCACCAAACCCAGTGTGAATACGGCTATCACGACTTCCCCTATGGCTCCGACGGCGAAGGGGCGTAGGCCCTGTTTGCGCATGTCGCGAAAATTGGTGCGCAGACCGACGCCGGCGAAGGTTAGAAGAAAAGCCCAGCGCGAAAGATTCGCTAGCGCGCCCACCTGTTCTTTGTTGAAGAACTGGTAGGTGGCCAGCACCGAGATAAGAAGAAAACCTAGGACGAACTTGGGGAATTTCTGCCAGAGGAATGCGGCTTTGTTGCCGACAGCTTTAGCTTGGCCCTGGCTGGCCCAGTAAATCGCGTAGGCCAGCACGACGAATCCAATCATGGCATTGCGCGTGGACTTCACGAGGACGGCTAGTTTGCCAGCGGCGTCCGAGTAGAGCGCGCCAGCAGCGGTGGCTTCGGCGGTGTTATCCACCGCCAGGCCTGCCCAGATGCCGTAAGCGCGGTCACCCAAGTGCAGATAGTGGCCAATCAAAGGAAACGTGAATAGCGCGAACGCGCCAAGCGCGAGAATGGCGGCGATCGAGAAGCTCGAGTCTTCGTCGTCGGCATCGATGGCGCCCTTTGTGGCGATGATGGCGCTGACGCCGCAGACAGCTGAACCCACGGCGAGCAGCGTGATCAATTTTGGCTTGAGATGGAAGACACGGCCGAGAAAAGTCATGAAAGCAATCGCTCCGGTGATTTCAACGGCCACGAGCAGAAGACTGACACCACCTAGCTTTAGAATATCGCCAAGCAAAAAACGAGAGCCTAGAAGAACGATTCCGGCTTTCAGCCAGAACTCATAGGTGGCGACGCCGCTGCGAAAGATCTCCGGAACACCGATCGTGTTGGAGATTAGAAGCCCGAGAAGAATGGCCCATAGGACGTACTCGATATTAGGAAAGACCCAGTGATGTGCCTTCGCATACGCGCCCACATTTTGCTCGAGCAGCTTGCCCGCGTAGCCGATAGCCGCGAGCAAAAGTACGCCGGGAATAATCCGAAGAAAACGGAGGGCCGGTTGGACCGGCTGAACTTGAGGTATTACGACTACATCCGCCATGTTTTTTTCCTTCTCTTTCTGCGTTTTGCTTGAAAATCGATCGCGAACGGCAATCACCACGGGATATGCTTGAAAACACCGGCGCGAACCAGCAGTGCGGCGAGCAACGCCACCACGACAGCCCAGTCGTCCAGCGAAAGACGCCACGGTTTCTTCAACGGAGCTGCGTTTTCTTGAGCACTCATTTCGTTCCCTCCCGATTAGCTTATGGAAACTGTTTCTGACGCGGACTCGTCCCCATCGCCGCGCCAGAAGGCGTCGCCTATTTCGCGAATTTTTCGCGAAGCAACGCGTCCAACGATCATCAGAGCGGGCGCGGGCAGTTTTTCTTCCTTAGAAAGCGCGCCGGCAGTGCTCCAGCGCACCTGCTGCTGCGAACCGGATGCCCCTGAAACGATAACGCACGGCAAATCGGCGGGAAGGCCTGCATCTCTGAGACGTCCTGCGACCTCTGCGTAATCGGGTCCAGGCATGTAGAAAACCAGCGTGGTGGCTGGCGTAAGACAGCCCCAATCCATGGCATTCGCGCCTGCTCCGCGAGAAAAGGTGGTGAGTAATACCTGTGAAGCGAGTCGCCGGTCCGTGAGAGAAATGCCCGCGGCGGCCGCGGCGCCTAAGGCGGCGGTGACGCCGGGAACGACCTCAAACTCTACCTGCGCCTTACGCAAGGCTTCCAACTCTTCACCTGCCCGGCCGAAGATCGAGGGATCGCCGCCTTTTAGGCGCACCACGACTTCGCGGGAAGCGGCGTAACTTACGAGGAGCGCATTAATTTCGTCCTGCGTGAGCAGCTTTCTACCGCAGCGCTTGCCAACGTCGACCACCTCCGCGTCTTGCGAAATCTTTGCCAACACTTCGGCGCTTACCAGCGAATCGTGCAGCACGACATTCGCGCAGGACAGCAAGCGGGCGGCTTTTAGCGTGAGGAGCTCCGGATCGCCCGGACCAGCTCCGATGAGATAAACCTTGCCCATCACGCGGCTCCTCGATGTCCGGGCCGCCCTTTGGCTTGGCGAAGAAACTCCTCGAACATTGGCCTGCTCGCCAACTCATGCAACAGTTTTTTGGTTGTTTCAGAGCTCGGGCCACTCGCACGCAGTGCCTCGCGCGCCGCACCAAGCCATTGCAGCCACACTTCGTACTCCGGGCCATATTCCGCTTCGAACTCCTGGCGAAGCCGCTGCGCGAGCGCGGGGCTCTTGCCGTTCGTAGAGATGGCGATCTGCAAATCCCCGCGCTGGACGACAGCCCCATAGTAAAAATGGCAGTGCTCGATGTCATCGACGGCGTTGCACAAAATGCCGCGAGTTTCCGCTTCGCGATACACGGCTTCGCTCACGCCGGGCGCGGAAGTCGCCGCGATCACCAGAGAAGCTCCGTATAAATCCGCCGCCTCAAATTCTTTCGGTAGCCAATTGATTTTCCCGAAGCGCACCCATTCGGCGATTTGCGGCGTGATGGACGGCGCAATCAGGCGGATCCGTGCGCCGGCGGCCAACACGCCGGGTATCTTTGCTTTGGCAATGTTTCCACCCCCAACAACGACGACTAGCCGGCCTTCCAGCTTCACGAAAATGGGAAACAGGCTCATCCTTTAGCTTTCGACCCCTTGAGGCACGGGCCCCAGCGCGAGGTCGCGCTCGACCGGCGTTACAAAACTCCCGGCAAGAATCGACCGAATATCCTCATTGGAATGCCGCGCGAGAAACTGCCGCAGATTCTCGCCAGCCTCTCGTCGTTCGTTGAACTCCCCAAGAAGGCGCTCGATGGCCTCGGGAACATCCGAAGCGGCGCAGCGATAGCCAACTGGCCGCGCGATCGAAGCAAACTGTCCGACGCTGCCGCCCACGCAGAAGTAATACGCATCCACCATCCGGCCGTCCACTTTGATTTTCTTGCCTTCGATGCCGATATCGGCGATCCAATGTTGTCCGCAACTGTTCGGGCAGCCGGTGATATGTAGCCTAAGCTGTTCCTGAAAATCGGGAAGCCGCTCCTCAAGTTCCTGAGTGAGCCACCGCGCAAAACCCTTCGTTTCCGTCAACGCAAGCTTGCAAAATTCAGAGCCCGTGCAGGCTACGGTTCCGCGTGCGAATACCGAGGCCTGCACCGGCAGGGCAGCAACTTCAAGCTCGTGAGCTACGGTGGCCGCGTCCCGCCGCGGCACATTGACGATCAACAAGTTCTGCATGGTGGTGGTGCGAATGTGTCCGTCAGCATAGCGATCCGCCAAATCCGCCGCGGTGCGCAATTGTTGTGGGGTGATTCGCCCGCGCAGTACGGAAGCGCCCACGTAGGCGAGGCCAGGCTGCTTCTGCGCATGAATCCCGACGTGGTCGCGTTGGACATCCCTGGGAATATCTTCCGCCTCAGCGGGATCAAGAGAAAATCCAATTTTCCGCTGCAACTCATCCAAAAAACTGTCCGCCGTCCACCCCTGCTGCAGAAATAGGAATTTGAGGCGGGCCTTTTCCCGGCTCTGCCGAAGAGTGTCACTCGCTCGAAAAATCTCCGCGACGCCGCGCGCGACGGGCACCACTTGGTTCCATTGAACAAAAGCATTCAGCCGCAATGCGATGTGCGGATCCGCCGAAAGTCCTCCGCCTACTCTCAGCGAAAATCCCGTCTCGACGCCGCCGGCCTTCTTACGTGTCGTTGCCGTCAGCGCCACGTCGTTGATTTCGGGATAGCAGCACCAGTGCCTGCACCCGGTGATAGAGATTTTAAATTTGCGAGGCAAATTGTAGAACTCCGCCGCGCCTCCCAACTCGCGATCGATCGCCAGCGCGAGCGGTGACGCATCGACAATTTCTTCGGCATCCAGCCCAGCCACGGGGCAACCGGTAATGTTGCGCGCGACATCTCCGCATGCTCCGGTTGTCGTCAATCCAGCGTGCCAGAGAGTTTCCAGCACGTCGGGCAGCGACTCGATCGTCACCCAATGGAGCTGAAAATTTTGCCGGACGGTGATATCCGCCACGCCGCGTGCGTGCCGCTCGGCGATATCCGCCACCGCGCGAACCTGATTGCTGGTCAGCAAGCCGTTGGGGATGCGAATGCGCACCATAAAATACGGCGTCGATTTACCTTCGCCGCCCGTACCGCCGACGACTCCCGCTCCGTCTCCTTGCGTGTAAACACCCCATGTCCGGAAATACGTTCCCATCCACTCGGGCGGAATAGACGAGTAGCCCTTGCGCGCGAAGTCGCGAATTTCGTCGAAGTGCTCCCATGCATTTTTCGCGTGCTTCAAACGCTCGACACGCTGCGCTTTAGTCTCTTTGGCTTCACCCATCGCTGAATCCCCTGTCCCAAAAACATGTTCCAAAAAAAAAGCCCACGTGGCCTGAACCTCTGGCAACGTGGGCTTCGGAACTCTTAAACTTAAATTGCTGCTAAGTCCGGAAACTCTCCTGGCCAGAGATGGGTGTCATGCGACACGCAGCCTTGCGCGCGCACATACAACACACGGTCTGGCAACAGTTCATCATTGGATCTCAGAATACCTTGCGGTCCCCATCATGTCAAAAGAAGACCGTCACAAAAGTTTAGATGCACGGAATTCAAAAAAGTAATCAACGAATATATGCTGGCCAAACTATGGCTTTGCTGCTGCCGGGGCCTTTGCTGGTTCCGCTCCAGGAGGCAGGATCAGCGTCGTTGTCTTGACGGAATCGAGATTCTCGAAGCCCTTGTCTAGATAAGGCTTTCCAAGTTTTTCGATCTTATCCTGCTCCGGACCCTGGCCATCCGGCGCACCTTCGCCATACCCGGAATACAAGGCATCGACGACGTCCATTCCTTCCGTAACCTGGCCGAAGGGCGCAAAGCCACCGGCGGTGTCCAACCTTTGGTTGTCATGAAGGTTGATGAAAACTTCCGTGGTTCGCGTGTTTGGATCATTCGTTTTGGCGTATGTCACGTAGCCGCGCAAGTTGCTCTGAACGACGGGGTCATCTTTTATCGGCGCGTGTTCCCATGCTGCCGTCACCGCTGGATAAGCGCTAATGCCCCACTGCACGACAAATCCCTTGAGAACACGGAAGAAACTCGTGTTGTCGTAAAAATGATGGCGCGCCAGATTGTAGAAGCGGTCTGCGCCGACGGGAGACCATGCGCGCGTTACAGTGATGACAAAGTCGCCCTTGGTTGTGGTGAATTTAACTTGATACGTAGCAGGTGCTTTCGCGGTGAGAAGCGCCGGGCGGAGCAGCAATCGATCATAAGCGCTGGCTGGCCTGTGAGCGGTGGTTGCTCCCGTCGCCGATTTCGGCTGCGCGGGAGTCTGCTCCGCTTGGGCCCGCGCCTCATTGCATGGCACGGATGCTAAGAACAGCATCGCCGCAGTCATCATCCATCCAAATTTATGCATCGCTCTTCCCTCTCCAAGTTGAATTCATTAGGTGGCTAGCAATGGCGGGCGGTAATTACTTCGCGGCATTCAGCTCGTGGCTGACGCGCTCGACCTCCGCCATAACTCTCAATGTATTCTCGCCGAGAATCTTCTTCACGTCACCCTCAGAATAGCCTTTTTCCAGCAAGGCGTTCGTGATTTGCGGGAGCTTGGTGGCGTCTTCCATGCCGAAAGGCATATTCGCACCGTCGAAATCCGAGCCGAGGCCAACGTGGTCGACGCCCGCGATCTTGACAGCGTGGTCGATGTGCTCGATGATCTTCGTCCAGTCAACACGTGGCAAGTCACCGCGCAGGACGAACTCCCGCGTGATTCGGTCGCCTTCGATTAGCTGGCAGCCCTCTTTTTCACCGCACCGCTTTTTGACTTCGAGCGCAATGGCTTTGTCCCACTCCGGATGCGCCTTTTCTGCATTGCGAAACTCCTGGCTGAGAAAGCTGACGTGATAGTTGATCTGGATGACGCCGCCCTTGGCGGCCATCGCCCGTATCATGTCGTCGGTCATATTCCGCGGGGCATCGCAAATCGCCCGACAAGAGGAATGCGAGGCAAACACCGGGGCCTTGCTCACTTCCAGGACGTCTCGGAACGTTTTATCGCTGACGTGCGAGACATCCACAATCATTCCGAGCCGGTTCATTTCGCGCACGACGTCTTTGCCGAACGCAGAAAGGCCGTTGTGCTCGGGCTTGGCGGTTGAAGAATCCGCCCACTCTACATTTCCCGTATGCGTCAGTGTCATGTAGCGCGCGCCAAGCGCCGCGTAGCTGCGCAACACATCCAAGTCGTTGCCTATTAGGTGCCCGCCCTCAATGCCGATGAGCGCCGCAATCTTGCCCTGCTTATGAGCCGCGCGAATCTCGTCCGCGGTTGTGGCCTGCATGATTTCATTCGAATGCTTCTGAACCTGTTCGCGCACGGCATCGATCTGCGCGCGGCCGCGTCGCACAGCTTCGGCCCCGGTGGTCTTGCTGGGAACCCAAATCGAAAAGAAGATGGCTCCTAGGCCACCTTCTTTCATGCGCGGGATATCAATGCTGCCCAGCGCATTTCGCGCGCCCAGATCAAAATCACTGTCGAGAAACCGCTGCGTTGTATCGTCGTGGGTGTCGATAACCAGCGAAGAAAAATGCAGCCGCTTCGCTCGTTCTGAGATTCCATCCGCCGCCGTCGCCGCTGCCATCGCCCCCGCCAGCACCAATCCTGCCAAAATACACTTCCCGGCTGCGGGAAGCGTTTTCGGCGCACCCATCCGCTTCATTTTGTTATCGCGAAGCCTGCAGCTCTCGGCTGACGCGCTCGTTTGCTTCCATCACGCGCAGCAGATTGCCGCCGAGGATTTTGCGGATATCATCGTCGCTGTAGCCTTTGCGCATCAGCGCCTCGGTAATCCGGGGAAGATGGGTGCAATCCTCCATGCCTTCGGGCATGTTCGCGCCGTCAAAATCGGAGCCCAAACCAACGTGATCAGCTCCGACGAGCTTTACGGCATGATCGATATGGTCAATAATGCGCTCCCAGCTGACGTGTGGCAGTCTGCCATCCGCGGTGGCTTTGTCCGTCATCTCCGTCATCTTTTTGTTCAAGCATTCGTCATTGTCGCCGCACTCTTTTTTGAGCTGGTCCATCATTTCGACTACACCGCCGGAAAGCTTGTCTTCTGCGTCCTTGTAGGCTTGGTCTATGAAACTCTTTTCGTAGTTAATCTGGATGACCCCACCACTGGCGGCCAGCGCCTTGATCATGTCGTCGGACATGTCGCGCACGTGATTGCAAAGCGCGCGGCAGGAAGAATGAGACGCAATGAGCGGCGCTTTGCTCACCGCCAGCGCATCGTAGAAAGTTTTGTCGGAAACGTGCGAAATGTCCACCATGATTCCCTGCCGGTTCATTTCGCGCACGATCTCCTTGCCGAAATCAGTTAGTCCGTTGTGAACGGGCTTATCGGTGGAGGAATCCGCCCACTCATCGTTATAGAAATGTGACAGAGTCATGTAGCGCACACCCAGGTCTCCGAACATGCGCAACACGCGGATGTCGTTGCCGATCATGTGGCCGCCTTCGACGCCGATCAGTGCCGCGATTTTGCCCTGCGCGTGCGCGCGGCGCACTTCCTCCGCCGTGCGGCAAAACACCATATCCTTCGAATACTTGATTACGTTTTCATGCACCGCATCAATCTGATCGAGCGCTTTTTGCACGGCCGGCGGGCCCATAATGCGGCCATCGATCCAGATCGAGAAGAAAATCGCGTTCATGCCGCCTTCGCGCATGCGCGGGATATCGATGTGCCCATCGGGATTGCGCTTGCCGATGTCGAAGCTCTTTGAAAAGAAACGCTGTGTCGTGTCGTCATGCGTATCCAGCACGATTGACGAGAAATGCAGCTTCTTCGCGCGATCGGCGATGTCGTCGCCCGTCGCAACTTGAGTCAGCAAAAAGCATGCAACGAGCAAGCAAGCGAACAGCGAGACGCGGACCTGACGCATGTATTCCTCCAAAAGAATGAGTGCGGCGAGATTCTACCCTATTAGCCAGCCAACCAGCGCTTGTTTCCACGCTTGCCGGTTCATTTCGGCGAGGGATTCGGTTAAGGGAATATCTTTAGGACAAGCCTTTACACAATTTTGCGCGTTCGCGCAGTCTTGTATGCCGCCCGGCTCCATGAGTGCCGCAATGCGCTCTTTGGCATGCATCGCGCCTGTTGGATGCATATTGAAG
The DNA here is from genome assembly GCA_035571045.1 of Verrucomicrobiia bacterium. Lineage (GTDB taxonomy): Bacteria > Acidobacteriota > Terriglobia > Acidiferrales > UBA7541 > Acidiferrum. The sequence goes on from DATMKS010000111.1 coordinate 41,729, forward strand.
AGGCGAACCTGGCTGACGATGGCCGCGCCGATGAACTTGTTTTTGCCATTCACTTGTGGACAAACCTCCAAGCAGCTTCCGCAGGAAATGCAGCGCGACAGAGGATACGCTTTCTCCTGCGTCTCGGGAGCCATGCGCGGGCCTTCGCCGAGATCATAGGTTCCGTCGATGGGAATCCAGCCTTTGACTCGCTTCAGGCTATCGAACATGAATTGGCGGTCAACCGCGAGATCGCGAACCACGGGAAACTTCGAAAACGGTTCGAGCCGGATCGGCTGCTCCAATTTATCGACCAGCGCGGAACACGCCATCCGCGCTTTCCCGTTGATGAGCATCGCGCAGGAGCCGCACACTTCTTCGAGACAGTTCGAATCGTAGCTGATTGGCGTGACCTTTTTGCCATCGCGCGTTACAGGCCTTTCGGCAATGTCGCGCAAACAAATAATTACGTTCATCGCGGGTCGCCACGGCAATGCAAACTCTTCCCAATACGGCGTCCCTTTGGGACTGACTTGCCGTTTTACGCGAACGATGACCTCTTTAACGTCAGGCATAAAATCCTCTTCAAATACTGCCGATACTCTCCGGCGCTAGTTCCAGAGCTGAAGCTCGCCAACGAACATTACTTGGCCGCGTCATAGCGCCTCGCCCGCGGCGGAATCTGCGAAATGTCCACCGGTTCATAACTCAGCTGGATTTCGCCATTCACCGATTTGGCGCGCGTAGTTTTGAGCCAATTCGCGTCATCCCGCTCTGGAAAATCCGGCTTGTAGTGCGCCCCGCGCGATTCGTTGCGTTGCAGAGCGCCCAACGTCACCACACGGGCCAGAACGAGCATATTGCCCAGCTCGCGAGCGAAATTCAGTGTCTGATTGGACCATCTCGTCCGGTCGCTCAAATTGATTCTGCCGTAGCGTTCCTGAAGTTCGCGAATCTTGGCATCGGCTGACTGCAAGTCTTTGTTGATCCGCGTCACCGTCACGTGCTCGGTCATCACTTCGCCGAGTTCCCGCCAAATCGTCATGGGATTTTCCGTGCCGTCCGGCGAAATCAGCGCCTGATTCTTCTCTTCCTGCCTCTTGCGCTCGCTCTCATAGACGCTCGAACTTGTCGATTCCGCTCCGCCCGACAGATTGCGTGCATATTTGACCGCCGCCGGCCCCGCCAGTCCCCCTCCGAAAATGCAGGAGACCAGCGAGTTCGCTCCTAGCCGGTTCGCCCCGTGATACTGGTATTCGCATTCGCCGGCAGCAAAGATTCCCGGAACATTCGTGGCCTGATCTTCCGCATTCACCCAGATACCTCCCATCGTGTAGTGCATCGCGGGGAAAACCTTCATCGGCTCTTCGCGCGGGTCGACACCCAAGAATTTTTCGTAAATCTCGAGGATGCCTTCCAGCTTACGGTCCAGAACTTCGCGCGGAATATGCGTCACGTCCAGGTAGACGGCGGCTTGCCCTCGTATCCCGAGCTTTTCCTGATAAACGATGCGGTGAATCGCGCGCGTCGCAATATCTCGCGGTACGAGATTCCCGTACTTCGGATACCACTCCTCGAGAAAGTAGAAGCGTTCGCCTTCGGGGATATTCTTCGCTGTGCGCGTGTCCGTCGGATTCTTTGGCACCCATACCCGGCCGCCTTCACCGCGCGCCGATTCGCTCATCAGCCGCAGCTTGTCTTCGCCAGGAATCGCCGTCGGATGCACCTGAATAAACTCGCCATTCGCGTAATCGACTCCCTGCTGAAACAAGGCCGACTGCGCCGAGCCCGTGCACACCACCGAATTCGTCGAACGCCCAAAAATCGCACCAATCCCGCCCGTGCAGAAAATCACCGCGTCCGCGGGATACGTTTTTACCTCCATGGATCGTAAGTCCATGGCGCAAATTCCACGGCAAACGCCTCCTTCGTCGATCACCGCCGACAAAAACGTCTGCCCCTCGTATTTCTTCACCCGGTCTTCGGCTTCGTGCCGCCGCACCTGCTCATCCAGCGCATATAGCAGCTGTTGGCCAGTCGTCGCTCCCGCAAACGCGGTCCGGTGATAGAGCGTGCCGCCAAACCGCCGGTAATCCAGCAAACCCTCCGACGTGCGGTTAAACATCACGCCCATGCGGTCCAGCAGATCGATAATCCCCGGCGCCGCCTCGCACATGCGTTTCACCAGCGGTTGGTTGGCAAGAAAGTCTCCCCCGTAAATCGTGTCGTCAAAATGCTTCCAGGTGGTGTCGCCTTCGCCCTTCTGATTTTTCGCGGCATTGATTCCGCCCTGCGCGCAAACGGAATGTGACCGCTTCACCGGCACAATCGAAAACAGATCCACGGGCACGCCTGCCTCCGCGACGCGAATCGTCGCCATCAGGCCGGCCAGACCACCGCCCACTACAATGATTTTCGGCTGTCTCATTTCAGATAGAAGTCAAAAGGGTGCCAGTTCAACCAAAAACTCAAAACAATCAATACTCCGACCAAGCTAAACGCAAATCCCACCATCGCTCCAAGCGCTCCGGCTGCTCGCTGCGCCTTGGCCGTCGCCGCCAAGCCCCACTTGCACAAAAAATTCCAAATGCCCACTCCGAGGTGAAACGACGAGGCCAACACACCGACAAACATGAACGCCAGCGCGAAAGGATTCTGCAGCAGATCCTCAACGTCCGCATACGTTGATCTACCGTGCGTCAGCCACCGCTCCGTGTACAAATGCCATCCGATATACGCAAAGGCAATCAGGCCGGTGTAACGCTGGGTGGTGTACAGCCAGTTTCCCACCCACGGGTACGCCGACACGTTCGACTTCCCGCGCAACCAAATATAAATCCCGTATCCCCCGTGATAGAGCAACGGCAAAAAAATGAACAGCCATTCCACGGCGACGCGGAACGGAATCGTCTGCAGCTCCAGCGATTTCGCGTCGTACTGCGCTCTGCTCACCAACGCGTAACTGTTCGACCAGAAATGTTCCGCAAGAAATGCGCCAACGGGGATAATGCCAGTTAAGGAATGCAGCTTGCGAAGAAGATAGTCGGTTTCAGGCCGGGTTGCCGTTGCGGTCATGCCCTCTCCGCCGCGTGAGTTGGTAAAGGGCGATGAAGAATCGCGGCTCTTTCAGTATAGGCAGTTGAAAACACCGATGCAAGCCAGCCTGTTCCTATCTCGGACACGCGCCGCTCGAAAATTCGTTGCGCCCCACGCGCTTTCCCGCTTAAATGAACATGCGACGGATGGTATCCGCCCGGCTCCTCCCGCCTGGCAGACTTCGCGTGCCTAACGGATATCCAATGACCACTGGCCTCAGCCTTGCCTCGGAGCTGGAACGAATTGCCAATGCCGTAGAAAAGGACGCCGCATCCACGTCTCAGGTATCCCTGCCAGGCATCGCGGAACGCATCGCCAAAAATCTCGGCGTAAAGCCCGACGAAGTCGCCCTGATGGGCGTTTCTACCCGCTGGCGCCACCTTCATTTTCTGGTCCCAGAATCGCTCAAACAAGTCGGCTTTATTCCTCTTTCCAGCACTTCCGCCATCGCCGCTAAAACGGCCCGCGAAAGCCGTCCTGACATCATCAACAATTTCGCCAGCGTCCGTCACGCCACCGTTTTCGAAGGCGTGAAGATCGGCGGCGAAAGCTCCGAGCTTATCCAGAAAATGATCAGCGCTCCGATTCTTTCCGGCGACAAGGTCGTCGGCATCATTCAAGTCAGCCGCAAAGGCACCAACGCCAAAGATGCCGGCCCAGACTTCACCGCCGACGATTTGGGTAAAGTCCTCGCGCTTTGCAAACCCCTCGGCAAGCTGCTCCAGCATCTCGCAGGCGATTCCTGAGCGCGTTTAGAGATCCGTGTCACAATTCATTCATTTTGGCGCCGCGCACGGCAAAAAAACCGCGAATTCGTTTGACACTGCAATACCTTCTTGTTACTTTTCAACAGCGGAAAAATTTCCGCTGTAGCTCCCACTCACGGAGGCACCACAACCCGGCACCATGGCGTTCGTCGCGAAGAAGATCTTCCTCACCAAAGGCGTCGGAAAACATCGCGAAAGACTTTCGAGCTTCGAGCTCGCCCTGCGCAATGCCGGGATCGCTGCGTGCAACATCGTGCGCGTCTCCTCGATCTTCCCGCCCAACTGTAAACTGATTTCCCGCAGTGAAGGCTTGAAGCACATCAAGCCCGGCCAGGTGGCTTTCACCGTCATTAGCGAAAATTCCACGAAGGAAGCGCACCGCCTCATCGCCGCAAGCATCGGCCTCGCGCTTCCGAGTGATAAATTGATGTACGGTTATCTCTCCGAGCATCACTCCTTCGGCGAAACCGAAGAAGTGGCCGGCGAATATGCTGAAGAGCTCGCCGCAGAAATGCTAGCAACCACTCTCAACGTGGAATTCGATCCGGATCTCAGCTTCGACGAGAAAAAAGAGGTCTACCGCATTTCCAACAAAATCGTTCGCACTATGAACGTCACACAATCCGCCGTCGGCGACAAACGCGGCCTCTGGACCACCGTCCTCGGCGCCGCCATCCTAATCGGCGAAGACGACTAACTCCGTTTTTCAGCTTTGAGTTTATTCCATGGCGAATCCAAGGATTCGCCGTTCTTTTTCTTCTCTGTGTTCTCTGAGCACTCTGTGTAAAGTCTTTCTCTTTCTCTGCATTCTTGCGTCTTTGCTTCCTTACTTCTCCTCGGCATCCAACTCGTACGCCGTCTTCAACCACTTCTTCACTTCCGCATCAATCTCATCCACCGATTCAATCGCGATCCTGTGCGTAATCCGGTCCTTCTTCGCCAAGCCGCCCGTATCAATGATTCTCTTCGGCAGTTTTCCGTTGTAATGCGTCAGCGCAAAACCCAAATCGATCCGCGTATTCGTTGTCGGCTTAATCTGCGCAAAAACGTGCTCGCGATACAGCGGCACCATCGTCTTGCAAGGGCACGCTTTCACATCCGCGCCCAAAGATTTCCCCAGCCGAAGCAATCCCACGTATATCGGCCGCAATTTCTCTTTCGCTCCCGCGTACTGCCCTTCGACGTACGCAACCGCCGCCTTCAAATAAGCTTCCGGCGAATCTTCCTCGCCGCCTTTACCGTCCACGCGCTCCGAAATCCACCAGGCGCTGTTCGTACCCAGCTTATGTTTCGTCTTTAACCACTCACGCCGAACCTTGTCTTCCTTCGGCCCCTCCTTCTTCGCCAGCGCAATCCATTCCTCCAACGATCGCCCGGTCTTCCCTTTCAATTCCGCAACCCACTTCTGGGCCATCGCCACGCCGGGATGTACGTCAAACAGGTGTGGCCTCGTCGCTTCTTTCGCCTGCGCCATTTTTCACCTCCGCTCGTCCACTCTCACAAACCGACGCCCCAGGGATCACGCAGCACACAGCTATTGCGGCTCCTCGCGCTTGAAATAGCCGATGCGATCCAGTACCGCTCCCACGATCAGCGGCAATGCCACCGTCGCATCATCAAATACTTCCGCGAACTTGCCGCCCTCTTCGGGCGGAACAAACTTGCCCCACGATACCGCCTCCGTGTAAGTGCTGCCGCTCAATCCGCCCCAATGCACCGGCTCGGGACAAATCCGCACGCCGTAGTTGTATCGCTTCAGCGGAATTTTCTTGTAGCCGCGCCGCGCCAGAAGCTCCGCGTAAACTCCAAACTGCTGCGACCAATTCCGCGGGACCCCTCCACCGACCGTAAAAAGACCCATGCGCTTCGTAGCCAACATGGTGTCCGCGAATTTCTCGAAGTCCTCGAACGGATCGAATCGCAGCAGCGGCTTCTTTTCTTGCAGCCGCGCGATTTTCTGCAGCGCAAAATCGATTCCCAGCTCTGAATCGCTGAACGCCGGCACAAACACCGGCACGTTGTGCTCGTAAGCGGACTTGAGAATTCCCCGCCCAGCGCCTTGTTTGTGCAGCGTCTCGCCGATCTTACGGTGAATCTTCCAGCTGCACGCCACTTCGTCCGCGTTCCAATTCGAAAGGACGTCGTCCATTACTTCTTCCACATGATCCAGGTTCACTTCCGGCTCGAGCGAATCGTAAACGCGGTTGTAACCCGCATGGAATAATTCCTTGTCGTCCATTTTTGGGTCGTAGCGGAAATGCGAATGTCCGGTCGCCTCAACAAGCCCGTGCGCCATCAGCGCTCCAGTGGAAACAACCGCCTTCACCAAACCGCTCTCGATCAAATCGCAAAAAATGAAACCCATCTTCGCCACAGTCAGCGCGCCGGATAGCGTCATTACCACGAAACAGTCTTTGTCGCGTGCCATGGTTTCCAAAACGTCTGCGGCATCTCCAATCTGGCGCCCCGTGAAGGCCGTGTTTCCCATCGCACGAACCAATTCGTCAATGGTGCGGCATTTCGACAGATCAATCGGAAACATCGGCCGCAACTTATCCTTCACCGGATCGTGCAGTACGCGCCCCGTGACTGTCTTTTCTTGCCGCTTTGCCATCTTCTCTCCTCAACCTCTGTTACTTTTTTCGTTTCAGAAGCTCACACCACGCCGTAACCATCTATTTTCGTAACGATTGATATTACAATTGCGCCCCGAAGGAAAGAACAAAACACAACAAAAAATGTTTCTACCAGCATGATAAACTAAATTTTATGACAAAGAAATTCACAATCGGCTTGATTCAGATGCGCAGCACCGCTAATGCCGAAGAAAATCTTTCGCGCGCCATCGCTAAGATCCGTGAAGCTTCCGCACGCGGCGCGCAAATCATCTGCATGGATGAACTTTTTCGCGGTGAATATTTCTGCCGCACCGAAGACGCCGACCTTTTCAATCTTGCCGAAGCCATTCCCGGCCCATCCACCGAAGCACTCGCACAAATCGCTAAAGAACAAAGTGTTGTCGTCGTGGCTTCCCTCTTCGAACGCCGCGCCGCCGGCGTTTACCACAACACCTGCGCGGTCCTCGACGCCGACGGCTCGCTCCTCGGCAAATACCGCAAGATGCACATTCCCGACGATCCGCTCTACTACGAAAAGTTTTATTTCACGCCAGGCGATCTCGGCTTCCCGAATTTCGATACCGCCTATGGCCGCATCGGCGTTCAGATTTGCTGGGATCAGTGGTATCCGGAAGGTTCGCGCCTCACCGCTCTGCAAGGCGCGCAGGTTATTTTTTATCCCACCAGCATCGGCTGGCATCCTCACGAGAAAGTCCAATTCGGCTCCGCTCAACTCGATGCGTGGCGCACTATCCAGCGCGCCCACGCCATCGCCAACGGCGTTTACGTCGCGGTCGTCAATCGCGTTGGCTACGAAGGCAAACCTGAAAAAGGCGACCCCGGCCTCGAATTTTGGGGCAATTCTTTTGTTGCCGATCCCTTCGGCCTCATTCTATCGGAAGCATCGAACGACAAAGAAGAAATCCTGGTAGTTGAATGCGATCCCGCGCAAAGCGAAGAGACCCGCCGCAATTGGCCCTTCCTCCGCGACCGCCGCATCGACGCCTATCAACCCATCCTTAATCGCTGGTTGGGCGAATGATTCTCCCTTCTCTGTGTTCTCTGCGATCTCCGTTTTAAGAAAGACCTGTGCCCACACCGAAGCGCATGCCCACATCGAAAAACGAATCCACACCGCACTCCCAAGGTTTCCGCATGCCTGCCGAGTGGGAACCTCAGGAAGCCACGTGGCTCGGCTGGCCGCACGAACTCACGGACTGGCCTGGCAAATTTTCCCCAATTCCCTGGGCCTTCGCCGAAATCGTCCGCCATCTCTCCCAGGTTGAGCGCGTTTACCTTCTAGTGGAAAATCGGGAAGCCGAAGCCCGCGTTCGCACTATTCTGAAAAAATCCGGCGCAAATCTTAGCGCGGTGGATTTTTTCCGTATTCCCACCGATCGAGGCTGGATGCGCGACTCCGGCCCCATCTGTGTCAAGAATTCCTCCGGCGAAGTTGGATACACTAACTGGCGCTTTAACGGTTGGGCCAAGTACGACAATCATCAAAAAGACGCCCTCGTCGTTTCTCGAGCAAACAAAAAGCTCAAGCGCCCCCTCTGGCAACCCATGTACAAGGGCCGCCGCGTCGTCCTCGAAGGCGGGAGCATCGACGTCAACGGCAACGGCACGCTGCTCACCACCGAGGAATGCCTCCTCAGCAAAACACAAGAACGCAATCCCGGTTTCACGCGCCAAGACTATGCTGAAGTTTTCAAGAACTATCTGGGCGCAACAAATGTCGTCTGGCTAAAAAACGGCATCGCCGGAGACGACACCCACGGCCACGTCGACGACCTCGCTAGATTTGTCGACCCCACGACAATAGTCACAGTCGTTGAGAACGATCCCGAAGACGCCAATTTCGCTCCGCTCCAGGAAAATCTGGCCCTCTTAAAGAATATGAAAGACCAGGACGGCCGCCCGTTACTCGTCGAAACGCTTCCTATGCCGGCCGCGGTCTATTTCGATGGCCAACGTCTCCCCGCTAGTTATGCCAATTTTTACGTCGCCAACAAAATCGTCCTCGTCCCCACCTTCAACGACCTAAGCGATCGCACGGCCCTAAACACGGTCGCCAAACTTTTCCCCACTCGCGAAGTCATCGGCATTTACTGCCGCGACCTAGTCCTCGGCCTCGGCACCATCCACTGCATGACGCAGCAGCAACCCTCTTCTCCCGCTCTGTAGGAGAGGGGCCTGCCCCTCCCGAACAACCGCCAAGCTCCCCTAAAGCATGACGCAATATCAACTCGTCTGCTAAACTGCTCCGCGCCATATCTTCCGGAAAACGCATCAAATTTTATTGGAGGCTGAATGTCCGCCATTTGCACCGCAACAACTTCCGTCGCGTTTATCAGCGCCCTCTTCGAAACAAAGGGTGTCGCGATCTATTTCCCCACTGGCTTCTGGGGCTGGATCCTCATCGGTCTCATCGCTGGATGGCTCGCTGGAAAAATCTCGCGCGGCCGCGGCTTCGGCTGTATCACCGACATCATCCTCGGCGTCGTCGGCTCATTCATCGGCGGTTGGATTTTCATGCGCCTGAATATTTACGGTGGAGGCTTCCTCTATTCGCTCGCAGCCGCAACGGTAGGCGCGGTGTTGCTTGTTTTCATCGCTCACCTCTTCAGCCCTGGCGATCGCTAGCCGGGGACTCTGAACAATCTCTCTCCCCGCAACTCAAGCAGTCCGAATACAACTGGCGACCGTCCTGTGCAAAACGAGACACCAACCGCGCGCGCAGGCCGCCCCGCGCGCCCATCACGCTACTGTGATACGATTCCTAGGCACATCATGGAGATAACCTTTCTTTGAGTAAGTCTACGCAGTCCCTACTAGCAATCCCCCTCGGCGGTCTCGGCGAATTCGGAATGAACATGATGGTCCTTCGTCTCGGTGACGACATCCTCGTCATCGACTCCGGCATGATGTTCCCCGAATCCGAACTCCTCGGTGTCGACCTCGTCATCCCCGACATCACCTATCTCAAGCAAAATCGCCAGCACGTCCGCGCCATTCTCCTGACCCATGGCCACGAAGATCACATTGGCGCGCTGGCCTACATTCTCCGCGACCTGAATGTTCCGGTGTATGGCACGCGCTTTACGCTCGCTCTCGTCAAGAAGCGCCTCGAAGAAGCCGGCCTGCTCGAATCCACGACGCTTCGTGAAGTTCTTCCCGGCCGTCTGGTCGAAATCGGCCCATACGAGATCGAATTCATCCCCGTCACCCACAGCACCATCGACTGCGTTGCCCTCGCGGTCCGCACCCCTGTCGGCGTCATCATTCACACCGGCGACTTCAAGATCGACCAGACTCCCGTCGACGGCGCCCCCTTCGATCTCCACACTTTCGCCCGCTACGGCGCCGAAGGCGTTCTAGCCCTTTTTAGCGACTCCACAAACGTCGAGCGCCCCGGCTTCACTCCCTCCGAGCGCGCCATTGTCCCGCGCATCGAAGAGCTCTGTCGTTCCGCGCCGCGCCGCGTCATCCTTTCTTGTTTCGCCTCCTCCATCCACCGCATCCAGCAGGTCATCGACGTCGCTGGACGCGTCGGCCGCAAAGTCGCCTTCGTCGGCCGCAGCATGGTCGATAACGTCGAAATCGCGCACTCCATGAATTACTTGCGAATTCCCGACGGCATGGTCGTGCGCCCGCAAGACATTCGCAATTTCGATCCCAAGCGCATCGTCATTCTCGCCAGCGGCAGCCAAGCGGAACCTATGTCTTCCCTCTCGCGCATCGCCGTCGACAACCACCGTTTTGTCTCCGTCGACGAAAACGACAGCGTCATCCTCTCCGCGCGCATCATTCCCGGCAACGAAAAAGCCATTTTCCGCATGCTCGATCACATGTTCCGCCGCCGTGCCCTCGTCTACTACGACAATTCCGCTGGAACGATTCACGTCTCCGGCCACGCCAGCCAGGAAGAACAAAAACTGGTCCTGCAACTCGTCAAGCCGAAATATTTCATTCCCGTCCACGGCGAATACCGTCATCTGTTCCGCCATGCCGCGCTCGCCCATCAACTCGGGTGCGTCTCTGGAGAAATCCTTCTCCTCGAAAACGGCAAGTGCATCGAATTCACTCAGGATGGAGTTCGCCGCCGCGACCCTGTAACCGCCGGCCGCGTCTGCGTAGATTCTGGATCCCTGGAAGAAATCGAAGAAGTGGTGATCCGCGACCGCAAGCATCTGAGCGAAGATGGCATCGTCGTGCCCATCATCGCCATCGACAAACACACCGGTAAAATGGAATCCCAGCCGGAAATCGTCACGCGCGGAATGTTTAGCGACAACGGCCAGGAACTCATCGCCGGCGCCCGCGAAGTCATCCTGAAAACCGTCGAACAATCCAATGCCGAGGAAAAATCCGACTGGGGCGTGATTAAAGAAAAGATCCGCGTCGACTTGAAGCGCTACATCAATAAACAAACGTCCAAGCGCCCGCTGATTCTGCCGGTAATTCTGGAGATTTGAACTTCGTCTTTATTGATGTCTGCCGTCAGGGTTTTGGCGGCGCCGCAGCTGCCGTCGCAGGAGCCGCTGTCTCGGAAACCACGAGGTATTCGTACTTCTTCCCGTCCGCTTTGAACTTCATCTTATCTTTCTCCAGCGTGAACTCCACGCTTGTGTTCACAGGAATCAGCGCCTTATCCGCGGGCTTCTCTTGCCGAACGTGATACTCGGTTGTTTCCGTCCGGATCACATACTCCTGGCACAGCACATCCGCCGTCTGTTTCTTGTTCTTCACCTGCGACCCGCAGGCCACCGAACTCTCCGAAACAATCGTCCCCGCCTGCGGCTCCTTAGCCGCAGCGGCGATTCCTGCCGACACCACCGCCACCACCAGCATCAACGTCTTTCTCATACTGCCTCCCGAAACCAGGACGGATCGCGCGCAAACAAGAACTTCGTCAGCCAGGGCCGCCTGAAATCATTTCCCTCGGGCCACTACTCGTTTCCGCCTCCGAACAGCCGCAGCACAACTCCCGCAGATATCCAGTAGTTGGTCTGATGCTCGTTCGTCCCGAACGCGGTCCTGTAGTAGTCCACGTCGAACAAACGGATTTCCCAGCGGCGTGTTGGGCGCATATCCAGTCCGCCTCCCACTTTGTATGAAATCTGGCTGCCCGTGGAAGTCACGGAGCCGCCGCTGCCGCTGACTGTCGTTTTTTCGTCCGATCCACCAATCAGCGCCTCTGCGAACGGCATTATATTCCACCGGTTTCGCCTACGGTAGTAGAAGCGCGGCCCGTAGTGATTTCCATAAAGCACGGTCTTGGTGTTTCCGTCCGTCTCGAGGTTGTAGCTAGTGTCTGCGCTCACTTGCAGCCAGGAGTTTGCGTTCCAGCTGATCGAGCCCAGCCCCCCAATCAAGTTGCTGCTCGTTCCGCCGCCGCCCATCCGCCCGAATGCGAACCCTCCGAAAACTTCCAGTAGGGGGGCTTGGCGGCCGCTCGGCTGAGGTTTCTCCCACCGATCTCTTGTCTCCACCGGCCGAATAGAAGGCGCCGCAGGTTGAATCGAGGCAGGTTGAGCCGGTGCCGGTGCCGGCGGCTCGGGCTGCGCTGGTGGTTGAGCAGCCGCAGGTTGCGCTTCCGCCGCTGGATTGGCTGCGGGCTGCGCCGCGTTGCCAGGAGTCTCCGCCGCATCCGCATTCGGCGTTGTGGGAGCCGTCGGCGGTGTGGTGAACACAGGCGCCGTCGTTACTGCCGGTTGAGCTGAAGTAGGTTGAGCCGAAGCCTGGTCCGTCGCTGCCTGCTCCGTTGCCGTCTGGGGCTCCACGGTCGCACTCGCCCCGGGCTGTGCACCCGCAGCCGCCGTTCCCGCGCCATTTGGCGAACCTGTGCTTGCATCCGCTGCCGCTGCTCTTGACGCCGACGCTTCGGCTGCACCTGTCGGTGCCGAGCCTGTCGCTGCCGGTGGCACTGCGGGCGTCGCTGTTGGCTGCGCGTCGAACGGCGTCGACCGCGGTATCTTGGTTTTCTCCGAAGCTACTTGCAACGACGGCGTCGGTTGACTCGCCAACTGTCCGGTCGTTTGTACCTTCGGTTGCGCCGCCGGTTGGACGGTAACCGCAGGCTGCAAGGAGGTCGCACCGCGATCCTGCACGATCAAACTCGAATAGATGTACCCCACTTGCCCGTCTTTCGTCTGAATCCGCGAAAAGTAAAATCCGTACACCAGGATCGTAAACCGTTCCCCGCAAGGCAACGAGGCGACCACATCGGGAGTCTTCCTCGGCTTTCCGAATACCTGCGTGGCATCCGCATTTTTCGAGCAGTCGACGAACCCCACGTCGTCCGCCCAAGCTCCGGAAGCCGCCACAAGACATACCCCCATCACCATGAGCCATCGATTGCGCAACATCGCCCCTCCTCGGCTCGCCCACACCCCGAGCCCTCAAGAAGCTTACCGAGCGATGCGCCGCCCCATCAGATGAACCAAAGACCAGTACGTTCCAAAGTGGCACTGGCCGATAGACCGGGCCCACCTGCTTGTCATCCATTGGTAGCTATTTGACCTCCTTGAATACTGGGTCCGGCGCCGGCCACCCTGCACGCCGTCGACATACGCCGCAGAACGTAAGAAGATGATGGCATGAGCACACAAAACAAAGTCGTGCTAGTGGCAGGCGGCACAGGTGGGCTGGGACGCGCCGTGAGTTTGGCGTTTGTCGAAGCGGGCGCGCGCGTGTTCGTCACGTTTCAGCGACCGGGTGGTCTGGATGACTTAAAGGGCGCGGCGGGCGGCGCGTCCCTCGACGGATTTAATGTCGACGTTACGGACGAAACAGCGGTCAGCAAATTGGTTGACGGAATCATTGAGCGGCATTGCCGTCTGGATTGTCTGGTGAACGCCGTTGGAGGCTATGCCGGCGGAACGAAACTGTGGGAGCTGGAAACGAAAGTGTTCGAGCAGCAGCTCGCGCTAAACTTACGCGCGGGATTTGTCCTGGCGCGCGCGGCCGCACGCGTTATGGTCAAGCAAGGAAGCGGAGCCATCGTAAACGTCGCGTCCAAAGCGGCGATCGACCACGCAGCCGGAGCCTCGGCTTATGCGGCCTCCAAAGCCGCTGCCGTCGCCATGATCGATTGCCTGGCAGCCGACTTGAAAGGCACCGGGGTTCGGGCCAACTCGATCCTGCCAAGCATCATAGACACTCCCCTAAACCGCAAGGCGATGCCCAAGGCGGCCTTTTCGAAATGGCCCAAGCCGGAAGAGATTGCGCGAGTGATTCTGTTCTTGTGCAGCGACGACGCCAAATTGATCCAAGGCGCGTCCGTGCCCGTGTACGGAGATAGCTGAGACGGCCAGAAGGTAGTACGGTCGTATACTGATGCGGTGGGATGCACGCCGTGCCCGTCTTATGCATCTGCACAACCAAGGCCCGACGAGCGCCTAAGAGGAGCGGAGTCATGTCGATACGACCAGTAAAAAGACTCGTAGCAGCCAAGCCAACCGTGGAAGGCGCCGGCGTTCATTTGCGCCGTGCCTTTGGCTTCGGCAACACGACGGACTTCGATCCGTTCCTCCTGCTCGACGATTTTCGTAACGACGTACCCGAGGATTATCTCGCGGGCTTTCCGTGGCACCCGCACCGAGGCATCGAGACCATCACCTACGTCCTCGCCGGAACCGTCGAACACGGCGACAGTATGGGCAACCATGGCGAGATAGCCTCGGGCGACGTCCAGTGGATGACCGCCGGAAGCGGGATCATTCATCAGGAGATGCCCAAGGGCGATCACGCAGGGCGGATGCACGGCTTTCAATTGTGGGCGAATCTACCGGCGTCCCTGAAAATGACGCCTCCGCGCTACCAGGAAGTGAAATCGCCGGAAATTCCGGAAATTAAGGATGACGACGGCACACATGTCCGCGTGGTTTGCGGAAATTTTTGGGGCAAGAACGGGCCGGTAGACGGCATTGCCGCCGAACCAATTTACTTGGATGTGTCGGTCCCGCCTGGTCGCAGAAAGACTCTGCCGGTGGGCACCACTCGTCATGCGTTCGCGTATGTGTTCGCAGGCTCAGGGAAATTTTGCAATGCGTCGGAACCGCTGTCTGTGCCGACCGAAGCTGTCGGATGGCTAGACACCGCTCCTCCCGTAGCGGCCGACAACCGCTCGCTAGTTCTGTTTGACCGCGGGGATGAAGTTGTCGTCCAGGCCGGCGACGAGGGGATTCGCTTCCTGCTCGTGTCCGGGAAACCGCTCGAAGAGCCAGTGGCCTGGTACGGGCCGATCGTGATGAATACCCAGGAGCAACTGCAGCGGGCATTCACGGAGCTCGAAGAGGGGACGTTTCTGAAAAACGATGGGCGCAAGTAGAGCGGGGAATACGACACGGGTTATGGTGCGAATCGTCCTCCTGGGTTGCGCGGGCAGCGGAAAAACTAGTTTGGCGCGGCGGCTCGGCGAACGCACGGGAGCCCCTGTCGTCTCCCTCGACGACATTTGGCAGCGGCATTGGGACGAGAAGGATGTTTCAGTTTTCCGAACCCTGATCAGGAACGCGCACGCG
>DATMKS010000112.1:0-61662 GCA_035571045.1 Verrucomicrobiia bacterium
CCGGAGATGCGTAGAGAATCGATGACGGAGGCGAAAGCCCCGAAGGGAACGGTCTCGTCGCAACGAAGGAAAACGGCGTCCTGAGGTTTCCGGAGCATGGATTTCACTTTGGCGCCAAGATCATTGATGTTTACGGGGTCGCTGCCGAGATAGATGCGCTGGGTCTTGTCTATGGTGACGACGAGGCGCTCTTCGTTGATGGCGCGCACAGTACGGGTCTTGGGGACATCGACTTCGATGCCGGACTGGAGAATCGGGGCGGTGATCATGAAAATAATGAGCAGAACAAGAACAACGTCGATGAACGGGACCATGTTGATCTCGGAGAGCGTGCTCTGCGTTTGTTTGGAGAGTTGCGGCATAGTGTTCATTGGCCGCCGTGGGCTGGCGGCCGCAATAGCCTACGTAAAAGTCTTTTCGATCTGAGCTCCGACTTCCAGTGCAAAAGTGTCGAGGCGCTGCGCCAGATCGCGGATACTTTGCAAAAAGTGATTGTAGAAGATAACTGCCGGTATGGCGACGAAGAGGCCTGCAGCGGTGGTGATAAGCGCTTCGGCGATCCCGGGTGCGACGGCTCGAAGGCTCGCGGCGCCGGCGTTTCCGAGGCCGGAGAAGGCGTCAATGATGCCCCAAACGGTGCCGAAAAGACCGATAAACGGCGTTACGGAGCCTGTGGTGGCCAGCCAGGACATGCCTTTTTCCACGCGGCGGACTTCTTCGGCGGCAGCGAGTTGCATGCTGACGGTAACGGCTTGGAGGCTCTTCAATTTTCCAGTGGGTTGCGGATTTCCAGTGCCGACTTGGCTTAACAGTTCGCGATAGCCTGCGGCATAGACCGATGCGAACGGCGAGCCTGCGGAAGCGAGTGCTTGCGGATTGGCTACGCCCTTTGTGGCGCGAAAGATGCGAAGGAATTGGTCGCTTTGACGGCGGACCCGGCCGAAGAGGCCGAGCTTCTGAAAGATCATGGCCCAGGAAACGATGGAAAAAATTCCGAGCAAGAGCAAAATGCCGCGGGCGACCCAGCCCGTTTGTCCAAGAATGTTACCAAGATCGGCGATAAGAACCGTTGCGAACAGAAGAATGATGCAACCCCTCAGTGAAAATTAAATTTTCCCGTCTTCAGAAACGTAGCACACGCCTACAGGGTGGTCAAACAAATGAGATGCAGAAGGTAAAAGGGGTGCTGCCTCTTTGGATACAAACAAAACGCTGCTTGGGGCCAGACGGATTCCCAATGACGTCATGCGAGCGGCAGTTTCGAGGCGAACAGGTGTGTTAAACTGCGAATTAGGCATGGGCAAAACGTTTGACATCGGGCTCGAGAGACTTACGGACCGCTCTGAGATTTCCATCGGCAGGGCCATAACCACAAAAAATGAGGGCAGCGCTCTTCCGGCGAACGCGAGTCCCGAGGCACTAGAACTTGGTGTGTTGCGCGGCACGTTTTTTCTCGAAACGTTTGGCTGCCAGATGAACGACCACGATTCGGAGAAAGTGGCAGGAGTTTTGCTGTCGCGTGGATACCAGCAGGTGGAATCGCCGGAATCGGCTTCGCTGATTCTGTACAACACCTGCAGCATCCGGGAGAAGGCAGCGCAGAAAGTTTTCTCGCGGCTCGGGGAGTTTGGCCTAAAGCAGAAAGACGGCCGGATTATCGGCGTGCTGGGATGCGTGGCGCAGCAAGAAGGCGAAGAGATTTTTAGGCGCGCGCCGTGGGTGAGTCTGGTGTGCGGCTCGGCGAGCTACAGCAAACTGCCTGAGTTGCTGGCGCAAGTGGAGGCAGGGAATCCGCGCGTCACTGGGCTCGATACGGACACCGACGAGACGTTTGAGACGCCTGTGACGCGACGCGACAACCCCTGGCGCGCGTATCTGACGATCATCGAGGGTTGCGACAAGGCTTGCTCGTATTGCGTCGTTCCTTACACGCGAGGACCGGAGCGGAGCCGCGCTAGCGATTCTGTTTTGCGGGAAGTGAAGCAGCTTGCCGAGCTGGGTTACTCGGAAGTGCAGCTTCTGGGGCAAACGGTGAATTCCTACGCTGACCCCACGCCGCGCAAGATGAGATTCTCCGAATTGTTGCTGGCTGTTGCGGACGAGGCTCGGATCAAGCGCGTGCGCTTCACGACGTCTCATCCACGCGATTTCTCACAGGACATTGTGGATGCCATTGATGCGCAGCCGAAGCTATGCAATCACGTGCACCTCCCAGTGCAATCGGGTTCGACGCGTGTTCTGCAGGCAATGCAGAGAACCTACACTCGCGAAGAGTATTTGGAGAGAATAGCGATGATTCGCGGAGCGAAGCGAACCATCAGCATTACGACGGACATTATTGTGGGGTTTCCTGGGGAGACGGAAGCGGACCTCGGGGAGACACTGAGTTTGCTCGATCTGGTGAAGTACGACGCAATGTTCTCGTTCAAATACTCGCCGCGACCGCACACGCCTTCGCTGAAGATGAGCGACGCGATTCCCGAGGAGGAGAAGAGCCGGCGGCTGGCAGTTTTGCAGGAAAAGCAGCGCGAAATACAGGCGGTACGGCACGCGGCAATGGTAGGCGAGAGGTTTGAGTTGCTCGTCAGCGGAAAATCGCGGCGCGAGAATCAGTGGTCGGGACATACTTCCTGCCATCGAGTTATAAATTTCTCTTCCCAAGAGCAGTCGCTTCTGGGACAGTACCTGCAGGTTCGGGTGACGGGAGCGACTCCGAATGGTTTGTTGGGGGAGCAGGCTCTCTAGAGCGGCGATTCGCGGCGGCGGCGATGGTTCGGCGGGGACGACATTTTAGCGGCACAGACCGAAGTCTGTGCTACCGGGAGGTCACATGGAAGTGGAGATGAAAATCCGCGGCCTGATGATGGATCCCGTGACAAACATGCCCATTGTTGTGTTGAAGGATGTGCAGGGACAAGCGATTCTGCCCATTTGGGTCGGCGTGTATGAGGCCAACGCGATAGCACTGGAGATTGAGAAGGTGCAGACGCCGCGGCCGATGACGCACGACCTGCTGAAGAATGTTCTGCTCGGGCTGGATGTGCAGGTTCACAAGATTGTGGTGAACGACCTGAAAGACGACACATTTTACGCACTGATTTGGGTCGAGCGTGACGGCCAGATGATGACCATCGATTCCCGGCCGAGCGACGCGCTGGCCCTGGCGCTTCGCGTGGATTGCCCGATTTTTGTAGATGAAGAAGTGCTGAAAAATTCAAAAGTTTCGAGCGCGATTACGGAACGCAGTACTAACGAACAACTGCGCAACTGGCTGGAAGGTCTGTCAGACGACGACCTCGGCCGCTACAAGATGTAAATCTTCTCGCTTTTCTTTCATCGCGAAATTCTCGTTGGGCGTTTGCTGTCTAGGCTGGCGCACACCTGCGACTTCATTCTTTCGAAGCGGAAAGTATCAAATGGCGGACCCTTTGGCGCCAAACCAATAGCAAGACAATCCCAATGAGAATTAGCGCGAGGCTAAGCCCGGCCCAAAGACCGAAAGCTCCCCATCCCCATCGAAAACAGAGCCATGCGCCGAGAGGCAGGCCGATGATCCAATAAGCGGTGAAGTGACAGAGCATCGGCGTACGCGTGTCTCCCAAGCCGCGCAGGGCTCCGGTGGCCACCGTTTGAATGCCGTCAAACAACTGAAATGCGGCACCGGCTGCGAGCAGAGAGATCGTGCTTTTGATGATGGCTTCATCGGGGGTGTAGGCGCGAGCAATCCAGCGTGGAACGGCGAGCAGAACGACGCTCATGCAGGTCATGAAAGCGGCGCCAAGAAAAATGGCTGTGCCGCCGGCGTCTCCGGCGCCTATCGCATCTTTGCGTCCGATGGCCTGGCCAACACGCACCGCCGCCGCTGAGGAAACGCCGAGCGGAACCATGTAGGTGAAGGAGACGGTGTTCAGCGCGATTTGGTGGCTGGCGAGTGAAACGGCTCCGAGACGGCCGATCAGGGCGGTGACGACAGCGAAAACACCGATCTCGAGAGTGATCTGCATGGCTGTCGGGAAGCCGAGAGCGAGGAGACGGCGGATGCGCGGTAGGTCAGGCTCGACGGGCGTGTGAAGCAAGCGCGTTCGGTGACGCCGGTCGTACCAGAGAAGATAACCCACCAGGACAGCGGAAAGGTAAATTCGGGACAAAGCAGTGGACCAACCGGAGCCTACCGCGCCCATCGCCGGAGCCCCAAGCTTGCCGTAAATGAGGATTAGATTGCCGCCCGCGTTGATGATGTTTGACGTGATCTGGGCGAAGGCGATGGGCCGCACCAGGTTCATGGCTTGCATTGAGCGGCGGACGGCGAAATAGAGCAGAAGAGGCGGCGTTCCCCAAGCCAGCGCTTTCGAAAAGGGAACCGCCAGGGTGATTACGTCGGAGGCGATGCGCATGGCGCGAAGCATAGGCGCGAAAAACCAGACGGGAGCCATCAAAACGGGGGCAAGTGCCAAGCTGAGATAGATGCCATGCAGAAGCGAGCGATGACAGTCTTCGCGCTGACCGGAGCCGAATGCTTGAGACACCAGGGTGTCCAACCCAATCAGCAAGCCCCCTCCAAACATGGCGAGGACGTTGACGAGAATTCCGCCAAGACTCACGGCAGCGATGGCCGCTGCGCTGTTCGGAAGACGGCCAACCATCATCGTGTCTACGATGGCCATAGTCATCCATCCGAGTTCAGCGAGAACCAGCGGCAGAGCCAGCCGCAGAGTGGGGCCAAGTTCGGCGCGGAATGTCTTGTAGCGAATCATCGACGGAAGAGGAATGGAAAGAGTTTAAGCGGGGCCTCGGAAAGGCGCAAACGAGCAGTAACTTTGAGGACGTTCTAGACCCGAAGTCCCATTGACCCGTTAGGTTAGGAACCGTAGCTTGAGTACCGTGCGGATTGCGCCCGCTTTTTGACAGGGTCGTCCTTCGAACTTCGCATTGAGCAAGCAATTGGCAAAGAAAAAACGTAGATCTCGGTCTGGCTAGTTCAGGAGACAACCGTGGCCCTAGGGAACGTATCCAGGTTTGACGAACGAATGCAGAATGCCAGGGCAGGAATTCGCGTCAATTCGCGATTGCCGGTGGCTGTGGAATGGGCGGAGTCTGGTCAAGTGAGGCGTGCAGAGGGCTACACGGTGGACACCAGTACGAAAGGCTGCCTCGCTGTGGTTCCGCAGAATTTTCCAGTAGGGCAGAAACTGCTTCTCGTGAATCTGCTCAACAAAAATGCGTGTGAAGCGGTGTTGATTTGGCGGGGACACGAGAACCGCACGGGCTGGGAACTAGGGCTTGAGCTCCAGGACGCTTCGATGGATTTCTGGGGCGTAGATTTCTAGCTCGACAGGATCTCCTCGGAAGATTCGCTACGCGATTCGCAGGCGAGTTTCCAATCGATTTCGAGTTTTGTCCGTGGTTAGGTTTTTCTTGCTGAGTCCCAAAACAGTACTCAAGAGTTTTCCACCGACCAGGCCGGAAATTTCCACTTTTTCCTTGCGCTAGAATGGGCTGCGAACGTACAGTGGGCCTAGAGCTGGGGGGCTTTCTGCTCGTAGCACCCACATATAGGGACCTGGTTGCCGGATCGCGTCGGCGCAATTTATCATGCGCATAGGCGGAGGCAGAAGCGTATGACTGCCATCATCACAGTTGCAAACCAAAAAGGCGGCGTTGGGAAAACGACCACAGCGATAAATTTGTCCGCTGCCCTGGCGCATCGCGGCAAGCGCACGCTATTGATTGACCTGGATCCGCAAGCGAATTCCACGATCGCATTTTACAATTCCGGCGAAATTGCCATCTCCATGTTCGATGTGCTGAGCGAGAGCCGCGCGACGATGGCGGCGGTGATCAAGCCGACGAAAGATCCGTTGCTGTTTCTAGGGCCTGGACGGCTGGCACTTGCTAAGCTGGAGCAGGTTCTTGCGGGTCAGTTCGACGCGCCGTACCGATTGAAGGACGCGCTGGCGCCGGTCTTGAAGGACTACGATTACATTGTGCTGGATACGCCGCCATCGCTCGGAATCTTGACGGTGAATGCGCTCGTGGCCTCTACACATTTGCTGGTACCGATTCAAGCGGCGTATTTCGCGATCGAGGGAACGGACGACCTGCTCGAAACCTACGAACGAATCCGCGCACGGCCTAACCCTGGGCTGAAAGTTCTCGGGGTGGTGATCACGTTGTTCGACAAGCGGACGAATATCTCGAGGGATACCCACGGGCAGATTCGCACGGTTTTTGGCGAAGTACTCTTCAAGACCAAGATCAGCAAAAACGTGCGGCTGGAAGAGAGCCCGGCTTACAAAGAGACGATCTTAACGTTTGCGCCGAAATCACCCGGCGCTATCGAGTACAAGAAACTGGCAGGGGAGGTTATCCAACGTGTCGAAGAGGATCGGGTTACCCGTCACGCTGAAGATGCGGCATGACGCGCACTACGTCGAATCACTGACGAGCTATAGCGGTGCAGCGGTGGGACGGATGATCCCCGTGGATCAGATTCGCCCCAATCCGGACCAGCCACGCAAGGCGCTGGGAGATTTGCGCGAACTTTCGGAGTCGATCCGCGAGAAAGGGGTGCTCGAGCCGCTGCTGGTGAGGTTTGTGCCGCGCGAGGACTGCTACTACATCATTTCCGGCGAAAGGCGCTATCACGCTTCGCGTGCGGCGGGCCTGCGTGAAGTTCCTTGCATCGAGAAAATGGCGGACGACGCCGAAACATTGGAAATCGCGCTGATTGAGAATATTCAGCGCAAGGACCTCACACCGTTTGAAGAAGCCGACGGCTTGCATCGCTTGGCGACCCAATTCGAATACACACATGAAGATGTGGCGAAGAAGATTGGGCGCGCGCGTTCCTCGGTTACAGAAACACTTTCTCTCCGAAATATTCCAGAGTCGTTGCGCAAGAAGTGCGTAGAGCATGGGATCATTTCGAAGTCCCTGCTGCTGCAGATTGCGCGCCAGCCGACCGAAAAGAAAATGATTGAGATGATGCACCGCATTATGCAAGGCGGTCTGACGCGCGATGAAGCTCGGCGCGAGCGGCGCGATGAGCAGGGCGGTCCGCAGCGGCCGCAGCCGTTCATTTTTCAGTTTCAACCGGAAAACGAGAGCTTCCGGTTTCGCATTCAGTTTAAGAAGAGCCACGTTTCGCGAGATGAGCTGATTGTGACGCTGCGTCAGATCATTGGGCAGCTTGAGGGAACGTCGACGGCAGCGGATTCAACCGCGGCTTAGTCGAGCCGACTTGAATCGAAGACGGGCACGACGTGGCCCGGCAAACTTCTCTGATGGTGGAATTCAGTCCTCAGCAGGTGCAGGTAGTGGAGAGGCTTTTTGCGGCAGGCTTTCGGCCTATCGCGATTCCTCCTTATGAGAGCGCACTGTGTGTGCGACGAGGCGAGTGCGCCGCCATTCTGTCACCGGTCCCCAACGGTGGATTGAAGCTTCTTGCCTCGCCGTCCTACCTCGTTGATGGCAACCTGAGCGTGCGGCTTAAGCGCGGCGGTGGCGAAGTATTTGTGTGGAAGAAAACAGAAATGCAAGTGACGCCAGAGCGACTGCAGGAACTTGCAGTGTTTCTCGAGGATCTTAGTGAAATACTCGGAGAGGTTGTGGCCTGAGTCCCAGCGCCTTTCGGCGTGACGAAAGTCTAGATCTTCGAAAATAACTCAAGGCTATGGTGAATAAAACTCTAGGATAAGTTAAATCATAAGTATATAAATTATTTCCAGGACGACGCGGGGAATTTGCAATTCCGAGGGCCTCCCGGCAAACTAAAAAGGTTATGACAACTTACGACATTATTTGCATTGGCGCGGGACCGACCGGGCTGGCGTGCGCCATTGAGGCCAAGCGCGCGGGAATGAACCCGCTAGTTATCGACAAAGGCTGCTTGTGCAACTCGATCTACCACTACCCGGTCAACATGGTGTTTTTCACCACCCCTGAGCTTCTGGAGATCGGCGACTTGCCGCTGATCAGCGCGGCGGAAAAACCTGTGCGCGTCGAGGCGTTGAAGTATTACCGCAAGGCGGCGGAGCACTTCGAATTAGAGCTGCGGCTTTTTGAGCGCGTGCTGAGAGTGGACGGGCATGACGGCAATTTTACAGTCGTAACCCAAACCGAGAAGGGAATCGAGGCGCGCTACGCTTCGAAAAAGATCACTGTCGCGACCGGGTACTACGATCTTCCCAATGTGATGGGTATTCCGGGAGAGGATTTGCCGCACGTCTCGCACTATTACACGGAACCTTTCGAGTTCTGGAACCAGGATGTTGTTGTTATTGGCGGGAAGAACTCCGCCGCGGAAACTGCGCTGGATCTCTATCGTAATGGCGCCCGCGTGGCGTTGGTACACAGGCACGCGGAGCTTGGCTCCACGATAAAATATTGGGTGCGGCCTGACATCGAAAACCGGATTAAGGCGGGGCAAGTGAAGGCGCTCTTCGAGACGCGCGTAAAACAGATCACGAGAGAAGAAGTCATTGTTCAGAATGGCGCGGGCGAGAGTCGATTGCCGGCGAGACAAGTGTTCGCCTTGACCGGCTATCACCCCGATTATGCGTTTATCGAAAGCCTCGGCGTGCAACTCGATCCCGATACGCGAAAACCTGCGCTTGATCCGAATACGCTCGAAAGCAATGTGCCGGGAATCCACTTGGCCGGTGTGGTCATCGGCGGACGGCACACTGGCGACATTTTTATCGAAAACGGCCGCTTTCACGGCAAGCAAATTATCGATGCATTGAAGGCGTGAACGATTCATTCGCCGCTTGGAACTTACCCATTTGCCCGTGTAAAGGACGTTTGTTAGACTCCTAGCCTATGGCATCCATCTTCAAGGAAGTCGGCGAGACGTTCAGCACACTGGTACAAGGATTTAGCGTCACGTTCCGGAATATGTTCCGGAAGACGGTCACCGAGAATTATCCGTTCGAACCGGTGCATTTTCAGCCGCGCTATCGCGGAATTCACGTGCTGCACCGCGACGAATCCGGACTCGAGAAGTGCGTTGGATGTTTTCTCTGCGCGGCGGCTTGCCCGGCCAACTGCATCTACATCGAGGCCGCGGAAAATACCGATGCCAGCCGCATCTCCGCAGGCGAACGCTACGCCAGCGTTTACAACATCGATTACTCGCGCTGCATTTTCTGCGGTTACTGCGTCGAAGCGTGCCCAACGGACGCGATTACTCACGGACACGGTTTTGAACTCGCCACCTACGACATCAACTCCTTGATCTACCGCAAAGAACAGCTTCTCGAAAAACAGCCCGCCGCTCCAACTTCCGGAAAGTAACGCCGGCTTCCGTATTCCTCAAAAATCCTGCAGTTCGATTCCGTTCACTTTTACTGCGCCTGGTTAGAGTTCGTCTGTCCTTCTCAAAAAACTGCGCCCCAAAACCTATAAAAAGAAGCCAAGACGAAAGTCCGGCTTGGCTTTTTATTTTGGGAGGGGTGGGATGTGGATGGGAGGGACGGCTGGACGCAGCGGTAAGGGGCTTCGGCGCTATGCTCGTAATCGCTCTCGACCTGATGAACCGTCAGAGAGTATAAGCGGATCGCCGACGCGGAGGAGTTTGCTACATTCCGTGCTGGGGACGCGCGTGTTCGTGGCCAGGCGGTAGAAGTGGTCGAAGCGCTCTTCGGGTGCCCATGGCGGTAGTTGTGCGCGGCGCAAGTCGGTGAAGCGCTTTTGGAAGCCATCGTTCGTGACGCCGGTTTGCGAATCGCGCGCGGGAACTGGGCAGCGCGCGCAGGGGTTGCTGCCCTCGAAGGCCACGTCGCCAATCTTGAAGCGTACGACGCTGCTCTCGCTGCCAGCGAAGAGTTGATCCTCCCAGAACGCCGGCAGCATTTCGGAAGTGCGCGCAGGTCCCTTCGTCTGGCGTGCCTGCGGATCGCTGGCCGTATCGATTTCAAGTGTGGTGCGGAAACGGCGGCGGGCCTCGTCGAGCGCCATGCCCGGAAACCACTCGCAAACGGCCGAAAGCGATGCAGTCGAAACAATGGTCGGACCGGCGGCGAGCCCGTCATCGGGAAAGCCTTCTCGTGTGTAGCGCACCTGAATGGCCTGCTCAAAGTACATGCTGAACCATTCCGCGGCGCCTTCAGCGTCGCGCGGAAACGCGAATGTCATCGCCGGAATGTTGCGCCCGTCGCCGGGAACCGCGAGCGTGACGGAACTGATGTCCGGAGCGTACGTTGCGCGGATCAGGTGCATGGCGGCAGTGCGCTTGCCATTCACCCAGCGGCCGTCGGCGGAATAGAGCGCCCAGACGCGGTCGAGTTCGAGGCCGCCATTCGGCCCAATGCGAGCTTCATTCACCGTGACAGGATCGAGCGACTTGATAGGATGCAGACGGATATTCGCAAGGCCTGGCGCTGCTCTCGGCAAGTCCACGGATAGAGTTTAGCAGAGCAAAGTCGGCAGGAAGTGTTCGCAAAACCACGAACTGCGATGTTTGTTCTTCCTGGATATCGCCAAGCGCGGTTACGAAGGGATGTTCCACTGGGAGGGGGACCTGTGGCCGCAGCATGACCACGAAGCAAAAATCTTACGCAAGACAATAGGGAAGCACAGACCGAGCCAAAATCGCGTCCTCAGGCTCGAGATCCGCTCCCCGAAGCCGCCGGCGCTTTCTTCTTCTTGGCCATCTGCTGCACCGTAAAAAGCAGCAGCGAGCGGTCTTGCGGGTCCATTTTGCTCAACAGGTGTCTGAGCTTGCGCATGAACCGCAAGTCTTTGCCGGAACTCCCCCAGGCATTGCTCCCGGATTCGGTCCAGGAAGCGGGAACATCCGGCCGGGGCGGCTGGTCGCCATCGTAGAGCAGCTGATATAGCGGCATATCCAAAGCGCGCGCCAGTTTTTCCAGGGTCTCGATGGCAGGGACGGTATGGCCATTCTCCACGCGCGACAGATAGCAGCGCAGCAGGCCGGTGCGTTTCTCAATGTCGCCTTGAGATAATTTCTTTTCTTCGCGCAGGACGCGCAAGCGTTCGCCGATGATCATCCGGGGCTCCTTACTGAAACCACTCCGCTTTTCAGAGCACTTCGAGCTGGAGTGACTGGAGTATAAACTATCAAATCGATGTAAGTCGAGAGCTTTGCGTTGCCCGGATCTGTAGAATTCGTCGATTCGCAGCAGTGGACTGGTTTGCCGCTCGCCGACGGATCGACCGGCTGGAACGTCCACTAGCGTGAGGAAACCAGGCACACGATCCCTCCTCGCGAGTAGCGGCAAGGAAGCCGCTGCTGCCCCTAGTCTTTGAATTATTCCTGAAGCCTCTGCCCGCCCGGCAATCACGCGCCGGCAGCGGCTACGTGCCCGGAAACGATGGACTTGTATCCGCAAGTCCCAGCTTTTTTGAGAGCTTCAATGGCTTCCGCAGCGGTCATGAGCGGAGTCGTCTGCACATGAGCGACCGCCCCGCCAGCGGCGAACGCGATGGCGATAGCCGCGGCCGATGTGTTGACTCGGCCTTAAGGCCGCGTCACTGTTTGATCTCGTCAAAGCTTGGCACTGACCGAGGACGTGGCGGGGCTGCGGGCAGGGAATCGCCCGATGGTGAATTCTCTGCTGGGGACGGCAGGATTTCCTCCGGAGACGCAGACGCTTCCTCGTGTTCGAAGACGAAGTTGGCACCAGATCCAAGCGCGGCGTCAAACCAGGGCCGAGCGCGATGCCGCAGATGGCTTCGCGAGAGGGAGCGCAATCCGACTGGAACGGCTTCTCGTTATTCCAGAACGATCGTGAAGGCCTTTGAGGTAAGCGACAATCCGGTGGCTTTGCGTAGCGCTAGGATGTTTGCGGGACTCAGCGAGCTGGTTTCGTAATTTGTAAGTACAAGCTCTCCGTCCTTGGTATCCGGCGCCCGTCCTGGAGGATTGAAGAAATAGTGCAGCGTGAGCTGATACGTCCCTTTTTTGCGAAACTTCAGCGGGTCGCGGGGATCAGGAAATGTAAGAGGCACTTCCGTCATTTCCCCTGGTTTCAGAACGCGGATAGAGCTGTCCGTCAAACGCCACTTGTGAGAATAGTCCGCGCCGTCGACGGGACAATAGCCGATTGATTCGTGATCCAACGGCGCGCCCGAAGCATCGGTAGCATCCCACCAGGAGCTGAGCACAAATGCGTGGCTCCTTTCTGCCGGGCTGACAAGAACGCCGGCCGAACCGTGATTGATGAGCATTGCCTTGAATTCCACCCTGTCGCTCCGATGAATGATTGCCGGGCCTGAAACGCGCAGTTCTATCGGCGGTTGCTCGGGCAACTTCGGGGTCACTTTAGGCGCACGCGTTTTTTGCCCAGGCAATGGCCTGGGGCAAGTGCGCATGGTTCGAGCGGCCGGAGCCAGCGCCATGCACAAGAGCAGCAGGCAGCGGGCCACAATTTGTAAAGAAAGCATGAGACCCTCCAGGACTGCGGAATGAGCGCTGAAACAAGGGCAACATGGTTGGGAACGATCCCCCCGAGATTCCTTGCGCCAGGCGGCGTCCTCCTCGCAAGAAGGCCCCACAGGCGCCGGGAGGAGCACGAACAGAAAGCAGTGCGAAACCTGAAAATAGACAAGGATTTCCTCTTTGGCATGCGTCTGATAAGTAATATTATGTTAACTAGAAAATCGGAATGATCTGCTCCCCGCGGAGGCCTATCCAGTAGCCCCAATACGGGCTGCCTCCCTATTTCCACCAGCTCCCGCTAATTCTTAGCCGAAGCCTTCTGCGCTTTGCGTTGGTCTAATTCGTATTTGATGTACTGCTCGAGCGTGTGAGGATCCGCACCGACAATTCGGCGCCCGTTTACGAACATAGTCGGCGTGCTGCCGACTTCCAGCTGGATACCGTTAGCGCGGCTCGCATCCACAGCCGCGCCAGCCTCCGGGCTCGCCATGCAAGCCTTGAACGTTTCTGAGTTCAGGCCTGACTGCGCCGCAAAGTCGGTCATCTTGCCCCAGGCGTTTTCGGCCGAGATCAGCTCCTGGCCGTCGTAAATCAAATCGTACATTTTCCAGAAGGCCTTCGGATCCTGCTGGTAAGCGCAACGCCCGGCAATGGCTGCCGTCCGTGCCCACGGATGTATCTGTTCCAGAGGAAAGTCCTTAAATACCACGCGCAATTGGGGGTAGTTCGGCAAGAGACCCCGGAGCGCGTCATGCAGGCTGCGACAGACAGGACACTCGAAGTCCGAGAATTCCACGAGGGTTACGGGAGCATTGGCAGGGCCAAGCG
This sequence comes from Verrucomicrobiia bacterium, assembly GCA_035571045.1. Classification (GTDB taxonomy): domain Bacteria; phylum Acidobacteriota; class Terriglobia; order Acidiferrales; family UBA7541; genus Acidiferrum. The sequence goes on from DATMKS010000112.1 coordinate 13,229, forward strand.
AGGGGCTATCCTTGGTCTGAAGCTGGGCGCGATTCTCGGCCATAGGATCTTTGGACAGATCCGACAACTCGCCGCGAAACATATATTTCCCGTCCTTGCTCACATAGACCTTGCCGGTCTGACGGTTCTCTCCAACAGTCACTTCAACATCAACCTCTTCCAAGCCTTCGACACCGATATCTTTCGGAGCTGAGGCGATGACGGTTGTGTCTGGGCCAAAGGCGTAAAGATTCCGCAGATAAGCCTCGACGGTCTTCTGTATGGGCGATTCTCCAGCGGCGGCAGGAGCAGCGGAAGCAGCCGGCGACTTCTGCGCGCGGGCGCCAGAAACAATAAAGCTCAGGGCAAATATCGCTGCGACAGTCTGTGATTTCTTCACGCTAGACCTCAGTTCTTTAAGGAATAAACCGCTGGGCAATCGGAAACGGCCGGCCAAACCCAAAGGCTCTCGAAGTAATCTTAAGCCCCGGAGCGGCCTGCTTGCGTTTGTATTCGGTCCGGTCGACCAGCAGGGCAATGTCGCGTACGAGCTGTAAGTCGAACCCATAGTGGTCGGCGATCTCCTGCGGGCTGTGCAGGTCCTCGATATAAGCCTTCAGTATGCGGTCCAGGACATCATAGGGCGGCAAGCTGTCCTCGTCCTTCTGATTGGGACGTAACTCGGCAGAAGGCACTTTCTCGATGGAAGATCGGGGGATGAGTTCCCTTTCCCGATTGATCCAGTTCGCCAGCTCGTAAACCATCAATTTGGGCACGTCCGAAATCACTGCAAGCCCTCCAGCCATGTCGCCGTACAAGGTGCAGTAACCTACAGCCAGTTCGGATTTGTTGCCAGTGCTAAGAACCATCGATCCGAATTTATTGGAAATGGCCATCAGATAATTGCCGCGAATGCGCGCCTGAATATTTTCTTCCGTGACGTCGGCGGGACGTGAAGCAAACGCTGGTGCGAGCGCCTGCTGGTACGCGTCAAAAACACCGCCAATCGGCAGAGTAATGAATTCGATCCCGAGATTTTGCGCCAGGGCCTTTGCGTCGGCCTTGCTCCCCTCGGAGGAGTACGGTCCCGGCATGGACACGCCCAAAACGTTGCCGGCACCGAGAGCGTCCACGGCGATGGCCGCCACCACCGAGGAGTCGATTCCACCGCTAAGGCCGACCAATACCTTTTTGAAGCCGCATTTGCGAACGTAATCTTGCGTCCCGGTGATCAGCGCCCTGTAGGCATACGCGATTTCTTCATGCGGCTGCGCATGAATTTCGCCTACCCCAGTGACGGTATCGAAGAGAACCAGATCTTCTTCAAATGCCAAAGCTTGTGCTGCCACTTTCCCTTCCGCGGTTAAAGCCATGCTGGCGCCGTCAAAAATCAAGCTGTCATCGCCGCCAACCTGGTTCACGTAGACGATGGGGCGGTGCTGATTCACGGCGATGGATTGAAGCATCTCCAATCGCAGGGCGCGTTTGTCGATCGTATAAGGAGATGCCGAAATATTCAGAAGGACGGTGATTCCCTGCGCGATAAGTTCCGTCACAGGATCGCGATCATACCGGCACTCGGCCCAAAACTTTTTGTCGTTCCAGACGTCTTCGCAAATCGTGATGCCTAGTTGCTCTTTGCCGAATCCGTACGCGAATTGCTTGCCAGCCGGCTGAAAATAGCGCGACTCGTCAAACACGTCGTAGGTCGGCAAGAGCATTTTGCTCTGCTCAAACACCACTCTCCCGCCGCAAATCAGCGCCGCCTTATTGGCAATGGATTTTCCCGTGCCGTTTTTCACGCGACCGGCGTATCCCACGATGCACGGCAGCGGCAGCTTGGTTGCTAGTTCCTTCAATTCCCAATGGTTACGATCGATAAAGGAAGGCCGTTCGAGAAGATCCTGAGGAAGGTAGCCGCACAGGCAAAGTTCCGAGAAAACGGCAAGGTCGGCCCCTCGCTGCCTGGCTTTCTCCGCCAGACTCAGGATGCGAGCCGAATTTCCCTCGAAATCGCCTACAGTGGGATTGAACTGCGCAAGCGCTATCTTCATGCCGGCACTTTAGAATACGGATGCCAAAGAGAGATTGCAAACACCAGCGCGATGGCTTGTGTCCGGTTTATCGCCACCGCGAGTTACCCATTTTTCTGCGGCTTCTGGGCAATTAAACTGGCGATTCCCTGCCCGGCGTTCAACTCTCGATAGAACAATGTGCGCAGTCCGGGAAACGCAGTTCGCAGTTCACCCGATTCGAGCAGATACCCGGGTTTGCGGGGCCCGCCCGAGTAGTTGAGCTGTGCCCGCGTAAATGTTTCAAACACGAGCACGCCGCCGGGCCGGGGAGCAGCAGTCATTTGCTGAAAGAGTGATCTTTGCAAGTACTGAAGGCAAAGAATCAAAGAAAACAGAGCCTCTGGAAGTTGGATGTCCTCAAGATTCGCTTGAATGAGCCGGATGCCATGCGTCCGCGAACCCGCACCGGAGGCGTCGTCCGCCCGGCTAACGTGTAACTTGGCCTTGCGCGCGCGGCTTTCCAGAATGTCGAGAGCAGCTCCCGACCAATCGACTGCATTCACAAATTGGCCGCGTCCTGCCAGCAACAATGCGTGCCGACCGGTCCCGCAGGCGAGATCTAGCGCTGCTCCAAGCGGGAGCAATGGCAGCCATTCCGAGACGATGCTGGAAGGCTCCGCAGACGGATTTTCCGCCGACTCGCGGTGGCGTGCATCCCATTCGGCTACGGTAGTGGACATAAAAAAGGCCCTCGAACAGTAAGTCCAAGGGCCTGGATCCCTGCACGCGAGGCGCGCGAAACGCCGCTGCCTGTGTCATTCATTCTGTCATTCTATGACAGAATGAATGATAGATATAAAAAACGCCGATTAAACGCTGAAGGAACTACCGCAGCCGCAGGTGCTCTTCACGTTCGGGTTGTTGAACTTGAAGCCCGCTCCTTCGATGGTCTCAATGTAATCGATCTCGACGCCATCCAGATACATCGAGCTCATCTGATCGACAGCGACCTTAAGACCGTTAAAATCCACGACTTGGTCGGTCTCGTTGGTCTGGTTTTCAAAAGCCATATGGTATTGGAAACCGGAGCAGCCTCCGCCGACGACGGCAACGCGCAACGCTACTGGTACAGGATTCTGCATTCCCATGATTTCCTTGACCTTGGTGCTGGCAGTGGGAGTCAGACTAATCATAAGTTCCTTTGGCCTCCGCATCGCAGGTGAACCCGCGACGCAACTCTCTACCTAAGTATAGCAAACCTTTTCCACAACTGCACATCGCCCTTGAACAGCGGATTTCTTGTCTGGAAACTAGGCACTAGAGCGAGTTTCGACAACCCTATGCCCTTCGCATACAATAAGATGCGCCATGAGACACAAAGTCACGCTGATCCCCGGTGAAGGCATCGGTCCTGAGGTTGCTGCCGCTGCCCGGGCCGTCCTGGAGGCCGCAGGCGTTCAGATCGATTGGGAAGAGGTTGAAGCGCGCTCGGATAAGGCCTCGGCAACGGGGCAATTTGTTACCGAAGGCGCCGTCGAATCCGTTCGCCGCAATCGCGTGGCTCTCAAAGGCCCGATGGGCACTGCGGTTGCCGGCGGAGCGCCCAGCATCAACGTAGCACTGAGAAAAACTCTCGATCTTTACGCCAACGTCAGGCCCGTCAAGAACCTCCCTGGAGTGAAATCCCGGTTTGAAAATGTGGATGTCGTTCTGATCCGTGAAAACACAGAAGATCTCTATTCCGGCTTGGAACACGAAGTGGTTCCTGGCGTGGTAGAGAGCTTGAAGATAATCACGGAAAAAGCATCGACGCAGATCGCGCACTTTGCCTTCAAATACGCCAAACGCGAAGGCCGCAAGAAAATTCACGCCATCCACAAAGCCAATATCATGAAGCTCTCGGACGGACTTTTTCTGAAGTCCATTCGCAACGTTGCGCCCCAATATCCCGACATCGAGTATAAGGAACTGATTGTTGACAACGCCTGCATGCAAATGGTGCTGAATCCCCAGCAATTCGACATGTTGTTGCTCCCAAATCTTTATGGCGACGTGATGAGTGACCTAGCTGCAGGCCTGGTCGGCGGACTAGGCGTCGTTGGCAGCGCCAACGTTGGCAACGAGGCCGCCATGTTCGAGGCCGTGCATGGAACCGCGCCAGACATCGCCGGAAAAGGATTGGCGAATCCTACCGCACTGCTTCTGAGCAGCATCATGATGCTGGACCACCTCGGGGAAAGATCGGCAGCTCGCCGCATCGAAAGTGCCCTCGAAAAAGTGCACCGTGAAGGTAAGCACATTACCCAAGACGTGGGCGGAAGAGCCGGGACACAGGAGTTCACTGAGGCGGTGATCGCTTCGCTTCGGCCGAACTAGTTCCCTGCTGCTGCGCCAGTGCAGCCGGTTTAGGCGACCGTAAGTCCTTGTTATTCCTCCTCAACCGTGGCAAGCTCTTTCCGTAGTCCCCCATCCAAAGGCGGATGAATGCACCGGTCCAGATACCCCGAAAGGCGTCGCACCGTTCGGATGACGCTGCAAATTCCCTTAAAAGTACGCTGCCAGATGCCGGAAGGCGAAGTTATTGATTTAAAAGCGTTTACACAGTTTGTAAGCGCAAATGGAGCGCTCATCGTAATGGATGCCCCCCTTCTGCCCGGCCAGAACGTCCGCCTTTTCAATGAAATGACGGCGGAGTCCGTCGAGTGCTTCGTGACCTCTGTTCGAGAAAAGCAGGAACGCCGTTTCATAGGCGTTGGCTTCAGCGCGCCACGGAAGGATTTTTGGCACGTGGTCTTTCCGAAGGCGGGGACCCGGCAGGCTGTGCGGTCTTCGCAGACCGGGTCGCTCGTCGAACCCGGAAAGACATCGAACATCCCTCCGCAAACCTGACCAGCTATTGGTCAAAGGGATTCTGGAATTCCGCTGGCTTTCGTTTTGTCATCCGGCGATGGAAGCTTGCTGCGTGCCTGTCTGCCTCTACCCGATGCGCGGCGAATAAACCTGGTAGAGAAGGATGTACACAATCACGCCGGTCACCGAAACATAGAACCACAGCGGCAGCGTCCAGCGCGCAATCATGCGATGTTTATCGAACTTCTCAAGCCATGCGCGGCGCAACGTAACCAGGATCATCGGAACGATTACGATGGCCAGTATGGTGTGCGAAATGAGCAGCGTGAAATAAACATCGCGAATCCAGCCTTGCCCCTGGAAAAGAACGTGGCCAACGCGAATGTGGTAAATCACGTAGGAAATCAGGAATACGGTGGAGACGGCAAACGCGGCGATCATGAAAGCCTTGTGCACCTTCATCTTGCCGTTCTTGATCGCCGCGTAGCCACAGGCAAGCAGGACGGCGCTCGTTCCGTTTAGAGAAGCGTTGAGCGCAGCTTGTGAGAACATTGGTAGGCGATCGTCCTTCCCGGCAGAGGCGCTCAGCGCGGAATTTTATCGTAGATCATCAAACCGAGAAGCATAGGAATGTGCAGTACGGTGGCGTGCATTAGCCACTTGGCGCGAACATTGGTCCGCGAACTGGAGGCCCACAGGCAAACCTGGACGAGCGCCGTACTGACCACCAGCGCGCCGAAAAAGTAGCGCACACCCGCCAGGCCCGTAACCGAGGGTAAGAGACTCACTCCAACTAGCGCTATAGCAGTCAGAATAATTTGGCGAAACGTGCGCGTGCCTTCGCGGTCCACGACCGGCAGCATCTGTATGCCTGCGCGAGCGTAATCTTCGCGGTACATCCAGGCAATCGCATAAAAATGAGGAAACTGCCAAAAAAACAGAATGGCGAAAAGCAGCCAAGCACCGCGATCCAGAGTGCCGGTAGCGGCGACCCAGCCAATCATGGGAGGGATCGCTCCAGGGAACGCGCCGACGGCTGTCGCCCAGACGGTGCGCTTCTTCAGCGGTGTATAGGCGAGCAAATAACTGAGGCTAGTGAGAACGCCAAGCGCGGAAGCAAGAAATCCCGCGGTGAAGTACAGATCAACAGCACCAGTGACGGAGAGAATTACTCCAAACCACAATGCTTCCCTCGGCTGCAATTGGCCACTGGGAAGCGGACGCGAAGCGGTGCGCCGCATGTAACGGTCCGAGTCGCGTTCGATGTAATGGTTCAAGGTCGCCGTGCCCGCTGCAATCAGGAGCGTGGCGAAGACGGTTTGAATCAAATGCAGCCAATCTACCGCGCCGCGTGCACCCATGTAATAGCCGGCGGCGGTGGTCATCAACACGAGAAACGAAACGTCGGGCTTGGTCAACGCGACATAGGCGTTAGCCCGCGTAGCGAGCGTGATTTCCGTAGTGCGCACCGTACTCATTAGACGGCCACCCTGTCATGCGACGATACGGCGACTTCCCCAGCGCGCGGCACCAGTCGATAGCACACGAGAATCGTCAGTATAGAAACAGCAAATAAGAGCGCGCCTACTACGGTGTGCGTCACGGTCAACGCAATCATGACTGGCATAGGCTGCGGAGCGTCGGCGGTTGAAATGCGCGACCAGTAAGCGCCGATGCCAAGCAGGAATTGCAAACCAAAGAACGAGTGGAGCAGAATCCGCATTTTCGTCAGCTCGCGCGAATTTTCGAACCGTTTACGAAGAACTACAGCTGTCCAAACGACCATCGCGAGCACCGCGAGCGAGCCGGCAGCGTGCGGCCAAATGGGAATATCCTTGTGCCGGAAACCAGCTCCCAGAAACACTTGGAGAAAAATCACGCCAGCGTTCAAAAGCGCAAGAGAATGAATCGAGGGCGAGCCGCGATCTTCCAGCTGAGGCCGGTCCGAAATCCACCAACTGCTCGTGAAAACGGCGATGCTCAAGATCGCTCCAAACATGATTTGCGCGAAGCAGGCGTGCATCACCGGCAGCCAGTAATGCAACAACTGGATCACCACTTGGCCCCCGAGAATGGCCTGCGCGACGATGCCACCCACAGCGATCACGGCGAACCAGCGCAGCCAGCGTCGCTCCTCTTTGATCCAAATCAATACCGCCAGGACCAGCGTCAAAACGCCCAAGACCCCGGCGATGACGCGGTGCGAGTGTTCATAAAACACGCCCCCGACCATGGGCGGCGTCCACGTTCCGAACGACTTGGGCCAATCGGGCACTGAGAGAGCGGCGTCGTTGGAGGTCACGAGCGCGCCCGCGATCAAAAGAAGAACGGTCCAGCACACAGTAAACAAGGCGAAGCGATGTACGCCCGCATGGTAGGAAGCCTTCATTATCCCTGTCCCGGCGCAGGATTATAGCGCACTGACGGATTTCCTGCTTTAGGTTCTGCCCGATTTAGCCGTGTCCCCAAGATAGGCGCCCTGGCCTCTGAACCTGGCGCACCCCGCCCGCGACTTCCTCACGAAGCCGTGGAAGAAACCTGCAGAGGCTGCGGGTCTCCCGCGAGACCAACCGCCCGAAGAACGAGGTCCTTCAGCGCGGCGATAAAGAGCGGCGAATCGCCGACGGCGGGCATCATCCGGAAAACTTCGATACCGAATTTCTTGGCATTCTCGCGAGCTTCGATATTGATTTCGTGCAAGGTCTCGATGTGTTCGGTTACAAACGAAATCGGCACGACGAGCATTTCCTTAACGCCTTCCGTGCCGAGCCGTTCGATCGTGCCCGTCAGAGGAGGCTGGAGCCATTTTGCGGGGCCGACGCGGCTCTGATAGCAAAGCAAGTGCGTTTGCGGCCAGCCGGGAAACTGCTTTCTGCCCTCCTCGCAGACCATCCGCACAGTGGCCTCGATCTGATTCGGATACGGATCACCCTTTTCGACCAAGCTCATGGGCAAACCATGCGCGCTGAAAACCAAATGAATGCGCGAGCTTTCCGTGAACTGCCGCAAGACGGAGCCGATGCGTTGCGCGAGCGCCTGAATATAGAGCGGGTGGTCGTAGAACTGGCTAATCGTGCGCTCTGGCGGGCCGCTCTTAGGCTGTCCGTAGACGCCGCGCCATTCCTTCAGACTGCTAAGCGTCGTGGCATAAGAGAATTGTGGGTAGAGCGGAAGGAGAACGATCTCGTCCAGCGGCCCGGCTTTGCGCAGTGTCTCGACGGCTTCTGCAGTCAGCGGGTGCCAGTAACGCATGGCAACGACTGCCACCGGATCTATGTCGCTGGAGAGCGCATCGACGAGCGCCCCGCGCTGGCGTTCAGTCAGCGTTCCGATTGGGGAGCGGCAGCCAATCTCCGCATACTTGCCTCGCACGGGAATGGAACGCCGGGAAGAAATCAGCTTTGCCAGCGGACGGCGCAAAAATCCAAGAACACCCATCGGAATGATGTCCGGGTCGAGGAACAAGTTCAGCAGAAACGGCTCGACCGCTTCGAGCGAATCCGGTCCGCCTAACTGGAACATCACAATGCCGACTTTTTTCTTCTGCGCCAATTACTTTCCCCGGTTCAAGGAATTCTTCAAGCGATCGAGCTCTTGCCGCAAGGATGACGTGCGTTTTGCCACCGTCAGATAAAAGACAAAAAACACCGCCCAGCCGATGATATACGCCGCAAAAACGCTGTCGAGACTCGTCATATCGTCGCCTCCGCCTCGCGGCGCAAGAGTTCAATATCCGTGCGCAGCTTTTCGAGCCTGTAGCGTTCCGTGATCAGGAACACCATCAAAGAATGCATCGCGAGCACGCTGAAGAAAAAGACCTTCTTCATGGTGGGATCTAGGTAGGAACCAGGCCCGCCCATGATGACAGGCGCGGGATGCTGCGTCCGCCACCAGCGAATGGCACCGAATACAATCGGAACGTCGATGAAAGAAAATATTCCGAAAAGGGCGCTCAGAAGAGCACGGCGATCCGGCTCTTCGATCAAAGTCCTCAAAAGAAGATAGGAGATATAGAGAAGCCAGAGCACAAACGTGGAAGTCAGGCGCGCATCCCACGTCCAATAAATGCCCCACGCCGGCTTGGCCCAGATCGGTCCGGTGATGAGAACGACCGTAATGAAGGCAAGACCCACCTCAGCCGAGGAAACGCCGAGCGAATCCCACTTTTCACTGCGCCGCCAGACATACAAGAGGTTCGCGACGAAACAAACGAAGAAAGCCGTCATTCCAGCCCATGCGGCGGCGGCATGAAAATAGAATATCCGCTGGAGTACGTGCATCGTTTTCTCTTCGGGGGCGATAAAAAAAGACGCATAGGCGGCAGCGCCGACCAGAAGAAGAACGATGACGGCGATCAACGCGCGTTTCCACATGACGTTTCATTCCTCCAGAAGATATTCGCCGAAAAGCCATAGCGCCGTCAAAAAAACCACATCGAAAACGGCGAGGAAGCCGATGCCCTTCCATTGGACAAAAGGGGCGCGGTCAAAAAGCGATTTCGTGACTTCCGTGCTGGCCACGAGAATAGGCGTCAGAAGCGGCAGCATGAGCAATGGCAACAGCAGTTCGCGCATGCGCGCCTGGGCAGAGATGGCGGAGAGCGCCGTACCTGCAATGGAGATACCGAGGCTCGCGAGAAAAAACACAAGCACAAGCCAGTGCAGCACTGGCGTAACCGGCACGTTGTACATCACGGCAAAGAGCGGCAGCAGGAGCAGTTCGGTCAGCAGAAGAAACAACGTGTTCGCCGCTAGTTTCGCCAGGAAGATGGCGAATGGGTCGCTGACGGAAAGGCGCAGAGCGCTCAGCGTGTCGTTATGCTGCTCGCGCAGAAAACAGGGCTGCAGCATCAAAGAGGAAGCGAACAGAAACGCAAGCCAGAGCAGCCCGGGAGCAAAACGCCGCGATTCGTCCGAGGTTGGGTCAAACGTAAAACTGAACAGAACAATCACGATAAGGATGAAGACAATCGTGGTTGTGAGCAGTTCGCGCGAGCGGAACTCCGTGCGAAGCTCTTTACCGAGCAAGACGGCGGTGTTGGAAAACAGGCTCATTCAGGCGTCGGCGAACGTGAGAATCGAGCGAAACGTCGCGCCGGTGCGCGTATCGGCGGCAATCGAGCCTGCGTCGAGGCGTATGGCTCGCGTGCCGAGCGAAGAGATTTCCGATTCACCGTGGAGACTCATCAGGATGGTGCGTCCGGAATCGCGAAGCCGGCGAATCGCCTCGGCGAGCCACGCGACGCCTTGCGGATCGAGACCGGTGGCCGGCTCGTCAAAGAGAAGAATGCTCGGCTCGTGCAGCAAGGCACGAGCGATCGCAACGCGCTGGCGCATGCCCCGAGAAAAGGTTCGCACGAGGGAGGCGCGGCGATCGGTCAAGCCAACTTCCTCCAATAAAGCTTCAACGCGCTTCCCCGGTTGGGCGACATTTTGCAGCTGCGCGAAGAGCAAGAGATTCTCTTCGGCCGTCAGCTCGTCGTAAACCATCGTGGCGTGGGCAACGAAACCGGGCCGCATGGCGGTCGCTTTCTCTCCGGAAGATTCTCCGGAAAAGTTCACGGTTCCCCGAGAAGGCCGTACCAATTTAGCGGCGATGCGCAACAGAGTGGTTTTGCCGGAGCCATTGCGGCCGGCGAATACTAGGCACTCCCCGGCATTGATCGTGAGCGACACGGCGCGCAGCGCGAGCAGGCCCCCATAGCGTTTATCGATATTTTCGAAGCGAAGACCGACGGGAGAAAATGCCGGTGGCGTCAACGGGGAACCTCATATCGGAACAGATCGAAAGAAAGAGCGAGACAGACCGGAGTTGCTGCCCCAATGGAGGGACAAATCCACTCATCACCGAGCGGCGTCACCCTTCATCCTCTCACAAGATCGCGCAGGACTTTTTCCGCGCGAGCACGTTCCTGGCCGTACTCTGCTTCCGAGATCGTTCCCGCCTGGCGGCGCAGCTCAAGCCGGAAAAGCGTGTCTTTCAGCGCATCAAGACTCGTGCCGACGGCCGCATCGACTTCCGCCAGATTCGCGCTTGGAGCCGCGGCTGCCGTAACGGAAGCGGCAGCGGTCTTCTTGGAAGGCTTCCTCGGGAGATTTGCAACACCCTCAGAAGGACCACCGGCAAGGGCCACGACCGGCCTGCGCGCGAGCAGAATTGCCAGCAGAACGAAAACGCAGAGGAAGCCGCCGACGATGGGCCACTTCAAGACATCCAGCCTGCCCGGCACCACTTGGATGGTTGCGCCGGGAGACGCACCGCTTCCCTGCTGAGCTTCCCGGTTCTGCGGCCCGGCGTCGGGTGCGTCCGCTGCATCGTTGGCGCTAGGAGCCGGCGCGGTCCCGGAGACGCTGACGCTCAAAATGGAATTGGCCGCGAGAGTATCCCGGCTGTAGAGGTTCATGCCCTGCTCTTGCCCGCTGGACTGCAATCCATCGGCAGTGACCTGCACCGTAGGTGGCGCAACAAGGACAAGGTGCGCACCGGGATATACCGTCGGCAGCTTCACCGTCGCGGCGTTCCCGGAGTAGGGCAACTCGTACGAGAATCGTACGCCGTTGTCGCCCGGACGGAAGGCGTAGGCCACGCTGTATTTATTTTTGCCGCGATCTATGGGAGCCTGAACCACGGGCATGCCCGACGGGCCTTGCGCGGCGATTTGTTTCAGGCTTGCTCCCTCCGGAATCGCAAACTCAAAGTTGCCGTCCGGCCGAAAAAACGCTTGCGCCGGCTGCGAGTCGTTCTTTATGGCGTATTCTTCCCCGACCTCTAGCGTCGTGCCGTTCGGCTGGAAGATGACGAAATGGGTCCCCACCGAGATTGTTTTGGCGTCTTTTGAGGGCTCGAAGACTTCGACTTGCAATTGATTTTGGCCGGGAGGCAAGGGCTGATGAAAATTGATGCCGCGATAGACGGCGCGGACCAGCATGGGCTGCGTACCGATCGCGGGATAGTCAAAAGTGAATTGGCCCTGCGCGTCGGTCTTGGAATTGAGGACGGGCTGCATTCCGCCTTGCAATTGGATCAGAATCACTTCCACATCAGCGGCAGGTTTGCCGGTAGTGCCATTTTTCACCGTGCCGTGAACCGTCGCGCCGTAGATCGAAGAGAACGGCATTAGCAAGCAGGCGACGATCGCCAGGCGTGAGAGCCAGGCGGGCCTCACTGCGCGCCTCGGTCCGAGGGCGCCGGCTTGATCCCGCGAGGCCGCCGCACTTCAGATTCGGTAACCTGATCGATCTCCGTGAGGACCATGGCAGCTTCGTGTTCGAGAGTTATTTTCATCGCTTCGTAGTCATTCTCCGCGTATTTTCCGGAACGATACTCAAACCGCAGATCGCGCAAGTTGTCATAGAGCATATCGCGGCGCTCGAGCAGTTGATCGAGCTTCGAGCGATGGGGAGCGAGGTCCGATGCATCGGGCTGAATGTAAAAAATAAAAAGGCCGGTGGCTAGAGCCAAGGCGAAACACGCGCCGAGAACGGCCCAATCCGCGGAGGCAATCAAGAGAAGCGCAATGGCTGCCGGGACCGTCAAGATCAGTCCTCGGTATCGCGGGCGGCCCGTGCACGCGCGCGCTCTAGCAGTTCGGTAGAAATCGCAGGCGTGCTGCCAGCGCCAGCCAGACTGGGTTCGGGAGTTATATGCCTCCGCCACCGGGAAATGACGCTGAGCACCAGAGCGAATCCACCGATCAAGGCGAGCGCCGGAATCCACCAGGCAACGCGCCCGAATCCGCTGTGCGGCGGTTCGGTAAGTACGGCTTGTCCGTACTCCTGCACAAAGGATTGCACGATGAGGTCGTCGGAATTTCCCTGGGCGATGCGCTCGTCGATTTTCTTGAGCATACCCAGGGCGGTATCGCAAGGACCGGAGAACGCGCCGCCCACGTGGTAGCAGCCGCCGGCGGAATCGTTGCAGCCGCCGCACATGCATTTCACTTTCATGCCCAGCTGGTGCGTGTGGTCGAGCTGTTGTGCTTCCCCAAAAGCCGACAAAATCGGCAGTGCGGTGCCAAAGCACAATAAAACTGAAAAGAACAACAAACCGGGACGCCGGATTTTTCTCAGGCTAATCATGGCCTTCTCTGTAGGTGACCGATGGAGTCATTCCGTGGACCAGAGGTTCTGTTGCGGGCTGCTTCACCCCCGACAAAACCAGGACGGCGCGACGATTCGGCAGCAACGCGACAAGCGTGCCAAACACCACGACCACGCCGCCGAACCAGATCCACTTCACCAGCGGGTTCAAGTACGCGTGAATGACGGGCAGCTTCGTATCGGGACTCTGTCCCGCATAAACGACGTACAAATCTTCGCGGAGCGTCGAATAGATGGCCACCATCGTGCCGGTTTCGCCGTTGGTCTCGAAAATGCGCCGCTCGGGATAGAGCATCATCAGCGGCTTATTGTTGACGAAGACTTCTACATTCAAGCGCAAGCCGGTGTAATTTGCTTCCGGCTTGCTGTCGAAGCTCTGGAGAACGAGTTTGTATTTTCCAAGCTGCATGGAGGAGCCTGGCTGCATTTCCTTTTGAACGTCGTGGTTGAAGGCGGCGCCGGCCAATCCGATAAAGATCAGCACCATGCCCATGTGGACGATGTAGCCGCCATAGCGTCGGGTGTTACGCATCGTCAGTTCGATGGCGGAGGTCAAATAAGAAGCGCCCGAGCGCACGCGGATGACTCTTGCGCCGCGGTAAAATTCCATAACGATTGTTGCCGTGACGAAGAAGCACAGCGAAAAACAGATCAACGAATAGATCTCGCGGTAGCCCAGTGCAAAGATGACTGCGCCGCCCACGCACCCGACAATCAGCGGCCAGGCAAAATTCCGCTTCAGGCTTTCCGCGGAAGTCTTGCGCCAGGCAAGCAGCGGCCCGACACCGGTCAGGAAAAGGAGGAGCAAGCCGATCGGAATGTTGACTTTATTGAAGAATGGCGCGCCAACGCTGATTTTGGAGCCCGAGAGCGCTTCCGACAAAACCGGGAAAAGCGTGCCGGAGAGTACGGCGATGCACGAAACCAAAAGAATCAAATTGTTGAAGAGAAAGCTGGATTCGCGAGAGACGATGGCGTCCAGCTGGTTTTCGCTCTTCAAATAATCGCGGTTCTTTAGATAGGCAATGAGACAGACGGCAAAAATGATCGCGAGGAATCCCACGAACCAGGTGCCGATGCTCGATTGCGCGAATGCGTGGACGGAACTGACGACTCCACTGCGCGTGAGGAAGGTGCCAGTGATGCATAGCAGAAACGTCGTAAACACAAGCCAGACGTTCCACACTTTCATCATCCCGCGCTTTTCCTGCATCATCACCGAATGGAGGAACGCAGTGCCAGTCAGCCAAGGAAGTAGAGAAGCGTTTTCCACCGGGTCCCAACCCCAATAGCCACCCCACCCGAGGACGGCGTATGCCCAGTGAGCGCCCAGAAGAATTCCGGCGGTTTGAAAGCCCCAGGCAATCATGGTCCATTTGCGCGTGAGATGAATCCACTTCTCGCCGGGATAACGTGCCAGCAACGCAGCCAGCGCAAACGCGAAGGGTATGGTGAATCCCGTATAGCCGGAATAGAGATTCGGCGGATGAATCACCATTTCCGGATATTGCAGGAGAGGAGTAAGGCCGTTGCCATCGGAGCGAGCAACCAGATCCATAGCGCCATGGGCGCCCGGAACGGCCAGCGCTTTGAACGGGCTGGCGACAAAGTTGTTCAGCGTGAGGAAGAAGATCTGCACACCAGCTAGAATCACGCCAACGTAGGGCATCAATTCGCCGTTTTTATTCCGGTAGGCAATCAGGACAGAAAAAACGTAAATCGCAAGCAGGAAGCTCCAGAAGAGAAGCGAACCTTCCTGGCCGGCCCACAGCGCAGCAATTTTATAAAACGTGGCAAGCGCCCGATTGCTGTGGGCGACCACATATGCTGCGGAAAAATTGTCGCTGAAGAAAAGATATTCGAGGCTTAAGGTGGCGATAAAAATCAAACAGCAAGTAGCGATGCCGGCTTGCCGCGTGCTCTTAACCAGAAGCGGATGACGCGTGATGATCGCGGCAATTCCGCCTCCAAACGCGTACACCGCGCAAATAAAAGCCAGGATGAGAGCGAACGATCCGAATACATCCACGGGACTCCGCCTATCCCCCGGCCGAACCAGGCTTGCCAGGATTCAATTTACTTTGTCGCAGTAGAAGAAGTGGCAACGGTTCCCCCCGGAGCCGCCTCGTACTTGGACGCGCACTTCGCCTGGACTACTTCGGCGACAAAGCGCCCATCCGTCTGCCGGCCCTCCACCAAGGCCTGCGATTTATCGATGAAGGTATCGGGCAAAGGGTCGCTGCCTACATAGCTTACGGGAAGGGACTTCCCTTCCCCTTCGAGAACAAAATCAACGCGGCCAGTGAAACGGTGAATGCTGCCGGGCACAACGGTGCCGCCGACACGAATCCGGTGAGATAGGTCAGAACCCCGAAGAGTCTGAAGTTCAGAGATGGTGTGATAGTAAGTCTTGCTTTCGCCGTAGCCGAGCCAAGCCAGGAAGCAAAGCGAAACGACAATAACGCCGATCCCGATACCGAATTTTGCCTGTTTCTTCACGGCTCAACTCCTACTCCGACTGCGTGTTATCCAAGTTTTCGATTCTATCACAGCCCACACATTTACAAACTGGCCCAAGGACAGTTCTAAGCCCTGTCCCCTCTAGGCTCCAGAAGGCCGTGTGCTCGGTCACATCTCCGCGGCAGGTACACGAAGAGCTTCCCGCAGATGCTGAGCCGCCGCAGAAATCCCGGCAGAGTCCAGGCCAAAGGGTTTTGCGCCATCCAGAAGAACGGAACAACCCATTTCGGCGCTCGAGAACCTGCCCGCCAACGGCGCCAGCAATTCCGAAATCAGTACGACGCGCTTTGGTTTCAGCGAGCGTCGAATACGCGTCAAGACCTGCGAGGCGCGCCGCCTCAGCAGAGCCTCGCAGGCAGGATCTCCAAGCCGGCCAGTTTCGAGCGGGCATTCAAGGACATGCGTGAGAAAAAAACCAATTCGTTGAAACTCGCTCAAAACGATTTCGGGAGACTTCCCCGCTGGAGAGATTTCCGCTACCTCCAGCAATCGGCGTGCTTCACCCTCGAATTTTCCCGCATACAAGAAGTCTCGGTCGGACTCTGGAGAGACTCCACCGAGCAGAATCGCGCCAATGTGGACGGGCCGATAGCGTGTAGCCCATTCAAGGCGCTGAAGACGTCTGGCAATGTGTTCGGGGGATGCGGGTTGTCCGCAACCGTCGCAGTCCAAGAAATTTGTCAGTATGGATTGCAAACCAGAATCGTAGTCGAGTGGAGTCAGGAGTGCAAATCGGAAGAAACGCGTATTGGGCCGAAGCATGAATTTCTTCGGCCCGCAGAAACACCTATGGATGCGTCGACGACGGCTGTGCGCCGGGGATGGTAATTTGGGTTTTGGCGTCGCACAACCGCCGTCGAGCGATGATACGTGTACCTCGGTTTACAAACCCACGTTGGGGTCAAAAGTTGCTAGGAGATATGCCGTTTTGGGGGAGAGCGCCCAAAAAACTTACGAGGAAACCGTGGCGTCAGCGGGAAGCTTGGACCGGAGGCACCACTTCAGCTCCTGGCTCAGCTCCGTGATTTCCATTCCCGGCATAACGATGAACTTGCAGCTCAACATTTCCCGCGGTTCGTCGTCATCCGGCAACTGGCAGGAAACGCGGCAATACTGACAGTCTTGATTCCAGCAGAAACGGCCGTACGGAATCGTTTCCGGGCTGATGAACTGAAAACATCGCAGAAGCGAGTTACGCTCCGGCACCTGGAACTTCTTCCCCATGACGGTGATGTCCACAAGCTTTTCATAGGGGCGAAAGGGTTCCGACATAATGAGTCCTGTCCTCCGTGGACGGGCCGCCGATTGAGCGTAGAAGTTGTCCCGAGCCGGATTACTCTGAAGGTTGCTCATCCAGAGTAGCCCGCGCCCAGGGAACCGACAACGATTGGTCTAGCGAGAGTTGCGAATGTGCTAAGGGGTAGATACAGGACTCAAAAGGGCCTGAAAAACGTGGTTTAGCTGCCAAAATCGAAGAATTGCCCCATTTTGCGAAACTTCTCGTAGCGGGTTTCGAGCAAATCTTTCGTCGGCTGCTGCGAGACAGCCACCAACTGCCGGTCTAAGACTTCCCCGAGCAACTGCCCAGCGCCCTCCGGGTCGACGTGCGCCCCGCCTTCGGGTTCGGGGACGATTTCGTCGACGATGCCAAGCTCCTTGAGATCTTTCGCGGTGATTTTCAGCGCCGCAGCAGCGGTTTCCGCTTTGGTCGCGTCGCGCCACATGATCGCTGCGCAGCCCTCGGGAGAAATCACCGAATAAAAACTGTTTTCAAGGATATTGACGCGATCCCCGACGGCGATTGCCAAAGCACCTCCAGAGCCGCCTTCGCCTGTCACCGTCACGATGATCGGGACGGGAAGGCGCGCCATCTCGCGCAAGTTTCGAGCGATGGCTTCGGCCTGTCCACGTTCCTCGGCGTCGATTCCGGGATACGCGCCAGGAGTGTCGATAAAAGTGAAAATGGGCCGGCCGAATTTGGCAGCCAGCTGCATGATGCGTAGCGCTTTGCGGTAACCCTCTGGCTTGGGCTGGCCGAAGTTGCGCAGCAGCCGCTGTTTTGTATCGCGTCCTTTTTGGTGGCCGATGATGGCTATCGGGCGGCCATGAAACTTCGCCAGTCCGGTGATCAAGGCCTTGTCGTCACCATAGCCGCGGTCGCCGTGCAGCTCAATAAAGTCCGTGAAGAGCATCGCGATATAATCCAGCGGGTAAGGGCGCTGCTGGTGCCGCGCAATTTGAGCCCGCTGCCAGGGCCCCAAGTGGCTGTAAAACTCCTTGCGCAACTCCGCCACTTGCTGGCGGATGCGCTCAAGCTCTGCGTCAGCCTCTTCATCCCCTGCGAGTTGGCGCAACTCTTCGACATCTTTTTCCAGACGCTCGATTTCGCTCTGACGATTCACTTGTGCCGTTGCGCTTTTTGTTTTGTCCTTGGATTTCATCACATCACCAAGTCGATCGATTGGTCGCCCATACATTCCCGGATGGCGGCGATGAGTTCCGGGCAGGCCCGGACGCGCTGCTCCACTTGAAGCGTTGCCGACGCTCCTCTAGTGTCGCAGAGATCAAGCGAGACCAGGCTCGATCCTCGATAGGAGGAAAGGATCTCTTCAAGGCGGTCCAGCAAACCATCGTTCAAATCCTCTAGTTTCAGGCGGATACGGACGCTGGAGGCAGGACGTTCAGCGAGGTCCCCGAGACGAGCGGCTTCCTGCAGCGAGAGCCGCGTGCCCGCTTCTTCCACCTGTACGCGTACTTTGAGCAAAAGCGGCGCTCCGGCCTTGAGGATCTGCTCCAGCCGCGCAAAACTCTCTGGAAAGGCGAGCAATTCCTGAACTCCCGTCATGTCTTGGATCGTGTAGATGGCCCAGCGGGCGCCTTTTTTGGAACGCATCGGACGCGTCCCCACAATGAGCACCGCGACCGTGATTTCCTTGCCGTTGCGCTGGCCTTCCACCTGATCGAGCGAAACGCATTTCAGTTCCTGCAATCGCGAAGCGTACTTGGCGAGCGGGTGCCCGGACACGTAAAAGCCGAGCATAGAATATTCGCTGGCCAGGCGTTCCGCTTCGCCCCACGCCTCGGCTTCGTGCAGTTCAAAGGCAATCGGCGCGGGGGCTGCCGCGGTACCAAACAAGCCGTGCTGGCCGGATTCTCTGATACGCGAAGCGCGCTGCACGGCCGCTAGCGCGTCGTCGACGGACGCCAGCATGGATTCCCGCGGCCCCAGCGAATCCAGCGCCCCGGATTTAATCAGGCTCTCAAACACCCGTTTGTTCAGAAATCGCGCTTCAATGCGCTCGCACAGGTCGTAAAGCGACGTGAATTCGCCCGCTGCCAGCCGCGAATCACGGATCGCCTTCGCCGTGTTCTCGCCCACGTTTTTGATCGCGGCCATTCCAAACCGGATGGATTCGCCAACCGGAGTGAAATAGAGATCGCTCTCGTTGATGTCCGGCGGCAAGATGGAGATACTCATGCCCCGCGCTTCGTTGATGTACTTCACGGCTTTTTCCGCGTTGCCTGTTTCCGAAGTTAGCAGAGCGGCCATAAATTCCACGGGATAGTGAGTTTTTAAATAGGCCGTCTGGTATGCCAGCAGTGCATATGCGCAGGAGTGCGATTTGTTGAATCCGTAGCCGGCAAACTCCTCCATCAAATCGAAAATGCCCGCAGCCTTCTTCTCCGAAACCTTGTTTGTCAGGCATCCCGAGATAAATTTGGCCCGTTGCGCTGCCATCTCTTCTTTTTTCTTCTTGCCCATCGCGCGGCGGAGTATATCGGCCTCACCCAGCGAGAAGCTCGCCAGCAGATTCGCGATCTGCATGACCTGCTCCTGATACAGGATCACTCCATACGTTTCATCGAGAATGCCTTTGAGCTGCGGCAGTTCGTAGCTGACTTTGGTCTTCCCTTGCTTGCGGCTGATAAAATCGTCGATCATGCCGCCTTGGATCGGGCCAGGACGGTAAAGCGCATTGAGCGCGGTAAGGTCTTCAATGCGCGAAGGCTGGTAGCGGCGCAAGATGTCGCGCATGCCATGCGATTCAAACTGGAAAATGGCGGTCGTATCACCGCGCGCAAAAAGTTTGTAAGTCTGTTCGTCGTCCAGGGTCAAATTGTCGATGTCGACCTTTATGCCGCGATTTTTTTCAATCATGCGCGCGGTATCTTGCAGGACGGTGAGCGTCGTCAGCCCGAGAAAATCCATCTTCAGCAAGCCGATGCGTTCGAGCGCATTCATGTCGTACTGCGTCGTGATTTCATCCCGGTTCGTCTTGTAAACCGGGACCACGTCCGTCAGGGGGCGCGGTGAAATCACTACACCTGCGGCGTGCGTCGAAGCGTGCCGCGCGAGGCCTTCCAGGCGCAGCGCCACGGCCATCAGGTCTTTCAGCTTTTCATCGCTGCTAATGGCGGACTTTAGTTGCGGAGCCTCCGAAAGCGCTGTTTCCAAATCGATGCCCAAAGTCGTGGGTATCAGCTTCGCAAGCCGATCCACTTCGCCGTAGGGAATGTCCATCGCCCGGCCAACGTCCTTGACCGCCGCTTTTGCCGCCATGGTGCCGAAGGTTATGATCTGCGCAACATTTTCGCGCCCGTATTTTTGCGTGACGTACTCGATCACCTCGCCGCGCCGCCGCATGCAGAAATCGATATCAATATCTGGCAGCGAGACGCGCTCCGGGTTCAAGAAACGCTCGAACAGCAAGTTGTACTGCAGGGGGTCGACATCCGTAATGCGCAACGCGTAGCTCACGAGGCTGCCCGCAGCGGAACCTCTTCCCGGCCCGACGGGCACGTCCTGCGCGCGCGCATAGTGAATGAAATCCCAAACGATCAGGAAGTAGCCCTCGTAGCGCATCTTCTTGATCATTTCGATTTCGGAGGTCAGCCTGCGCTCATATTCGGCCAGGGGGTTATGCAAGACGCCTTGCTGCAACAGCCGCTCCAGGTAAGGGACGCGCGTCGCAAAACCCTCGCGCACTACTTTTTCGAAATAACTGCCCGCCGTGTGGCCTTCCGGAACTTTAAACTCCGGAAATGGATTCGGGATGCGTTCGATTTTTACGTTGCAGCGCGACGCGATGTCCACCGTTCGTCGCAGCGCGTCCGGCAACTCGCCAAATACCTGGGCCATCTCCGCCGCCGTCTTAAAATAGAACTGGTCGGTCGCAAACTTCATGCGATGCGTGTCGCTCATCGTCTTTCCCGTTTGAATACACAGCAGGACTTCCTGCGCGTGCGCATCGGTGTGATGCAAGTAGTGGCAGTCGTTTGTGGCGACGAGAGGGATCCCGGTCTCCTTGGAGAGGCGGACCAGCTCGCGATTCACACCCTGCTCGATCTCCAGCCCCTGGTCTTGAATTTCCAGGAAGAAATTGCCTTTTCCGAAGACGTCCTGAAGCCGATATGCGTTCTCGCGGGCCTGGTCGTACTTTTCGTCCACAACTGCTTCTGTCACCGCGCCCCGCAAACAGGCTGACAGCGCGATCAAGCCCTTGTTGTGCTTTGCCAGAAGGTCGTAGTCAATTCGCGGTCTGTAGTAAAACCCTTCGAGGAAACCCGAAGACACCAGCTTGATCAGGTTGTGATAGCCCTCGAGCGATTCGCAGAGCAGCACCAGATGGTTGCTCCCGCGCATGCCTGGCTCTGCCTCGCCGCGGTCTTGTCCGGCTCCGTTCGTTTTTTCACCGCGGTCGTGGCGGCTGCCTTTGGCCACATAAACTTCGCATCCGATGATGGGCTTGACGTCGCGCTTGCTGGCTTCGTTGAAGAAATTGGCGGCGGCGAAAAGATTGCCGTGGTCCGTTACGGCCACGGCTGGCATTTTCTGCCTAGACGCCTCATCGAGTAGCTCGGACGTTTCGCACGCCCCGTCTAGCAGACTGAAATCCGTGTGAACGTGAAGATGAACAAACTGCGGTTGACCCATGGAACTCGATTCTAGAACTGTCGCGCGAGAATTGCGAATCGCATTCTTATGATTTGCACAGGCGCGGTCTTTCCTGTCCGTTCCTTATTTTCGGCTGCTGCTCTTCTTGCCCGCCGCTGTGTGCTTCGCCTGTTCGCGGGCGGCCTTGTGCTTTGCGGCTTGCTTCAACATCACGGGATGGTTCTTATGCGACTGTCCGGGAGCGGCTTTCGCTGGCGCGGCACCTTTTTCCGGGGTTACAGCGGCGCCCGAGGCCGCCGGCTGCTTCTCCGCGCTCTTTGCCGGCTTCTTTTCCTTCTCTTTCTTTTTCGGCTGCTCTTTGATCCCGGACAACTTACGAAGGACCTTGATGCGCTCTTCCGGCGTCTTGCCGCGTCCGGTCAGCTGCATACCGAAAACCTGCTCGACAATGGCGTCGAATTTCGCGCCGCGCGCATAGCCCAGGGCCTCCAGTTCATTCGCCACCATGGGCAGCGCGCTTCGGATTGGCCGCCACTTGTGAAGATACGCGCGGATTTTCGAGAGCGCCGCGGAATTCGTCGATTCCGCCAGAAGGTAGGCAATGCGCTCGACTGGCTGCTTTTCCAGAAACCTGTAAGCATCCACAGGCGCGTTCAACTTGCGCCCGATCAATTCCTTCTGGTCAGCAAGCACTTCTTTCTCGAAGTTCAAGATGGCATCCGCTTCCGAGGAGCGGAATCCCGCTTTGGAAAGAACGTTGCTCTGTTCGCGGTCCTTAAGCCGCCCGAGAACTGCGAGCATCATGGGCGTAGCGAGTTTCGGACGAACGCCGGCAGTGAACAAATCCTCGCGAACCTTCATCAACCGAGCTATTGCATCGTAGTCGGGGTGCCGTTTTGCAAGAACCGGATGTATCGCTTCGAGCAGGTCGTGCTCTTCCCACTCCTTCAACACCACGGCCGGGCGCTCTTCGCGGGCCACGGCCCGCAACTCCGCTCCTGCGTCCTCCGGAGCGATGGTATGGTGCAAGTCGCGCTCGATGGCCAGATCAAACCACTCCTGCGTCCGCGCCTCGATTTTGAATCCCATGCGCGCGGCAAAACGCAGCACGCGCAGCAGACGCACGGGCTGATTCGTGAAGCTGTGAATGGTAAGCGCGCGCACCTCAGCCCGTTCGATATCCGAAAGTCCGTTCGTGGGATCGAGAAGCAAGCCACGCGAGGCCGGATTGAGCGAAATAGCGATCGAGTTCAAGGAGAAATCCCGGCGCCGCAAATCCTCCATGATCGTGGACCATCGGATTTCGGGCCGCGTGCCTGGGCGCACATAGTGGTCGTCGCGCGCAGCCGAAATGCTGCCGTCACAGTCACCGGCGAATAGAATTTCCACCTGGCGAAGCTTCTCATCCTCGGAGAGAATCTTTGCGCCGCCCTTTTCCAGCTCGCGGGCGATCTTCGATGGATTCCCTTCCACGGTGAAATCCAGATCGCGCAGCGAAGCCCCTGTAACGAGGTCGCGCACCGTTCCGCCCGTCAGGTACACGTTAAATCCCATCGCGGCCGAGAGCTCCTGCACGCGCATCATGGCCGCTCGCTGCTCGGGAGACAGCCGGCTTTCCAGCAAAAACATATAATCTGGCATCGCACTCCTTCACGTTCTGGATGCCCGCGCTGACTGCCGCGGAGGCAACCGCAATTTGAGCCCAGGACCGCCGCGCCTCAGGCGCGCGGGTGATGCGCCTTGTAAATCTGCTTCAGCCGCTCTTCCACCACGTGCGTGTAAATTTGGGTCGTGGAAATGTCCGCGTGGCCCAGCATGAGCTGCACCGACCGCAAGTCCGCGCCCCGTTCGAGAAGGTGCGTCGCAAAACTGTGCCGCAGCATGTGCGGCGTAAGCGCAACGCGCAAACCCGCGCGCCTCCCGTACGCCGAGAGGATCTTCCATACGCCGACCCTGCTCAGCGAGTGGCCGCGCCGGTTCACGAACAGCGCCGGACTCGAGACACCTTTTCCCAAAAGCTCTGGCCGCGCATCGCGAAGATACTTTTCCACCAACCTCAGCGCCTTACGGCCAGCCGGGACAATGCGTTCCTTATCCCCTTTGCCAATGCAGCGGATGCAGCCTACTTTGCTGTCCAGGTCCGTCACGCGAAGGCTGGTTAACTCAGAGACGCGCAAGCCGGTGGAATAGAGCACTTCCAGCATCGCGCGGTCCCGCAGGCCTGCTGCTGTCTTGGCATCTGGTTGCGCCAGCAAACGCTCCACTTCCTCGAGCCTCAAGTATCCAGGCAACGTACGCCGGATTTTGGGGGACTCGAGATTCAGCGAGGGATCCGTCGTGATAATCTCCTGAATCTGCGCGAAGCGGAAAAAATTCCGCAGCGTGACCAGGTGCCGCGCTACCGTCCGGCTTTCCAGCTTTTCGCGGTACAGCCCTGCCAGGAAATCCACTAAGTCGTCGCGCGTGACGGCTTCGAGCGCGAGCTTGCGCTTTTGCGCGAACACGTTGAATTTCGCCAGATCGCGCTGATAAGCGGCGACGGTATTTACCGAAAGCCCCTTCTCCACCTTAACGTGGGTCAAAAATAGCGATATGGCTGGCGTAATTTCCATCAGAGCTCCGGGGTACCGTCTCCGGCACCCGCTCGCCGCCGCGTGGCGATGCCGTAAACCTCTTGGATCTCATGACAGCGGAAAAGCCATGCCAGCGCTAAATAAAGCGCCGTCGCTCCAACGATCAGCCCCGAGAAAATCAAAAGCTGCACGAGAAACCGCGAGTGCAAGGTGAACTGTGTGTAGCGATTTCCAAACCAGCAGGCCACGCCCATGATGCTGGCGCACATGGAAATCCTGCCAAACGAACGCAGAATCTCCATCGTTCCCATTGCGCCATAGCGCAGTCGAAAAATAATAAAAAGCGCAAAGAAATCAAAGAAGCAAGCGATGGCCGTCGCCAGGGCCGGGCCGCCATTCTGCACGCGTTTAAAGAAAAATTGCAAAAACACGATGTTCAGGACGATGTTGATAATCAGCGAGATGGAAGCGACGATGACTGGCGTCTTCGTGTCGGCCGTGGAATAGAACGCCGGAACGACCAGCTTTACGGTTGCCAGCGCCGGAAGTCCAATCGCGTAGTACAGCAACGCCCGGGCCGTCAGGCGAGTAGACTCCGCGGCGAACTGGCCGTGCTGGAACAGCACGCGGATAATGGGCTCGCGGAGAATCATCAGCCCAAGCGCGGCGGGGATGGTGATGAAGGCCACGATGCGCACGGAGAAAGCAAGGGTCTTTTTGAGGGACTCGTAGTCCTTTGCCGCCGCTTGGTGCGACATCATCGGCAGAATCGCGGTGGCCACGGCGATCGCGTAGCCTCCCAAGACAAGCTCCATGACCCGGTCGGCGACATACAGCGCCGCGAGGCTGCCTGCGGGCATGAGGCTGGCCGTCGCGAAGCGTGTATCTACGAACAGGTTGATCTGTCCAATGCCAATGCCGAAGAGCCGCGGAATCATGAGCCGTGCCACGTTCTTGATCCCTGGATGCGAGAACGAAACTCCGAACTTAAATTTCATTCCCTTCTGCACGAGCTGCGGGACTTGCATCAGGAATTGCAAAACTCCGCCTACAAGGATTCCTACAACGATGGCCGTCGCTGCATCCTTGAAGTGACTCCGAACCACGGCAAACGTAAACAGGATTGTCGCCAAATTCAGTATGACGGGAGTCGCCGCCGGCAGTCCAAAAACGTGAAAACAGTTCAAAATTCCCATCGCTAGAGCTGCCAGCGAGATGAAAAATAGATATGGAAATACGATCCGGTTCAACTCAATGGCCTGGGTGCCGGCCACATTGTTCCCCGCAAACAGATGCACCACTGACGGCGAGAAAACCATTCCAAGGACAGTGATCACCGCCACGACCAGCGCAAGTGTCCAGAACAGTTTGTTCGCGAAATCCCAGACGTCCTCTTTTGACTTCTCTTTCATGTACGTCGTGAACACCGGGATGAACGAAGCCGTCATGGACCCCTCGGCAACCAATCGCCGGAAAAGGTTCGGAATGCGGTAGGCCAATACGTAGGCGTCTGCTGCCGCGGAAGTTCCAAGAAGGAGAGTAATGCGCTGGTCGCGCACGTAGCCAAGAACTCGACTAACGATGGTTACCAGGGAGATGATCGAGGCCGATTTGAGGATGTGCTTTTTATCGGTCAACGGCCGGCGCTCCGGGGCCTAACCCTAATGAAAACAATAGGTTGACAGGAAAAACGCGCTTAACATAACATACATCTTGATTATTCGCAAATTGCGGCCATTCCAGACTTTTACAAATTGATTTCTTTGAAAAACAGAGCCCCAGCCTCTACTCACAAGAAGGTCGTCATTGTCCTTGCCGACAAGAAGCCCGTGCGTGGCTATCTGAACCCCTCTCGCCTCGGCCAAGCTGATCCAATTGACCTGCTCACTCCGGACGGTGAGCACGAAGAGATTCCCCTCGCCCGAGTCCGGTCCATCTATTTCGTTCGAGACTTCGCCGACGATTTTGAACCGGAGCGCAAAGCCTTCCTCAGCCGGCCCAAGCTGGACGGGCTTTGGGTCCGCCTGCGCTATATTGATGGAGACACCATCGAAGGCGTTGTGCCGAACGATCTGCTCTCCATGCTCGACAACGGCATTCAAATCACCCCGCCGGATCTGAACTCCACCACCGACCGCATCTTCATTCCGCGCTCTGCCCTCACCGAACTCACTGTTCTTGGCGTGGTCGGTATCGCCCGTCGCAAGCCCGCCGTCGCTGCCGCCGCAAACCAGCCGCGCCTCTTCAACGAATGATCCTGCGCGACTGTACTTCCCTCTTCGCGCTATGCGAGACTCGCAGCCAGCACTCAGGAGCTTTTTATGTCCATGATCCTCTCTGACATTGCCCAGAAGCTCGGCTGCCGTCTCGACGGACCCGGCGAAACTCCCATCCTAGGAATCGCCGGAATCGAAAGCGCCGAGCAGGGCCACATCACTTTTCTCGCCAACCGGCGTTACTTCCCCCTCCTCAAAACGACCCGGGCTTCGGCTGTGCTCATTCAAGAAGGGATCAGCATCGAACGCGACGCCACCATGCCCCGGCTTGCTGCTTTGCGCACTCCAAATCCCTATCTTGCGTTTGCACACGCTATCGAACTCTTCTACCAAGCCCCTCGCTACGCGCCTGGGTTCCATCCGACTGCCCTCATCGCAAAGTCCGCCAAAATTGGCGCCGGAGCCCACATCGGGCCTTACTGCGTGGTGGGAGAAGACGCCCACATCGGCCGCAACGCCGTTCTGCACAGTTTCGTCGCCATCTACAAGGGGGCGCGCATCGGGGATGACTTCTTCGCGCACTCCCACGCCGTTGTCCGTGAGTTCTGCCAAATTGGAAATCGCGTCATCCTGCAGAACGGCGCCATCATCGGCGGTGATGGGCTCGGCTTCGCCAAGCAGAACGATGGAACCTGGTACAAGATGCAGCAATCCGGCCCTGCCGTTCTCGAAGACGACGTGGAAGTACAAGCGAACGCTTGCGTCGACCGCGCCACAGTCGGAGAAACCCGCATCGGCCGCGGCACCAAGCTGGACGATCTCGTCATTGTCGGCCACGCCTCTCGCGTCGGCGCCAACACGATGCTCTGTGGTCAGGTTGGACTGGCAGGCTCGACGAAAGTCGGTGACGGCTGCATTCTCGCTGGACAGGTTGGCACGGCCGGACATCTCACCATTGGCGATGGCTCCGTCATCACGGCAAAGAGCGGCGTCCCAAACGACGTCCCGCCTCGCTCGATGTATTCCGGTTATCCCGCCGTCGACAATCGGCAGTGGCTCAAGACAGTAGCCGCACTTAATCGCCTACCCGAACTTCAAAAGCGCGTTCGCGAATTGGAAGCCGAACTCGAGCGCCTCGGAGGTCGCCCGCGTTCCCCCGGTCCTCGTTAGCTCTCCGGAAACCCGGCAGGACGCTGATCTGCCGGCAAACCCGCCGCCATGGCATCGTGCAACCGCTGATTCAAGGCGTCCCGCTGCTCCCACGCATATTTCGAGGCGTCGATCGGCTCGAGAAACTCCACCACAATTTCTTCGGGGTAAATCATCATGGAATGCTTTGCCATCACCCGTTGAGCCCCAGAACAAAGCACAGGCACTATGGGAACACCCGCCTTTATGGCCAACGCAGAAGCGCCCTTCTTAAACTCCTGCAACCGCCCGTTGGGGCTGCGGGTCCCTTCCGGATAAATCAAAAATGACTGTCCCGCCCGCATGGCCTCTGCCGCTTTTTCCACGCTGGCAATCGCCGAGTCTCGATCTCTCCGATTTACCGGAATGAAATGCGCCAAAGTAAACGCCTGTCCCACAATCGGCCATCTGAACAAAGACTCTTTCAACAGTACCGCGATGCGCCTCGGGATCGCTCCCACGACAGCCGGCGCGTCCGCGGAACTGGTGTGATTGGCCGCAAAGAGGCAAACCCCGGCAGGAATATTCTGTTGCCCTACCACGCGTACCCTCACGCCGACCGCGCGCACAAAAAACATCACGCCCCGCACACCCGCCCAATACAGCGGATCGACGTGCCGCGTAACCAGCGTGTAGAGGAGCAGCAGCGGCCCAAGTATCAGGATATAAAGCGAAAGAAAAACCGCGATGAAAACCGTGCGGAGCATGCAATACGCAGAACTCTCTCGAATCCTGCCCCGCAGGTCAAGCGCTACCTAAATAGCGCATGCCAAAACCGGGTCCCAATGGTTTATGGAAATTCAGTAGGCCACGTAGGGGCCAGTACCCGCCGGCGTATTCTGCCCCTCAATAGACGTATAGACCTTCCGGCCAAAGAAAAAGGGCATCCCCCAATCGAACGCGAACACGAATGCTGGGGTGCTGCCGCTTGGCCCGGCTAGTCCGTTGACGGCAGCATCGTTCTCATTGGCGGTCAGAGTATCCGCATTGCCCGCCATGAAATTCACCGGGCCGCTCGCCCCACCACTGAATGCTTGGTTCGTCGCCGTAAGATTCTGTGTGGAGGTCGGGCAATACCAGAAAGTAGCGTCGGTACAAATCGGTAGCTGCGTGGTGCTTGCATCCAGAAAATAGATCGCATTCGATCCAGTGTCGAGAAAGGCTTGATCGGAGTAAGTCGTGCCATTGAACATCGTTGTAAAATTTCCCAAATCCGGATCGAGCGAATAAACCGTCGCGCTTCCGAGCCCGTTATTCGACTGTGTGCCAATGCCAAAGATCAGAGAGCCGCTTACGCTCGTCTGTGCTCCAGAAACCGAGTCCAGTTGCATGATGACGCCGTTGTTGTCCGTGGGAAACAACACAACCGGATTCTGCAGCTGGTTGGCGATGCTTTCTGTTGTGACCTCACAATTCCCGCCCGTGCACGCATAGTACAAGCCCGGATTACCTCCGCCGCTCTCCGTGCAACCGCCTCCGCAGTCCTGCGGAAAGCTGCCTATTCCCAAAATTCCGTTAGCGCCGAGGCTTAAAAGATCATTTTCGGGCGCCCCCTGGCTCGAACAACTGTTTGGAATATTGGAAAAGCTTCCGTTGATGACCTGAATGGGCAAGGACTTCGCCTGCTCGCCCGCGATCGTCATATCCACCACTTGCACCGGTCCCCAAGTGAAGCCATCGACAAAAGGGAGGCACTCGGCGATGGAGGCGCCATTAGCACCCGTTTGTTGCGTAGGCGAAATCATAAGCGCTGAGGACAATATCCTGAGTCCGGAAGACCCGGTATCCAGCAGGATGCCGCCGATCGTCTGGCAACTCGTCGTGCTGCCGGGTACGCAGACCGTCACGCTCGTGAATGCGCCATTAACGTAGGGCGAGGGCGGGGTGAGGGCCGCCGCCGGTCCTGTATTGACTGTAAAGGCTTGTACGTTTGAGGTCGTGGAACCCGAGCCTCCGCCCGTGGTAGTGGTGCTGCCGCTGCCGCTGCCGGCGCTGCTGCATCCCGCCGTTGCCGTCAACGCAGCCGCCAAACTCAAATAAAGCAACCGCTGCAATCGCGCTCGCTTCATTGGATATCCTCGGCTCGGATGCCTGCCGGCAACATTTGAGGAACATACGCTTTCCCCAAAAAGGCCCTCATATGTCCCGCGACTTGCACGACCAGTCCAGGCTCCTGGATTTGCACCGGACCGCGACCGCGTCGCTCGGCTCGCTGCGCCTGCTCCGCCTGCGTGAACGCGTCAAAGTAAGTACCCAGAAGTTGCCGCAGGTCCGGATGAATAGGGCCTTGCCACGTAACGGCAAACACCTTCCCTGAAGTCGAGACGTATTCCCTCACGGTCACACCGGTGGAAGTCTGGATTTCGTGCAGCGTGTATGCATTGTTGCTGGTGGTTCGCAGACTGCCTTGCATCTTCGCCAGATCTGCCTCGACCGTTGTTACATCTCCGCCGAGGGAGGCCAACGCCGGGATCGGAAGCAAAAGCAACGCAAATAGTCCGCGCAGAATTCTTGAATTCATAGTGTGTCCTCTACCATGGTAAATTCCCTGCCTCAGGACAGATCGTTCCCGATCTCTATTCCTGCGGATTTCCTTTGTGGATTTCGCGAGCCGCTTGTCTATCTCTTCCACTCTGGGGGACTGGGAGTCCCAAATTATTTCTAGCACCTTTTCAGACGGCGGGGCTTGAGGTGTCCTCAGCTGGTTAAGACCCTTCTACTAAGGGATGAGGGGTGATGGCCGAAGGTTGCATGGAGCGAGTTGCCTGGGGCAACACATCGCGGAACGCCAGAGCGGCCACTCTTGATGATCAGCGGGCTGAGACTGGTTGCGTGACTCCGTGGAGCAGTCCTTCCCGGATGCGCCGGGGCTTCTCTCCCGCGTGAGAGTCTTCAGCCACCTGGTAGAGCACTTCTTTTTCTTCACCTAGCTTGAATTGGAGAGCTTGCTCTTTTTCGTCGCGGCGAAAGCGCAGTTTCACCGTTTCGCCCGGTTGTCGTTCGCGTACCCATCGCCCCAGGGAGCGCGGGACGTCGCCGCCGTTCCAATTCACGATGACGTCTCCGGGCCGCAATCCGGCTTCCGCCGCTGCGCTGCCCTCGTCAACCGCGCGCACCGTCACCGTGCCGCCCAATTCACGATCGGGGGTAAATCCGAGCACAGCTCGCTTGTGCTCCACGGTGTGCAGATCGAGTCCCGCAAGCGCAAGCGTTTGCTGATAAGGCAGTGGCTCCGCTGCCGCGACATAATCCCGAAAAAACGCTTCAAATGAGCCGCCTGCAACTTTCTCCGCTTCCAGGCGAATGTCCAGGCTGTCCCGGTACGTTTTCCCCTGCTTCGCGAAATCTGTATTCAAGCCACGGAGCACGTCGTCGAGGCTCTTTTCGTTGTTCGTGCGGTCACGAATCAGGATGTCCAGCAAGTCTCCCAATACCTGCCCTTTTGTATAGTAGGAAACGCTGTAGTCCGGCCCGTTGTAGAGAGAATATTTTTCGAGCCAAGCATCCAGACTGGACTCCTCCGCGCTCTGCCAATGATCAGCGGGCCGCGATTCCAGTTCACTGATCTGTTGGCCGAGGTCCTCGTAGAATCTCTCTTTGTTCCAAATGCCCGTTCGCACCAGTGTGTATGCGCCGTAAGTGCTCGTCACGCCTTCGGCGAACCACAGGGCCCGCGTGTACTGCTCCTTGGTGAAGTCCACGGGCTCCAGTGCTGCCGGTCGAATCCGCTTCACATTCCACAAATGAAAAAATTCGTGGGCCGCTACCCCGGACAGATATTCATCGGACGGAATCCCTATCGCCGTCGAATTGGCGTGCTCCATCCCGCCTCCGCCCGCGCCTTTCCCGATGTGCAAAATAAATGTGTAATGCTCGAATGGCGCCCCGTCCATGAGCTTTATCTCGTAATTGCAAATCCGGCTCAAGTCGCTTTCTATCTTTTTCTGGCTCCAATCGTCGCCATGAACCACGGCGCGTATGTCGACCGGCAGCCCGGGGATGCTGAACTCCTTGAAATTGCCGACCTCGATTGGCGCATCCACCAACTCGTCGTAAGTCATGTGCTGAGCCAGCCACATCTGATACGCGATGGCCGAATGCTGAACCGCGCCTTCGCCCCATTCTAGAGAGCTGCTCGGCCGCCAACCGGTCGGCAGATCCGCGAGTTGCACCGATACAGGCTGGCCCCGGCGCTCAGGAATATTCATCAGGATCATCGCAGGATTGATGAAAGCGTGGTCACCGTTCAGCTGCGTCGCGAACGGCCCGGATTCGTCCCAATATGCGGGGTAACTCACAATAATATTGCCATCGCCCTGAACTCGCCACGTCTGCTTGTCGACTCTTTCGGCTTCCTCCGACTGGGAATGAAGAGGATCGCGGAATCGAACGCCTTGGACGTGAGCACTGAAGTCCCGAATTTGATAAAGAGCGTTCCAGGCTGGCATCTGCAGAATCAAGCTCCCGTGCAC
The DNA here is from genome assembly GCA_035571045.1 of Verrucomicrobiia bacterium. Lineage (GTDB taxonomy): Bacteria > Acidobacteriota > Terriglobia > Acidiferrales > UBA7541 > Acidiferrum. The sequence goes on from DATMKS010000112.1 coordinate 45,037, forward strand.
ATCAGAGATGTTCATCGTGATGTGGAACAGGTGCTGTTCGGGATGGGCCAGCGATATCGTGTATTGCACACTCGGCGGTCGGTCAACTTGTTGCGAACCAAGTAAGATCGGGAACAGGAAAAGGAGCGGCAGGCGCCAACTGAACGATGAAAGGGTCACCGGACGCCGGCCCCGTGTGGAAGCGGAGGCGTACTCTCGAGCCTTTTCAGCAACCTGTCGCAGAGCCCGTCGAAGCTGCCGTTGGACATTACCAAAAGCACGTCGCCTGGCTCAGCTTCTGTCGAAACCTGCTCCGCAATCGCGTCAGAGGTCGGAAAAACGCGCGCGCTCTTTCCCATCTCGCGCACACTTTCCGCCACGGCTTCGGGTTCAAGCCGATTCTCGTCACCAAGCTGCTGCGCGCGAAACACTCCGCCCAGAACCACGCGATCTGCCAGCGCCAACGATACCGGCAGCGTCTGCTCGAAAACCTTTCGTCGCATCGAATTGGAGCGCGGCTCGAGAATCGCCCAGAGCCGCCGTCCAGGCCAGCGTGCCCGCGCGGCTTCAATCGTCGCGCGCACCGCAGTCGGGTGATGCGCAAAATCATCCACCACGAGCACACCGCGCACTTCCCCTTTCACGTCCATGCGCCGCTTCACGCTGCGAAATGTCGCGAGAGCCTTCGCCAAATCCTCGGCGCTAATCCCGCGACCGTGCGCCACGGCCATCGCGGCCATGGCATTCAAAACGTTGTGCCGCCCGCTCGCTGCCAGCACGAAGTCGCCGAAGGCCTTGCCTTTGTACAGGACGCGGAATTTCATGCCGGCGCCGTCGACTGCCAAGTCGCTCGCGACCCAGTCATTGCCGGCAGAAAATCCGTACCTCTCCACCGGACAAAATGCTTTTTCCGCAGCCCGGCGCAATGCCAGCCCAGATTCTGCCGTATCCCCCCAAATCACAACTCGCCCGCGCCGCGGCACCAGATTCACCAACCGCCGGAACGCCAGCTCGTACGTCTCAAAATCCCGGTAAATGTCCGCGTGGTCGAATTCCAGCGAAGTGATGATCAAATCATCCGGATGATAATGAAAAAACTTGGGGCCCCGGTCCCAGAACGCCGTCTCGTACTCATCGCCTTCCAAAATAAACTCTTCCCCGTCGCCCAGCCCATAACTCTTGCCAAAATTCTCAGCGACGCCGCCCACCAGAAAATTCGGCCGCTTCCCGGCCGTGTGAAAAATCCAAGCCAGCATCGCCGTCGTCGTCGTTTTTCCATGCGTGCCACTCACCACAATCGAATGCCGGCCCGGCAAAAACACTTCTTCGAGAATCTCGGGCATCGAACGATACGGAATCTTGCGATCCAGGACCTCTTCCAGTTCCGGATTCCCGCGCGCAATAATATTCCCGACTACCACCAAATCCGGCGCCGGCGTTAAATGCGCCGCATCAAACTCATGAAAAAACGAAATCCCCAATTTTTCCAACAGCGTGGAAGCCGGCGGATAGACTCCCGAATCCGATCCCGTCACGCGATAGCCACGCTCGCGCAGCATGCCCGCCAGTGGCGCCATCGCCGAGCCGCCAATTCCAATCACATGAACGTGCTTCGCATCACTCATGGCACAACCGCCGGCTCGAGAATCTCCAACTGCCCTTCTCCCTCGGCTCTCAAGAGAGCTCGCACTCCCAGCGGTACTGTTAGCATGGGACGAGGCGTATGCCCGACAGCCGCGCCATAAACAATGGGCACTCCCAGCGCACCTAGAATTCTTGCACAGACGTCGCGCACCGTCGCACTGCCCGACATCAGCGGACCACCATCCGGAAATTCGCCAAGCACGATCCCTCGAACCCCTTCAAATTTCCCGGCCTGCTTCAGATGCATCAGCGCCCGATCCACTTGCCACGGCTTCATGCCCCGATCCTCAAGGAGCAAGATCGACTCGCGCGTGTCCAACTCCCACGGCGTCGCCAGCGTCGTCTCGACCAATGTCATGCAGCCGCCGAGAACTCGGCCTTCCGCTTCTCCGCCAGTCAGCGTCTCGCCTCTCAGCCTCAACATCCAACCGCCATCCGTCTTTCCAATGGCTGCGAGCAGCGACTCCCGGTCATAACCATTCGCCGCGCCGTCGCCCGCAGCCAACCCCGCAGCCAGCATCGGCCCATAAAATCCAATCCACGAATACTGCTTCCATAGATACGCCTGCAGAGACGTCAAATCGCTGTATCCCAAAATCACCTTAGGCGCGTGCGCATGTTCTATCGCAAGATCGTCAAGCAGGTAGTTCGACCCATACCCGCCGCGAACGGCCACAAGCGCATCCACATCTTCGCGTTCCAGCTCGCTCAAGAGCTCATCGCGTCTGCCCGATAGCGCTCCAGCGAAGTAGCCCTCCGGCGTGAGCGGTGTGGAATCGGCCACATGAAATCCCAACCTGCGCAACTCCTCGGCGCCCGCCAGAACCTTGGAATATTCCGCAGGAGACGCCGGCGCAAACGGCATCAGCACGCTTCTCGAATTCAGAGCTCGCGGCTTTCGCACTTCGCCGGCCAACGCGGGGTTTTGCACGCCACTGGCCCTGGTACTCATCCGTTCTGCCGCTCTACAGGAACCATTTCGCAGTTCATGCCGGGTTTGCAAAGTGCCTTGAGAATTTTTTCTTGCTGATGCGGGCTGACTTCGGCGTCGAACTGAATGAGATTTTTTTCACCCGAGAGCGAAACCTGAAAGTTATCGATGGCAATCTTCAATTCCGAGAAGATCTGATGCACATCCGTAACCATGTTTTCCGTGCGGTCCACAGAAATGCGGAACAGCATGTAACGCGGCTTTAAGTTCAGCCAATCCTCGAGATAGTAGAGAAAAACTAGCGCGAACAGCACCAAGCCGCAGGAAATTCCCGATACGGCATACAGCCCGCCGCCGGCGGCCATTCCCATCGCTGCTACTGCAAATATCGTTGCCGCGGTCGTCAACCCGACGACGTTTCCTCGCTCGCGAAGGATCACTCCGGCGCCCAGAAATCCGATGCCCTGTACGATGTTCGAAGCAATTCGTGTTGTACTTGCATCGCCGGTACGCCGCGCAATTTCCACGGAAACGATGGTGAATAGCGCCGCACCCAGCGAAACACAAAATCCCGTTCTCATCCCGCTGGGACGTCTGCGTACATTTCTCTCGATACCAATGATGGCGCCGAGCAACGCAGCCCACGCCAGGCGCGCGACGATCGTGCTTAGAGGCAGCATGTTCTCCCGTAATTCAGGCTATGGCAGGATTCTACACACTACAATTTGAATTGCGTCAATTTCGCGAAGTGCCGTGCCCTTGCGTGTATCTCGCCGCGCTTCAGCACACGCAGCCGGTCCAGGCCGAATCTCTCCACTGCAAAGCTCCCCAGCACTGAGCCGTACACCATCGCCCGGCGCAGCGTGGCATCGCTCAAATCCTTCGCGCCTGCCAAATAGCCCATAAAGCCGCCGGCAAAGCTGTCGCCCGCGCCGGTGGGGTCATGCGGCTCTTCGAGTGGAAACGCTGGCACGCAAAATACGCCGCGTTTGTCCACCATCATTGCTCCGTACTCCCCGCGCTTCACCACCAGGGTCGAGGGCCCCATCTTGAAAATATGCTTTGCCGCGCGCAGCAGATTGTGCTCGTTCGAAAGTTGTCGAGTCTCGGAATCGTTGATCATTAGAATATCGACATGCTGGAGCGTCTCGCGCAGCTCGTCCGGGGTGCGCTCGATCCAATAATTCATCGTGTCGAGCGCCGCAAGCTTCGGCCTGCCCTTTACTTGTTTTAAGACGTCGCGCTGCAAATCCGGCGCAATGTTCGCCAGAAAAACGTACTTCGACGATTTGTATTTTTCCGGGAGCTTGGGCTTGAAGCCCGCAAACACATTCAAGTCCGTGGCCAGCGTCACACGCTCATTCAGGTTTTCCGAGTAGCGGCCGGCCCAAAAAAACGTCTTCCCCGGCGCCCGCTCCAGCCCTTCGGTATCGATGCGCCGCCCGCGAAAGACGGCTTCATCTTTGGCGGTGAAGTCCTCGCCCACGATTGCCACGAGACTCACTGGCGCGAAAAAGCTTGCCGCCACCGCGAAATAGGTCGCTGCGCCACCCACCGTGCGATCTACTTTTCCGTAAGGGCTCTCCAGCGCATCAAATGCCACCGATCCGACTACGAGTAAGGACACAGGTTTCTCCTAGGAAATATATTTGCCGATAATCGCGTCGAGCTTTTTCTTCGTGGCTTTGGGCACCAACTTCGTGTCTGTCACCAGGGCGTGCTTCAGCGCCGCTCCGCACTTGCAATTGCGATCCGCCGGCATCGCGCGCACCGCCTCGCGCAAAACTTTCTGCGCATTCTCGGCATTCTGCACCAGCGTCGCAATGATCTGCGAGGCTGTCACGGACTCATGCTCCGGATGCCAGCAGTCAAAATCCGTGATCATGGCAATCGTCGCGTAGCAAATCTCCGCCTCCCGCGCCAACTTCGCTTCCGTCACATTGGTCATGCCAATCACTTCGAAACGCAACTGCCTGTGTATATTTGCTTCCGCCAGCGTCGAAAACTGCGGTCCCTCGATGCACACATACGTTCCCCGCCGGTGCACCATCACGCCGCAGTGCACGCTGGCATCGGCCAGCACACCCGAGACTTGCCCGCACGTCGGTTTGTCAAACCCCACGTGCGCCACCAGCCCATCTCCAAAAAACGTCGAAATGCGATTCTTTGTGCGGTCCACGAACTGGTCGGGCACTAAGAATTCGCCTGGACGCAAATCCTCCATCAACGACCCCACCGCGCTGACAGAAATAATCCTTTCCACGCCCAGCAGCTTCATGGCATACACATTCGCCCGAAAATTGATCTCGCTTGGCAAAATCCGGTGGCCGCGGCCGTGGCGCGCCAAAAACGCCACACGCTTTCCCTCCAGCAACCCAAGCACTATCGCCTCCGACGGCTGCCCAAACGGAGTCTTCACGGTTACTTCGCGCGCCTTGGTCAACCCGTTCATTGAGTACAGGCCGCTTCCGCCAATAATTCCAATCTCCGCCGCTGTATTTGCGCGCTTCGACTTCTCTGTTTTAGCAGCCGCCATGCTTTTGTCTCCGTGGAATTAACTGTTGAGGTCAACCGGTTCGCAAACCACTTTGCCATCGTGGTCGTGCAAAGTCCCCGCGGGAAAATCCGGGTCATGTCCAAAAGCCACTGTCCACCCATTCTTTACAAATTCCGCAATCCACTTGCGCTTGGTCTCGAGCGTCGTCAAGGGATATAGATCGTACGCAATGATCCACGGCAACGGCAAATGGTGCCGCGTGGGAATGAGATCCGCCACCATCATCAACTTCTTCCCAGCGCCTATAATCTGCACCCCTTGAATCTGCAAGTTGTGCCCCGGAATCTTCACGACCGAAACTCCCGGCACAATCTCGCAATCGCCATCGACAAGCTGCCACTGTCCCGCATCGCTAATGGCTGTAAAATCATGCGGGTAATAACTCGCGCGATCCCGCTCCGTAGGACGCATGGCATGCTTCAACTCCGCGCGCTGCACAATATATTTTGCGTTCGGAAATGTAGGCACAAGCTTTCCGTTCACCAGTCGCGTATTCCCGCCCGCGTGATCGAAATGCAAGTGCGTATTGATCACGACATCGATCTCTTCTGGCTTCACTCCATTCTTTGCAAGCGCATCGGCGTATGGGTCGCCGTCCGCAAACCCATAAATATTCCGCAGTTTCGCGTCCCACTTCGTCCCGTTCCCCGTCTCCACCAAGATATTCTTCCCGCCCGCGCGGACCAGCAACGAATTTGCCGCAAGCGGAATGCGGTTCCGCTCATCCGCCGGCATTTTCTTTTCCCACAGCGTTTTCGGCACCACACCAAACATGGACCCGCCGTCCAGCCAAAAAATCCCGCCATCAATGTGCCGAACCTCAATTTCCCCAAGGTGCATTCTCTGCCTCAGACCACAACACCGCTCTTTACTAGCAACTCGCTCACCGCCGTAAACGGATCCTTCTTGCGCTCCGCCACTTCCTTCGCCATCGCCGCCAGCCGCGCTTCTCCGCCCGCGCCACCCAACACCCGTTCCACTAGACGCGATTCGAGCAATCCCAACAGCCGCCGCTTCCAATGCTCCACATGTTTCCGCTCGCGTTCCCCGCTAGCTTCAAAATGTTTCCGAAACTTTGCAATCGTCTCCGCCAGCGCCTCAATGCCCTTGCTCTCGCTAGCTACTGTTCGCACCACTGGCGGATGCCAGCCATCCCTCGGCATCACCAACGACAGCATGGCCATCAACTGCTGCTCCAACCGGTCCGCCCCCTCGCGATCCGCCTTATTCAAAACAAAAATATCTCCAATCTCCATCAACCCAGCCTTCATGTTCTGAATATCGTCGCCCATGCCCGGCACGAGCATCACCAAGACACAATCCGCCAGCTGCACAATATCAATCTCATCCTGTCCCACTCCGACCGTCTCGATCAAAACTTCCTGCTTCCCCGCCGCATCGAGCAGCAGCGCCACTTCCGCGGTCGCTCGCGCCAGCCCTCCCATAAATCCCCGCGTGGCCATCGATCGAATGAACATCCCCTGATCGCTCGCGTGACTCTGCATCCGGATGCGGTCCCCTAGAATCGCTCCGCCCGTATAGGGGCTCGTCGGGTCCACCGCAATCACGCCAACCTGCTCCTCATGCTTACGGTAATGCGCCGCCAAGCGGTCTACCAACGTGCTTTTCCCCGTCCCCGGCGCCCCGGTCACCCCTGTCAAATACGCCCGCCCCGTCGACGAAAACATCCGTCGCAACAACTCTTCCGCCTCCGCGTGATGATTCTCAATCGCCGTAATTGCGCGCGAAACCGCCCTCACATCTCCCGCGCGCACCAATTCCGCCCACGTCTCAACAGGCAGCGTCATTTTGTCCTTGGATTGTTCACGGATGCGAAGAAGGCTGAGTGCATCCGCCTATTATCCTGATTTTTGCTACCGGCCCCAAATGCTCTGGCCAGGTTATCACCAGCGGCCAGCGCCTCTTCATTCCCTTCTCTGCGAGCTCCCTGACTTCTCCGTTAAAAGCCACCTTCTACTTCAAGCCCGATCGAGCCGCGACTCACTTCTTCCCAAGCAATTGCCGCGCAATCACCAACTTCTGAATTTCGCTGGTCCCTTCGCCAATTGTGCACAGCTTCACATCCCGATAGAACTTCTCCGCGGGATAATCCTTAATAAATCCGTATCCTCCATGAACCTGCACGCACTCATTCGCCACGCGCACCGCCACCTCGCTGGCAAACAATTTCGCCATGCTCGATTCCCGCGTAAACCGCACATCCTTACGATCCGCCAGCCAAGCCGCCTGATACACCAAAAGCCGCGCGGCTTCGACTTCTGTCGCCATATCCGCCAGCTTGAACTGAATTGCCTGAAACTCGCTGATCGCCTGCCCAAACTGCTTCCGCTGCTTCGCGTAACTCACAGCTGCGTCCAGCGCTCCCTGCGCCATACCCAGGGCCAAAGCCGCGATCGAAATTCGCCCGCCATCCAGAATCTTCAAACTTCCCGTAAACCCCTCGCCCTCCGGCCCCAATAAATTCTCCGCGGGCACGCGGCAATCCGAAAAAATCACCTCGGATGTATCGCTTGCCCGCATCCCCAGCTTGTTCTCTTTTTTTCCCGGCTTAAACCCCGCCATCCCCTTTTCCAAAATAAACGCGCTAATCCCGTGCGAGCCCTTCGATTTGTCCGTCACGGCCATTGCCACGCAAAAATCCGCGTAATGCCCGTTCGTCGTAAAAGTCTTCGCTCCGTTCAAGACCCAAAAATCCCCATCGCGCCGCGCCGTAGTCCGAGTCCCGCCCGCGTCCGATCCCGCCTCCGGTTCCGTCAACGACCAAGCCCCAATCTTCTTCCCCGATGCCAGCGGCACCAGGTATTTCTTCTTCTGTGCCTCGGATCCAAATTTGTAAATATGATTGCTGCAGAGCGAATTGTGGGCCGCCACAATCAACCCCACCGACCCATCGACGCGGGCCAGTTCCTCAATTGCGATCACATACTCGATGTACCCGAGCCCCGCCCCGCCATACCCCTCCGGGAAAATCACGCCAAGCAAGCCCATCTCGCCCAGTTTCGGCATAATCTCGACCGGAAAGTGCGAAGCCTCGTCCCACTCCATCACATGCGGCAATATTTCGCCCTGGGCAAACTCCCGCACACTCCGCCGCAACTGCTGCTGTTCCTCTGTGAACGTGAAATCCATATGCTCTCCGGCTGTTTAGGTTTGTCCGCAATCTCTTTCCACTTTTCGGCGAAGTGCCGCACTCTTCCCAGCGGCCGCCTATTTGCGCAATCTATACCCACTCAAATCTGTGCTTATACTCTATTTTACACCATCGCGAGCTCCATCGAGTCCATGCCCCGGAGCTTCTGTTTCCTGACTCCGGGCTCGAACCCGTCCACGGATGCCCTGCCGCATAAACTGTCCGCTATGGTTCAGGATGGGATATGATTACGCCCAGCGGTGGGCCCATGCGACGGTTGACGGACTGGTCTTCCAATTTAGCCCTATGTGCGGCGCTCAGCGCCCTCGCCCTGCTCTTCCTTCCCGGCTCTACTGCAGCGCAATCTGTCTCTTCAGCGACTCCGGACACGCGCGGAGTAAAAGACTTCACATCAACCGGCCGCATTACCTTCCAAATCCAGGACTCCGCCGGTGCGCCATTTTTCGAAGGCGCCGCGATCAGAATTGTGACTTCGCAAATCGAAACGAGCATCTCCACGACTTCCAATCAGGCAGGCAGGGCGCAGTTCACGGATTTGCCCGTGGGCCAGTACCTCGTGGAAATTAGGGCGCCCGGCTACCGCACCGTTCAGGAGCAGGTTCTCATCTCTGCTTCACAGAAGGAGCAGAACATTACGGTCGCGCTGGTGCCCACCGCCGTCGGCGCGAAGGTCAAGGTCGGCTCTGTCTCAACCTCGCCCAAAGCCATTAAGGAATCTGAAAAAGCGCTTCAGGCGTTGCAACTGAACCGGCTCGACCAAGCTCGGCAGCATCTTTCGCTGGCCCTCGGATACGACCCGAACTTCGCCGACGGGAATTATCTGATGGGCTTACTTCTTCTGCGCCAGAAGGATCCCTCAAAAGCCACAGCCTACTTAGAGAAGAGCCTGAAACTCTCTCCGGAGCACTCGGCTGCTCTGTTGGCACTCGGCGAAGCCCAGTACCTCGCGCACGATTATTCGAGCGCCGCCGCATCGTTCGAGAAATATCTGCACGATCAGCCGAACAGCCCGCAAGCTCCCGTCGCACAAAAATATGCCCGTGCCCTTCGCAAGATGAGTCCGCCGGGCGCGTCCGGTGACGCTGGGACCGCAGTGGGGAGTTGGGACTCTTCGTCCTCGGGCGTCCGGGATTTGGGCGGCGGAGCCTCAGCGGCGGACTCTGACCTCCCGCCCCTCCCGGACTTGAATCCCGTCACGGAAGCCAATTGGGCGCCTCCTGATGTGGACAGCGAGAAATTCGACCTCGACTCGAGTGGCGCCTGCGAGCTCAATCAAGTCATCGACGTCGTCGGCAGTCGCGAGCAAGAACTGGTCGAGAATGTCGATCGTTTCACGGCCACCGAAAAGATCGAGCATTCCAACTTCAGCCCGATGGGACTCGAAACCTCCCACGAGTCGCGCAAATTCGATTACCTCGTCGAGATCCACCAGTTTGGCAAGACGGATCTGGATGTAAAGGAATACCGCAACAGTAACAGTTCGGTCGCTACAAAGGATTTTCCCGGGCACATCGCCACCGTCGGGCTACCCACGCTGGCCTTAATCTTTCACCCGTATATGCGGGCCAGATATGAATTTCGGTGCGAAGGTCGCGGCTCCTGGCACGGTCACGCCGCGTGGGTCGTACATTTTCATCAAAGAAGTGACCACGCCAGCAGCATGCTCACCTACCACGTGGGTAACCGCTTCGTTGCCGTTGGGCAGAAGGGGCGCGCCTGGATTGATGTTGGCACCTCCCAGGTTCTCGCGATGGAATCGGACATCATGCGCCCGGCCCCCGAAATTCGGCTCGTGCGCGATCATCAGCTCATCGAATACGGTCCTGTGAACTTCCGCGACAAGTCTCTGCAGCTCTGGCTTCCGAAGAGCGCTGACTGGTACTGCTCTATCTCCGGCCAGCGTTTTCACCGCCGTCACACCTTCAGCCAATTCTTGCTCTTCTCAATCGACGACAAGCAGCAAATCGGCGCGCCGGCCGAGCCGGTCACGTCTCAACTCCCGCAATAAATAATCGGCAGAGTTTTTTGCTTCGTTACTTCGCTACATCCTCTTTTCACGCCCGAGCCATCTGCGGCCCACAACCTCCCGCAACGCCGCCAGCGCCCGTTCGCATCCCGCCCGGTCCACATCGCAATGCGTCACAAACCGCACCGAGTACATCGCCGTATCCAACGCCCAAGTCTCCTTCTCCCGCAACAAATCGCACAACTCCACCGCGTTCTTCCCCGTCCCTTCACAATCAAAAATCACAATATTCGTTTTCACTTTCGCAGTATCAATTTTCAGCCCGGGCATCGCCGCGATTCCCTTGGCCAGCACCTGCGCATTCTCATGATCCACGTGCAGACGCCCCGGCGATTCCTCCAGCGCAATCAACCCCGCCGCCGCAATCACTCCCGCCTGCCGCATCCCTCCGCCAAACATCTTGCGGTAAATCCGCGCCTTCTCAATAAACGCTCCCGACCCCGCGATCATCGAGCCCACCGGCGCTGCTAGCCCCTTCGACAGACAAAACATCACGGAATCCACATTCTTCGTCATCGCCGCAACGCTTTCGCCCAGCGCGACCGCAGCATTGAAAATCCGGGCCCCATCCAAATGTACTTTCAATTTCGCGTCATGCGCCTGTTCGCAAATCTCATTTACCGAAGCCGTCGCGTGCAACGTCCCGCCCGCCATATTGTGCGTATTCTCAATCGAAATCAGCGCCGTTTGCGAATCGTAATAAATCTTCGGCCGAATCACCTCCTCGATCAGCTTCCAAGAAAGAATTCCGTCGACCCCGCGCGCAATCCGCGGCATACATCCCGCGATTGCCGACATCGACGCCAACTCATATAAATTCACGTGACTCTTCTCATCGCAAATCACCTCATCCCCGTGATGCGTCCAAGTCTTGATCGCAATCAAATTCCCCATGCACCCGGTCGGCACAAAAAGCGCCGCCTCTTTCCCGAATATCTCAGCCGCCCGCCGCTCCAGCCGGTTCACCGTAGGGTCTTCCCCATACACATCATCCCCGACGACAGCATCCGCCATAGCCCGACGCATTTCCGGAGTCGGCCGCGTAACCGTATCGCTCCGCAAGTCCACAATATTATCCGGCGCCGTCACGTCGTCCAGATCACTCCGCATCCCGCTCTTAGCAATCGTCCCAGTCACGATGTTGCTCCCCTCTTCTCCGAGTCCTCTACGCTCTCCGTGCCCTCTGCGTAAAAATCCCACGCCAAATTCCGTCGCGTTCCATCCGCGAAGCCACTCACCGCATCAATTCCACAAACACCTCATTCGAAACACTTAACCTGGACGGAGCAAGCCGTACAACGTCCCCGCATCTCTCCACAAGCCCCACCGCCTGCAATCCTTCGAATCTCTTCCCGAGTCCAACCCCGTACTCCCGCTCAATTCGCCCCACATCAATCCCACCCAACTGCCGCAACCCCAAAAACAACTCCTCTTCCAAAGCACTCTCCCGCGTCACGGCCTCCACCTGCTCCGCCGGCAAAGTCCCGTCCACAATCGCCCCTACGTAGGCCGCCGCATCGTGCGCGTTTGCCCACCGCTGCGTCCCCGAAAACGAATGCGCCCCCGCCCCAAATCCCAGATAAGCTTCGCGCCGCCAATACTTCAGATTGTGCCGCGACTCAGACCCCGGCTTCGCCCAATTCGAAATCTCATAATGGTGATAACCCAAGCCTCCCAAAAACGCGCAAGCCGCTTCATAAAACTCCGCCATCGCATCATCGCTTGGCACAGCCCCCGCGCTGTACCGCGTCCCGCTTTGCAAAATCTCCAGCCCCAACCGGCTCCCCTCGTCCACCTCCAGTAAATAAACCGAAGCATGCTCCGGCGAGAGCTTTCCCAGCTCCCCGAGCGACTCCTTCCAACTCTCCGCCGTCTGGTATGGCAACCCCGCAATCAAGTCAAAACTAATATTCCGAATCCCCGCATCCCGCAAAATCCCCGCCGCCCGATAAATATCCGCCCGCCGATGCATCCGCCCCGCAGCCACCAACTCCCTGTCCGAAAATGACTGCACCCCAAAACTCACCCGATTGATCCCTGCCGCAACCCAAACCCCGGCCTTCTCCGCAGTCACCGTCTCCGGGTCAGCCTCCAAAGTCACTTCGCGCAACTCGTTCAGAAACCTTTCCCGAATCGCCTTAAGCATCCGTCCCAACAACTCCGGCTCCAACAAACTAGGCGTCCCTCCGCCAAAATAAACCGTATCCACGATCGCAGACCGAGATTCCGCAGCCAACTCGATCCCCGCGGCACGATACAACTCCCGATGCCCGCGAATCTCCCGACACACCGCCTCCACATAAGGTGCAAACCGCCCCGAAGACACCACTCCCGTATGAAAATTGCAATACGTGCACTTTGTCTGACAAAACGGCACTTGCACGTAAATCCCCAACTTATTGGCCGCTACTTTCATCAGAAAAACTCTATCACAGGCCTACCGCCGTCTCTGGAAAACGTATCTTGCAAACGAGACCAAGCCCGAAAATCGATAGCTCGGGTCCACGTACCGCTCAATCACATAAAACGCGAAATAATAAAACCGGCAAAAGCACCAAATCGCCACCACGAGCAACGCGGCAGAGCGCAAAGAACGATACTCAACAGCCAGCAGCACCGCACACAGCAATCCCAACATCAGAAACAACAGCCCTTTCGCGACGATCCAGCGCGAGCTCTTCAATTCCCTCATCTGCTTCCTCTACTTCCTTACGCAAGAATCTTTATCCACAATTTCCTATCGCGCGGCCCATCAAACTCGCAAAAAAACACCCCCTGCCACTGCCCGAGCATCAACTTCCCCTCCTCTACAAAAATCATCTGCGACGTACCCGCCAAAATAGCTTTAGCGTGCGAATCCGAATTGCCCTCGGCATGCCGGTACGCCCCCGCTCGCGGCACCAACCTCTCAAACACCCCTTCTAAATCCGACGCCACATCCGGATCAAAATGCTCGTTAATTGCCACCCCCGCAGTCGTATGCGGCACATACACGTAGCAAACGCCCTCCGCCACGCCAGAAGCCGCCACCAGCCTCTTCACCTCGTCGGTTATATCCACAAACTCCGACTTCCGCCGCGTCTTCACCCGCAAGACTTCCATCGACATTCTGCCTCTCCCCGAAATCTGGCAGATTCTACCACCAGCCCGACACCCGACCCGCCGGCCTGACCATCAGCCGCCGGTTCACCTCCAGTCCACCTCTAGTTCACCATCCGTGCATTGCCGCTTCGAGGAAACTGCGTAAAAGTGCACATCGTCATCCAACACCACCTTACTTGGCCCACCACCAAGTAAGTAAAACGGCGGCCATGGCCAGTGTCCCAGACCGGGGCCGCCGTTTCAAAAATTCTGGAGGCTGCCGTGCAAAGCAAGCTCAAGGACACCGGGCGCGTGTGGTTGTGGGCATTTCTTGCCGTAATAGCGCTCGCACAGTTCTACGTCGTCCGCGAACTCCTGGCCGCCTTCGCCATCTTCGCCCTGGGCTTCGGCGCCCTAGCTGCCGTAGTCGCAGGCCTCTACATGCTCCAAAAGACCTGGGAACTGGTTGCTGGGCGCCTGGGCACCCTCCGCCACCCCGTCCTCAGCAGGGCCAAGGCTCGAATATGGCCTCTGTCGGCAACCTGGACTCGGTCGGCCCCGACGATCGCAAAGCCGCCGAGCCTGCAATTCCCAGAATGAAACGTTTTGGCACTTTTTCTCTCTACTGAGCAAGCACCACTGTTTCTAGCTTGAACGCAGAACATAGCCGACAAATGAGCGCCTTTACCAAATTTCGTAACCGACTGAATCACGAGCGCAACAGCACCTTAGGCGAGCCGGCCTCCCCCAGCCCTCTCCTTTCAGCAACGTGCGGGCGCTCCAGGGAGCCTCTCTTGGTACAGAAACCGTCTTATTCTCGCCGTGCGCTAACTCGTCTTCTGGCCTCGGAAGATATCTGGGTCTGCTGGCGCTGCAACGGCCGCGACGATGTCTCCCGCGTCCTGGACATCACCATCGACGGCCTCTTCATCCAAACCCCGCACCTCAAAGTCAAAGAAGGCATGTCCGCCCAGCTCGACTTCCTCGTTCAGGAAGGCCGCATCAAAGCCGACGCCGTAGTTCGCCACGTCAAAGGAGGCAGCGGCCTCGGCCTTCGCTTCATTGCCCTCGCTGATCAAGATCGCCAACGCCTAAAAACCCTGCTTTCAAGGCTCCGCTCCCATCACGCCAAGCCGCCCTCTCAACCCTTCCGCCCTATCGATCAGGAGTAACTTTAGTCGGTTTTCTCCGGCCACATACTCCGCTCGATCATTGCGTTGCTAAACGTCACGCTTTCACGAGCCGCAGGTTGAAGCTGAACGGACGCTCCACCACCTCCTCTGCTTTCCAACCACCTTCCTGCGCAAGCCTTCGGAACGCTTCCATCGTTCGCGGGCGTGTCAAGAATCGATTCGTGGCCCACGAAGCGCGCACCGGCCCTCCGTCCCTCGTGACCGACCCTACGACAACGGCTTGCCGCGCTGTTCCGCAGTGGAGCGCCTTCAGGTTCGAGACAATCTCCTCGTCCGAGCCGTACTCGAACAGGCCGCCCTCCGACGAAATACCGCATATAGCTCTACCGGAGTGCATTTCTTCGAGCGCCTCTCGCAATCCGCTGACGTCCGACCAGTTGTAGCGAAAATGCGTGAATCCGATTCTAAGTCCATCTAAAGGCGCCGCTGGGGCACATAGGGCTTCGACGGCCCGTACTCCAAATGCTGGCCCTTTCTCATCGAGATCGAGAACCGCGATCGCTATCTCGCGACCGCCCAGCAACTCCGCATGTTCAGCCCGCAGCTGGATCAAAGCATTCCAACTATCCGACGCCGGCCCGCCTGCGATACTCACGAAGCACACTGGCCGCCTTCTCTCAGCCGACATGCTGTCCAGAAGGCCCTCAGCCAGCAATCGCGCCATGTCCTGTAACCGAAGTCGCGTGGTAAAAGCCGGAAATGAGGCCGCAATTCTTAGGTCTATTGGAGTTGCGCTGTTTCCCAAATTTTCGGGACCCAGTTTCAAAAGATACGTGCTCATACCATCCAGGTAGGTCTCCGTGGTTGAGATAAGCCCCCGCCCCAGCATCGAATTCTGCAAAGCCTCCCGAAGCGCTTCAGGAATTTCTCGCCGCTGCCCCGCTTCGCGAATATACTGCTCGGCCATGGCATCGAGCTCTGTCTCGTTGGTGGCTATGGTGAACGCCTGGTTCGTCACATCAATAACAGCAAGCTTCTCTCCCTCTCCATTCATCGCAAAAACCATGTCTGCCGCCATGTCGGCCTCCTGAAGTTAGTCACTCCCTACAATGCGGAAATCTGTCCGTAGCTAACAAACTCCCTTTACTAATTATAACACACTTTCGGGCCATTTTCAAGCAAAAAGCACACTCTTCGGGGCCGCGACGCACATTCGAGCGGGTCCAGACCGGTTACGCCATTTGCAAAGCGCCCGGGTCGCTCTTTGATTCCTTCGTCCCCTCCGCCCGCAAGGCCTATAATCAAACATCGCGGCAGGGGTCGGTGCTTCGCGGTACTGCCGGAGTCAGAAACTTCGGCACTATTTTTGAGAGAGGCTTTTGGAGGTTAAATCGTGAGCGACATCGCCGAGAAATTGGACGACGCGAAAAAAGATAAATCAAAGTTCAACTGGGTTACGGGGCGTTCCTCCTGCTCGCTACCGAAGATATTCCAGGCACTCCGGTTACAAGTCGAAGAGGACGTCAAGACCCGCAACGCCCTGCGTCCCAAGAATTCTCCTTATGAATTTTCAGTCAAGGAAACCGGGAGCGACTTTACAGTTTTCTACGAGGCCAAGGATGTAAGCAAGTCCGTCATCTTCAGTCTTGCCGAGCACGGCATTCTTGTTCGCGGCGACAAAGGCAACCAGATGTTTGAGGTCGGTTTGACCTTTACCGATGAGGGTGAATGCAAACTCATCGTGAACAAGGAGCCGCGTGACTTTTGGCAGGTGCGGCGCATGGCCCTCGAAGATCTATTGTTTCAAGGCCACTAGTCTTACCCCTGCCGGGAACAGAAACCTTCCTGCCAAAACCCAAAGAAGAAAGCACGCGAGCGCGATCGCCCGCCTTCGGGATCGGCTTGCCAGCCATGCAATCCACCGCCAGCGATTCCGCATCCGAGATTTCAGTGTAGGGTAAACCCAGCTTCCCATTAGAATTACCTCTTTCTGAGTCCGCAGTGGCAAATTCGCATTCCCGTTTTTGATCTTGACGACCATGGCTTCTTATATACTATAGTATGTAAGAGCTCGGAGGCCCTGTGAACCCGTCGCAGCTCTCG
>DATMKS010000113.1:0-8586 GCA_035571045.1 Verrucomicrobiia bacterium
CAAACAATCGGGAATGTTTTGGACCGTCCGGGGAGCCAACGCCATTCTGGCACTACGCTGCTCTCATCTCAACGATCGCTTTGAAGACTATTGGGAGGAACGCAGGGCGGCTTAACTTCCACTTGTAAGTCGCGCACCCGAAGCGTCGAGGCCGGACCAGTCGATAGGTTTCCTCGAAAGCCAAGATCGGCTAGACTCCTGCCCATGCTTTTCATGGTGATTGAGCGGTTCAAAAACGCTGACACCAAAGCCATTGGCGAGCGCTTCGCGCGTGATGGCCGCATGTTACCCGCTGGCCTTACGTATCAAACCAGCTGGGTGGATGCGGTGGGCGCGCGCTGTTTCCAGATGATGGAAGCAGATCGTCCGGAGATGTTGGCGGATTGGGTGAGCCGCTGGAACGACCTCGTCGAGTTTGAAATTGTACCGGTCGTGACTTCCGCGGAGTTCTGGTCTAAACAGCGGTCCGAATAAATTTCAATCAAGCGTGCCTCTTATTTGCCGGCTGCGGCCGTACCGTGGGAAGCGACATAGTCGCGGGCATGGGCTATTTGCGGAAGATTGCCATCGGCGGATTTCCAGGCGGACAAGAACTCCTTGTACTCACCGGTGGCGGCGGAAACGTCACCGGCTTTCTCGCTGGCGGCCGCGATGCCGTAGAGCGGAAAGCCGGAGCGCGGCCGCTCGGCGAGGGCTTCTTGGTAGGCCGCCTTCGCAGCGGGCCAGTCGGAAACGGACATGAACGCGGCTGCTTCTGTTTCCGCAACGGGCCGCACGTAGGCCGGCGGCTCGTGATAGCCGAGCGCCTTTTCCTCCTGGGCGGCCTGTACGTAAAGCTTTTTCGCCTCCGCGTTCTGCTTCTTGCCCATAAGAATCCCAGCACGCAATTCCAGAGACATGATGGACAGGTTTTTTACCAGCGGCTTTGCGTACGCATCCGGCATCAATTGGATTTTTGGAGGAGCGGCGCCTGCCGTCTTCTTGTCTTTGTGTTTCTCTTTGGATTTGGCTTTCTCTTCATCTTTTAGGCGATCAGACATTCGCTTGATCTCGGCATCGAACTGGGCCGACGCTGCTTCCGCAGCCGACAAATTGTGCGTGTCAAGAGCCTGCATGCCGAGAAAAAATTGCGTTAACTGGCGTTCGAGAAACTGCAGATTCGGCAGCGTCGCAAGAGCATTGCTGGATTGCAGCAGCGCGAGAGCGGCGCTCCAATCCGCGGAGCGAAGCGCGACCGGGAGGCGCGGATCGAGCCTGGAGATGGCATCGCGCGGCGACCACGGATAGAGCGTATTGGCAAGCTGGCCGCGCGCGTTCGTCAGTTTGGCGGACAGCGTGGTGGCGTCGCTTAATTCGCCGGCTTCCATAAGGTTTGCGATGGCATACATCAAGTTGTGTACATAGTTCCAGTCGTGGTCGACTTGAACGTGCTGCTCCTGCATGTACTCCTCATCGGCTTTCATGGATGCGGCAAAGGATTCTTTTGCGTGGGCGTAGTCGCCGGTGCGATAGAAGATGTGGCCGGGCATATGAACCATATGTCCGGAAGTCGGAGCGAGGCGGCCGAGAATTTCCGCGCTGTACAGCGCTTGCTCCGGATGGGGACTCGCTTCCACCGCGTGAATCCAATAGTGATTCGCGGCGGAATTGTCGGGATCTTCCTTCAGGACCGTCTGGAATATTGCCAAGGCTTCCTTTTGGCCGGCGCGTGGCTGACCGTTATCGTCGTAACCGTCCGTCAAAGCCCACCCCAATAGGATGCGCGCCTGCAGGTCTGCGGGCTCGCGCTTTACGAGCTTGCGGTAGATTTGAACCTCCTTCGACTGTGTCGTGTTCTTATCTTTCTTCTCGTCTTTCTCGGCAGCCACGCTCGCTTCGATGTACAGCTGCTCTGTCTTACCGACACGCCCTTTCAAGCTGACCGCCCTCGTTAGCGCTTGGTCCCGGTAGTATTTGTTGTCCTCTCTATAGTTTGTTTTCGCCGCCTGGTAAATACCCCAATAGCACATCGCACACTGCGAATCGACGCGAACGCCCTGTTCGAATGCTCGAATGGATTCGTAATCCCAAAAGTCATGCAATAAATTCAAACCCTGGTCGAACCACATCTGCGCCTCGGGAGTCGCGGTGATAGGAATGTGGGCGTTACCAATGCCGGTGAGTTTCTGCGGAGGCGGCAGTTGTTCTGGCGCGACCTCGACGCGCATGTCCATCGAGTGGCAGGCCATACCGGCCTGCGCGTAAGTACGCTGGGCGTAGCCGGTGAACAGGCAGGATGCCGTCAGTACAATGGCCACGATCTTCCGCAGTGTCGAAATGGGATGCGACTCAAACATTGCCACGCGTTCCTCCCCGCAAACGTAGTCGAAGGCATTTCCATTCTAGTCGAAAAGGCTGGCACGGGGCGCACAGCTGGAATGCGCCGTCTCTTCAGGAGGATTTTGTTTGCACGGCGGGCCAAGCGGCACTAAGATGCAGGCAATTTCCTTCCTGTGGAGGCGTCCATGAAGCGAATGACTGAGTTTATTGAGATTCTCGCCTTGCTCCTTTTTGCCGCCCATCCTGCCAGCGGACAAACGATTGGGAAGTTTGTGCCGATCGCAGCCGGGTCCGACGCGGACCATGCTCTGACGGAAATCAACGGCACGGCCGATCCAGCGCAAAAGCTGGCCTTGATCGATAAATTTTCATCGAGCCTGGGCCAGGGTGACATGGCCATCGTGGCCGACGATCTCTACGTGAATTACTACCTCGGGCAGAAAAACTATGACAAGGCCTTCGAGTACGGCGACAAGCTTTCTGCGCTCGATCCCGACAATTTTTCCAACGCCGTGAATATGGTTCGAGCGGCCAGCGAAAAGGGCGACACCGATAAACTCATGGCTTACGGAGAGAAGGTGCCCGGGATTCTGCAACGATATAAGGCTTTGCCCGCGCCAGAGGGAGTCGAGGCAGTCAGCTGGCAGCGCCAACAAAAAGAAACGCTGGACAACAACAAGGACAACATCACCTACATCGAGCAAGCCATGTTCCTGGGGTTTTATCGAATCACGATTCCCGCGAAGCGGGCCGCGAGCCTGACGCGTTTCGCGCAACTTTATCCTGATTCGCAATTCGCGAATCAGGCCCTGGGAGTTGCGGCGACCTCCTATCAGCAGGCGCAAAACATGCCAAAAATGCTCGAGGTGGCGAACGGGCTCTTGGCGAAGGATCCAAATAATATAGGGATGCTGCTCTTGCTCTCTGACGACTACGGCGAGAAGGGCGAACAGCTGGATAAAGCGGAAGCGTACGCCAAGAAAGTGATCGACCTTTTGACCACAGCTCAGAAGCCGGAAGGAGCGACCGACGAACAGTGGCAGCAGCAGATTTCGCTGCAGAAGGGTCTGGCGCTCAGCTGCTTGGGACAGGTGAACATAGAAAAGAAGGACAATGAACAAGCCGTGCAGAATCTCAAGGCCGCCTCGCAGCTGCTGAAGCCGGATGAAGGGAGCTATGGCCGCAATCAATACCGGCTGGGCTTTGCGCTGCTAAACTTGAAAAGAAACGCGGAGGCAAAAGATGCCTTTACGCAGTCGGCATCGGTAAATAGCCCATACAAGGCGTTGGCACAGGCAAAATTGAAGACCTTCGCGGCGGCGCCAAAGCAGAAGTCTTGACGCGGAAGCCTCTCACGGAGAAGTGAGCAGTCCGGCAGCAAGCTCCCGCCGAGTAGAGGCGCGAGGATTTGAAGAACCAGCCGAAACTTCAGAGGGAGTGCCTGCATCCAATAGCTGTCCGTACGAGAAATCAACTCTGACCGGCATAGCGAGCAAAAACGAGTTTGCTTAGGAGAAGGCAATGCCAGAGATTGCAACGTTTGGAGCGGGATGCTTCTGGGGAATTGAAGCGGCGTTTCAGCAGGTGCCTGGAGTGATCGAGACGGCTGTGGGGTACAGTGGCGGCGAAACGCCGAATCCCACCTACAAGGATGTATGCACGGATGAGACAGGCCACGCGGAAGTCGTGCAAGTGACGTTCGATCCGGCCAAAGTAAGCTACGATCAATTGCTCGATGTCTTCTGGAAAGTGCACGACCCGACTCAAGTGAATAGACAAGGACCGGACTTCGGTTCGCAATATCGCACGGCCATTTTCTTTCATTCTCCCGATCAGGAGGCTGCCGCGAAAAAATCCCGCGAAGCGCTGGAGGCCAGCGGTAAGTTAAAAAGGCCCATTGCGACAGAGATTACGCCAGCGGGCACGTTCTATCGCGCGGAAGAATATCATCAGAAGTATCTGCAAAAGCGAGGCGTTGCCTCCTGCCACTTCTGATTCAACTGTGCCGTTTGGAAAACCGCAAGGGCCGGGCACAATTGCCCGGCTTTTTTCTGCGGATCCCGTTTGATGCGGGGAAAATGGCGAAGAGGGTGGGGCACTCATCCCTTACTTGCCCTTGCCAGTCCGCCTGGAATGTCTCTTACCGCTCGTCGTTCTCGTTCTTTCACTGAGATGAGTCATGGCTTGCCGCAGAAGCCAGTTCGCTTTGGTCTGGTAACCGCGGCCATCAGCTTTGAGCCATGCGATGACGTCAGAATCAAGACGCATCGTAACGGGCTTCTTCGTTGGTCGATAGAACTTGCCAATTTCGGCTCCGCTCCAATCGACAACCGCCGGAGCGTCCGAGAAATCAATGTCCTCGTCTCTTTTTGCGGCGATAGCTCGGATGTCTCGTTTCTACATTCGCCCGCTAATGCTCACGCTGACCAAACGCCCGACCACGCCGACTGCGTGCTCTGAACCGTGGAAAGCTTTCTAGGGTATAATCCGCGCACTGAATCGCTTCGATGTCTCACCTTGAAAACCCGGCAAGCGGAGCCAAGCCTCCTACCGACGGCTCGCTCCTTACTGGCAAGAAAATGGTTTCTTGGAAAGAAATTGCCAGCCATCTGGGCCGCGAAATTCGCACCGTCCAGCGCTGGGAGAAGACCGAAGGGCTTCCCATACGGCGCCACGAGCACCAGAAAAAATCGACTGTCTACGCCTACACGGCCGAGCTGGATGAGTGGTTTAAAAGGCGCCAGCCGGGGGACGATCCCGAAGCCGACGCCGCATTTGTCCCCGAACCCGACGCCGCATCCATCACCGAACCCGACGTTGACACGCTTTCCGAAAAAGCCAATGGTGGCGCAGTCCCTCTGGTCGTCGCCATAGTTCCTGAAGCGGAGCGCGAAGGTCATTCCTCCGTCGAACCGGACCAACCGCCTACCAACATCAGAAGGCGGGTTGCTCTTGGTCTGACCTCTTTCGCGATTCTGTGCATCATCGCCTATGCAGTTTATAAGTTGATCCCAACGAAGCTTCTGCTACCTGAAAAAGTCCGTCTCGTTGTTCTGCCTTTCAAAAATCTCAGCGGCGATCCCAAGCAGGACTATTTTAGCGCGGGCCTGACCGACGAATTGATCACGCGACTTGGCAGCCTTGATCCGCGGCGTCTTGGTGTGATTGCAGCTGCCTCTTCTAACACACAGACAGGGAAACCTCTCAAGGAGATTGGCCGGGCCCTTGGCGTCCAGTATGCCCTCGAAGGCAGTGTACGCCGCGAAGGCAATCAGGTGCGCATCGATGTCCATCTCATCCAGGTCAGCGACCAAACCGATCTTTGGGCGGATTCCTATAGCCGCGACCTTACGGATATCCTGCTCGTGCAAGACGAAGTCGGCGCCGCCGTGGCGAGTCAGATACGCACGGCGTTAGCTACCACCACAGTAATGAACAGCTCTAAGTTCGCTAATCGCCCCGTCAATGCAGAAGCGTATGATGCTTATCTCGCGGGCCGCTTTTATTGGACCAATCGCGGCGACCTCCACAAGAGCATCCAAGCCTACCAGCAGGCGATCCAGAAAGATCCGCAATACGCTCTCGCCTACGCGGGTCTTGCCGGCTCGTATGCCCTGCTTGGGCAGGTGCCATACGACGATATGTCGCCGCTTGAGGCCAAACCGAAAGCCCGTGCGGCTGCCGAACACGCTCTCCAACTGGACCCCTTGTTGGGAGAGGCTCACGCCGTCCTCGCAAATGTGGCCTTCAGTTACGACTGGAATTTCGACGTCGCGGAGCAGGAATTTCAGCGGGCCTTAGCCCTAAGTCCGAACAACCCCACTCCACATCTCTGGTTCAGCCACTACTGCATTGTGCGCAACCGCCTGCCGCAGGCGCTCGAGGAAAACTCTCGCCTGCTCGATATCGAGCCCGTCTCTCCTCTTTTCAATACCAACCGCGCCGAGATTTATTACCACGCGCGCAACTACGACGCGGCCATCACCACGGCAAGCCGCGCCATCGAGCAATATCCAAACTACTGGCTTGCCTACATTTGGCTTGGCTCTGCTCTTCGCGAAAAGAAAATGTACAAAGAAGCTCTAGAGCAGTTTTCAAAGGGGCGCACACTCTCCGGCGACCATCCCGTCATGATCTCTTTGTATGGGCACGCGCTTGGTCTTTCTGGCGACGCCGCAGGCGCGCGCAAAGCTCTGAACGATCTCCAGCACCTCGCGCAGTCGCGTTACGTTTCTTCGCTTTATTTCGCCGCTGTTTACTCCGGCCTCGGGGAAAACCGCACGGCTCTTGACTGGCTGGATCGTGCCTACACGGAACGCAACGATCGCCTCGTTTATCTCGGTTCCGAGCCCATGGCCGATCCGCTTCGTTCCGATCCTCGCTTTGCGCGGCTCCTGGCTAAGATCGGCGTGCACTGATCTTTGCGCCGGAACTCCTCTCGTGCAGTCGGAATCCCGGCGCAATAGCAGCACTTCCTGTCCAGTGGTTGTGCTACTCCCGTTCGACCACCACGTGAGCGGCAACCCCCGCGTGGTCCGATGGCCACAGTCCGCCGATGATCCTCTCCCTGGGATCCGCGCCGAACAGTGCAATGTTTCGAACTTTGACGTCCCCCCTGGTCAGAATGAGGTCGATGCGTTGATACAGCTGCGACACGGGGTTGTTATCTGCTTCGTCCTGACAACAGGTGAGCCCCGGAACAAACGGAAAGTTCTCCGCCCATCCATCGTCATAGCCCGCTGCAATGAAATCCATGTAAGCGGGGTCCTGAGGTAGCGGCGCCGCTTGTGCATTTGAATCCATCGCAAGAATCACCGGCAGCGACGTGTTGGCCGGGCCGGCGCGCAGCTCGGCTCCTTGCGCTTCGCGGATGGCTGGAACCACAGATTCCAGATGAGTCCCGATATATCGAAATGGCTTGTGGTCAAACGTTGCGTCTACCGACACCCAGGCTCGCGGCAGCGGCAGAAGCCCAATCGGTGAAGGGAACTGCAGCACGGTGGCGTATTGGGCCGATTGGGGATTGCTCCACTGAAATCTTTCCGGATCGAGATCGGTACGCGCCAGAATCGCCACGTGGTTGACGACCGAGACGCATAGATACGTGCTCGGAGGGATAAAGCCTGGTATCAGGGGGAACGCGTACTGCTGTGCTTCTTCGGCGACTGCATAATGCGCCCCTTGCGCGGCCAGGGCATCCTGAAGCTCCTGAAGCATGGCAAATTCCAGAGTTGGCGAGCCGCATGCGCCCGTAGCTGGATTAAATGACGACGTGTACCACTCGTCCAGTTCTTCCAGACTTACTAGCGTAGGGTCAGCGTCGATGATCTGCTTTGCAACTGCGCGCATTCGCGCTGGAGGGTTGGTTCCACGCACCTGCGTGATGGTCTGCCCTACAGCGACCAGAAACGAATTCAGGTCCGTCGCAGCTTGGATCTGCAAGAAGTCCGTACCTTCATTAACGTTGTAGGTCATCACGCGCAGGTCTCGTCTGTCATTCCATGGCGACTGCGCGGCAGCTGGCGTGGGCGCTCCCAACCAACTGAGCAAGCTGAGGAGCACCGAGCGCGCCAGCCACTGCCGAGTAACGCTCCGCAGCCGGTCCGCAACCACAACAACAGAAGTTTTCATGGTCATCATCACAATCCTTTCCCTACACCATCTCCCGCACTTGGGATGTCACCGCAAGGCCATCGCAGCATCCGCGCAAACCGATTGCCCTTCAAGCGACAAAGCACGCCAGAGATGGTTTTCGCCAGAATGTCGCGGGATGTCGTAGGTTTAGAGGGGGCTAGAAGGCAGGTTCTTGCACTATCTGATTACGCGGGTTTCGGTACCGACAGGATCCGGTCACACGATCAGACATGTACCAAACCGCCTGATTTGGTGCAAACCGCGCCATCCAGAAAACGGACTGAAAAATAGAGACTTACGCCCGGCGAATTGGACAGCCTTTGATACGCGCGCCACCGGCCAAGAGGGACCCAACCCACCCGCGGTGGCTTTCGAACCCATCTTCTGCGAGATGGACGCCTAAAACTCGTTGTCTGCTCAGAAATGAATGCCCCCCGGGTTTCGTAGGGACGAATTATTCCTGCTCCCGAGCGGAGAAATTCGGCAGCTTCTGTTGGAAACCGGTATTGACGTGGTCGCGGACATTGCGAAGCAGGGGGACTACCGAGTTTTTTGTGTTGGAGTGAAACGCCCGAGACGAAAAGGACACTACTGAGTCAAAGCAAGCTTGACCGTATTTGAAATGGACTGGTC
>DATMKS010000114.1:0-48434 GCA_035571045.1 Verrucomicrobiia bacterium
TGCACCACGCGGGGTTTTCCGTGCCTCCGATGTTGCCACCGGAGCGGTGGGCTCTTACCCCACCTTTTCACCCTTGCCAAACTGAGCGAGCATTTCGAAGACGTCCCGCAGGTTTTCCTGCGCGATGCCACCGTGCTTCTCCCAGCCGGCGGTATATTCTCTGTGGCACTTTCCGTGAACAGTAGCACAGACTTTAGACTGTGAGCTTTCCGCCGCACGATTCTAGTCGCGCAAACGAAGCGGCACAGACTCAAGTCTGCGCTACCATCCCCCTGGCGTTACCAGGCGCGTTGCCCTATTTCGTCACCGGCTCTTGCGAGCCTACGACGACGGTGTCCGGACTTTCCTCCCGCCCAGCCATCTTGCGATGGCCAAGCCAGCGATCACCCGTCTCACCCGCCAGTTTTATTATACCGCGAGGCAATGAAGATCAGAAATGGTAAGCGTCCCATATAATTCCCGTGAGGAATATTCCGCGATGGAATTTTGAGCCACGGGTCACTTCAAGGCGAGCAGCTTCTCGAATTCGGATTCGGTGAGGATGGTGACTCCGAGTTCCTTAGCTTTGTCATATTTCGAGCCGGGGTCAGTGCCCACCACCACGTAATCGGTCTTCTTACTGACTGAGCCGGACACTTTGCCGCCGTGCTGCTGGACGAGTTCGCCAGCTTCTTCGCGGGAGCGATTGGCCAAGCCACCGGTGAAAACGAAGGATTTGCCAGCGAGCTTCTGGCTTTTGACTTCGCGCTTTTCGGCGATGGGATGCACGCCTGCTTTGTTCAATCTCTTGATGAGCTGCCGATTCGCGGGCTCGGAGAAAAACTCAACAATCGAGGCCGCCACCTTTGGGCCGACCTCATGCACAGCCTCAAGCTGCTCTTCCTTCGCAGCGGCCAATTCCTCCAGCGACGAAAAATGCTCCGCAAGCAACTGCCCCGTTCTTTCGCCCACAGAGAATATGCCCAACGCATAAATCAGCCGCGCCAAACTGTTTTTCTTGCTGCCCTCAATCTCCTCGAGCAAATTCTGCGCGGATTTTTCCGCCATTCGCTCAAGCGCCGCGACATCGTCCTCTTTCAGCGCATAGAGATCGGCGACATCCTTCACCAGCCCTTTGTCCACCAGTTGATCGACGATCTTGTCGCCGAGACCGTCGATATTCATCGCATGCCGGCTCGCATAGTGCAGCAAGGACTCTTTGCGCTTGGCCGGGCACGCCGCGTTCACGCACCGGTAAGCCACTTCCCCTTCCACATGATGAATCGCGCTGTGACATTCAGGGCAATGTTTTGGCATGCGGAAAGGCTTGCGGTTCTTCCCTTCCTTCACGACTTTCAATACGTGCGGAATCACTTCCCCCGCTCGCTCGATCAGCACAGTATCGCCAATCTGTACGCCGAGCCGCTCCACTTCATCCATATTGTGGAGCGTCGAACGGCTGACCGTGACGCCGCCCACTTGCACCGGCTCAAGCACTGCAACCGGTGTCAGCGCGCCCGTGCGGCCCACCTGCACGATGATGTCGTTGACGACGGTTGTCTCCTGCCGCGCCGGATATTTGAAAGCGATCGCCCAGCGCGGGGCTTTCGCGGTATAGCCTAATTCGTTTTGAATGGCCGTGGAGTTGACCTTAATCACCACGCCATCGATCTCATACGGCAGCTTTTCACGCTTCGCGTCCCAATCGTCGCAGTATGCGATCACCGCGTCGATTCCGTTGCACGACTTCCAATCATCCGAGGCGCGGAACCGCAATTGCTTCAGTGCCCCGAGGCTATCGGAATGCTTCGGAAAAGGTACTTTGCCATCGACGAAAAGGTAGTACGCGAAGAAGTCCAGCCGCCGCGCCGCCGTGATCGAGGGGTCAAGGACGCGAACGGCTCCGGCCGCGGAATTGCGTGCATTCACAAAGATTTTTCCACCAGACAACTCCTGCTGCCGGTTCAGCGCTTCAAACGCCTTGCGCGTCATCAACACTTCGCCGCGCACTTCGAAATCGGAGGGCAGTTTGGCCTTCTTCAGCGCCGCCGCATCCATTTGCAGTGGAATCGAGCGAATGGTTTTTACATTGGGGGTGACGTCTTCGCCAGTCGTTCCATCGCCGCGCGTCACGCCGCGCACGAGTTTTCCACCCGCATATTGCAGCGAAATGCTCAGTCCGTCGAACTTGTGTTCGGCGATGTACTCGATCTTCCCCGTGCCAATGCCTTCACGCGCGCGCCGGTCAAAATCGCGCAGCGCATCGTAGGAAAACGCGTTGTCGAGGCTCAGCATCGCCCGCGCATGACGAACCGTCTGAAAGCCCTCGCGGGGAGTGCCGCCGACGCGAACCGTCGGCGATTCCGGCGTAACCAGCTCCGGATACGCCGTTTCAAGTGCCTGCAATTTCTGCATCAGCTTGTCGTAGGCCGCGTCAGAAATTTCCGGATCGTCCAGTACGTAATAACGATATTCGTGATGCCGGAGCTTTTCGCGAAGCCCCGCGATCTCTTTCTTGATGCTCGCAGGCGCAGCTTTGGCCATGAAACCCTCTGAAGAAGGAATAGCTCAATTTCGCCTGACATTATATAGAATGAAGATGGTAAGAAACGACTCGCGCGGGTGACGCGAATCAGGATGACCACAGAAATCCGAAACGCGCTGTTGATTCACAACCCCAACGCCGGAAACGGCGGCCATGGGCGTCGCGCCATGCTCGATGAAGCGCGCCGCATTTTCGCTGCCGGTGGCATCCAGACAGATCTCGCCGAAACCACAAAAGCCGGTGACGCCACGGAGATCGCGCAGCGCGCGAATGACGAAGGGCGCCACCTGGTCATCGCATGCGGAGGCGACGGCACACTGAATGAAGTCGTGAACGGCCTCGCGGGCCAAAAGAATGGCCACCGCGTGCCGCTCGCGCTTCTTCCCGGCGGGACAGCCAACGTCCTTGCCAAGGAATTAAAGCTGCCTTGGGACATTCCCAGCGCGGCCGAAATGCTCGTTCATGGTGTAGTGCGCGACATTCCGCTAGGGCTCGCCACGCCGCTCAAAGAACCCGCCAAAACAAAGTATTTTCTAAGCGTCGCCGGCGCCGGGCCAGACGGCATGATCGTCTATTCCATCGATCTCGACCTGAAAGCGCGCGTCGGCATTCTGGCATACTGGTGGCAGGGAGCACGCGAAGCCTTCCGCTACAAATTCCAACACTTTCGTGTCATAGCCGGAGGCAAGGAAGTCGACTCCTCCCTGGTTGTCGTGGGCCGCACGAAACACTATGGCGGGCCATTCAAGATCACCACCGACGCCGATCTATACGAAGATCAGTTTGAGTTAATGACCCTGACCACGCAGAGCGGTTTGCGCTACCTGAGTTACCTTCCCACACTCTGGCTGGGAAAGCTCCGCGGCACGGAAGGCGTGCACTTTTGGAAGGCGGACAAAATCGTCTGCGAGCCTCTTGGTGCCGAACCAATTTACGCGCAGGTGGATGGCGAACCGCTGGCCCGTCTACCTGTAGAGTTCAAAATTGTGCCGCGTGCATTAAAGCTGCTCGTTCCACGCAACGGCCTCACCCCGGGATCTAAAGCAACCGCGAAGACGTAAACCGTGGACGCCGTCACTCATGGACTGGCATCGCTCGCCGTAGCGCGAGGATTTTTTCCTCGCGCAGGCAAAGCAGTCATCGCAAGCGCCGTTCTTGCCGGTTGCATTGCCGACATCGACTGGCTGAGCACTTACTTTGGACCTTCTGCGTTTCTCTCTTGGCAAGGAACCTACACTCACTCGATTCTCGCAGCTGCTCTTATTTCAGTAGTCTTTCCCGCGATATTCTTCCTAAGGCTTCTCAAAGCAGGACTAGGCGTCAAGGCAGAAATGCCGAAGGGCAATGCCGTTTCCTTTGACCTGCGCGCTGTGCGGGTGCTGATTTTGGTCACGTTCCTAGTGCCGCTGTGCGCCTCTTTGCTGCATATCGCTATGGACGCTTGCCAATCCGGCGGCGTCACACTGTTTTGGCCTTTCAGTTCCAGACGACTCGCTGCGGATTGGCTGCCCAACATCGATCCGTGGATTCTCACAATACTCATCGCGTGCATCGCAATGCCGGAACTGCTGCGCCTCGTCAGCTCCGAAATAGGCGCCAAAGACAAGAAGCCGCGTGGACAAACCGGCGCCCTCATCGGTCTGGCTCTGGTGCTGGTTTATGTGGGCGCCCGCGCAGCTCTGCACTCGAATGTGCTGGCCACAATGGAATCGCGCGCGTTTCACGGGGAGATTCCGCGCCGCGTGAGCGCTTTCCCAGAGTCTCTCTCGATCCTCACCTGGCACGGCGTGGTGGAGACAGAAAGCGCGCTGAACGAAATCGAAGTCAGCGCCTCTTCGTCAGACACGTTCGACGCCGACTCCAGCGTAAAGCAATTCAAGCCGGATCCTTCTCCCACTCTCGACGCGGCCAGAGACACGGCAGTGGCCAGGCGATTTCTCGCGATGGCGCAGATTCCCAAGGCCAGCCTGGAAAAAACCGAGGCGGGCTACGTCGTCGTCTTACGCGATTTGCGCTATGTGGCTGCAGGCGAAACACAGCATGAGATTGCCGCCGTCATCGAACTCGATCCAGACAACAAGGTCACGTCTCAGGAGTTGGTTTGGGCGCGCGACCTGCGCCACTGATTCATGAACGGCCTATTCCTGCGGCTCATGATGCGGCTTCAGCCGGAGTATCCAGCGCGAAAGTCCATAACTAACCGCCGCAAGCGCAATCACCAGCGCCGCCACTTGCAACTTGTGAGCGGCGAGATAGGGCATCGCGTCCGACCCATAGCGAACGGCAAGATAGCCCACGCCGAAATAGCGGAATAGACGGGCTATCATGATCGCTGAAGCAAACCCAAAGAGCGGCGCCTCAAAAACGCCTGCAGCGAACACAAATATCTTAAACGGCGTCGGCGGCGGCAGCAGCGCAGCAATCAACATTCCGCCGAACCCGTTGCGCTCCACCCAATGGCGAATCGCATGCGCGCGCGCACCGGCCTTCCGATGGAAATAGGCTTCCCCGCCCATGCGCGCCAAAAAGTAAAGCACAATGCATCCCAACACCGAGCCGGTCGTCGCCATCAGAGCGTAAAGCGGCATACGCGCAGGGCTCTGCATGGAAAGTTGAATAAGAAGAAGATCGTTGATGATGGGAAACGAAAGCACCGAGGAATCCAAAAAGGAAATGAGAAAAAGTCCGGGCGCTCCCAGCCCGCTGGCGAATGCCACAATTTTTTGCTTCCATCCGTTCAGATTGAATGACAATCGCAACTCCAGCCTTCACATTCGACCAGCTGCAACCTTTTCCCGCCACACATGCAAGCAAATACATCCGGTGCTTTCCGGACGATCAGTCTAGCAGACAGCTCATTGTGTTCTGGAGCAACCGCCGGGCCACGGCGCGCAATTATTGCGCAAATGCGGCGCGGTCGAAGTGGTTCATGAAGATCTGCATCAACGCCGTGCGGTGAAGATTGGGAAGCCGCGGTATTTCGCCGATCACCCGGACGTGTCCAAACTTCTCGATAGTCTCGCGGTTCTCGCGGTTCTGGTCGCCGATCAATACCACGCCATGGACCGGCAGTTCGGCCGCGTGCAAAGCCGCTAGCGTCAGCAATGTGTGATTGATCGTCCCTGCCCCGCTGCGCGCCGCAAGAATCACCGGGAGTTTGAACTTGACCATCATATCCAGCATGAACTGCTTTGGGTTGATGGGAACCAGCACGCCGCCCAACCCTTCGACGACCAGCCAGTCGTTCAGCAAGCTGGTTGGCAAATTGATGCGTCCCAGATCGATTTCCACGCCAGCCCAGCGTGCTGCGAGGTCCGGCGAAACCGGCGGCACGAATTTGTAAACCTCGTCCAGCGTGCGGTCGGTCCCAATTCCCGCAAGCCGCATCACCGTTGCGCGGTCCGAGCCTTCGAGCGTCCCTGTCTGGATCGGCTTCCAATAAACCGCATCCAGGGCCGCGCAGAGTAGTGCCGAAAGCGTCGTCTTCCCGACGCCGGCATCCGTCCCAGTAATAAAGAAATGATGTCTCACGCGCGTCCTGCGGCCTGATCGTTGTGGTTTTGCGCACAAACACTCAGCAGCGCGGACGGCGTATGGCGGACCGAGCCGGCTTCAAAGCGTTTTCCATTGTGGCGAACTGCATCGCAGCCAGCCGCGCGGCCTGCTGCTGCCTGCGAAAAATCTGCTCTCATGGGCCCCCGTCTATACCGGGTTGTTTCCTGCTCTTGCAATGAAGGCATGTTACCATCGCTTTGCAATTGTTTTTCGACCGCATATTCGACGCGGTACCGTCCTATAAACCTCCCAATCTGACCCTCTTCGAGTCGCCTCAGCGAGCGACTTCACGCCCCCATGAACCACCCTCTCTAGAGTTTGACCCGCCACTCCGCTAAATGTTATAAATCAACGTTTTGTGTACGCCCGTGCTCGGGCCCAATAGGGGCTGCTCGCTCTGTTTTGGCGTGGCAGATAGGTTGGGTACGGGTTCTGGCAGCCCCGGTCCGGCCGGGGGAACACAAAAGCGAAGTTCCTATCCCGTCTGAGGTGGGTGCCTTTAGAAATCCGGCAAGGCAATCCCCCGACGCTAATTGAGACGCGTTCGGTTGAAATGGTGTGCCGGAGACGAGTGTGCAGGGCGGCGGTTGACCCTGAATCCGATTTTTCTTCATGGAGGATTTTTAATGCGCACCTGGCTAGCAAGTGCCTGGTCCTTGGGACGTAGATTCGCAAAAGGTAGTGCCGCGGCCTCTTTTCTCACGCTTTGCAGCGGTGCCGCAACTCTGGCTCAAGAAGCCGGCGGTGAAGCTGGCCTCAAAGTGCCAGATCTTTCGCAGGTCACCTTTCTCGGGATCGATGGCCACAAGCTGCTGCTCTTCGGCATCGTCTTTTGCGTATTCGGGCTTATTTTCGGACTAGCGATCTACAGCCGCTTGAAGGGCATGCCTGTCCACAAATCCATGCTCGACATCTCCGAGCTCATCTACGAGACCTGCAAAACCTACCTTCTCACGCAGGGCAAATTCCTCGTCTTCCTGTGGCTCTTTATCGCCGTCGTCATCGTTCTTTACTTCGGCGTCCTCGCTCCGGTGCATCCGACGGCGGTGACTTTGCCGATCATTCTCGTCTTCAGCATCGTCGGTATGGCGGGAAGCTACGGCGTAGCTTGGTTTGGCATTCGCGTAAACACCTTCGCCAATTCGCGCACGGCTTTTGCTGCGCTCGGTGGCAAGCCCTATCCCATCTATCACACGCCGCTCGAAGCCGGCATGAGTATTGGCATGATGCTCATCAGCGTCGAGCTGCTCATGATGCTGTTTATTTTGCTGTTTATTCCAGGCGATTACGCTGGACCGTGCTTCATCGGCTTCGCCATCGGTGAATCGCTGGGTGCTGCCGTACTGCGCATCGCGGGCGGCATCTTTACGAAAATCGCGGATATCGGCTCCGACCTGATGAAGATCGTCTTCAAGATCAAGGAAGACGACGCGCGCAATCCTGGCGTTATTGCGGATTGCACCGGCGACAACGCTGGCGACTCGGTTGGCCCGAGCGCCGATGGCTTTGAGACTTACGGCGTGACCGGCGTCGCGCTGATCACTTTTATTCTTCTCGGCGTCAAAGATCCCACGGTCCAAGTCCAATTGCTCGTCTGGATCTTTGTCATGCGCATCATGATGCTGGTTTCCAGCGCGGGGGCCTACTTCATCAACGGCTTCATCGCCAACGCGAAGTATGGCAACGCAGACAAGATGAATTACGAAGCGCCGCTGACTTCGCTAGTCTGGATCACTTCCATCGTTTCCATTGCGCTGACCTACGTGATCTCGTATCTGATTATTCCCACGCTCGGTGGTGACGCCTCGCAGTGGTGGAAACTTGGAACGATCATCTCTTGCGGTACGCTCGCAGGCGCGGTCATTCCGGAGTTGGTGAAAGCATTTACTTCCACGGAGTCGCGCCACGTAAAAGAAGTCGTCGCTTCGGCGGAAGAAGGCGGCGCATCGCTCGGGATTCTCTCCGGCTTCGTCGCGGGAAATTTCTCGGCCTACTACATCGGGCTTGCAATGGTCGTCCTGATGTCCCTCGGCTATCTAATCAGCACTCTCGACCTCGGGCTGCTCATGCTCGCGCCGGCCGTTTTCGCTTTCGGACTGGTGGCCTTCGGCTTCCTCGGCATGGGACCGGTCACCATCGCCGTCGATTCCTACGGACCGGTCACCGACAACGCGCAATCTGTCTACGAACTCTCGCTGATCGAGCAAATTCCTGGTATCCAGGGAGAATTGAAAAAGGACTACAACATCGACGTAAACTTCGAGCGCGCAAAGGAAATGCTCGAAGCCAACGACGGCGCTGGAAACACGTTTAAGGCCACCGCCAAGCCCGTGCTGATCGGCACCGCAGTCGTAGGGGCCACTACGATGATCTTTTCGATTATTATGGCGCTCACGCACGGCCTCACGGAAAACGTCAACAACCTTTCGCTTCTTCACGCGCCTTTTGTGCTCGGTCTGATCACAGGCGGCGCGATGATTTACTGGTTCACTGGCGCAAGCACGCAAGCCGTCACCACCGGCGCTTACCGCGCTGTCGAATTCATCAAAGCCAACATTCACCTCGAAGGCGCGGCCGCCGCCAGCATCGCCGACAGTAAAAGAGTCGTGGAAATCTGCACGAAATATGCGCAGAAGGGCATGCTCAACATTTTCATCGCGGTGTTTTTCGCCACGCTGGCCTTCGCGTTCGTCGAGCCTTTCTTCTTCATCGGCTATCTTTTCTCCATCGCCATCTTCGGCTTGTACCAGGCCATCTTCATGGCCAACGCCGGCGGCGCGTGGGACAACGCCAAGAAAATCGTCGAAGTCGAGCTCAAACAAAAAGGCACGCCGCTGCATGACGCCACGGTTATCGGCGACACGGTCGGCGATCCGTTCAAGGACACGTCTTCCGTTGCCCTCAACCCGGTCATCAAGTTCACAACGCTCTTTGGCTTGCTAGCCGTCGAGCTAGCCGTGCAGCTCACCGCCAGCCAAGGCGGCAACGGCCTGACACACCTCCTTGCAGCCGCGTTCTTTGTCGTCTCTTTTGTCTTCGTCTACCGTTCGTTCTACGGTATGCGCATCCGCGGCTCCGCCGCGTAATTGCTTCAACAATCAAGCGATCCTGGGGCGGCCACCGGCTGCCCCTTTTTGTTTGTGTATTAGTTAGCCCAGCGGCGCCTGGGCGTCTCGTCGTCATATCACTTGGCCTCAGCGTGATTCTCGGATGCCTCCTTCCGCTTTGGCACCCGTCCAAAAGCTACTTCTGATTTCGGACGCGCCTTCCCAGAACAACTCTGTATTCAGAGACAAATCAGAGCTAGAATCCTGCGCATCGGAGTCGAGGTCCGATCCATGAAAATTAACAGTCCCTTTTTTCTTGCCGCTCTCGTGATCGCAGCAAGCCCAGGCATTTTGCTCGGTCAGGTCGACACCAAATGGAAGATCCACGATCTCAATCGCCCCGTCCCGCCGGTCGTCGATCCAGGCATCTCGAGCACTCAGGATTCGCCTGGACGCCCGCCCTCGGATGCAATCGTGCTCTTTGATGGAACCGATCTCTCGAAATGGCAGCACAAGGACGGAACCGCTGCGAAATGGAAGGTAGAGAATGGCTACGCCGAGGTCGTGGCGAAGACCGGCTACATTTATACAAAGCAAGCCTTCGGCGATTGCCAACTGCATGTCGAGTTTCGCGAACCCACGCCCCCACACGGCGAGAGCCAGGAGCGCGGCAACAGCGGCGTTTTCCTGATGGGCCTCTACGAAGTGCAGGTTCTCGACTCTTATGAAAACAAAACCTACGCCGATGGCCAGGCATCAGCCGTGTACGGGCAATACCCTCCGCTTGTGAACGCCTCGCGCCCCCCAGGCTTGTGGCAATGGTATGACATCGTTTTCCACGGCCCGCGCTTCGATGCCAGCGGTAAAGTCCTTCGCCCCGCCCGTGAGACGGTCTTTCACAACGGCGTTCTCGTGCAAGACAATGTCGAGCTCTCCGGCCCGACGGAGCACGGCCAACGCCCGCCGTACAAACCGACTCCGGAGAAACTCCCGCTTGCGCTGCAGGATCACGGCGATCCCGTCCGCTTCAGAAATATTTGGATTCGCGAGCTCAAGACCGCCGAGTGATCGCTTTGGTGGTCAAAGGCTTGGCCGCATGGGTCCCGAGCGCACGGGCTAGGTCTTGATCAGCCCTGCAAATTTTCGCGGATTGTTGTCGAAGCCCGGGAACACCGGCGCAAGATCCTTCACGCCGATGTGCTTCGTCAATATCTCTCCAATGACACTGCGGAAGTCCGTCGTCAGAGCCAGGTCGCGCCCTTCATTAAGCTGGTGATCATCGAGCCCCGGCCATTTGCCGTAGACGCGGCCGCCCTTCACGTCCCCGCCCATGACAAACATGCAGTTCGCGTGCCCGTGGTCGGTGCCCCGATTGCCGTTTTCTTTCGCCGTGCGGCCAAATTCGCTCATGGTCACAAAAACGATGTCTTGCATGCGGTCACCCATGTCTTGATGAAACGCCGCCAGTCCCTGCCCCAGGTCCTTCAGCAAGTTGGAGAGCTGGCCTTGCACGCCACCCTCATTCACATGATTGTCCCAGCCGCCGCAATCGACGAACAAAACCTCCACGCCAATGTTGGCCTTCAGCAGTTGCCCAATTTGTTGCAGGCTCTGCCCCAGCCGGTTCGTCGGATATTGCGCGCCATTCTCCGGCTGATACTTCGCCGGATCGGCTTTGCGCAAAAGATCGATAGCCTCGAAGGTCTCCGCGCCAGTGCCGTGCAGCGCGTGGTCGACGGTTTGCGCGTACATGGCTTCAAATCCGCCCTCCACCATTTGCCCTGATCCCGGCGATTGCGCCATCACCTTAAATTGCTTCAAATCCGGCAGTGCGATCGCCGGGGCGCTACCGCGAAGCATGCGCGGCAGGTTCGGCCCCATTGCCACGGCGCGGAACGGCGAAGCGTTTTCTTCCGGCACAATCTCCAGCGCGCGGTTCAGCCAGCCATCATCGGTCGCCTTCAGGCCTGGCGTTCCCGATTCCATAAAATCCTGTGCGTCGAAATGCGAGCGCGTCGGATCGGGAGATCCTGCTGCATGCACGATGGCCAGTTGATTCTGATGGAACAACGGCTCCAGCGGTTCGAGGCTCGGATGGAGCCCAAAAAATCCGTCCAGATCGACAGCAGCATCCGTTCCGCCACGCTTCGGCTGCGGAATCGCGATGCTCGGCCGCAACCGGTAATAATTCGGTTCGCCAAAGGGAACCACAATGTTCAGTCCATCCGCCGCGCCGCGTTGAAACAGCACGACGAGCTGCTTCTTGTTTGGCATCGGCGTCGCCGCCACGGCGCGCTGCAAGAACGCGGGCATCGCGCTCAGGCCAACCATGGCCACGCCGCCCTGCTTCAAGAAATACCGCCGCGAAAATCTCATCCCTCTTACGCCTTCGCAACATTCGTGGCTCATCGTTACCTCTCACGTTCTGAATATGGGTGCGGCTTTTGCGGCACTTTTCGCGCCCGGGCCATTCACTGGACGTGGAAAAGCGGGGGCAGAGCCCCCGCACTCCAAACCCTATCGGCGCTGAAATTCTGGGGCGCCTAGCACTAATCCGGCCACAACTCCCAAGTCCACCTGCTTAACAGGATCGTCCAGCTTCGCCTGCACCACTTGTGGGCTATCCAGCTGCTTCTGTAGCGTCTCCACGGTCGTCGGCGCAACCTGGCCGCCCAGAAAAACCAGGACAGCCCGCTCCAGTGCTGCTTTCGCGTCCGCTGACGTTTCTACACCCAGCAGCGCCGCCACATCTGTGCGTGACCCACGCATCTTGTTCCCCGCCAGCGCCAGCGAGTAATTCAGCCGGTTGAGCAGCGCGCCCGTATTCACCCATGCATCCGCCTTATCTGCGTAACCGGTGGGCGGCTGGCACTGATAAATCGGCTCGCCGATTCGTCCCACCCAGCCGACCAGTGGCTGAGGCATATCCACGTCTGTTCCCAGCGCACGCGCCGCGGAAACCACCAACTCGAACGGCGTCTTGATTTTCGCGCGATACGTTTCGCGCGACCAAAACTCCGGCGAATAAATCATGGTGTGCATTACGGCCTTGATGTCGCCGTCGCTTTCCTGAAACGATTGCGCCATCCGGGCCACGAGCGCTTCTGGTGGGGTATCCGAAACAAATCGCCGCGCCAGCTTCGTCGAAATGAAACGCGCAGTGCTCGGGTCATGCACCAGCAGGTCGATCACTTCCTCGCCGTCCTTCATTCCGCCGGCATGAATCTTTTTCCCTAGTACATACTTCGGGTCAGGATCGTGCAATCGATCGTCAAACTTGAACTCCGGATTCTGGCGGGGTTTCTCGATAGTCCAACCGGTGAAGCACCGCGCGACTTCCGTCACATCTTTCTGCGTGTAGCCGCCATCGACGCCCAGCGTGTGCAATTCCATCAATTCGCGGCCGTAGTTTTCATTCAGCCCACGATCATTTTTCTTCTTCTGCTCGGACGGTGGCACCGGCGGCGGGCCCCAGCCACGATAACGCGCCATCTGGCGTGCATATCGCTCCTGCGCCTCGCGCTGCGCCGCCCGCGGGTCGGCGCTCAAAAAATTGTCGAGGTAAGACAGCATCGCCGGGCTCTTCGCTGAAGCCGTCAGCAAATCCTTGAATTTCCCCAGCGTATGCGGCTGGATGACATCGCGCTCGTAGGCGGTCAAGTAGTAGCGGTCTTCGCCCTTGCCCGCAAACACATTCAAATGGTTGAACCAAAAATCGTCCATTACCTGCTGAAGCTGGCGCTCGCTATAGATGGCGCGCGTCACTTTTGCCATAGCCAATTCCGCAACCACGCGCTGCGGCTTCTTACTATCCTCAGCGATGGCTCTAGGCACATTATTCGGGTCACTGCCGAGCGCGTCCCGTTTCCCTTTACCCTGCGCGCCTGGATTCTCTTGCGCCGGATTGTCCTTCATCGGCGCGGGAGCATTCGCATCGCCGCCATCGGGTTGCGCCGTCGCGGTTAGCTGATTCGTATTCGTTGCCGAGGTCTCCGTCGGAGCCGGGGTCGGCTGCACGTCTTTTGATACGATCGCCGCCGCCACGTCTGACCGCCTCTGCTGATCTTGCTCGATTTGCGCTTGCGCGCGCTTCGCTGCTTCCTTCTCCGCCGGCTTCGGCTGCGGATACTCTGCAATCAGCTTCTCGGAAGACATTTTCAGCGTCGGATAATCCTCGAGCCGCGCTTCCAGCGCCTTTTCATCAATCGAACCAGGATTGAGTTGCTGGTCGATCCATTTCGCCAGTCCCATTTGCCGCACGCGTTCCACATCGCCAGGCCGCGGGCCGTAAGCCAAACGGTTCAGCGCATGGAAGATCGCCTCATCGGCGCTCAACTCTGTTACCGGTAGATTTTTTAGGGCGGGATCTTGCTTCGGTTTCTTATCTTTCGCCGCGGCCGGCGTCGCCCGAAGCAAAGGCAGATCGATACCCAATGAGAACACGCATGCCACAGAAAGAATGGCCGCTAGGAAAGACCTGGGTGCCGTCGAAATCGAAACCGACTGCGAAGCAAGGCCTTGCTGCATGCTCATGTCACTCTCCTGCCGGGCGGAATGGTCCCGAAACACGTGGCACTTCATAGAATAACCCTCCCAGCGCCTATAAGTTGCACCCCACATGGGGCAGTGTCGAATCCCTACTTCGGCCGTTCGGACAGGTCTACCCCTAACCAACTCATCCGCTTGGACCTACGGTTCGTTTCGGACCGTCAGCCGCGGTATTGACGTCCCCCACCTCTACCCGTATCCTCTGGCTGTTTCTCCGAGGGAGGGTTCGTGCTGATTCGTAATTTCATCTTCTGGCTTTCCACCAAGCGCGGCGTCACGAATCGCATTGCGCGCCACGGCATGAAAAATGGCTTCGCGCGGCGTTTCGTCGCTGGCGAATCTCTTGCGGAAGCGCTTACGGCAAGCCAGGAACTCTGCTCCCAGGGCCGAAACGTCAGCCTGAATCATCTTGGAGAAAATGTCACCAACGAAACCGCTGCGCGCGAGGTCCGCGCCAGCTACCTCCAAATGATCGAAGAGCTCCACGCCAAAAACCTCTCAGGCAATATCTCTATTAAGCTCACGCAACTCGGGCTCGACATCGACAAAGAGCTCTGCCGCTCGATGGCCCGTGAAATCGCTGCCCGCGCGGCTGCCCTTGGCCGAACCATTGAGATGGACATGGAAGGCAGCGCTTACACGGACGTCACGCTGGATATTTTCGAAAGCGTGCAACGCGAACTCGGCAATTGCGGCTTGGCCGTGCAAGCCTACCTTTACCGCACGGAGAAAGATCTGTTGCGGCTCGCGTCCGTCAAACCCAAGATCCGCCTCGTCAAAGGCGCCTATCGCGAGTCAAAAAACATTGCCTTCCAAAAAAAGACTGAAGTCGACGCCAACTACCAGAAATTAACCACCCTGCTCCTCGAAGGCGCCACCGAGGGCACCTTCTTGCCCGCCATCGCCTCCCACGACTGGAACATGGTCGCCCACGCGCAAGCCGAAGCCGCCAGGCTCAAGCTGGATAAATCCCGTTACGAATTTCAGATGATCTACGGAATTCGACGCGACCTGCAGGCGCAGGTGCGCGCCGCGGGAGATACTCTGCAAGTCTACGTGCCCTTCGGCACCGACTGGTGCCCGTATTTTATGCGGCGGCTGTCGGAGCGCCCGGCGAATTGCTTGTTTGTGCTGCGAAGTCTATTCGCGGAATCAGGAAGCGCGTCGCGCCAGCCCGCGATTTAGCCGGCTCCGAAAAATTACGGCGAGAACTCTAAACAGTGTCATTCTGCAACATCGAAATCGATGACGCGATTGTTGGCGTGATGCCCCGCTCCGTCCACCGCCATCATCACCAGCCGGTAACCGCCGGGAGCCAAGTCCTTCACTTTAACGCTCATCCCCACTGGCACCATCGGACTACCTTTCTGAATGAAATCGTCGAGATGCACGGCCCCAGTGGTGTAAATCTTGTTGCCACTGGCCCTGTCAACGATGGTATAGCCGGCTGCAACCACGGGAGGATTCGCGGAGGTGAGCATAGGCTCGTAGACCTCCGTGTACAACGCCACGTTGTCGGTCTTCTTGAACCGGTTTGAAGCCGACGGATTCATCTGCATTCCCTTCACCACCAGCGGCGTGCGGTCTTCGAGCAGTGCCGAATCGAGGCTCGTCGGAATATCCGACAGCTTCTGTATCGAGTTCGTGAGCACCACTCCTCCCAGGCTAAAGTTCTTGCCGTCGTAAGGATCGATTTCCAGTGGCGACTCGTATTTTCCGAATGCGTCGTTCCCGGAACTCACCACGACTGTAAGCTTGTAGGTCCCCGCGCCGGCGTCGAACTGGTTCTGGTAGAAATACGGTTGCTTTGTGAACTCTTTCACTTCGTCTTTTTCCAAATCAAGATTGACGGTGTCGCTGAACTTGGCTCCTATGGTTCCGTCGGGCTTGTAGGCGATGCCCAGCACGTTCAAGCTGGCGTGATACTTTCCCTTGTCCTTGTTGAACTGCACCGTGTTCGAAGGGATTTCCATCGCCAGGTTGATCCGCGCCACATTTGGCGCCGTATAAAAATAGGGCATTTCGAACGAGCCATGCATCGTTCCGCCCTGCGTACCGGTTGCCCGCGCCTCGAGTTGCTTCTCGACCGGCGTGCCATCCAGAATGTTTGTGGCCTTTGTGTTGCAATACCCGCTCCGCGACCTTACGTTCAGTCCGCCGCGGTTCATCTTCACTTTCAGCGTGTGGCAGCTTCCATCCGCCGACGGCTGCGGCACATAACCCAAGATGTAAAACTCATTCTGCTCGCGGCCGATTTTCTCAAGCCCTCCCAGCAAGTCGTTGGTGTTGAAGATTGTGAACCCACCGGTTCCATCCGCCAGAGCAGCGAGAATTTGCTGATTGGTCGACGCCGAGGGCGGAAATGGAGGAACGATGGTCCTCGGCTGCGTGTAGATCGAATTTGGATTGTTTGTGTTGGAATTCGCAGCGGTTCCACCGCCGGCGCGCCCG
The DNA here is from genome assembly GCA_035571045.1 of Verrucomicrobiia bacterium. Classification (GTDB taxonomy): domain Bacteria; phylum Acidobacteriota; class Terriglobia; order Acidiferrales; family UBA7541; genus Acidiferrum. The sequence goes on from DATMKS010000114.1 coordinate 16,126, forward strand.
GTGGTTCCCCCGCCAGTTCCCCCGGGGCTTCCGGTTCCACCTTTACCCCCGGTGCCGCCAGTGCCACCAGTCCCGCCGGTTCCCCCTGTGCCCCCGGTTCCGCCTCGACCGCCTGCTCCACCACCTCCGGCCCCACCTGTTCCGCCTCCCGTTCCTCCCGTCCCGCCGCCGCCTCCGCCTGGCCTTTGCGGCTCAAGCAGCCCGCCGGAGTAGGAAGCGAATACGAGTCGTCCGCCTCCGTAAAGGTCCTTTCCCTCAGACCTTTCGGCCACCGCCCGCTTCCCATCTTCTTGGCGCAGTAGCTGTGCATGTCCGCCGGGAGGCGTGGCCAGCAAACCGCGCACATCCAGCGAATAAATCGCCACATTCGCTTTATTGCAAGCGTCTATCGTGGCGGTGAGCTCGGACTCGCTCTCGCTCGTCAGCGGGAAGCCCGACGAAAAGAGCACCACCATCTTGCGCCCCGAAACTCCGCGGAGATTCTTGGCGAGACTGCGAACGGACAACAACATGCTCCTGGCTCCAAAATCCGCTTCGGCGTTGCTCATTCCGGAAAATGGCGAGCTCATTCCCGCTGAACCGCCCATGGGGCTGGCGGATGGCGAGAGTCCTGCAGAAGCTACCTGGACAGGCGACTGCGCGTTGGGATCGACGGACGAACCCTTTGCTCCTCCAACGGCTGCCCGCAGCAGGTCTGCGTTTGCCGTGAAATTTTGGACGATCTGCAAGGCCCCGCCGAATTCCACTACCGCCATCAACCGGTCAGGCCCGGCGTTGGCATCGATGAATTTCTTCGCGGCATCTCGCGCCTGAATCTGGTCAGGCATGGCCATCGTCGAATTATCGAAAAACAGGATGAGATACCTCTTCTGCCCCTGAGCCTGAATGGCCGTGTCCGCTCCGAACGAAAAACTCGTCACGCCCTGTTCTTTGTTGTCTTCGAAGACCTTGAAATCGTTCTGCGTCAGGTCGTGAACGTAGTTCCCCTTCTTGTCGGTCACAACCGCATCTACCAGGACGAGGCGCGACTCCGCCTTGATGGTTGCTCCGCTCTGCGGAACCGCATCCTGGGCCGGCGCGGCCGGCGCTTGGCCCGGCGGCGTCTGACCAGCAAGCTGCACGAAAAATATACAAGATGTGGCCGCCGCAAGTCCGGCAAGCCAGCCCCAAGTTCTTGGAATGCGATTCTTTTCTGTGTTCATTTGCTCCCCCATCAATTCGGAATGACTACGGCGCCGTTGCGCGCCGCAAGCTGCGATCCCTCCGAGTCACGCACGACCTGTCTTACCAGGTACGTGCCCGGTTTCACGTCGAAACTCGACTTCAGATTGAGGCCCGACCGCATAAGCCGGTCATAGGTCGGGTCCAGAAGCTTCATCTCCACGATCTTCTCTCCACCTGTCACGTAATTACCGTTCTCATCGAAGATCGCCGTCGCCACGGTCAGATCGTCCCGCGTGCGCCCGTCGGCCTTACGGAAGTGCACGCCCTTAATATCGACATGCGTGAGGACCGCCAGCTTCGCCTGGTAGTTGTCCGTCTTGAAGAATTGAGTGTGCAAATCCACCGGCAAATCGCGAATTTCGTCCTGTGAGAAAAGCGCTTCCTGAATCTCTTGCTTTGCCGCCTCCACTGGATCGACCACGTGCCGCGGGGCGAAGTAGCCATGCCGCGCCTGGATCTTGTAGTTAGTCTTGTGCACGAACGACACCTTAAGCGTGTGCAAGCTTCCGTCGAGCTTCATGTTTTGCGGCGAAAACCCCAAGAGATACGTCATTGTCGGCGCGGCTCCTGCCTCGCGCAAACCCTCATCCACGTCGTTGCGATTGTGAAAAAAAGTCCCGCCCGTTCCATCCGCAAGCTGCGCCAGAACATCTTCTTGCGCCAATTGTGCTGCTATCTGAAAGGAGAGTTTGTACCCTGCTGTTTTGGGCGAACTCGTAGATGGGTCGGAGATGTCTCCCATATCCGGGGTGTACAGTCCCCGCGCGTCGATCGTGTTGATTACGATGTTGCCCTTGGTTGCGCGATCCACTACCTCGTTAAACTCCAGTTGCAGCGTCGAGGTAATGAATCCGGGAGAAACGAATACCATGATGCGCTGTCCCGGCATCGACGAGAGCCTGCGCAAGACCTCTTCCATGTGGCGCAAAGCATATTCCGTCGAAGAATCTTCTCTGCCGACTACAATACCCCCCTCCGCTTGCGCCATGGCCCGCGCCGCAGCAGCCTGTGTTTCGTCGCCGCCAAACGCACATTGCACGGCATCTTCCGTTGCGAGAGCCAATGCTTGCTGGTCGTTTTTGTTCTGGATGAGATCCGCCTCGTAATAGCTCATGTCCGGGCAATCATGAATTCCCGCACTAGGCGAATGAGGTAAGATCTTCAAAAGCGATTTCCGCAGCCGCTCGTGATCGTCGGTAAATTCCTCAGTGAATTGGCCGGACGTCGAGTAAATGCCTACTCGATCGGAAGCCGCCAGTGAATCTAAAAACTTGCCGGCCGCGTTCCGCACAAACATCGCGTCCTGCATGTTGAGGTGCTGATCATCGAATACGACCGATACAAAGCGCTGGGGCAGCGCAGCTACCGCCTTTGCCACGACTGGATCAGCGGGAGCATTTGCGTCGGCGTTGGTGGTAGTTGCAACTATGTGCGATTCCGGAGTCTCCACGCTGAACGTCGAGATTGTTTGTGGCTTGCGATTGTCGGAGAGCTGAAAATCTTCCTTGTGCAAGTTGGGCACCACGTGCCCCTGCTGGTCGCGCACCACTACGCGCACCAGAACTAGATTCACGCGAACCTTGAAGGTCGGAGCTGTATCGCGGCTCGAGACTTCCGCATTGTCGTTGGAAGCGGGCGCTTGCGGCTTCGCTGGCTCCGCAGGCGTCTGGGCAGGCGAACTCGCCGCCGGAGCGGTCGGCGAGGCCGGCGTTTGCGCGCTAACCCGAACACCCACACCCGTCAACACGAACAGCAACAAAACACACTTCAAGAGCCGCGCGAACGGGAACTGCGGTAGGTAGGACATCCCATTCCTTCTCTGATCCGCATCCGCAGGCACCGCCGGCTCTCTCGGAAGCCGGCACTACGGGGGAACCTTGGGACCACACTCGCGGAATGACTATACGCTCTGGTTAATTTTTGTGTCAACGCGTTTGCCCGCCGTCACCTTTGACAGTTGGCGGTACGCCGCCAAGCTCCAAACATCCTGCGCATCATCGTGCCGCAAGACATAGCGGTCTCCATTCACTGCCAGCACCCTGAAATAAGTCACTCCAGGCGAATACCAACGGTCCTCCACATCCGTGATCTCGAGCGTAAGCCCTTCAAACAAGATGCGCACGGGCCGCTCGTCCGCTTTGAAGCCGGAGTGGCATTCCACACGCACGAACTGTTCAGCCATGGGCGCGCGCTCCCCGCCGGTTTTCCGCTAACTCCGCATTCCAAGCCGCTCCCAGAAATACAATTACCGCCGAAAGCTGCATCCACACCATCAATCCGATGACCGCCGCCAAGCCTCCGTAAACGATGCTGTACGGCACCCGCCGCACGTAAAATCCAAACAGCACGTTTACCAGCCACCACAGGGAGGTCGCCACCATCGCCCCCGGCAGGACGTTCTTCATTCGTTCCTCTCCCGGACGTGCCACCCGATAAATCACCGTCAGTGCCGCAAGCGCCAACACAATCGCCACTGCCGGAAAGAAAACTGTCCACCAACCCTGCAGAACATGTGGCGTTCCCAACTCCTCGGAAAGCCAATGCCGGATTGGCCGCCCGAGAACGCCGAGTATCGCCGCTACCAGCAGCGGTGCGATCGTCACCAGCAGCAGCGCCAATCCGCGAAGTTGCCGGTGCCAAAATCCCGGTTGCTCCTGGTCGCCGTAAATCCTGTGAATTCCTTCCATCAGCAGCCGCATTACTTGCGAACCAGCCAGGAGCGTTCCCGTCCAGCCCACCAGCGCCAGTTTCCACGCTTCCGGCCCGCGCTTCACCAGAAATTCGGAAACAATGCTCTGGCTTCCCGGCGGCATGAATTCCGTCAGGTCCCTGATCAAATCAAAGAGGCTTGTTCGCCCGCCGATGCGGCTGGTGGCGAACCCCACCATGATGAGCAGCGCCGGGAAAAATGCCAAAAACAAATTGAAAGCGATCGCCTGTGAAATCATGGCGCAGCTCGGAAATACCCGCCGAAGCATCCGGAACGTCCGCCCGAGGAGCGAAAGGCTCGAAGCCATAGCGCGCCATTATACGCATCGCAAGCTTTCTCGTCGCGGCAGAAGAGCCGCTAAGTCTCTCCTTGCCTGATGTCCTCCGCGGCTCTTCCACAAAAAGTAATTGCGGGTGAAACGATTCGTACCTCGCTTTCACTATCCTCCAGTCACCCGCGGGTCTGTCTGTTTTTCGGCCAATGACCTCATTCGCAACACGGTTGGGAAGCAGCGCAGAGTTTTCTTCATAGCGAGGAACTCCCGCTTGCCATCGACCGGCGAATCACGAGCGGCCCCGGAACTCGCGTGTTTCAATGACGAAAGGAGTCTCGAGTATGCCCTCTGTCACAAGACTGCCCAGGCCCCACAAAATTCAGAGTTACGGTTGGCAACCTGATGTTCCCGATCACCGCGACTTTCTCTACTCGGCACCTCAGAGATTTCTGGGCGAGAATCTTCCGGTAAGCGTTGATCTCCGTCCGAAATGTCCCCCCGTCTACAATCAAGGACGGCTCGGCAGTTGCACCGGCAATTCCATTGCCGGCGCCATTCAGTTCGAGCAAATGAAGCAGAACATCCCCAATTTTGTGCCTTCTCGCCTCTTCATCTACTACAACGAGCGCGTTATGGAAGGCACCGTCGCCAGCGACAGCGGCGCGCAAATCCGCGATGGCATCAAGAGCGTCACCACCACCGGCTTTTGCCCCGAAACGGACTGGCCTTACGTCATCTCGAAGTTCGCCATGAAGCCGCCGCAAAAAGCCTATACCGACGCCTCCAAAGACCTCGCTACTTCCTATCAGCGGGTCCCGCAGGTCCTGAATCAGATGAAAGGGTGCCTCGCTTCCGGCTACCCGTTTGTTTTCGGGTTCTCGGTCTATTCCAGTTTTGAATCTCCACAGGTCACCAAAACCGGTGTGGTTCCCATGCCTGCCCCCTCGGATAAGCAGATCGGCGGACACGCCGTCGTGGCTGTCGGCTACGACGATGCGCTGCAACGCTTTTATGTCAGGAATTCCTGGGGACCAGCCTGGGGCATGAAGGGCTACTTCACCATGCCGTACGCCTATCTAACCGACAACAATCTCTCCGACGACTTCTGGACGATTCGGCTGGTCGGCTAACCGGCCTCAGGCGAAGCGCAGGGAAAGGCCCATCTCTAGCATTCCACTGTCTCGCTTCAATTTTCCTTTTCTACTCAGCGCCTCTCCGATGGCCGCATCACAAATGCCGGTACATCACCAATGCGTCGACGGCGCCCAGCGCCGGATGCGCGAACGCTCCCGGAAGCCGCCCGGCAATCTCAAAACCCATGCTTTGCCACAGCCTCACGGCGCGTTCGTTGCTGCTCACCACAAAATTGAATTGCATCGCGCGAAATCCTCGTGCCTTCGCGCGCTCCAGCGAATGCTGGCACATCGTCCGCGCCACGCCCCGTCCGCTCGCCCAGGGAGCCGTCATATATCCACAATTTGCGACGTGCGCTCCCCCGCCCTTCTGATTCGCGCGCAATAGATACGTCCCGGCGATCTCTCCTCCTTCTTCCACCACAAATACTTCGTGCCCCGGCGAGTTCCAATACGCTAGAGCGTCCTCGCGCTTCATGTCCTGAGGCAATGCGTACGTGTCCCCGCCACGAATCACCGGCTCGAGAATTTTCCAGATTGCGTCCGCATCGCGTGCTGTGGCTTCCCGTATGAGCATTGTGTCTAGCTCGGACCCGCGCCTCGAGTTTTTGAGTGCGCCGGGGCTATTTTACCTACATCGTCAGCACTACACGAAATTGCGCCTTCCCGCTCATCGTTCGCGCGAATGCTTCGTTCGCTTTCTCCAGCGGAAACTTCTCGATCATCGCCCTCACTCCCGACTGTGACGAAAATCGCAGCGTATCTTCCGAATCCATCGCCGATCCGCTCGGCCATCCTTGGATATCCCTCCGGGCCATCAGCAGCGAGACCACCGATACTTCCATGGGCTCAAACGGCGCCCCCACAACGAGCAGTTTTCCGCCCACGCCGAGCCCGCCGATCAGCGCCGCGATCGACTTCGCATTTGGCGCCGTTGCCAAAATCACTTTCGCGCCTCCCAACTTCGCCAGCTCCTCCGCCGGGTTAGTCGCAACGGTATCGATGTAAACCGACGCTCCCAGTTTCTTCGCCAACGCCGCATTTTCCGGCCCGCGACCGATGGCTGCCACGCGATACCCGGCCTTCGCCGCAAACTGGATTCCCAGATGCCCCAATCCGCCGACTCCCTGCACGCCAACCAAATCGCCCATGGCCGCTCCGCTATGCCGCAGCGAATTGAACGTCGTAACACCAGCGCACAGCAACGGTCCTGCCTCTGCTGCGTCCAGATCCTCCGGAATTCGCGCCAAGGCCTCATGCCTTACTAGCATGTATTCCTGATACCCGCCGTCGCGCGTGAGCCCCGTGATCGCCTCGTTCTTGCAAGCGATGAAGTCTCCTCGCCGGCAGAACTCGCATACAAAATCGTGCCCTCCATGCCAACCCGTCCCCACACGATCGCCCTTCTTCCATTCCGTTACTCCTGCGCCCACTTCATCAACCGCGCCCGCAACTTCGTGACCCGGCACGCGCGGATACGCGATCCCAGGCCAATTCCCCTCTCTTACGAGATGGTCGCTAAAACAAACTCCGCAGGCATGCACCTTGATCCGCACCTCACCAAACCCCGGCTGCGGAATCTCCCGCTCCTGTATCTCAAAATCCGCCCCCGGCTTCGTAGCAACTGCTGCCTTCATCTTAGCCATCGCCGTTCTCCCGTTCTTCACACACACATTCGCTTTTCAGGAACCAAAACTCCTCGCTTTTGATGCGCCAGGAGTTCGGACAGTTAGGTGTGAAAGTTGCTGGTCGTCAGCGTGAGGAATTACATTGCGCGGAATAGGCCAGGCCGATGGAGACGCAAGACCGCGATCTCATCTTCAGCAACCTCCGGATCATAGCGAATCTGTGTGCAGGGAATACAGTGACGTGCTTGCCGCACGTTTCTCCGCGTCGTACACTCGAACGTCGCCATATTAATGTCAAGGAACCGCCCATGACCACGCCGGCAAAACCAGTCCCCTCCACGACGACGCGCAGCGAAGAAGTCGTCGCCAAGCACAAAAAATACATCTGGCCGTCGGTGACCAACTACTACCAGAAACCACTCGTCGCCGATCACGCCGAAATGCAGCATGTCTGGGACGTCGAAGGCCGCAAATATCTCGATTTTTTTGGCGGCATCCTCACCGTCTCTGTGGGTCACTGCAATCCAAGAATCACCAGCAAGATCGATGCGCAGGTCCACAAACTCCAGCACCTCTCGACGCTCTATCCGAACGAACAAATCGTCGCGCTCGCCGAAAAAATTGCCGAGATTACCCCCGGTAACTTATCGTCGAGTTTCTTCACCAGTTCCGGCAGCGAAGCCGATGAAGCCGCCATCCTCATCGCGCGCATGGCCACCGGCAGCTACGACATCGTCGCTCTGCGCCACGCCTATTCCGGCGGCTCTTCGCTGATGAAGTCCGTCACCGCTCACGCTCCCTATCGCAAAGCCGCAGTCATCAGCGTTGGCATCGCGCATGCTATCAATCCTTACTGCTACCGCTGCCCGCTTCACCTGAAATATCCCGAATGCGAAGTCGCCTGCGCCGGTGACGTCGAAAATCTCATCCAAACCGGCACCAGTGGCAGCATCGCTGCCTTCATCGCCGAACCCATCCAGGGGGTCGGCGGCTTCATCACCCCGCCCAAGGAATATTTCAAAATCGTTTTCAACATCGTAAAAAAATACGGCGGCCTCTTCATCTCCGACGAAGTGCAAACCGGCTGGGGCCGCACCGGCAAAAAATGGTTCGGCATCGAGCAATGGGAAGTAACACCCGACATTATTACCAGCGCCAAAGGCATGGCCAACGGCGTCCCTGTTGGTCTCACCGTCACCACGCCAGAAATCGCCGCCGGTTTCCAAGGCCTCAACATCGCCACGTTCGGCGGCAATCCTGTAACCAGCGTTGCGGCCCGGGCCACCATCGAACTCATCGAAGAAGATGACCTCCTCGAAAACGCCCACGCCGTCGGCAATCATTTCCGCACCAAGCTAGAAGAGCTCCAGGAGAAATATCCGCTCATCGGCGACGTCCGCGGCATGGGCCTCATGCAAGCTCTCGAACTTGTAAAAGACCGCAAAACCAAAGAACCCGCCCCCGCGCAAACCACGCAAGTCATGGAACGCGCCCGCGACCACGGCCTCCTTATCGGCAAAGGCGGCCTCATGGGCAACATCCTCCGCCTCGCTCCCATGCTCAACACCACCAAACCCGACGTCGACGAAGCCATCCGCCTTCTCGACAAATCTTTCAGCGAAGTTGTGATGTAAATTGATCCGAGGAATGCAAACAGCCCTTGCCACTGCTCTCATTTTCTTCTCGGCGCTTCCGCAGGCGGCGACTCCCGAGAAAAAGACTGTCTGGAAACCCGTGCAATTCGCCATCGTGAGATTCAACGACCAAGCCCCTCAAACCTGGAATATCTACCATTCGGAAAAGCGCGACGCGCTGCTTGTGAAACTGTGGAAACGCTTTCTCTATCTGGACCTAAAGGAAGGCGAGGTTTACGAAGTCGATCCGCAAACCGTGAAGCCGCAAGGCGACAACGTCGAATGGTCGCTCTCCGACCTTCCGAGCGACCCCATCGAGATTTCTGATTGGAAAATGCGCGACGTCGGCTTGATGGTCCGTCGGGTCCGCTTTCGCTTCGGCAAGAACGGCCACTACTTGGACATCAACTTGCCCCTAAAACCCGACGGCAAACCCGCCTACTAGATCTCCTACATCAATGTGGCGCAGGGCGGAGTCTGCGGAGCGCCCCGGGATTTTCCGCGCAGCACACTCCGCCGCCTTTCATCTCCGATACACGCCGTAATACCACGGAATCCCCAGCGCCCCCGGCTCAACCGCCACCACCACCGTGTCGCCGGCCTGAAATCGGTCGAAATCGTCCGCATCCACCGCCAAACCCTCGACCTTTTGGCCAGGACGCCACGAACGCACGTGCAATCGCCGGCTCCCGCGCACAATCCCCTTCATATTAAATTTACTCACCACCGCCGTCGGGTAGTACGCCAGGTTTTTCTGCGTATCGAGCCGCCCATTCACAAAAAGCGTCGCCGCAAGTATCCACGGCAACGGAATAAATCCCGCATAGATGCGCTTCAATACTTCGATCTCCTTGTGCTGCCGCGCACGCCTTTCCAGAATCACCGCGATCGTCAGAGCCAGAAAGAAGAGCAACCCAAAAAACACGAGCATCAAATCCAAATCCAGCGGCGGATAAATCTGGCTCACATAAGGAAATGCCAGCGAGCCCACCAGAAAAATTGCGGTCCGCGACACCAGCCGCCGCCGGAACAGCAACTCGGCCGCAACCGACGTCAACCCGCAAGATGGACATTGGTCAGCGGTTCGCGGGGAACCGCAATCCAGGCATCTGGTCAAACTCATGCGACCTCAAACGCCGTTCCGTACGAAGGGGGCGAATACTTTTTCACGAAACGCAAGCCGCGCGAAGCAACCCGCGCCGCAAACATAGTATAAGACGAGCTTAGGAAGCTGTGTTGGAGAGAGAGGCGAGAAGATCTTGATATCGTTGTTCGTGCTGCTCTTCGGAAAGCGTCACAGCCACGCCCATGCCAAGCCCGGGCTCGATGCGCTTCACGGAACAATCCACTTTTACGCGCCTGTCCAGCACCAAATGCGCCGTAAAACCCGCCCCAATCCACAAAGGATCGGCCGACTCGATAAACATGCCATTGGAGCTGATGTCGCGCGTGCTGGCGCGCAAAACCGCCGAACCCCATTCGATCTCGAGGTTGGCGCGAAACGAGTAGCGCGGTGCCCAGCGCCGGTCCGACCGCCCGGACGTTTGATCCCCACTGCCCATTGACCTGGAAAGCCCCCCTGCCAAGGATCCCAAGGTGCGGCGCCAGGGCCATCTCGCCGCTCGTTCGTATCAAGCATACCCCTGCTACCAGCACACCCATACGACGCCAGAGACCGATGTTTTGTTCCCAGCAATGCACCTAACTTTTTCGGATATTTTCTGCCTTGGGGTGAAAGGATGCCGCTTAGTTTTGATTAGACGCAGCCGCAGGACCGGGAGTATCGTCTTTCCGCGCGGATTTTTCTCCCGCCCGAATCCGCCGTTGCACTTCCGCCTGCAGATACTTACCTAAGCTCTCGGAAACGATTCCCGGCGATGCCAGCTCGCGCAAATCCGAAACGGTAAGCTCAGGCAAGTAGGCGAGCACGGTAGCCAGCGGCGACAAAGGATGCCGCACCAGCGCCAATCGCACGTTGTAGGTTATCGACCACTTGCGATGCTGCGAGATGGCGCGCACGACCACCGGCGGCAGCTTCTCACGCGACAGCACTCTCAGCACCTGTGCTTCTGTCAAATACGCATTGTCCAGAACGATCGAAACGATTTGCGCGTGCCCCTCTGCGAGGAGCGCCCCCGCCAGACGCGCCGGCCCTCGTCGCGCCAAAGTGATTTTTTGCCCAAGCGGCAATTGCGGCAGCCGCGAAACCAGCTGATCCTCCGCATTCCGTTTCAACTCCGTGGGAATCCCCGGCAACAGTGTGATCTGCACCAGATCCATCAAGTATAGATCGCGCAGCAAACGCAACGTAACGAGCCGTGGCGTCCGCGGGTGAAACGCCAGCGCCTTTTTGACGCGATAGCTCTTCAGGAGCGGCTTGCGCCGCGCCACTTCTTCAAGAATTTCTGCCGGGACGTTTTTTCGTTCCAGCAACATGCACAATTGCGTTTCCTCGAGCGACGGATTGTCGAGAAGAGCCAGCAGGACCTCCACGTCGGCATGGTGAAGCAAAGCCGCCAGCTCGTCGCCGGCCGCAACGAGCGCGCGATCCCGATTTTTGTCCGCGCCCGCCATTTCAGTGTCCCGCGCGATCCCCACTGGAAAGCAACCCCAGCGCCAGCCGAGCCGCCGCCTCCGCTGGAGAAACTCGCAAGCTGCGAATCTCCGCCAGCGGAAACGCATTCCTCAATCGCTCATCAATTTGACTCTCCAGATATTTCGAGCGCCCCATCATGCCGCCGGTTTTTGCAACCACAAACCGCGCCTCTCGCAAATGCAATCGCTCCGCAAGATTTTCCGCCAGCGAAGCCAGATCAAACGCAGCCGCCCGCAGAATTCCCCGCGCCTCTTTTCTCGCCGCGGTTTCAGCCGAAGTCTCAGAAGGAGTCTCGAGCCAATCCGCTACCATGGCCACAACAGAAAACAATCGCGGAAACACTTCGTCCGAAGCGGCTTGCGCCCGCGCCTTCACCTCTGACCAATTCGCGCAACCCAGCTCCCGCAATAGCCGCTGCCCCAGCACCGCATCCGCGCCGGTGCGGTCGTTTTCATGCATCGCCGTCAAAACCGCGCGCCGCCCGATATCGTAAGCGCTGCCTTCATCCCCAATCTGCGAACCGTATCCGCCCGCGCGCGCCGTTTCGCCGCCCGCGTTCCGCCCCACTGCAAACGAACCCGTCCCCGCCAGCAGCACGACCACTTCTCCGTCGCCAGCCGCCGCCAACGCGAGATCGAGATCGGTGCAAACCTGAACCTTCGTTTCCGGAAATTCTGCGGCTAGAAGCGCGCGAACCTTTTCCGCCGATTCCAGCGGCCCCGCTCCTGCGAGGCCCGCGCATATCGCAGCAGCCGTCACGCTTTCGGGCAACGCCGCCTGTGCGAGCGCTTGCCGTGCCGCTTCGCGAATCGCGCCAATCGCCGCCCCAAACCCAATCCGCAGCGGATTCGATGGCCCGGCCTGCGACCGCGCCAAAACCGCGCCAGACTCGTCCATCAACACGCAATCCGTCTTCGTTCCGCCGCCGTCCAATCCCAAGACAAAGCGCATACAAAAAGTTTAAGCGAGAAACGCGCTCAATGCATTCGAGGATGAAAATAGCGTGCGCAAACGTGCGCCGTGCCGTTGCTCTCGACCTTTGGCCTTCGCGACAGGCCTCGCGCGGCGACTTACTCTCCGCACCTCACGGATTCCTTGACCTGCGTAAGCCCTGCCACTATTCTCGGTTCTCTTTTTGATAGCCAACTCTTGAACGAACGAGGAAACCTCCGGGCCGCCGAAACGCCGCCCCTGCACGCGCCACAAACCACACATGCGCATCCACCCACTCGACCTCGCCATCGTCATCATCTACCTTCTCGCCGTAACCGCGCTGGGCATGCGCTTTCGCCGTGCCAAAAAGGACATCGCCAGCAGCAACCGCGACTCCGTCAGCCTCGATTATTTTCTAGGAGGCCGCACGGCGCCATGGTGGGCGCTGGCTCTCTCGATTGTCGCGACAGAAACTTCCACGCTGACCATCATCGGCACGCCCGCCATCGCCTACGGCGGCAACCTGACATTCCTCCAACTCGTCATCGGCTATCTCATCGGCCGCATCCTGATCGTCCTTCTGCTCCTCCCCGGCTATTTCCGCGGACAATTTCTCACCGCCTACGCGCTCATCGAAAAACGCTTCGGCGAAAAAATGCGCGCCGTCGCTGCCAGCACCTTCCTTATCACGCGCGCTATCGCCGAAGGCGTGCGCGTCTCCGCGATTGCACTCGTCGTCAGCGTAGTCCTCGGCACATCCGAGCACCTGGCCGTCGTCATAGTCATCGCGCTCACCATCCTCTACACTTTCGAAGGCGGCATGAAAGCCGTTATCTGGACCGATGTCGCGCAACTCCTCCTCTATCTCACAGGCAGCGCCGTTACGTTTTGGATTTTGCTCCACCGCATCCCCGGCGGATGGACCGAAGTCGCGCAAGTCGCCGCAGCCAGCGGCCACAAATTGCAAGTCTTCGATTTCTCCTTCAACCTGGCTACGAAATACACCTTCTGGTCCGGCCTGATCGGCGGCGCTTTCCTAACCATGGCCAGCCACGGCACCGACCAAACCATCGTGCAAAGACTTCTGGCCGCCCGGAATGAAAAAGACAGCCGCCGCGCCCTCCTAGCCAGCGGCGTAATCGTCCTCGTTCAATTCACGATCTTTCTCCTCATCGGTGTCGTGCTCTACGTCTTCGCGCAGCATTCCCAGCTCCTCATGGCAGGCGAGCGCCCCGACCGCATCCTCCCCTTATTCCTCGTCCGCGAAATGCCCACAGGCCTCGCCGGCCTCCTCCTCGCCAGCATCGTCGCGGTGGCCATGTCCAACGCCAGCGGCTCCCTCAACTCCCTGGCCGCAAGCAGCGTCCTCGATTTCTCGAAACTCCGCGGCCAGTCCGCCGATCCCGTAAAATTCCTCCGTCTAAGCCGCCGCATGACGCTAGTCTGGGGCATCATCTTGATGTGCTTCGGTTTCGTAAAATGGGGCCCGCTTCTGGAAACCGGCCTCACGGTCGCATCGCTCCCCTTCGGCAGCCTCCTCGGCCTGTTTCTTCTCGGTACGCTCGACCGCCGCGCCACCGCCACCGGCGCCCTCATCGGAATGTTTGCAGGCCTCGCCGCCGTTCTTTGCGTTTGGAGATTCACCCCAGTTGCGTATACATGGTACGTGCTGATCGGCGCCGTCATGACCTTCGCGGCGGGAAGCATGGTGAGTCAATTCAGCAAACCCGAAAGAGCAAGCGTGAACTTGTAGGGGCGGGGCTTGCCCCGCCCGCTTTTGTGCCGCACCGACTTTGACGAATCTACCGAGCGGGAGACAATGACCGAAAAACGTCTCGAACTAGTCCGCGGCCTCGGCAGCTGGGCTTCCGGCGCCATCGTCGTCGGCACCATGATCGGCACCGGCATCTTCCTAAAGCCCGCCGAAATGGCCCGCGAAGGCCGCTACGTCTCGGTTGTCTTCGCCGCCTGGATTGTCGGGGCGATCCTCTCCCTTTTCGGTGCACTCTCCTTCGCAGAACTAGGCGCCGCCATCCCCGAAGCCGGCGGCGAGTACGCCTACCTGCGCCGCGCCTTCGGCCCCGCCTGGGGCTTTCTCTTCGGCTGGATGCATGCCATCGTAGGCCGCCCCAGCTCGCTCTCCTCCATCGCCGCCGGCCTCATGCGCTTCCTAAGTTTCCTCATCCCCGTCGTAGCGGCTCCAATCTTCACGCTCCACATCGCCATCCCAGGGCTCACAACGTGGCTCAAGCCTTACGATTTCGTTTTTACCTGGGCGCAACCGCTGGCCGTCCTGTGGATCGTCGCCATGACCGCCATCAACTATCTAGGCGTCCGCCTCGGCGGCGCCGTCCAGGTTTTTCTCACCGCCATAAAAATCACATCCGTAGCCATCGTCATTGGCGTTGCGTTTTTTTCACCCAAGGTTGCGCTTCACACTCCCGATCCGATGTGGCCGAGCGCGTTAAACGGCAGCGTCCTTAGTGCGTTCTTAGCCGCGCTAGCCGCCGCACTCTGGGCCTATGATGGTTGGGAAGACTTAAATCTGGTGGGTTCAGAAGTAGAAAATCCCCAGCGCAATTTTCCGCGCGCGCTAGTCGGCGGCGTGGCACTCGTCGCCATGATCTATTTTCTCTTCAGCGCCGCTTGCCTGAAGGTATTGCCGTTCGCAGCGGTCGCCGCCTCGCCCCACATCGCCTCCGACGTTGTCCAACACGTCGCCGGCCCCATCGCCGCCGCTTGGATCACCGTCGCCATGGTCATCAGCGCCCTCGGCTCGATGAACTCTTCCGTCCTAAGCGGCGCGCGCCCCGCCTACGCCATGGCCCGCGATGGCATCTTCTTCAAAATCGCCGACGGCGTTCACCCCAAATACCGCACGCCCGCCCGCTCCCTAATTTTTCAATGCGTCCTGGCCAGCCTCATGGCCCTCACCGGCACCTTCGAAGAACTCACCAATCTATTTATTTTTGCAGGATGGATTTTCTACGGCCTGGCCGTCGTCGCCCTGTTCCGCCTCCGCTCGACCGAACCCAACATGCCCCGCCCCTACCGCTGCTGGGGCTACCCCGTAGTCCCCGGCCTTTTCGTAGCCGGCGCCCTCGCCCTCACTTTGAACATTTGGCTCGACCGCCCTGGCCGCTCCAGCATCGGCCTCCTCCTCATCCTCGCCGGCCTCCCCTTCTACCACCATTGGACGAAAGGAACGCGCGCGCATGCAGCCATCGATCCCCAGCGCTGATCTCCCCAAGCCTGCAACTTCCCGAGGGGCCGCCCGTTTGATCAAGTTCCTGATCTATTCTGGAGCGGCAGTCGCACTGCTGCTTACCTTCTTTGTCGCAAGATTCTTTCTCTGGGCCAGATGTTTTGATCTGCGCGCATTTCGAGTCCCCAGCGCCTCGATGTGTCCCGCTATTTGTCTCAACGAGCGAGTCATCGCCGGAATGGACGCTTTCAACACGCGCGCACCGCAGAGCGGAGAGGTCATATTGTCCGAAAGGGACGAAGGCAACACGAAATTCGTCAAGAGGGTCATCGGTGTTGCAGGCGACACGGTAGCGCCTGGACCGTCAAACACCATCCTCGTCAATAACAAGCCGCTCAGCCTGCCGCCGCCTTGCGGCGAGAAGAACGCGTACGCTCATTTGGCGGCAGAAGGGCCACCGTTTGAACCCGTCAAAGTGCCGAAAGGTTCTCTCTTTGAGATTGGAGACAATCTGGACAGCAGCTACGACAGCCGTCACTTCGGGTTGGTCAGCCTGGATAAAGTGAAAGGAAAGGCTCTGCTCATTTATTGGTCGCCGAATGAGTCTCGCATCGGCTGCAAACTGAATTGACCGTACCCCCGCTGTGGAGTGCGACAGCTCTGCTGCCGCTTTTCTCAAGCCCTGGCAGGTCTATATTTTTGGCAAGTCCTTTTGAGCAAGATTGCTATGCTGAGGCCGCGTGGCGCGATCTCACAATCTGCACCGGGAGCCCGCCGGCAAGCAAAGCCACTCCAGGCAAAACCACCCACGCGACCAAACCCATCAGTAAGGCGCTAGGCATGGTGTTGTGGCTGATGTGGTCGTCCAGTATCAGCGACACTGGGATCCAAATCACGAAAAAAACCGAGTACGGCAAAACAGGAAACACAGTGGAAAGAAGCGCTGCGCGCGGTGACGCTCCAGCGCGGCCCGCTAGATACGCTCCCATCGCGCCAATCAAAAGCAACGACAGCAGCCACGGCACGTAAATCACCGCCACCGGAGCCGTCATTCGCCAACCGGAAGTGCTCACGATGACCGGCTTCGGCCCAAAGAACTGAATCACCATGAGCAGCATCATCGAAAGGAACAACGTCAAAAAACCGGGTAGCCACACTTGTTTGACTCGGTCCGTCATACCGTCCTCCTTCTTTCTCGCTATCTGAATTTGCCCCCGGAGAGATCGCCAACTCTTTACTTCTGAAAGAGCGCGCGCGACCGCCGCTTCTTCCGAAAACCCTTGCCGGCATAACTGCTCAAAGGTTTCCTCGAGATGGCCAGCAAGTTCAGCAATCACTTCGTTCCGCTCCTCGGGCTCAAGAGAAATAGCAGCGAACTGCTCGCCGACGAGTGCTTCCCAATCAGGCATGGGACACCTTGGTGAGGCGCTTCAGGGCGCGAAACAGTTCGGCCCATTCGCGGCGAATCGGCGCTATCTTTTTCTTCCCTTCGGTGGTCAGGCGGTAGCAGCGCCGGCGCCGGCCGGTGCCGCTGGTCTCCCAAGCGCCACGCACCCACCCGCGTTTTTCCAGTCGATACAGCAACGGATAAAGCGACGCCAACGTGAATCGCAGCGAACCGAGAGTTTGCTCTTCGATGCGGCGCGCCATTTCATACCCATGCAGCGGCCCATCTTCCAGCACGCTCAGCACCGCCAATTCCGCCGTCCCGCGCTTAATCCCCGGAGCAATCATCATGTCTCCTATACATAATAATCCTATATATAGAACCAAACGTTGTCAACTGCTCCAAAGGCCAGCTGGAACTAAAGGACAGCAGGGACGGGGCTTGCCCCGCCCCTGGTTCATCAACTAAGCGGAAGCCGCCCGTAAAGAAGATGGAAACGCGGGCACAGACGACGCGGTGATAGGCACCGCAACGCTCTCCGCTTCCGGACTAACCACAACCTCCGGATGCAGAATTCTTGCGAGCGCTTCAACGCCAGCAATCAATCGCGGCCCCGGCCGTGAAAAATAACCGCTCGCATCCATTGCATACACGCGCGAATTGCGCACCGCTGGAATCGCGCTCCACTCTTCCGGAAACGTCATGGCGTTGTATTCATCGCGCGCCTGCTTCGCGTTGTACCCGCACTGCGCAATCAAGAGAATCTCCGGAGCGGCATCGATTACGTCTTCGGCGGAAATCCGGAACGAAGGCGTGCGCTTACGCCCAAGCACATCTTTTCCGCCCGCAATTTCGATCATTTCCGGCACCCAATGCCCGGCCACATAAAATGGCTCGAGCCACTCGAGAATCGCAACGCGCGGGCGATGCTCGACGCCATCGAGCTGGCACTCGAGCTCGCCAAGTCGCGTCCCGATTTTCTTCAGCACAGTTTCCGCTTCATGCCCGCGGCAAGCGGCTTCGCCAACCCACAGAATGTCGCGCCACACATCGCCAAGATCCTGCGGATTCAGGCAAAGAACTTCCGGCGGCTCAGGGAAACGCGCAAGCGTGGTCGCGAGATCATCCGGCGAAGCCGCGCAAACCTGGCACAAATCCTGCGTAATAATCAGATCGGGCTCTAATTCCCTAAGCGCCTCGGCATCCACCGAATAAAGACTCTCGCCGCGCGACACATATTCGCGGACCAGCCGGTCAATCTCCAAGGGAGACGCATCGTGCGGCAGCCGCGAATGAATCACCACGCGCTTCGTCCGCGCCTGCACCGGAAAATCACATTCGTGGCTCACGCCGACAATTTCGCTGTCAAAGCCCAAAGCGAACAAAATCTCCGTGGCCGAAGGAAGCAAGGATACGACACGCATGCGCCGACTCTACCACAAGAGAGACCTGGCCGTGCAGCGCTACTTGCCGATTAGCAGTGAAACGGAATTACTTGTAGAGAAAATACTTGCGGCGCGTTTGATCGAAATTCGCGAGATCCGTCGACCAGCTCGCTACGATTTGCTCTGGCTGAACACCGGCCTGAAGCTCTCGGATCGTTTCCGAATTGCCGATGAGGAAAAGCAATTTCGCCGGATCAAAGTTCTTGGGATATGACTTTTGCAAAATGACAGCGATTTCCAGCCCCACACGAACGGAGCGGACGGCGGCGCGGTCGGCGATCCGAATGCCGACGCCTCCGCAGCGCTGCCCTGCGTAGAGACCGGACACCGGGATAAAGGGCTGATCTAGAAAACGCAAGCCGGGCAGATGTCGCGCGTTCAACTCGTCTGCCACCGCCATTCCGTCCATCCACGGCGCGCCGAATTCCTCGAAGGGCGTCTCCGTCCCGCGTCCTACCGAAACACCCGCGTTTTGCAATATTTCGATGCCCGGATAGACAATCGAGCCCTTCACCGTTCGCAAATTAGGCGACGGCGGAACCCAGCGAATCCCTGTACTTTCGAAGAAATAATTCCGATGCCAGTTCTTCATCGCGATCACATGCAGGTCGCAGCCGATGTGATTCTCGGCGTTGAAGAACTGCGCCAGCTCGCCGATGGTGAGCCCGTACCGGATGGGTAGAGGAAAGTATCCGACGATATTTGTCTTGTCAGAATCAAGCATGGGGCCTTCAATGACTTCGCCGCCGAGGAGATTGGGCCGGTCCAAAACATAGAAGGCGATGTTGTGCTTTGCGGCTTCTTCCATGCAGTACGCCATCGTGGCCGTGTACGTATAGAAGCGCACGCCAGCGTCCTGGATATCGAAAACAAGTGTGTCGATGCCCGCAAGCATTTCGTCCGTGGGCCGCAGCGATTCGCCGTACAGGCTATACGTGGTGAGGCCGGTCGTCGGATCCTTTGAGGATGCGTATTTGTCGTCAGCGCGGCCGGAGATGCCATGCTCCGGACTAAAGAGCGCGACAAGCTGTACACCAGGCGCGTGGAAAAACAGCTCGATCGACGAGCGGCCCTGCGCGTCGAGGCCAGTGTGATTGGTGATTAATCCTACGTGCTTGCCGCGAAGGGGCGCGAATTTCTCGGCTTCGAGAACGTCGAGGCCCGTTTGGACGCGGCCGGGGCGGCCAGATTTTTTTACCGTAGCGTGGACGGGAACACCGTGGGCGAACAGAATAACGAAGCAGAGTGAGGTACTGAATTTTTTCTTGAGACCGCCGCGAATTTGGAGCAAAGCATTCCCTCCGGTTGTGCGTCACCAATGATATTCTGGAACGCTTCGTTCGGGGCTGCGTTGTGAGCGTGAAGTGCGTGTGTTATATACAGGCGCAGGATCCGGGCGTCCACCGGGAGACCCACAACTGATGAAAGGACGCGGTACGGGCGTTCTGCTGCTCATTCCTTTTGGTTTGTTCCTTCTTCTTATGGCCCACACGACGCGCAGTCAGAGCAAAGCTTCTTCCGCACCCTCGGTCACTTCGACGCCTTCCTCATCCGCAAGAGATGCCTCTGGCGCGAAGAAAACCCCGCCGCCGGCGAAGCCCTCGCAGAAATTGTCTCCTGCCGCCGCGCAATGGGTCGATTCGACGCTTGGGAAAATGACGCTCGACGAAAAAGTCGGGCAATTGATTTTCGCGACCTATCACGGAAGCTTCACCGCAACCGACGCGCCGGCCTACGCCGAGATGGCGCGCGACGTCGAGAAACTCCATGTCGGCGGATTCATCAACATCACGCAGAGCTCGCCGCTGGGCATCGTAAAAAGCCAGGCGTATCCCACCGCCGTGCTCACAAATCAATTGCAAGCGAAATCAAAACTTCCGCTGCTCATCGGGGCCGATTTCGAGCGCGGCACAGCCATGCGTTTGGATGAGGGCACTTCTTTTCCAACGGCAATGGCGCTCGCCGCCGCAGGCAATCCCAAAGACGCGTACACGATGGGAAAAATCACCGCGCTCGAAGCGCGCGCCGTGGGCATCCACTGGATTTACGCGCCAGACTCCGACGTAAACAACAACCCGAATAATCCGATCATCAACACGCGCTCCTTCGGGGAGGACCCGCAAAAAGTTGCCGAATACGTGACGCAGTTCGTGCATGGCGTGCAAGAAAACGGCGGGCTTGCGACAGCAAAACATTTTCCAGGCCACGGCGACACCGCCGCCGATTCGCACATCGATCTCCCGGTAATTCACGCGGACCGGGAGCGCCTGGAAAGCCTGGAGCTGGTTCCCTTCCGCGCGGCGATTGCCGCCGGCGCCGACAGCATCATGACAGGTCATCTTGCGATCCCTGCCCTCGAGCCGGACACAAATACACCGGCGACGCTCTCGTCAAATATTTTGACGGGACTTTTGCGCAAAGAGCTTGGCTACAAGGGCCTCGTCGTGACCGACGCGATGGACATGGGTGGCATCACGGTTCGTTATGCCCCGGGCGAAGCCGCGGTGCGCGCGTTCACGGCTGGGGCGGACGCGCTGCTGATGCCGCCGGTTCCGGATGCTGCGATCGATGCGCTGAGAGACGCCGTAAAGTCCGGCCGAATCTCGCACGAGCGGCTCGACGCTTCTGTGCGGCGCATCCTGGAGGCCAAGGCGCGGATCGGACTTTACCACGAGCGTTTGGTGGATGTGAACGCGCTGAACAATCATTTCGGCAAGGCGGAATGGCAGCGCCAGGCGCAGGAGATTTCGGACGGCGGCGTGACGCTGCTGCGAGACACGGCTCACCGCCTGCCGCTTGATGAAACGAAACCGACGCGGGCCCTGCTCGTCGCGCTGTACGCCGATCCGGAACCGTACCCTGGCGAAGACCTCGAGCGCGAGCTGAGGTCGCGCGTGGATGCGCTGACGACGCTGCGCGCGGATACGCGGTTTGTGAAAGCGGACAATTTGAAACTGCCGGCGCCGGACACCTACGACGTGGCGATTCTGGCGTTTTTTGTGCGCGTGAGCGACCGCAAAGGGAACGTGGATATTCCCGTCGAGCAGGCGGCGCTGGCGGAAAAAGTCTACAAGAACGGAAAGCCGGTAGTGACGATTGGATTCGGCAGTCCATATCTAGTCGAACATTTTCCGCAAGCCGAGACTTGGCTTGCGGCGTTCGGCATCAGCGACGTAGCGCAGATTTCCGTGGCGCGAGCGCTGTTCGGCCAGATTCCAGTGCGCGGCCACTTGCCGGTCACCGTGCCGGGCGTGGAAATGAAAGCGGGGTTTGGCATCGAGCTGGCGGCGAATCCCATGACGATTCAGCCGATGGATGTGCACGCCGAAGCGCAGCTGCAGCCCGCGTTTGACGTGATTGAGCATGCGATTGCGGACAAAGCATTTCCTGGCGCGGCGCTGGCCGTTGGTTACCAGGGAAAAGTTTCGCTGCACTCGTTCGGTAAACTGAGCTACGACCTGAAGTCGCCCCAGGTGAATCTGCGAACGATGTACGACGTTGCGTCGCTGACGAAAGTGATTGTGACGACGACGCTGGTAGAAAAACTCGCCGAGGGCGATTTCAAATCGCCACTGAATTTGGATGCACCGGTCGAGCGCTACTTGCCCGAATGGGCCAGCGGCCCGCAGCCGGATTGGCGGCACAAAGTGACGGTGCGGCATTTGATGACGCATACGTCTGGCCTCCCGCCCTTCAAAGAGTATTGGCGCACGTCAAAAGGCAAGCCGGACACGCTGAAGATGATCTTTGCCGAGCCGCTCGAATCGGAACCTGGAACAAAAATGGTGTACTCCGATCCCGGAATTATTTTGATGGCGGAAATTATCGAGCGCTTGACGGGGCGAACGCTCGACGACCTCGCGAAGGATTACATTTTCTCGCCGCTGGCGATGAACGATTCGATGTACAAGCCGCCAAAAAAACTTTGGCCCTCGATTGCGCCGACCGAACTTGATGCGAATTTCCGGAAGCGTTTGATTCAGGGCGAAGTGCACGATGAAAACGCTTTTGCCATCGGCGGCGTTTCCGGGCACGCTGGATTGTTTAGCACGGCAGCCGACCTGGCGGCGTTCTGCCAAATGTTGCTCAATGGCGGCGTGTACGCGCACCAGAGGATATTGCGCCGCGCGACGATTGTGCAATTCACGGTGCCACAACAACTTTCAGGCGGCACGCGCACGCTGGGTTGGGTTGTGCCCACTGAAGGCAGCTCCAGCGGCCACTATTTTTCGCCCCACAGCTTCGGCCATACCGGTTTCACCGGCACCTCAATCTGGATCGATCCGGACCGCCAGCTCTTCGTTGTGCTGTTGACCAATCGCGTGAATCCCACGCGCGAGAACCACAAAATTGCCGAGGTTCGGCCCGCGTTGCATGACGCGGTGATGCAAGCGCTCGGATTTGCGGGACCGCCGGCGCCAACCAAGTAGGTGTTGCGTCTAAAGTGATCTGAGAATTCCTTATCGGCCTTTGGGTGGCACATAAAAAGCGACAAGATTTCCGTCTGGGTCACGGAAGTAGATGGAACGGGTTCCCCACGGCTGCGTGGTGGGTGGCTTGACCCATGTTTTCACCAGGCTTTGTAGCCTGGCGTATTCTTTGTCGACGTCGGTGACCTGGAATTCCAGGATCATGCTCTTATTGTTCGCAGGATCAGCCGAGCCGGGAATGTAGTTTTCCTGTGCGGCCGCCGAGAAAATCGCGAGAACTCCCACATCCGTGCGAAATTCGGCGTAATCTTCACCAGACTTTTCTGCTTTAAGCGCGAGGATCGGTTCGTAAAACTGGACAAGCTGGTTCACGTTACTGGTGATGAGACAGGTGTGCATTAGTTTGGGGACGCCGATGGCGTCCGGAGGGCGATGGCTGTCCGTCCTCCTGAGATTCCCCGACCATCCTGTGATGATCGCTGCCAGCCCAACTGCCAAGAAACCCATTTGGGAGGTTGTCATCGCGGTTTGCTCCGGAACATAGCGCGTTGCGTGCGCTGGTGGACCCGAGGGTCCAGGCTATTAGACGCGAGAGGCCCTTGATGAGCTGACCTTATGAAAGAAGAATGTTTTGCTTCAAATCTTGGGCGGCTTGGGCTAGGTCGGCGGGTTTGCCGAGATCGCGCCAGTAGAAGTTGTCGTGGCGGAAGGCGAGGATTTTCTGGCCTTGGGAGGAGAGGCGGAGGTAGGAGTCGATGATCGAGAAGGGGCCAGTTTCGGTGAGTTGGAGGAGCAGGCGGGGGGAGATGATGTGGATGCCGGAGAAGGCCAGGGGGAGAAGCGGGGAGAAAGTTATGGACGCGGGAAGTGGCGAGTGGCTAGTAGTGGCTAGTCGTGAGTCCGAAGAAAATGCGGATTCCTCGCTACGCTCGGAATGACAAATTTTTGCTCCTGCGTCGCCCGAGGAGGCGTTTTCGATTGGCGTGACTAGGGTCTGGATGCGGCGTCCGGCGAGTTGGAGTTGGTCGTTGAAGAGGAGTTGGCGCGAGGATTCGCGGGCTTGGACGGCTAGGGTGGCCAGGGCCCGATGATCTTTGTGGAATTGCAGCATGGCGTTGAGGTCGATGTTGCTGATTACGTCGACGTTGTGGAGGAGGAAAGGCTCGTCTGGGCGAGCGGGATCATGCTGGAAAAACCAGGCGGCCTTTTTTAGGCCGCCACCGGTGTCGAGGAGTTGATGGTCTTCCCGGGAGAGTTCCAGACGCATATTGAAATTGTTTTTGGATTTGAGATAGGTCTCGACCATGTCGGCGAAGTGATGGATGTTGATGATGGCTTCGGTGATGCCGAAGGTGCGCAGTTGGGTGAGGGTGATTTCGAGGAGCGTGCGGCCGTTTAGTTCGACTAGGGCTTTGGGGCGGGTGTCGGTTAGGGGGCGGAGGCGGGTGCCTAGGCCGGCGGCCAGGATCATGGCTTTCATGAGGGGAACCAGGGAGTACTGGGTAGTGAGCAGTGAGTAGCCGGAAAAAACCGCGGAAAGACATTTACACTGAGAACGCCGAAAGCACAGAGAGCGCAGAGAAGAGCGGAGGTCATTTGCGGAGATTCTCGAGGCCTAGGTGGCGGAGTTGGACTTCTACGCCCGGTTTGGGGCGGAGGCGTTTGGCGAGTTGCTCGGCAAGGTAGACGGAGCGGTGTTGGCCGCCGGTGCAGCCGAAGCACACCATTAGATTTTTGAAGCCACGGGATTGGTAGCTGGTAATGCTGGCGTCGACGAGGCTGAGGACGCTGGCAAAATATTGATGGACGCTTTCTTGTTGGTTGAGATAGTCGATGACTGGCGCGTCTTGACCTGTGAGCGATTTGAAGCGGTCCTCGCGGCCGGGATTGGGTAGGCTGCGGCCGTCGAAGACAAAACCGCCGCCGTTGCCGGTTTCGTCGATGGGCAGACCCTGGTGAAAAGAAAAACTGAAAACGCGGACGACTAAGTTGTCAGCTTCGCTTGCCAGGCTTTGCAATTTCTCGGAGGCGAGCATGCCCTGGAACGCACCCATCAGCGCGGGAAGGGCGATGGGCAACTCGGCGTGATGCAGAAGCCAGCGGAGATTTTTTAGGGCGTAGGGGACGCTTTGAAGGAAATGGGCTCTGCGCTCGTAGAAACCGCGAAAGCCGTAGGCGCCGAGGGCTTGCATGATGCGGACGTAGACGTAGGCGTAGTAATGGTGGATGAAGGCTTCGCGGTCGACGGAGATAAATTTCTCGAGCGCGCGAAGATAGTCATAGAGAAATTGCTGGCGGAGGTCGGGAGGAAGATCCGCTTTCGCATCATAAAGCAGCGAGGCTATGTCGTATTGCAGGGCGCCTTTGCGGCCGCCTTGGTAGTCGACGAAATAGGGTTGGCCGTCGCGGAGCATGATATTGCGCGACTGAAAATCGCGGTAAAGAAAATAATCGCGCGGCGCGCTGAGGAGAAAATCGGTGAGGCGGCTAAAATCGTCTTCAAGAGCTCGCTCGTTGAAAGGGATGCCGGCGAGGCGAAGAAAATAATATTTGAAATAGTTGAGGTCCCAGGCGATCGATTGTCGATCGAAGCTGGAGATAGGATAACAAACGGAGTAGTCGAGATCGTGGCCGGCTTCGACTTGAAAGCGCGGAAGGATGGCGACAACTTTCTTGTAGGCTTCGACGACTTGCGGAGCGATGGCGCCGCCCTGGCGATTCTTGGAGAGAAATTCGAAGAGTGTGGTGTCGCCGAGGTCTTCTTCGATGTAAGCGCCGTGGGCGAGATCTTCGGCGTAGATTTCGGGGACGGGCAAATTGTGTTTGCGGAAGTGCTTGGAGAAGGTTAGGAAGGCGGCGTTTTCCTCGCGGACGTTGTAGAGGATGCCGATGGCGGAGCGCGGGCCGGCGGTCAGGCGGATAATCTTGCGGCCAGAGCCGCCGAGCTCGCCTTGAAGAGGCTGGACGTGATCGACGGGCGCGTGGAAGTGTTGTTCGAAGAGAGATTTTAGAATGTCGATGGACATGGGTTCGCGCCGCGACGGTTCCGATGAATCAATAAAACAAACCGTTTTCTAGCATAGCTGATTCTTTGCTGGGAGATTTGGGCGGAAGTATGGGTGTGTGCCTAGAAATGTCGAGGGTGGAGGAAACTGGGGAAAAACATTTACACAGAGGGCACGGAGAGCACAGCGGACACAGAGAAGAGGACGGACTGAAGCCTGTGCCACTCTATAATTGTGGGATGGGCTTGGAGAAGAAGGACGCGAGAAGCACGGAGCAGCGGTTGGCGGCTTCGAAACAGCTGGACCGGATGACGGCGCTGGAGATTGTGCGGTTGATGAACCGCGAGGATCGCGAGGTGGCGGCGGCGGTGGGGCGGGAGTTGCCGGCGATTGCGA
The DNA here is from genome assembly GCA_035571045.1 of Verrucomicrobiia bacterium. Lineage (GTDB taxonomy): Bacteria > Acidobacteriota > Terriglobia > Acidiferrales > UBA7541 > Acidiferrum. Next base: position 42,126 of record DATMKS010000114.1, read on the forward strand.
GGGCGGTGGATGCGATTGTTACGGCGATGCGGCAGGGCGGACGGTTGATCTATGTGGGGGCGGGATCAAGCGGGAGGATGGCGGTTTTGGATGCGGCGGAATGTCCGCCGACGTTTGGGATTTCGCGGAAGCAAATGGTGGCGCTGATTGCGGGAGGAAGACGTGCGGTGACCGGGGCGGTGGAAGGCGCGGAGGATTCGGCGGAGAATGGGGCGCGGGATTTGCGGCGGTTGAGATTGGGGAGCAAAGATGTGGTTGTGGGAATCGCGGCGAGCGGGACTACGCCGTACGTTTTGGGGGCGATGAAGTTTGCGCGGGGGCGCGGGGCGACGACGATTGCGGTGATGGCGAATCGGGATATGCCGCTGGCGCGGTTGGCGAAAATCGCGATTGCCGTGGGAGTGGGGGCGGAGGTGTTGACGGGGTCGACGAGATTGAAGGCGGGAACGTCGCAGAAGTTGGTCTTGAACATGCTTAGTACGGCGGTGATGGTGAGGTTGGGCCATGCGTATGAGAACTTGATGATTGATGCGGTTTTGACAAATGAGAAGCTGGAGGGCCGGGCGGTGAGGATTTTGATGGAGGCGAGCGGAGCGCGGGTGTCTGCGGCAGAGGACGCTTTGCGCGCGGCGGGACACAGCATGCGAGTGGCGCTTGTGATGTTGAAGCTGGGAGTGGGGGCGCGAGAGGCGCGGAAGAAATTGCTGGCGGCAAGGTCAGATTTGAGAAAGGCATTGGCGGAATGACGTCGCTGGGAACGGCGTTCCTGATCCTTGGGGGAGTTCTGATCAGCGCAGCTTCTATATTGGATTGGACGTTTCGCGAAATCTACTGAGAAGACGAATGGACAAATTTCTTATCAGGGGAGGGAAGGCGCTGCGGGGGCCGGTGGCCATCAGCGGAGCGAAGAATTCTGCTTTGCCAGTGATGGCGGCGGCTTTGCTTACGGCCGAGAAAGTGGCAGTGCGCAACATCCCGAAGGTGCGCGACCTAGTTACGATGAGTAAGCTGCTGACGTTTATGGATGCGAAGGTCTCTGTGACGGAAATGCCGGCGAGCGATTATGTGATTGAGGCGCCGACGTTGAATCATGCGGAGGCGCCGTATGAGTTGGTGAAGACGATGCGAGCGTCGATATTGACGCTGGGGCCGCTGATGGGTCGGCTGGGAGTGGCCCGCGTTTCTTTGCCGGGAGGGTGCGCGATTGGGGCGCGGCCGGTGGATTTGCATCTGTCGGCGCTGGAAAAAATGGGCGCGGAGATTTCGATGTCGCATGGGTATATCGAAGCGAAAGTCCCTGGAAATGGATCGAAAGGTCGACGGCTAAAGGGCGCGCACATCGTATTTGAGAAAATTACGGTGACCGGGACGGAAAACATTTTGATGGCCGCGACGCTGGCGGATGGCGAAACGGTTTTGGAGAATTGCGCGCGGGAACCGGAGGTGACGGACCTCGTGGTGATGCTTCGGAAGATGGGGGCGCAGATTGAGGGAGACGGAACGGCGACGCTCAGGATTCGCGGCGTCCCCGAATTGCACGGTACGGAGCACCGCGTGATTCCAGACCGCATTGAGACGGGGACTTTTTTGGTGGCGGGAGCGATAACGGGCGGGGACTTGACGATCACGCATTGCGAGCCGGAGCATCAGGGTGCGGTGATCGCGAAGCTGCAGGAGGCGGGTGCGTGCATCGAAATAGTGGACAAGACGACTTTGCACGTGCGCGCTGGAAAACAATTGGTTGCTGCGGACATGACTACCGAGGAGTATCCGGGGTTCGCGACGGATATGCAGGCGCAGTACATGGCTTTGGCGACGCAAGCGGAAGGAACTTCGGAGATTACTGAAACAATTTTCGAAAATAGATTCCTGCATGCGAGCGAAATGATTCGCATGGGCGCGAATATTTCAATTGACGGGCGGCGAGCTGTAGTACGAGGGCCCGCGGCTTTGTCAGGAACGACGGTGCAGGCTTCCGATTTACGGGCGAGTGCGGGTTTAGTGTTGGCTGGCTTGGTGGCCAGCGGGGAGACGGTGATCGAACGCGTGTATCACATTGATCGCGGGTACGAAGGGATTGTGGAAAAGCTGCGGGCGGTGGGAGCCGACATTGAGAGAGTGCACGGCTCTGGTTCTGGCGTACACGCTTCCGCGCCGGCTCCGGTAGCGTGAAAATGAGCGACGCACTCCCCGATGCTTATTTCTTGAAAAGTGAGCGGCTGGGGTTTCGCTGCTGGGCGGAGGAGGATCTTCCGCTCGCGCGTGAGTTGTGGGGAAACGTAGAGGTTACGCGGTATTTTGGCGGGCCGTTCTCTGATCAGGAGTGTCTGGTTCGATTGAATCGCGAGGTCGAGCGGTTAAAGTTGCGCAATTTTCAATATTGGCCGATTTTTTCACTGAGCAACAACGAACATGTTGGATGTTGCGGGCTGCGGCCGTATGGGACAGATGCTGCGATTCCTGAGTTGGGGTTTCACTTGCGGCCGAAATTTTGGGGACAGGGGTTGGCGGTAGAGGCTGCTCGGACCGTCATTAGATATGCGTTCGAAACGATCGGCGCAAAGGGATTGGCGGCGGGGCACCACCCTGAGAATCTGAATTCCAAAAGAGTCATGGCAAAGCTTGGTTTTCGCTACACGCACGACGAATTTTTCCCTGCCCTCGGGATGAACATTCCCTACTACTTGGTGGTGCGCGGCGAAGAAAGATCGTGAATGTTCGATCTTCCTAACGCGGAGCCATGATGGCAACAATCAGAGCGAAGTAGCCGAATGTCAACAAGCCTCCGCCAAAAAACTGGCCCCATTGCTTCCTGCCAGGCCGCAACTCTAGGAACCCCGTCATGCAGGCAGTGATGAGCAGGAAATGGGCAACGCTGCCAACGAACACCATCAGCGTATCAGGCCGACTGACATGGCCCGTGCGGAGCAGAGACCAAAATTGTCCCGCGCCCGCTTGAAAGAGGTGGGTCACGAACAAATTCAAAGCGTTCCAGAGTATTGGGATGACAACACCGATGCCAAATCCCCAAGAGCTATTTCGGCGAGTGAGTACGATGACGGCCACATAAATCAGTGCCTGGAACACATGCAAGAGGCGAAGCTGCGGAATAAGGAAAGCCGACACCGTCAGGGCAAATATGAACAGTGCAACTCCAACAGTAATGGATACGTGTACCCAGCCGGATCCGGTTATCAGGTTTTCTTTCATACAGCTCCTTACGGAGAAGGCTGTCGAAAAGTTCCGGCATGCGACCGTCTGCCAGGTGGATTTTGGAATAGGCGGAGAAAACAGGAATTAGCGTAGAGGCGCAAAGTACGCAGTGCTTCGCAGAAAAACGAAAAAAAGGCCGCCGATCTCTTCTCGGCGGCCTTTAGTTTTGATGGAGACTGAAATTACTCGCTGGCGCCAGAATCGCCGCCGGAGTTGCTTTCACCGCCCGAAGAACCTTGACCGCCCCCGCCGCTGGCGGCTGCCTTTTGCTGCTTCTCGCGGGCTTCCTTGATGAGGGCTTTGCGCGAGAGGCGGACCTTGTTGCCCTCGATCGAGAGAACCTTTACGAGGACCTGGTCGCCCAGCTTCAGCTCGTCGCGAACGTCGCGGATGCGGTGCTCGGAGATTTCGCTGATGTGCAGGAGGCCGTCGGTGCCCGGGAAAAGTTCGACGAAGGCGCCGAATTCCGCTAAGCGAACGACTTTGCCGAGATAGGTTTTGCCGATCTCGGCGGAGGCGGTGACGTCGCGAACCATTTGCAGGGCCGCATCGCCGCCGGCACCGCTAGTGGAGAAGATGTGGACCGTGCCGTCTTCGAGGACGTCGATCTTGACGCCAGTGGCTTCGATGATGGACTTGATCTTCTTGCCGCCTGGACCGATGAGGTCGCGGATTTTGTCCTGCGGAATCTTCAACTTGAAGAGCCGCGGAGCGTAGGCGGAGATTTGCGTGCGCGCTTCACTAAGCGTCTTTTCCATGGTGTCCAGGATTTGCAGGCGGGCTTTCTTGGCCTGGGCCAGGGCTTCGCGCATCATGGCGATGCTGATGCCCAAAACCTTGATGTCCATTTGCAGGGCGGTGATGCCTGCGCGTGTGCCAGCGACTTTGAAGTCCATGTCGCCGTAGTGGTCTTCGGCGCCGGCGATGTCGGTGAGGATGGAATACTTCTTGTCATCGCCAACGACGAGGCCCATGGCGATGCCAGCGCACGGAGCTTTCAGAGGAACACCGGCATCCATGAGGGCGAGCGAGCCGCCGCAAACGGTGGCCATGGAAGAGGAGCCGTTGGATTCGAGAATGTCGGAGACCAAGCGCATGGCGTACGGGAAGTCCGCTTCGGGAGGAAGCAAGTTGACGAGAGCGCGCTGCGCGAGAGCGCCATGGCCGATTTCGCGGCGGCCAGGGCCACGAAGGAATTTCACTTCGCCAACGCTGAACGGCGGGAAATTGTAGTGCAGCATGAAGCGATTGAATTGGTCTTGCTCGAAGAGCAGATCGAGGCGCTGCATGTCTTCCTTGGTGCCGAGAGTCAAAGTGGCGAGAGCTTGCGTTTCGCCGCGGGTAAAGAGCGCGGAACCGTGCACGCGCGGGAGCAAGCCGACTTCGCAGGAAATGTGGCGGATCTGGTCGAAGGCGCGGCCGTCTGGACGGCGGCGGGCGTTCAGAACGTCATCACGGAAAATATTCTCGCGAAGGCGCTCAAACGCACGCTTGGTGAGCACTCTCTTTTCGTCCATCTCCTTCTTTGGCTCTTCGGGAATGACCTTGATGATTTCTTCCTTTAGGGCATCGACGAGGTGATAGCTCTCTTTCTTGGGATGTTTCTCGGTGTTGAGAGCGTCGTGCAGCTTTGCGCCGTACTTTTTCTCGATGTCCTTATAGATGGATTCGTCGAACGGGACGGGCTTGGCGACGACCTTCACTGGTTTCAGTTGCGCGTGCAGTTCCTTGATGGCCGCGACAATTTTCTTGACCTGTGTGTGACCAAATTCGAGAGCGTCAACGACGGTTTCTTCGGAAACTTCGAGCGCGCCAGACTCGACCATGACGATCGCTTCTTCGGTGCCGGCGATCACGATGTTGAGCAAGCTCTTCTTTTGTTCGGCAACGGTTGGGTTGGCCACGAGCAAGCCGTCGAGCAAACCGACGCGAACACAAGCAATGGGTTTCTCGAATGGAAGATCGGAACAATAAGAGGCTGCCGAGGCAGCGGTAACGGCGATCACATCCGGATCGTTGTCGCTATCCGCGGAAAGGACCATGGCGACGATTTGCGTTTCATTGCGCCAGGACTCCGGGAAAAGCGGGCGCATCGGACGGTCAATCAAACGAGACGTGAGAATTTCCTTTTCGGAAGGACGGCCTTCGCGCTTGAAAAACCCGCCGGGAATCTTTCCAGCTGAATATGTGTTTTCGCGATAGTCGACGGTCAACGGAAGAAAGTCGCGGTCATTGGCGGTGGGCGCCATGCAGGCCGTGGTGAGCACAATGGTGTCACCGTAACGCGCCGTGATCGCGCCGTTCGCTTGCTTGGCAATTTTTCCAGTTTCGAGAATGAGGGCGCGTCCCCCGATTTCGACAGAAACTTGATGTGGTGCCGGTGTGTTCGTGTTTTCAGACATAAGCAATCATTTCCTTTGGCCCCGCTTCATACGGGGCAGGTTCAGAGCGTCCACAGGAGTGCTGGCCTTGCAGGAATAAACAGCCGCCTTGCGGCCGTGGAGACAATTCCCTGCTTCGAGTAGGTCGGCAGTAGCCTGGCCTGGATAACCCCAAAAAAGAAAAGAGGCGAGAATTACGATAGGAGCCGGTGAAGCGATCCGGATTACACCACGAGAAACGCCGGCCAAAATCCAGCCGGGAGCCTGTTGATTTCACTGCCAGCGCAACCGAACATTGAGCAGACAGACACACTTCTTGTGGAAGATGTCATTACGTGAAAACGCAGAGGCGCCTGCCCGATGAGGCTCTTAAATTTTGGGCAGTTACTTGCGCAGGCTAAGACGTTCAACAATCTCGCGGTACCGATCCGGGTCTCGACGGTTTAGATAGTCCAGCAGGCGGCGGCGCTTATTGACCATCATGATCAAACCGCGCCGGGATGCATGGTCCTTCACGTGGGACTTGAGGTGCGTTGTCAGGTAGCTGATCCGCTCGCTCAAAAGTGCTATCTGGACTTCCGGTGAGCCAGTATCTTTCACTTCCCGCCGGAATTGCTCGATCAACACCGCTTTGGCTGTGCTCAAGTGCCCCTCTCCGTCGTCCCCTGAATTTTTCCTCTTCTCTTCGACTCATTCAGGCTAACACAAATATGTT
>DATMKS010000115.1:0-57707 GCA_035571045.1 Verrucomicrobiia bacterium
TCTTCGGAACCGTCTGGGGCATCATCGACGCCTTCTCTGGCCTGGGCAGCGCTGGCGCGGCAAGTCTGCGTGCTGTTGCTCCCGGCATCGCCGAAGCCCTCGTCACCACGGCCGCAGGACTGGGCGCAGCGATTCCCGCCGTTATTTTCTATAACCACTTCTTGCAAAATATTCGCGACCTCGCCCAGCGCCTGGACACCTTCGCCCTGGAATTCACTGCTCTGGTCGAAAAAACGTTTGATTAGAATTTCGCGGCCGTCCCCATTCGGCCGCGTCTATGGAATCAGAAAAGATGCCGCAACTCTCCAAATCGACCCAGACTTCGCTCTCCGACATCAACATGGTCCCCTTCGTGGACGTAGTCCTCGTCCTGCTCATCATTTTCATGATCACCGCCCCCATTCTCCAGTCCGGCATCGAAGTCGACGTCCCCAAGACTAAGACCGTAAAAGAGATCAACGAACCCCGCCTCGTCATCACCATCGACAAGAACCAGCTCATCTATCTCGCTGACGTTCCCGTGAATATCAACCAGCTCGGCACGAAAGTTAAGGCGCAACTCAAAAAGCCGCAGGACTCCGTTTTTCTTCGCGCCGACGAAACCATTCCCTTCGGCACCTTCGCCAAGGTCATAGACGCTTTGCGCCAATCCGGCGTAAGTAATATTAGTATTGTTACGGAGCCACTCTCGGAACGCGCCCGTACTCGCTGAACATGAGCACCACCGCTGCCAACTCGCTCATCCCATTACCTCCCGCATCGGCCGACGATCTCGGCCTTCGAAAATTTCTGATCTATTCTCTGATTCTTCACGTTTTCCTTATGCTTTGGATCGCCGTCTCGATCTATTTCCACCTTACAGGGCCGGAGTGGGGCGATGTCGGCGGGACCAGCGGCAGCATCAACGTAAAACTCGTCGGCCCAGCCTCTGGAATCCCCATGCCGCCACAGCCGATCATCACCGATAGCAATACCGTCGATCCCACAAAAGGCTTGTGGAAAGAAGAACCCAAGCCGAAGCCGGAACCGGAACCGGAGCCTCCGACACCTGCCGAAAAAATTGCGCCCTTCAAGAAAGACAAGCCGAAACCCATAACGCATCCCTCAAAGATCGACGAACCCAAAGTACCCCCTCCAGAAAACGCGGTGAGGAACGGCACCGGTGGCAATCCCGATCTTCCCACCGGGACGGCCCCTACTCCCGGGGGTGGTTCCGGCCCCGTTTCCGTGAAAGGCCAGGGCGGCGGGGATTTCGCCTCGCGCTATGGCTGGTACATCGAAGCCGTGCGCCGCAGCGTCGGGCAAAATTGGCTTCAGACCACCATTGATCCCGCAGTCCGCGCTGCTCGTCAGGCCCACTGCGTAATGAACTTTCGCATCAATCGCGACGGAAGCATCTCAAACGTACAAATGGCACAATCCAGCGGCAATCTCTCCATGGACAATTCCGCGCGCCGCGCGCTGGACGGTATCCACTTTGGGCCGCTCCCGAACGACTATAGTGGGGGCGGTGTTGACGTTACTTTCGATTTTGATCTGTCTTTAACGCACTAAAGCCGCCGCTTCATTGGCATTCGGTGCGGCAAGAAATCCGGAGGTGAAGGTGTTAGTGAAGTCCAAACTTTTCTATTGGTTGGCTCTCGCAGCGCTTTTCGGCTTTTCGTCCTTTCCCGCAAGCGCTCAACAAGGTGGTGAAGCCTGGTTCCGCACCGGCACGGGCCTCGGTGTAGAAAGAATCCGTCTTGCGGTGGCGGACTTCGGCCCCCGCGCTGACAACGCCAAAGTCCATTCGCAGCAATTCACCCAAATCGTCCGCGACGACCTCGCCTTCAGCGGCATCCTCGATCTCGTCAGTCCGAGTTTCAATCCCTCGCAAGCCCCTACGCAACCCGGCGAACTCCAGAGGACCGCCTGGACCGATCCCCAGGTCAATGCCCACTACGTCGCCTTTGGTAACCTTACGGAAACCACTTCCGAGGTCGCCATCCAAGCCTGGCTCTACGACGTCACCACTCCTTCCACCGAGTCCGTGGTCGGCAAGATCTATCGCGGCACGCCCACGGACGCCCAAGTCCGCAAATTCGCCCACCAATTCGCCGACGAAATCATCTTCAAACTCTCCGGCGGCCTCCCCGGAATCGCCTCCACTCAAATTGCCTTCATCAGTTCCCGCAGTGGAGCCAAGGAAGTCTGGCTGATGGATTACGACGGCGCCAACCAGCATCCCCTCACGAGCCTCCGCACCATCTCGCTGATGCCCCGCTGGTCCCCCGACGCCTCCCGCATCGCTTTCACCTGCTACCAACCCTACAATGGCGTCGTTAACGCCCAAATCTGCATGTATTCGATGGACGCCGGCAAAGTCATCTCCTTCCCCCGCTTTCGCGGCACGAACAGCGCCCCCGCCTGGTCACCCGACGGAACGCAAATCATGTTCTCCTCCTCCATGCTGGGCAACCCGGAGCTTTTCGTTACCGACATTAACGGCAGCAAACCCAAGCGACTCACGTTTGCCACTGGGGGCAGCACTTCGCCCGCCTGGAACCCCAAGACCGGCCAATCCGTTGTGTTCGTTAGCGACCGCGGCGGCATCCCCAAGCTTTATATGATGAACGCCGACGGCACCAACGTGAACCTCCTCGATCTTCCGGACAAGGGCTATCTCATCGATCCTGCCTGGTCTCCGAACGGCCAGCTCTTGGCCTTCAGTTGGCGACGTCCCGACGGCAACTACGATATCTACGTCATGGACCCCACTTCACAGCACATCATCAACCTCACGCCAGACTCCGGAACCCGCAACGAGCGCCCCAGCTGGGCTCCCGACGGCCGCCACATCGTCTTCGAATCCACCCGCACCGGCCCGCGCCAAATCTGGTCTATGCTGGCCGACGGCTCGCAGCCTCACCAACTCACCATGGATGGCCACAACGAGTCGCCCAACTGGTCGCCTAAATAAACCGCCGCGGCGTAATCGGGCTGGCAAAAATTACTCGAAACTTTCCTCTCGCGCCGCGCATCTGAACTTTTGGTTGCGTTATTTCCCGAAATATGTTTTTTGTGTTGCCGTCGGCGGCTCGCAGCCGTATTTGTTTGTGTACGAGAGGTAATATATCGTGCTACGATGTATTTCCTTAACCCAGCCCACTAGTGATAGGATGATGGCGGTTGGTGGGCAAACAAGGGATTCTTACGCTGAGGAGGATTCGAATGAATCGGGTTTCTAGCTCTCTGTACCGCGCGGCCATTCTCACTGCCATGCTCGCTGTCGCTTTTGTTGCGGGTTGCAACAAAAAACCGCCAGCTGCGCAGCCTACACCGCCACCTCCACCGCCTCCAGCCGCTCGCCCGACCGTCTCGCTGCAGGCCAGCCCAACTTCCATCAACACCGGCGATTCCACGACGCTGAGCTGGACTTCTACCGATGCCACGCAGCTCACCATTTCTCCAGGAGTGGGCGCCGTCACGGCTCAAGGTTCGACCAAAGTTACGCCGTCGGACTCCACAACTTACACGATTACCGCCAGCGGTCCCGGCGGCTCGGCTGACTCGAGCGTCCGCGTCACCGTGGCAGCTCCGCCGCCTCCGCCGCCTCCGCCACCAACTGGGCCCACGATCGACGAGCTCTTCCTGAGGGAAGTTCGCGACGCCTACTTTGACTTCAACAAAGCCGACATCCGCGCCGATGCCCGCGACGCTCTCGGCAAGACCGCCGAATTCCTGCGCAGTCATCCGGAAGTCAAAGTGACCGTCGAAGGCCGCTGCGACGAGCGTGGTTCCACCGAATACAACCTCGTTCTCGGCGATCGCCGCGCCACCGCCGTCAAGAGCTATCTCGTCTCCCTCGGCATCTCCGCCGACCGCATCAATACGACGAGCCTGGGCAAGGAGAGGCCTCTCTGCACGGAGAGCACCGAGGAATGCTGGCAGAAGAACCGCGTCGGCCACTTCGTCCGTGTGCCGTAGCACTTCCTACAACCTCGTAACTGTTCGATGACCGACAGAGCCGCGTGTCCGAGCAATCTCTTGCTCGCGCGCGGCTCTGCCGTTAAAGTGAATAATGAGCCGCCGGGTTACAGACATCCCGGCCGCTCAGCGACTACCAGTCAGCGCGCTCTTCCCTGGCCTGAATATTTGTCTGATCTGAGAAGCAGACGCATCTGAGGAGGTTCTTTTCATGAAAATCCGCACCATCGTCATTTTTGCGGCCGCTGTTTTTGCAGGCGCGCTCGGCGGCAGCCTTATCGGGCCGCGCCCGGCGGAGGCTGTCGCCCGCGAAATCATCGACCTGCAGCGCGACGTCACCACGCTGCTGCAAGGTCAGAAGGACATGACCACGCAGATCACCCAAGACCACACTGTCCTCAAAACTCTCGTCGAGCAAGCCAGCGACAACGTCGGCAAGCTCAACGCCACCATGGGTTCCGTCCAGAAGTCCGTGCAGGACGTGCAAGCCAACTCTGGCGCCCGCCTTGACACCATGTCGACACAAGTCCAGGGGCTCTCTGACAATTTGGAAGAAATCAAATCGCGCCTCGGCAAACTCAATCAGCAGCTCGTCGACCTGCAAAGCGCCGTTCAAGGCATTGACGCTAAGGTTTCCGGGTCAGCCCCGGCCAGTACTGCTCCCGGCACAAGCCCAAAACCGTCGAATGACGCCACTTCCGCTCCCCCCGCCGCGAGCAATGCCGTTTCCCCTGCGGCTTCCGCCTCCCCCGCTCCCTCCGCCGACATGCTCTATTCCAACGGCCTGCGCGACATCACGAGCGGCAAGTATGATCTCGCTCGCCAGGAATTTCTCGACTACTTGAAGTATTACGGCACCACCGACCTCGCCTGCAACGCCCAATTCTATCTCGGCGAAATCGCCTACCACCAAAAGCAGTATCAGGACGCTGTCGCCGAATACGACAAGGTGCTCACTCTTTACCCGAAAGGCTTCAAGCTCGAACCCGCCCGCCTAAAAAAAGGTATGGCGCTGATTGAACTCGGCCAGAAAACTGCCGGCATCCGTGAACTGCGCGAAGTCATCCGCCGCTACCCTGGCACGGAAGAAGAACGCGCGGCTCGCGCCAAGCTCAAGGAACTCGGCGTGTCCGCCACCGCCGCAAGCTAATTCCTCGCCTTCTACCCAGCCGCGCGCCAAATCCCCGCTGCGCCTCTTTCTCTCTTCCTCCGCGCTATCCCACTCCCACCAACAATCGATCTATCCTCTTACTCACATCTCGCAAATACGCCTCATCCCCACCATCCAATTCCGCTATCACGCTTCCCGAATACCCAATCTCCCCAAACGCCTGCCGAACCGCTGCCCAATCCACGTCCCCCTCGCCCAGATTCACCCAAGCGTACCCGCTCTCCTTGCGCTTAAAGTCCTTCAGATGCACCTTGTATATGCTCTTTCCGAGCGTCCGAATCCAATCCTGTGGATACCCATAAAGCACCACGTTCCCCACATCAAACCACGCCTTGATCCACGGACTCCCAAACTCACCAACATATTTCGCCATCTCCAAAGGACTCAGCAGAAACTTGTTCCAAACCTCCTCCAAAGCGATCACGACCTTCAACTCCGCCGCCATCGGTATCAACTCGCGAATCTGCTTCTGTGATCGCGTCCACGCCTCGCGGTAAGAAGTCTCCGCATTTACCACCGCCGGAACCAGCAAGACAGCGTCCGATCCCCACACCTTCGCATTCCGCAGCGATGTCCTCATCCCCTCCATGCTCTTCGCCACCACCGCGCTGTCGCCAGACGACAGCGGGTATTTCCAGTGGTCCATGTTCATCACCGAGTCGATCCGAATCCCCGCCCCATCCGCCGCCTTCTTCATCTCCTCCGCTTCGTGCATGTCTGCGGTCGTCGGCGCCTGCACCACCTCAAATCCCACCTCCCGCGCCAGCCTAAACCGCTCCGTATAACTCAGCTTGGTCGACAGCATGTCCATCACAAGCCCCTTCTTAACGCGCAGCGGCCCGCTATCCGCGACCTTCAGCCCGCCTGCCAGCATCCGGCCACCCATCCCCAAGCCACAAGCCGCCGCAATCCCCGCCGTCACAAACTCCCGCCGCGTTGTCCGCATCGCGTTCCCTCTTCTCCGTGCCCTCTGTGTCTTCTGCGCCCTCTGTGTAAATTCCTTTTCTTTACTTCTTCATCTCATTGCATCTTTACGTCAATTTTTCCAAATTGATCTTCGACTCCCAAACTTCGGTCGATTTCCACAGCTCCTCCCAAGTCACTTCCTTCCCCGTATAAGCCGCCGTGCGCGCCATCATGCACGACACCGCGGACTCCACCCCCTTCTCCGCCTGATTATGAAATTTCCCCGAAGTAATACTCTCCACGAACGCCTTCTTCTTCTCCGCATCCGCAAACTCCAGATTCGAGGTAAATTTCCCCGTAGCCGAGAACCCCTGGTCATCCTTCGCCGGAATCTGTGGCGTCTGCCAAGCCTCATCCCCCCAAATCCCCAAGGGCCCCGAGTACGGCGACTGCGAAGTCCCCTTCGTCCCAAAAAACCTCTCCGTAACGTCCCACCACCCCTTCGCAAATTGCGTCGAGCTGAACGTCACATCCACGCCATCCGGATAAGTAAACACCACGTTGTAATTCCCGAACACGTCCCCATCCACCGGCCGTCCCGACCGCCCTCCCGTCCCCGCGCACTTCACCGGATGCGCCTTCAAAATCCAATTGCAAATATCAATCACGTGGATGTTCTGCTCCACAATAATGTCCCCCGATAGCACGCGGTCATACACCCAGTTCCGCAGCCGCCGCTCCCTAGGAGAAGCCTTCTCCCACTTCGGCCGGTCCAGATACCCCGACAAATAATGCGCCTCCCCGCAAACAATATTCCCCAGCGCCCCTCCATGAATCCGTTTCACCAACTCCACAAACGGCGGACAATCCCGAATCTGAAATCCCACATCCAAGCTCAACTTCCCTTCCGCCCGCTTCCCAATCTCCACTACCCTCCTCGCCCCCGGCACATCCACCGCTACTGGCTTCTCACAATAAACATGCTTCCCCGCCGCGACTACCGCCTCTAAATGTTGTGGGTGGTAGTAAGGCGGCGTAGCAATCACAATCGCGTCGACCTCCTTAGAATGGGCAATCGCCTCGTAAGCTTTAGGGCCAACAAAAAGCTGCGAAGCATCAATCCCGGCATAACCTTTCGAGGCCTGCATCTTGTCGAACGAACTCCGTGCCACATCCAACTGGTCCTGAAACATATCCGCCAAAGCCACAACGCGCGCCCCGCCTGTCTCAAACAGATTGGTGGCGTCTTCCGTCCCCCGCCCGCCACAACCCAGCAACCCCACACGCACCTCCGAATTCGCCGCCGTCCCCCGCACCAACGCGGCCGGAATAAACATCACCCCTCCCACCGCCGCCGCCGTCCCAATAAACTGCCTCCGACCAATCTCGTTTCCGACTTCTTTAGGCTCTCGCATCTACGTTCTCCTTGGCAGCATCCAAAAGATGCGGCCACCGTCCACGCCTCGCTCTATCACATCCACTGCACACCGCGCAACCTCGCCTCCAGAGAACCGAACGTGACCGGGCTGCAAGTCAACAAGGAATTGAAGCAACATGGCTACGGCGTCACGAACATCACTGACTCCTTCTCAGCGAATATGGAAGCGGAGCCCGCCAGCATGCTGCAGACCAAGAAATCTGGAAATCAAAACAGGCGAAGAAGCTCTATCCGGCTACGGCGGCAGGTATCAAATGCGTAGAAGACCGACTCAAGGGTACCGAGGCTTAACCTTTGGGGGGGGTGGCCGATCCCGCTCTTTCCCTCAGAAACTCACAGCGTAGTACCGCCAGCATAGTACGAAAGTTCCATTGGTCGTTCTGTCCCAAAAGGAACAAAACACTCCTGCATTGGGGGCATCATGAGCATCACCACCGAAATTCTGAGCTTGCGGCGTGACCGTTCAAGCAGCGTGGCGGCTTTGCTTAACGCCATGGAATGGGAGTGCGCTGCGGAAGACGATACGCGCACCCTTGCGAGAGGATACGACGTACTGCGAATGGCCGACCTCGTCCTGCTGAATGTCGCCGCCCACGCCGCTGACGTCCTGGGCGGGCCGCCCGCTATCCCCCAAGCACGCCGCGCTACGTTGTCACCCCGAAGGAAACGCCTCCTCCCAAACTCAAACCAACTGCACCAGCGCCAATTATTCGCGTAGCTCTGGCTATCTAGCCCAAGCACCCAACGGTCATTTCGAACGCAGCAGGCCGACGCTACGGGCCACTCTCCTACGCACCTATCAACTTTTCCAAATACTCCTTCGCCCCTCGCACATCCTCCATCTGCTTCTCACCCGAAATTTCCCGCTCAATCGTCACCGCTCCCGCGTACTTCATCTCTTTCAGCCGCGACACAATCCGCGGAAAGTCCACCTTGCCCTTCCCAATCGCCACTTCCTCCCCCAACTCTTTCGGATTCGTCGGCCAGAGCCCGTCCTTCGCATGAATTCCCTGCACATACGGCGCAAGAATCTCGACCGCATCCACGGGATTCGCCTTCCCATACAAAATCAAATTCGCCAAATCAAAATTCACTCCCTGATTGTCGAGCCCCACATCCCGCATCGCCCGCACCAAAGTAATCGGCGTCTCCTGCCCCGTCTCATACCGGAAGTTCTGCCCGTTCCGCCTGCAATACTCCGCCACGTCCCGCATCGCAACAACGGTCTCCTTATACAAGTCGTCGTTCGGATTCTCCGGAATAAATCCGCAATGCGTCTGTACCGCCGCTACGCCGCATTCCCTTGCAAAGTCCGACGCCCTCTTGATAAGCGCAATTCGCGCCGCCCGCGTCTCCCGTGGCACCAGCCCAATCGTCAGCGGCCCCCCATAAAAGTCCCACACTTCCTTCCCTGGCCCGCCCACCACAATCGACGTCGCCTCAATCCCATATTTCCCCAGCGCCGCCGTCAGCTTTTTCTCCAACCCCAGCGCAAACTCCTCGCAGTAGGCCTGGCAAGTCGGCAACCCCAAGTCATGCACCTTCGCCAAAGCCGCATCCGGATCATTCCCGATCCCAATGATCAATCCCAACCGCAGCGGCTTCTTCCCCTCATTCCCAAACGCCTTCTGCGCGCCATGGCCGGTACTCTCCCCACCTGTCCACGCACCAAACCCTTCCCCGCCCTTGAGCACGTCACGCCCAGGCCCAAGTCCCGCCGCCAACGCCATCAGCGAACCATGCAAGAATCCCCTGCGATCTTTTGTCGTCATTTCGCCTTTCCCGCCTCCGCCAGCATCCGCCGCGTCATCTCCTCAACGGGCGCCCGATCATCTGTAAATACTACTGCTCCGTCTCGCGGTTCAAACTCCACAATCTCCCCAGCCGCCTTTTGTGCCAACTCCTGCACCCACGACGGTCCAGCGCCTCGTTTCAATCGCGCCACAATGTCCGCCAAATCACGTTTCTCGGCAAAAGCAAAGAGGATGTGATTCCCATCTGCTCTGGATAACCTTTCTAGCGACGGGAACACCTGGCGCATTGTCGCTCCCATCGCCTCAAGCAACTCTCGCCGGGGACTCGCGTCATAGACATTTATGATCAGCATGCCGCCATCCACCATCCGCGCTCGCACCAACCGAAAAAACTCCACCGTCGTCAAATAAAACGGCACATAAGGCCCGCCCTGAAATAGATCGATGTGCACTAAATCATTCTTCGCTGCATGTTCCGCCAGCCACGGACGCGCATCCGCGATATGCACATGCAATCTGGCGTCATCCTGCGGCAGACCAAAAAACTCGCCTGCCACATGCACCACTTCCGGGTCAATTTCCACCGCATTGATCTCAATATCCGGCGCAACCATCCTTGTGACCTGGATCGATCCTCCCGCCCCCATGCCGAGCACCAGCAAATTCTTTGCCGGAACAATCACGGGCCCCAGCGCAAACTCATCCAGGTAAAACCCCGAACCCCCGCCCCCAACTTTTTCAATCGTTTGTGCAAAGCGTGAATCATTCAGCGATAGCAACCGCAACCCTTTATCCTCAATGACGAAAATCCTGTTGTACGCGGATTCCCCGCTCCAAAGAACCATCGGCGGCGTTTTTGGAATCGGAACAACAAAGAGCAAAGCGCCCGGCAGCGCCAGCAGGATCGCCGACTTCCTCCGCGTCATCAAGCCGCCTACTCCGATCACCATGGACGCTCCACAAAGTATTTCGAGGGTGGCGCGCGAACCGAACCTCGGCACCAAATAAAAACTCGTTCCCAGCACTCCCGCAATGCTCCCCGCCGTCGAGAGCGCAAATACTTTTCCCACCGTGATCCCGACGTGCCCCGCGCGCACCAAAAGACGAATTACAAATGGCGACGTCATCGCCAACGCCGTCATCGGCGGTGCAAAAATAATCACCGTGGCCAGCACCGGCCCAAGAAAGTCTCCCGAGTGCCACACCTTCAGCAACACACCTCGCGACACGAAAACAATCACGAGTTGATAAACGCCGCTGCCCAAAACGAGAAAGTAGAGAACCGCATCGGTAGGCCAACGATCCGCAATCCATCCGCCTAGACTGTATCCAACCGCCAGGGCTAGCATCACCACCGAAATCATGCTGCCCCAAACGTAAATCGAGTTCCCAAAATATGGCGCGTACAGCCGGAACGCTGTCAGTTCCATTGCCATGACAATCGCGCCGGTCAACGTGGCCGTCGTAATCCACACAAAGGCCCGCCCACTGCTCGGCGGGTCAGCGACGAAAGGTCCGTTCTCTTGCTTGGGATTGGGAGAGGAGACAGTTCCCACGGCCCTGTATATCCCATACAGACCTTGAGACCGTCAATGAAAACTATGTGTACATTCTGTGTATGAGGTTCCTGAATCGAAGGCATTCTAAGCATATAACGCCGCGCGATTGCAGGCATCCAAATGCCCGCCAATGCCAATAGCGCTTCCGTGCAGCCGTCAGCCTGTCATTCCTGCTCTCCTGGCCAACGCTGATTTCTCTAGGCTGTCTTTCGGAGTTCCTCGATAAATGCCGCAGCCCCCGGGGTCCAAGCTGAGCTTGATCCCCGAGGGCTCTCTGTGATGCGGCATCTACTAAGCATTGCGCAGAACCGCCCCGAAAACCGTCATGGCACCCGGCCGAAAACTGCTCGCCAAAAGCAAAAGAGCCCGGGACCTTAGCCCCGGGCTCTTTCGAAATCCTTCCTCGGCCAGCCGTCCGGCCGAAACCTAACTTTACTGCAGTGCCGGGCTAGCTGCCGTTGCGCCCGCGCCTGTTGCGCTGTAACGGATCACACCAGACTGGTCAGAGAAAAACATGCGCTGACCGGTCGTGCCAACCGACACCGGGGTTCCGGTGATCGAATAGCCAACCGAAGGCGTGTTGCCGTCCGTGGTCAGAGCGAAAACATATCCGCTCTTCGTGCCGCCTGCAAGTACTGCGTCAAGCAAGCAGGAGTTCGTTGAGGTAGCCGTGCAAGGTGTTGCGCCACCCAACGACGCCAGAGTAGCCGGGAAGCCGGCGTTCGGGTAAGTCGTCGAATACGTGACAGCAGAGGTGTTGATCGTACGGATCGAACCAACCGCTGATGCTTCATTAGCCGCCATACGCGACCTTAGGAGGTTAGGAATTGCGATAGCCGCGATGATCAAAATAATCGCCACAACGATCAGCAACTCGATAAGTGAAAAGCCCTTTTGTTTCTTGTTTCGAATGTCTTTGGACTGCTTGATGACTGTTTGCATGCCTATGTAGTAGGCAGTCCGGTGGCCGTTCGCTCCCTTTTCTACCCGCTCCTCGGCCGGCTCCGGCGATCGCTGATTACAAGCGAGTTGCGGGCGATATTAGAACAAGGCAATTTCACTTCCCAATGAATTCCCTCCCCCAATCTCCCAAAACGACTGTTTATGTCTGCTTATCCAGACACAAACGGTCGTTCCCGCTCGAACCGCCGCCCCTCGTAACTCTCACAATCTTCTATTCTTGCAGTTTTCTAAGGCACCTCAACCGCACCTTCCTGTTAGCGATATCCTTCACCCGCGGGGCAAGAAATCGCGCCAAAGACGCTGTTATACTCCCTGTGCGTATTTTGTTTCCGACAGCTCATCTGAGCCCACTGGATCTCATGCCTCTTGCAGCGAACTTGCAAATGCGCTCGAGTGACCTCCAGGCTCGCACTGGCGCGGCGGCGACTCGGCTAGCCCTTTCCTTGCTCATTTCGCGAGCGTTAGTATTCCTCCTCTCGCTGTCGGTTGCCGGGCCCGTCTTCTCGCAGCAACCCTCTTCTTCGGGCGCGCAGGCCCGCACTAACGAAGAAGCTCAAGCAGCTTATCGGGCTGGGACTTCAGCTGCTGCCAACAACGACTTCGCGACTGCGGAAGCCCAATTTGAGAAAGTCGTGCGTCTCGTTCCTCAGATCGAAGAAGGTCACAGCGCCCTGGGCGTGGTCCTGATGCGCCTCGGGAAACTCCCGCAAGCCATCAAGGAGCTCGAAACAGCACTTGCACTGAAGCCCAGCGATGTCTCAGCCGAAACCAACCTCGCCCTCGCTTACCAGCAGGCAGGCGCCAACAAGAAAGCGGTCGACTTATTCAAAAATGTTGAAGCCGCCGCCCAGCGCCAGCCCGCGTCTAATTCTCCCTCCGTTCTGCCTTCCTACGTTCTTGCGGCCTACGCTCGCGCGCTAGCCGCCACCGGTCAGCTCCCTTCGGCCACGGCCAAGATGAAGGCCGCTATCGCCGCGTCGCCGCAGAGCCCCGATCTCATGGATGCGTTGGGTTCGCTTTATGCGCAACAGAGCAACTGGCCCTTGGCGGTCAGCGAATTTCAAAACGTGCTTCAGCTCAATCCAAACTCCGCCACAGCTCATCTGCATCTCGGCGCGGCGCTCCTCGCCGACCAGCAAACCTTACCCGCGATCCAGGAACTAACCTTGGCCACCCGGTTGGCCCCCAACAACGCTCTCGCCGCCACACAGCTCGGTGAAGCTTTTGCGGCCAACAATGAAGACGACAAAGCCATCGCAGAATTCCAACGCGCGATTACCCTTGACCCTGCCTCCACCGAAGCTAAGTATCAACTTGCTCGAGCGCTCCAGCGCACCCGCCACGATTCTGAGGTTCTTCCGCTACTCCGCCAGGTCGTCCAAGCCGAACCAAAAAACGCAGACGCCGTCGCAAGCCTGGGATTGGCCCTTCTTGTCGCTGGAAACGCCAAGGAAGCCATTCCCTTTCTACAGCGCACTCTCGAACACAAGCCCTCCGACGCAACGGCGCACGAAAACCTCGCAGCCGCGTACTTGCAAATGAACGAACTCGATGAGGCCATTCATGTCCTTATTTCGGGCCTCAAGATCGATCCCAGCAATTACCAGCTTCACTACGACTTCGGGCTCGCCCTAAAATTGAAGGATGATAATGCGGGCGCCATTCCTGAGCTGGAAGCCGCGGCTAAGCTCAATCCTTCGGCGTATGAGCCGCATTACACGTTGGGCAATCTCTTCATGCAGGATGGCCGCTACGACGACGCCGCTCGCGAGCTTTCCCTCGCGATGAAGCTCCATCCGGATAACGCCGACGGCTGGGCAACGCTAGGCAGCCTCTATCGAAAGATGGACAAATTGCCCGAAGCCGCTGAGGCTCTCCGGGAAGCTATTCGTCGGCTACCTGGCCAGCCCGACTCCCACCTCACACTGGCAGCTGTACTCGCACAGCAAGGGAACGCCGCCGAAGCCGCGGCCGAGCGCAAAATCGGCGCCGACCTCGAACGCGGGGTGATGCGCCGCCAGCGCGCTACAGTCTCCACAAATTCCGGCAAGGCACTGCTTCAGAAGGGCCAGGTGGAAGATGCCATCGAACGGTTTCAGGAGGCCCTCAGCGAGGACCCCAACTATCCTGATGCACATCGTGGCCTAGCCAATGCCCTCGAACGCCAAGGCAAAAAGGCGGAAGCCTCCGCCGAACGCCAGAAGGCCGACGAGTTGGAAAAGTTGCAGCCGTAATCGAGCTTTGAGTTGCGAAGGAGAGAAAGCTCTCAGGTAAATCGGCGCCACAGTGGTCAAGTCTTGCCTTCAGTTTTCAAGTCCTCGTCAGGGCTTCCGTCGCCCGCGGCTGGTGAAGGGAGCACGTCTCCCGCGCCAAAGCGACTCGCGCTCTCCGCCAGACATTCCGCTCGACGGATTTCTGATCTATAATCCGTTCCATGCCGAATCCCAATCCACTGGCAGGCATCGTTCCGCGCGTCGTTCATCCGATAAATGACGGCGAAACCACCATTACGGAATACGTCGAGAAGATCGAGGGCGAAGTCGCGCTCGACACCTATGTGAAAGCTCAGACGTCCGCGCCCGAGGTCGTGAAGCGCATCACCGAACTGGAAAACTGTCTATGGCGCATAGCACATGCCGTCTTGACTTCAGCCGACGTAGATGAGCATCCGGAATTGCGCGCTGCCGCCGAAGAGGCCAAGCTGGTGCTCAAAAATACGCTCGAGGTCGATAACAATAAGCATCGATTTCACAGCGAATTGGGTGTATTTAAGGACGATCTGCGAATGATCAAGGAATAGCAATCAGCCTGCTTCGACGCCACTCGCCTGGCTTCTCGCTTCCGGAACTCGAATTCATCAAAAATCAGTCCCCTGTCGTGCGCAATGGAATTTAACGCTGAATTCTAGCGCCGCGCCTCGAAAGGGGCGTATTGGGCAGGTGGCTTTAAGGAGTTGACTGATTTGCGTCGAACCGTTCCTTAGATGCCGAGCCCGGAAAGAATACTGACTAAGATAGCCAGAGGGGCAGCGCGTAGCGGCGGGATCGTTTTTGCCGTAGACAGAGGTTGGTCGGGACAGAATTTCCATGAGCTTTTGCCATAGGCGGCGCAATTTGGAGGAAGAAATCCTGATGAAAGCCCGACGCAGACTGACGATGTTGTCCGCACTGTTCGTCGTAGCTCTTACAGGACCACCTGTGCTGGCGCAAGAGACGAGCAAATTGAAAATAGGCTTTTCCATCGAAGCGATGAAGGGCGAGCGCTGGCAAACGGACATGGATTCCTTCGAGGCACGAGCCAAAAAGTTAGGAGCGCAGGTAATCTCCGGCGACGCCGGCGGCGACGATGATCTTCAGTTCCAACAAGTGCAGGACATGATCAAGGCTGGAATTAAAGTGCTGGTTTTACTGCCGCACGACACCGCCAAGGCCAGCCGGATCGTGAACGCTGCAAAGTCGGCCAACGTTAAGGTCATCAGCTACGACCGCCTGGTCCTGAATAGCGATGTCGACCTGTATGTGAGTTTTGACCGCCTTGAGATCGGCTGGCTGCAAGCGCAATATCTCGCAAAACATGCGCCTAGGGGAAATTATGTGCTGATCGCGGGTTCGCCAAATGACGAAGGCGCCAAGACTTTGCATGACGCGCAAATGAAGGTTCTGCAGCCCTATATCGATCGTGGCGACATCAAAGTGATCGCGGATGGGTACACAAAAGACTGGCTGCCGTCCGAGGCCTACCTTTCCATGCTGAAGGCCATTGATTCTTCCCAAGGCAACATCGCTGCCGTTCTCGCTTCCAATGACGGATTGGCGGGAGGCGCTATTCAAGCTCTCCGCGAACATCATCTGGACGGCAAAGTCTTGGTTTCCGGACAAGATGCGGATTTGGCGGCGGTTATCTGCATCGCTCAAGGCGCGCAAAGCATGACGGTTTACAAGCCGGTGGGAAATGAAGCGGTCGTCGCCGCCGAGGAAGCCGTTCGCCTGGCGAATGGCGAAAAGACGCGTGCGAACAGAACAGTAAGCAATGGCAAGAAGGATGTGCCCGCCATCCTTCTGAAACCCATTGTCGTGACAAGAGACAATATCAAGACAACCGTCGTCCAAGACGGTTTCCAAACCTTGAAGAGCATCAACCAGGCCCTGCCTGCAGACCAGCAGATCAAGTAGAGCAGTTCCCTCTCTATCCTTGAGCATAACGTTGAGCAGCGCCCGGAGTGCGAAGCCGGCCAAGTTTGAAATTACAACCACCGATACCCATACCTGGCTAAATCCTTGTTCACGCATCACTCGGAAACCGGTCCACGCCGCTGCCCCCTATCCCTTGCGGACTCCGGCACCGAAAGGCCGTCATTTACACGGAACTACGGATGCGCTATACCAATATTCATGCCTCCAGCACATGGGGGCCCGCTTGTGGGTGATGGGATGCGTTTGCTGAAAGCTTCCGCAAAGTTCCGCATGAATTTCAAATTCCTGCGGTCCATGCGACGCTTTGGCTGGCTGGTTCATTCAGGTAAGTCGTGATGAACTCCCGAACGATTCGAACTCTATTCAGTATCGCTGGTCTCTTCCTCGGCCTTTTATTGCTCACAGCTACCGCGCCGTTCACCACCCACGCCCAATCCAACGAAAACCCCGAACGCAAGAATTACGCCGACGAGATACGAAAGACGTACAACTTTCTTTTCGGCAAAGACAATCTATCGCTTCCTGGAAATGCCGCCATAGAAGGTAATGACTTCATTCAGCCCGGCGCTTTCCCGGAAGCCGAGTACTGCGCCCACTGTCACGATGAGGCCTACAGCCAATGGCGTCAGGCTCTGCACTCCAACTCCTTCCGCACCCCGTTCTACCGCACCAGCGTCAACATCCTCGTCCGCACCAAAGGCATCGAGTTCTCGCGGCACTGCGATAGCTGCCACAATCCGATCGTCGTGCTCTCCGGCGGGCTGACAGAGGACTCGCACGTCAATCGCGCCTTCGACAAGGACGGCCTGACCTGCACCACCTGTCACTCCATCCAGCGTCTGCAGTCCACCTCTGGCAATGGCGGCTATGTAATGGGCGTTCCCGCCGTAATGGTCGATGAGAACGGCAATCGCATTCCGGGCCAAGTCCAATTCGGCGAAATCCTCGAGCATCCCGAGCGTCACTCCAGAGCCGTAATGCAGCCGTTCTATCGCACGCCGGAATTCTGCGCTGCCTGTCACAAAGCCAACCTCCCCAATCCTCTGAACGAATACAAGTTCATTCGCGCTTTCACCGTTTTTGACGAGTGGCAGAACTCCAAATTCTCCAAGCGCAACCCTCTGACTTTTTATTCTGCTGACTTCACGACCTGCCAGGGCTGCCACATGCGTCGCGCACCGGCCACTCTGCCCGACTACGGCGCCAAGGGCGGAACCTTCGCCTCCCATCGCTGGCTCGCCGGAAACACTGCTGTTCCCTTCTACTACGGGTTCGACGAGCAACTGCAGAAAACAATCGAGTTCCTCAAGGCAGGCAACTTCCTGAACGTCGACATTTTCGCCCTGAAAAAAGCAGGCGACGACAACATGATTGCGCCACTCGGATCCACGCCCTTTCAGCTTGAGCCAAACAGCGCCGTGACCGCTTACGTCGTCATCCAAAACAAAAACATTGGCCACTCGCTCATTCCCGAAGTCCGCGACCTCTATGAGGCCTGGGTCGAAGTCACGGTGAAAGACGCCGCCGGACACGACCTCTATCACAGTGGATTCCTCAAGCCCGACGGCATGCTCGATACCCGTGCGCATAGCTTCACCAATCGCCCCGTCAATCTCTCCGGCGAGTTTGTCGACAATCACAAAGTCTGGACGATCCATTCCATGGCCTACGACAATTCCATCCAGTCCGGCCGCTCCGCCCTGGTCCGCTATGAATTCCAAATTCCTCCGGACGCCAAAGGCCCACTCAGCATCACCGCCCGCGTGAACTACCGCCACCTACGCCAGAGCTATCTGAACAATGTGTTCGGGCCCGATCACCCGCTCTATCCCGTTGTCGAACTCGCCTCTCAGACGCGCGCCTTGAACCTCGGCATGAACGATCCCATTCCCCCCGCTCCCAACGACAATCAGGACTGGATGCGCTGGAACAATGTCGGCATCGGCTATCTCGACCAACAGCAATATTCCGACGCCATCGCCGCTTTCGAACAAGTTACGAAGCTCCGCCCCGACTACGAAGACGGCTACGTAAATCTCGGCCTGACCTTCATCGAGTGGGAAAAGTATTCGTCGGCGCGCCCGCCCCTTGAGAAAGCCTTGCAGCTCCATCCGGATTATGCCCGCGCACTCTACTATTTAGCTCTGGTTGAACGCCGCGAAGGCCATCCCGAATCTGAAGTCGCCGATCTCCAAAGAGTCGTCGAACAATTTCCGCAATCGCGCGACGCCCGCCGTGAACTCGGCATCGCCTATTACCAGCAGCATCGCACCGATGACGCCGTGGCGCAGTTTCAAGCGCTGCAAGCCATCGACCCCGACGACCTCGCCGCTCATTACAATCTCGCCATCCTCTATCGACGCAAAGGCATGAAGGTTGAAGCCGCGGCCCAAGCTGCGATGTACGCCACCAAGCGAATCGATCCCGAAGCTCCCACCTATTCACTGGATTTCCTGCGCAAGCATCCCGAGATATCGACCGAGAGCGTGCCCTGGCACATGCACACGGATCTAAGACCCGCTCCTGCCAACGTCAACGCAGGTGGCGCCGGCAATGGCACCGGTCAGCGATAACTAAGGAGGATTCGTGTTGGACCAGGATCGCCGAAGATTTCTTCGTTCGCTCAGC
Source organism: Verrucomicrobiia bacterium (assembly GCA_035571045.1). GTDB lineage: Bacteria > Acidobacteriota > Terriglobia > Acidiferrales > UBA7541 > Acidiferrum. The sequence continues at coordinate 18,579 of DATMKS010000115.1, forward strand.
CGCACAGCTCTCGTTCTTCCGTTCGCGGATATTTTGGCCCTAGCCGCTCCTCAACAGCAGCAAGCTCCGCCGAAACCAAAAATCGGCCCTATCGAACGCAGCTACGACGCCAAGCCCGCTCCTCCCCCTCCCGGTCCGAAATCCCCCATCGAAGGCACTCCGCTCGGCGTCAGCTTCGTAGATGTCGTCAAAGGCTCTGGCCTCGACGTCGAAACCACGTTCGGCGGCATCGGGAAAAATAAATATCTCCTTGAAACCACCGGCTGCGGCCTTGCCTTCTACGACTACGACAACGATGGCTGGCTCGACGTCTTTCTAGTCAACGGCTGGCGCCTCGAAGGATTCGCGAAAGGCAAAGAACCGCATTGCCGTCTCTTCAAAAATAATCGCGACGGCACCTTCACCGATGTCACCAAAGGTTCCGGCCTCGACACCCGTACCGGCTGGGGCCAAGCCTGCTGCGTCGGCGACTACGACAACGACGGCAACGATGATCTCTTCGTCACCTACTACGGCCAAAACGTTCTCTATCACAACAATGGCGACGGCACCTTCACCGACGTCACCGAACGCACCGGCCTTCTCGAACCCGGCCTCAAAACGCGCTGGAATACCGGCTGCACCTGGGTTGACTACGACAAAGACGGCCACCTCGATCTGTTCGTCGCCAACTACGTCGACTTCGACCTAAAGACCGCGCCTCTCCCTGAAGAAGGCCCCTGCACCTACAAAGGCATCGTCGTAGCCTGCGGTCCGCCCGGCCTCGCCGGCGGAAAAAATATTCTCTATCACAACAACGGCAACGGCACCTTCACCGACGTGAGCCAAAAATCTGGCATGTGGAACGCCGTCGGCACCTACGGGCTCAGCGTCGCCGCCTCCGATCTCGATAACGACGGCTGGCCCGACATCTACGTCGCCAACGATTCCGCCCCCGCCACGCTCTATCTCAATCAACACGACGGCACCTTCAAAGACGTCGCCATCGAAAACGGCGCAGCTCTTTCCGCCGAAGCCAAGCCCCAAGCCGGCATGGGCGTTTCCATCGGCGACTACAACCGCGACGGCAATCTCGATATCGTAAAAACGAATTTCGCCGGCGACACCGATTCTCTCTACACCAATCTCGGCGACGGCGTCTTCGAAGACCGCACCTATCCGAGCGGCCTCGGCGTCAACACCCGGCTTCTCGGCTGGGGCGTCGGCTTCTTCGATATGGACAACGACGGCTGGCTCGATATCCTCATGTCCAACGGCCACGTCTACCCCGAGGTCGACAAATCCAAAGCTGACCTCAAATACGCCGAACACAAATACCTCTACCGCAACCTCCGCAACGGCCGCTTCGAAGAAGTCACCAACCAGGGCGGCCCCGGAATTATGGAAAACGCCCCAGCCCGCGGCTGCGCCTTCGGCGACTACGACAACGACGGCGACCTGGATATCGCCGTCAACTGCGTCAACGCCATTCCTCAGCTCCTCCGCTGCGACTCCACCCTCAACCGCAACTGGATCAAGATCAAGCTCGTCGGCACAAAGTCCAATCGTACCGGCATCGGCAGCCGCGTCCTGGTCACCGCCAAAACGCTCCCTACCGCGGAAAAGCCGCTAGTCCAAATGGACGAGCTCCGCAGCGGCGGGAGCTATTTCTCCCAAAACGACATGCGCATGCACTTCGGCCTAGAGCAAGCCACGAAAGTCGACATGGTCGAAATCCGCTGGCTAAGCGGCCAAGTTGATCAGCTCAAAGATCTAGAGGTAAACCGCCTCTACATCGTCCAGGAAGGCGGCAAAATCCTCAAATCAGAACAGTTGAAGCCGGCAACGAAGTCCTAGCGATGCGAATGTCTCCCACGCTTCTTCTGAGCCTCGCGTTGTTCACGCCCGCCATCTGCCGTTCACAAACGAAGTGTCCCTGGCTTAATGAAGCCACTGCGCGCGGCATTCTCGGCGGCGACCTTAATCTCAGCGTCACGCTTGACGATCAAGGCGCCGGAGTCTGCAAATTCACTCGCCAGCATGGCTCCGCGACTCAAGAACTCCGCATCTCCGTCACCTTCATGACCAACATCGCCAAACAATTCCCCGTCTACCTGGCTCAATGCCCGCCGAAGAGCGCTCCCCTCCCCGCCACCGGCAACGAAGCAGTGGTCTGCGCTATCCACAGCAAGGCAGACCAATACGCCGAGAAAGTAGTGGGCCGAGTTCGCAATCAGGCTTTCGTTGTGAGTGTTAGCTCGACCATTCAGGACGACTCGTCGATGACCCAAGCGATGCGCCGCGAAAAAGCAAACCTAACCGCAGAAATGGTGGCCGGAATCCTCTTCTAGTTTCGTGCTGAGGAGCCGGGAATTTTACGTCACACCGCATTCTCGGGATGACACTGAGTTGTCCGCACTGCTTAATGGCACGACCCGTCATCCACAAACTGCCCGCTAGCCGCCATCGCCGCCAACGACCGCGCGCAGCTCAAGATCTGTTCATTCAATGGATCGCTTTTCAACGAATCCGGCGGCAGGTAGTTCTGCGCCGTATGCGCCGCCACAAACCGATCGCTCAACTTTTTCATGTTGTCGTACTCGTTCGAAAGCAGCTGATACGCACTTCGATCCGCATCCGTCGACGCCGCTACCGACGCCAATCTCAGGCTCTTCAGCGCCGGCCCGCGGTAAATCGCCATCCAGTCATCGCCGATCGGAATCCCATTTTGCACCGCATTCGTCAACACGATTCGCCACTCCCGGATCATGGTCATCTCTTCGATGCCCGCCCGCAAAAACTCTTTCGAGAAATCAGACTTTTCCCCGGTCGCTGTCGTCGCCGTATTCGCCCCGCTCCCGGGCAGCGTCAAAGTCACCTGGTTTCCGTTGAAGCTAAGCGACCCATGCGACAACCGTGCCAGCGCCTCCAGCTCCACGTACGACTTGCCTCGCAGCCGCATCACCGGCGCCTGGCCCGCCTGCCCCTCGATGACCAACGTCCGGCTATCCTCCACCCCCTGCGACAAAACAGTCCCCGGCACAACCATCAGCCCCGCCAGCATCACCGCCCCCGCCAATAGCGCCCATTCCCGCCACATTCTTTTTCCCATAAGTCCGCTCCCTATTCCGCAAGTCCACCAATTCAGCTTGCCACAATGCACTGTTCCGGGCGGGGCAATAATAACCGGACAAAGACCATCAAACCGCCAACAGTTTGGCTTGGCGCATTGAGGGGCGGCCAAGCGCCCCCGGCGCCGAGAACCCCTCACTCTATGGAACTGCTTTGACCAGCTCCCATATCCGCGCCAAATGATGATCATCGTGCTCGGCGACAAAATACAAATGATCCACAAGCCGCATGGGCGCTTTCAAACGCGGGTGAAGAATGGCCCGAGCAAAGAGGGCCACATCGAGTTCCTCCACACGTCTCAGCAATCTTCCCCGCGCCACGCGAAACTCCGCCAAAATCTCATCCAATCCCCTCGCATTGTAGTCCGCCTCGTCCGTCTTACGATTCCGCAAATCCGCCACGGTAAGCTGCTCGCTGCCCGCGACGTAATCACCCACGCGCGCCAGCCACAGCACCTCCAGCTCCAGCAAATGGCCCGCATTTTCCTGAGCCGACCACTTGCCGTCTGCTTTCCTGATCAAAAGTTCGCGAGAGCGCCCACGAAGCGCCTCTTCCAGCCTGGCCGGAGTTCCACGCAACCGCGCGCAAACATTCGGCCACACTTCCACCGGATACGAAAACGCAAACTTCCGTTCAAACCAAACTGGCATCTGGCTCATAGTTCCCGCCGCCCAAGGTCGTTGCTTGAACCTTCAACCAACCCATTGCTCTCTGCTCACTTTTCACTGGTCGCCTATAAACGATGGCTCGACGGTAAGCCGCCTAGTCTCAAGCACTGCAACCGCAGTTTCGATCTCAGCCGATTGTCTCCGTTTGTCGCCGCCACTATTACGAGGCGCCTCAAGCATAAGTCCTTTGCTTGCCACTCTTACAGAAAAATCGTCGCGGTAGCGTACCCGGGGGTGGGCCCGTCGTCTCTCCGATCTTTTGCCACTTCGCCCCGTTTCTGTTATCGTCAGCCCCGAACAGGGAGAACGCTTATGTCCGTTAACAAAGTCATTCTCGTAGGCCGCTTAGGCCGCGATCCAGAAACCCGCTACACCGGCGGCGGCCAAGCCGTTGCCAATTTTTCCGTCGCCACCGACGAAACCTACAAAGACCGCAATGGCGAAAAGCAAAAACGCACCGAGTGGCACAAAATCGTCGTCTGGGGCAAGCAAGCCGAAATCGCCCAGCAATATCTCAAAAAGGGCTCGCTCATTTTCATCGAGGGCCGCATCCAGTCCCGGGAATGGCAAGACAAAGAAGGCCAAAAGCGCACCAGCTTCGAAATTGTCGCCAGCAATTTCCGCATGCTAGGCGGCCGCAGCGACGCCGCCGCAGCGGGCGCAGGTGGCGGAGGCGCACGCTCTGGCGGCGATGACATGGAATCGCATGCCGCCCCAGCCGACGACTCCTACGGCGGCAGCCAAGCGCCCAGCGGCCCGGAAATCTCCGACGAGGATATTCCCTTCTAGGACCTTCTCGATGCTCGCCCCCATCTGTCATTCCGAGCGTATCGAGATCTCTTCGCCATCTCGCGCCTTTTGCGAGATGAAACCTCTCTTCGCTTTTGTTCTAGTTTTTCCGCCGTGGTCGGAGAGCAAGAGCTGAATGCCTACAAATCGCCAGCTTCGTCTGCAAGCTAGACCGAAGGGTTTACTTGCGCCCGGCGATCTACAACTGGCCGAATCACCATTACCCGAACTGCAAGAGGGCCAAGCGCTAGCCAAAGTAAAATACCTCTCGATCGACCCGACTATGCGCGTCTGGATGGCCGTTGACAGCTATCTTCCAGCCGTTGCCATTGGCGAAGTGATGCGCGCAGGTGGCCTCGCCGAAGTGATTGAATCGCGCCACGCGCATTTCAAGAAGGGCGACAAAATTGTTGGCCTCACCGGCTTCCAGGATTACGTCGTGATCGAGTCGCAGTCGAAATTCCCGTTTCAGAAGGTCCCGACGATTCCCTTCGTCTCCGACACCCTGTTCCTCGGAGTCCTCGGCATGACCGGAATAACCGCTTATTTCGGGATAACTGAAATCGCCCAGCCGAAAAAAGGGGAAACGCTGGTTGTCTCCGCCGCGGCTGGAGCAACCGGAAGCGTCGCCGGCCAAATCGGCAAAATCCTCGGCTGCCGCGTCGTAGGCATCGCCGGAACAGACGACAAGTGCGCATGGCTCACGGGTGAACTCGGCTTCGACGCCGCCATCAACTACAAACATCCCGATTGGAAAGAAAAGCTGGCCGCGGCCACGCCCAACGGCATCGACATCGATTACGAAAACGTCGGCGGCGAAATCATGGACGCCGTCCTCAACCGCATGAACTTGCACGGCCGCGTGGCGCTCTGCGGGCTAATTTCCGCGTACACGAACGAGACCGCTGGACCAGTCAACCTCGGCTTGATCATCGTTAAGAGGCTCAAAGTACAAGGCTTTCTTGTGCTGGATTACGCGTCCCGCTTCACTGAGGCCGCCATGGAACTCGGCAAATGGAAAATGATGGGCAAGCTCAAAGACCGTCAAACCGTCGTCGATGGCCTCGAAAAAGCGCCCGACGCCATCAACATGCTCTTCACCGGCGGCAACACCGGCAAACTCATCGTGAAAGTCTGAACCTCACCAGGACAAAGGACGGGAAAAGGAATTTACCCAGAGACTCCAGAGCTGTAAGAGCCGCTCGAATGCAATGCAGCTACCGGAACTTGCCAAGCGCCTCAGAGTGAAGGCGATGAATTAGCGCGAGGGTAGCGGGCCAGACGGCATTCCCGGAGGCGGAGCGTTTTTCTTGCGTTCTTCGTCCAGGCGCTTTAGGAAGTCTTCGAACTTGGGTTTTTGGTCAGCAGTGAGGATGGCGCGCATTTGGTCGCGGCTCTTCTGGCGTTCCTGATCCATGTCGATTTCGAGCTGCTGCGCGCTTTTGCTGCGAACGGATTGGAAGTCGACGTGGGCTTGAGTGAGCAGCAAGTCCATTTGCTGCTTCTGCACATCGTTCAGGCCGAGCTCACGCGTCAGCTGATCGAGCCGTTTTGCGTGGCGTTCCGCGTCGCTCATGGGAGGCGGAGCGGCCGCGACGGTACTGCGGTGGCCATAGAAATAACCGAAGACGCCGCCAAGCGCCACGCCAAGAACGAATACGGTGGCGACCCAAATCGCAGCGCGGCGCTTTGCGGTGTTCTCATTCATCGGTGCTGCTTCTCCGCAAGGCTCAGCAAGAATTCGTCATCAGCATTGGGTTGCGTGGCCGGATCAACAACCGGATCGCCAGCGATGTCCGTGGCTACTGACTTCGCAGAGGTGTTTGTGCTCTGTATGGTGGCAGGCTTTTGGTACAGCCAAGCGCTAGCCAAAAGCAACGCTATCGAAGAGGCCCAAGTGAGACGTGCAGCAAGCCTCGGTAGAAATGTCCAAGTGTCCGCACCGCGGCTTAGTTCGGCCTTGCGCGCGGCGATCGCAGCCATCACGCGCGGAGCAAACCACGGCCCGGCCGTGGCGGCGTACGACGGCAGTTCCGCCAGGAGGGCGCGCGCGGCAAGAACGTTTTCGGCGGCGGCCCGGCAATTCGTGCAAACGATGGTGTGCTCTTTCAGCGGGGCAGGCGCGGCGGCCAGCAATTCGGATAGATCTTTCGCGTTCGGCGCAGCGCCGGCTGCGTCCTCAATCTGCATCTGAAACTGTCGACATTCCGCTCGGCGCTTGCTGAGAGACTTGGTCATGTCACACTCCTATGATGCTCTACTGCCAAACTGCGATTTCATTAGATCAAACTGCTTAAAAATTCTTCCAAACAAGCGGCTCGTGCAATCGCTCGCGGCTCTGTCTTTGCAAGCACTCTCTGGTTCCGTCACAGCTATTCCTCTCCGCGCTTACGGACTTTTGTTACAATCCTTCGCCGCGCGCGGAAAAGCCGCACTTTAACCGTGTTCGCATTCAAATCCAAAACTTGCGCAATCTCTTCGACGGCAAAGCCTTCGACTTCTTTCAGAATCAGCATCAAGCGGTCGCGCTCGTCAAGCCCTTCCAAGAGATTCTCGACTCGCTGGCGCGCTTCAAGCCTGTCGCTGATATCCGGCCCGCCCCCGCCTTTTTCTTCGGAGGCGATCACCTGCCGGGCTTGCTCTTCGCTCAAGTCCGACTCGTAAACCAAGGGCCTCACTTTTTTCTTTCGCAGCAGATCCCAGCACTCGTTGACGGTAATCTTGTACAACCAAGTGCTGAAAGCCGCCCGCTGGTCGAACTTCTTCAGCGAGAAATAGGCCTTAACAAAAACCTGCTGCGCAATGTCCTCCACATCCTCTCGGCGCCGGAGAATACCGCCGGCGACGGCAAAGACGCGGTGCTGATGCCTTCGCAGGAGCTCTTCAAAAGCCTCCTGGTCTTCGCCCTGTGCCCGCCGGACAAGTTCCCGGTCGTCAACCGCGCCCGGCGCTTTCGCACCTGACGGTTTGGCGCCCGCCGTAGGGGCGGGTGGGCCGAGGGGCTCTACTTTAGGGACGCGTGGCATGTCAATCCGGTTACGTCTAATGTAGCGTGGTTTGCCCTGGCTGTGTAACCTGGTTTCCCCCGCCTGTATCAATCGTTTCAATTCGTGACTTCCAAGTTTGTACTTGCTTGCCCTTTATCTACATGGAATAATGCCGCCATGATTATAGGTGACCGTCTTCGCGCACTCCGCGAAGAAAAGAAACTCTCCCAGGGCGACATCGAGAAGCGAACAGGGTTGCTGCGTTGTTATATTTCCCGCGTAGAAAATGGCCATACAGTACCGGCCATCGAAACACTGGAAAAACTTGCGCGTGCTCTCGAGTGCCCACTCTATCAACTCTTTTATGACGGTGAAGAACCGCCGCAGTTGCCGAATCTCCCCAAGCGGAAATCGTCGGATGACATCGCGTGGGGCAGCCTCGGCAAGGATGCACGCTTTCTCAACAAGCTTCGCCGCTTGCTTGGCAAAGTCGAAGAAGGGGACCGCAAGCTCATTCTGTACATGGCGCAGAAGATGGCCAACCGCTAGTTCTGCGACATTTCTTTCAGAGCCTGCTGTCGAAGTGATAGCTACTCCCGGATAGGCCGCGTCTCGTCCCTGCGCGGCCTGTAGTCTTTTTAAGGCAATGAATCGCTGGAATAAGTCCTCGTCTGGCGTTTAAGTTCAATTCCCTCTTTATGATGCGCTGGTTCCCAAAATGGTACTTACTCCCATTCGATCGTGCTAGGTGGTTTCGAGCTTATGTCATAAACCACGCGGGTCACACCACGAACTTCATTCACGATTCGCGTGGACATGCGTTCCAGAACTTCACCGGGGAGGCGCACCCAGTCGGCGGTCATGGCATCTTCGGATTCGACGACGCGGACGACCACAGTGAGGCCGTAGGTTCGGTAGTCGCCCATGACCCCGACGCTGCGTACGGGGAGCAGAACGGCAAAGGCTTGCCAAACTTTGCTATAGAGCCCGGCGCGACGTATCTCCTCGACCACTATGGCGTCGGCCTCCTGCAGGGTGTGGAGATGCTCGCGGGTTATCTCGCCGAGGAGCCTTACTGCCAGTCCTGGGCCGGGAAACGGATGTTTCAAAAGAATCTCGTCTGGAAAACCGAGGTCTTTGCCAATACGGCGTACTTCGTCCTTGAAAAGTTCGCGGAGAGGCTCAATGAGGGCAAAAGGCATGTTCTCGGGCAAGCCGCCGACGTTGTGGTGGGTTTTGATGGTGGCCGAAGGGCCTTTGACGGAGACGGACTCGATCACGTCCGGATAGAGGGTTCCCTGGACGAGCCAGGCGATATCGCCGTGAGCTTCCCCTTTTTGGAGTTTCTGGGCTTCCTCGGCAAACACAGCGATGAATTCCCTGCCGATGATTTTGCGCTTTTGCTCGGGGTCGGTGACGCCGACGAGCTTGTTCAGGAAACGGTCGGAAGCGTCGACTCCGATGACGCGGAGGCCGAGGCGGTCTCGCAGCATTTCCAAAGTGTCTCGAAACTCGTTCTTCCGGAGCATGCCGGTGTTGACGAAGATGTTTGTGAGACGGTCGCCCATGGCGCGGTGAACCAGTACCGCGGCTACCGTTGAATCCACCCCTCCGCTAAGAGCGCAGATGGCACCTCCCTGGCCGACTTTCGTTCGAATGGCTTCGGTGGTCTCTTCGATGAAGGCAGAGCCGCTCCATTTCCGTTCGGCTTTGCAAACGCGGAAGAGGAAATTGCGGAGCAGTTCGGTGCCGCTTTCGGTGTGGTTGACTTCGACGTGGAACTGGACGGCGTAGATTTTTCGCTGGGGATCCTCAAGCGACGCGATGGCGTTGTCGGTGTGGCCTGTGGCGCGGAAGCCGGGCGGCACTTCGCGGACGTGGTCGCCGTGGCTGTTCCAGATTCGCAGTGACGCGGAGACGCCGGCGAAGAGTTCCGATTCCTTGGTGCCGCTGCCGTCGGCAACTCTCAGTTGGGCGCGGCCATACTCGCGGCGCTCCGCTTTATCGACCTTGCCGCCGAGCGCGTGAGCGATCCATTGCATGCCGTAGCAGATGCCGAGAACGGGGATGCCCATGGCCAGAATGGCTGGGTCACACTTGGGCGCGTCGGGGTCGTACACGGAGCTGGGGCCACCGGAGAGGACAATGCCCGCGGGAGCGTACTGACGTATTTCTTCGATCTTGGCGGTGCACGGAAGGATGGCGGAAAAGACGTTTTGTTCGCGGATGCGGCGGGCGATGAGCTGCGTGTACTGGCCGCCGAAGTCGAGGACGACAACGCCGCCGAGTTCGGATTTTGGCTTTTGGTGATGTTCCGTCATGGCGGCTCCCGTTGCCATCTTAGTCCTCCCAGCTAATTCTTCTCTTTGTAGCTCTGACTGACAACGACCAACAGGTGGTCTTTCAGCACAAACTTCATTTCGATGCTGCCGCCTGTCGGGCAACAACGAGGGTCACCCTCCCTCCAAACGGCTATGGAATAGATCAGTTTTCGAATATCAAATCCACCGCCGTTCATAATAATCAGCCCTTTCGGCAACAGCTTTTTTAGTATTTCACCGATCTTGTCGTTCGCAACCAGCGGAATCGGGCCCTCTTTGTCGAAGCTCCAGTATAGTTCTTCGCGCCGGCCGCCATTTCCGCTGATGAGGTCGGTCGAGGCCAGGATCACTGGACCACCAGGTTTAGGAGCTTGTTGGGGACGAAGATGACCTTGACGATCTGTTTGCCTTCGATGTGGCGCCCCACGGCGGGATCCGCCTTGGCTTTGGTTACTACGTCGGACTCGTTTGCGCCCGCGGGGACTCTTAGGGTAGAGCGGACGCGGCCGTTGACCTGGATGGGGATTTCGACTTCGTTGTCCTTGGCCAGATCGAGTTGCGCGTCTGCCAGGACTGGCCACTTGGCGCTCCACAGGCCGTCTGTATTGCCCAGCATTTCCCACATTTCTTCGGCGATGTGAGGCGTCATCGGCCCGAGGAGAAGAGTCAGGATTTGGAGGACTTCTTTTTGTATTTCGGGGCGAACGCCATTTTCGAGAGGTTCGGCCAGATAAATCTCGTTTGTTAATTCCATGATCTGGGCAATCGCGGAATTGAAGTGCCAGCGCTTCTCGAAGTCTTGGGTGACCCTTGTCATTGTTTGGTAGGTGACGCGGATCAGGTCGCGTTCCTTGTCCGTCATTCCCTGGGGATCGAAATTCCAGTTCTTGGTGTCGCGAATGGCAGCGGCGTGTTTGTCGACCAGGCGGAAGACGCGGTTGAGGAAACGCCAGGAGCCTTCGATGCTTTCTTCGCTCCATTCAAGGTCTTTTTCAGGAGGCGCTGCGAAGAGCGTGTAGAGGCGGCCGGTATCGGCGCCGAATCTTTCGGCCATATCGATGGCGCCGACCACGTTGCCGCGCGATTTGGACATGGCGACGCCACCTTTTTGCACCATGCCCTGCGTGAAGAGCCTGGAGATGGGCTCGTTGTGACCTACGAGGCCGAGGTCGCGCATGACTTTGCACCAGAAGCGCGAGTAGAGGAGGTGCAGGATGGCGTGGGTGATGCCGCCGATGTACTGGTCGATGGGAAACCAATAGCCGACTTTCACGGGATCAAACGGAACTTTGTCGTTGTGCGGGTCGCAATAGCGGTAGAAATACCACGAGGAGTCAACGAAAGTATCCATCGTGTCGGTCTCGCGGCGCGCGGGGCCACCGCATTTCGGGCAGGTGGTGTTGACAAATTCCGGAGTCGCGGCGAGCGGCGATTCGCCTTCGCCGGTGAGTTTCGGATTGGTCGGCAGCAGGACGGGCAGATCTTTGTCTGGAACAGCTTGCAGGCCGTGCTCAGGACAATAAACTACGGGAATCGGCGTGCCCCAATAGCGCTGGCGAGAGATGCCCCAGTCGCGCAGGCGGAAAACGACTTCCCCGCGGCCGAAGGATTTTTGTTCGGCGAAGGCGGTCATTTTGGCGATGGCTCGGTCGGGAGAGAGGCCGTTGTACGGGCCGGAATTGACGAGCTTGCCGTTCTGGTGCTCATCGAAAGCGGCGGTCATTTTTTCTTCGACGAGAGGTTCTCCCGCGGTCGGCTGGATGACGACGCGAATTGGCAAGCTGTACTTTCGGCAGAACTCGAAGTCGCGCTCGTCGTGCGCGGGGACGGCCATGATGGCGCCGGTGCCGTACTCCATCAAGACGAAATTGCCGACCCATATAGGAATTTTTTCGCCGTTAAAGGGATTGATGGCGTGGCGGCCCGTAAAGAAGCCCACTTTTTCGGCGGTGGCAACGTCTTCGGTTTTGACCGAGGATTGGCGCATTTGAGCGAGCTGGGGCTCAGCTTCCTCCCGGACCCGGGAACCTTCTAGGAGCCGCCCGACCAGCGGATGGGTGGGAGCGAGAATGATGGCGGTCGCCCCGTATACCGTGTCGATGCGCGTGGTGAAAATTTCGATAGGCGCCGCGCCTTTCACATCGGCGACAGAGAATTTCAGTTTGGCGCCTTGCGACCGGCCGATCCAGTTGCGCTGCATGGTAATGACGCGCTCGGGCCAACTGCCTTCGAGTTCTTTAAGATCATCGACAAGTTGATCGGCGTAGGCGGTGGTTTTGAGAAACCATTGCTCGAGTTCGCGAGCCTCGACGAGCGTGTCTTCGTGGCGCCAACAGTAGCCGCCGTTCACAACTTGTTCGTTGGCGAGGACGGTGCAGCACTTGGGACACCAGTTCACGCGGCTTTTTTTGCGGTAGGCCAGACCGCGTTCGAGCATGCGCAGGAAAAACCACTGGTTCCAGCGGTAATACTCGGGCTCGCAGGTGGAGATTTCGCGGCGCCAGTCGTAGCTGAAACCGAAGCGGCGCAGGGTGCGCTGAAATTCGGCGATGTTGTTGTTGGTCCAGACGCGCGGATGGGTGTTGTTCTTGATGGCGGCGTTTTCGGCGGGCAGGCCGAAGGCGTCCCAGCCCATGGGGTGAAGCACGTTGAAGCCGCGCATGCGCTTAACGCGGGCCACGACGTCGCCGATGGCGTAATTGCGCATATGGCCCATGTGCATAGTGCCGGAAGGATACGGCAGCATTTCCAGAACGTAATATTTCGGCTTCGAAGGATCGGCTTCCGTTTCGAACACGCGGGCTTCGGCCCAGCGCTTTTGCCACTTGGTTTCGATCTCTTGTGGGTTGTAGTCCGCCACGCCTCGCTATCCCCTCTTGGTATTGCGCGTTTTTTTGGACTTGCCGGCTGCCGCTTTGGCCTTAATGGCTACTTTGGTTTTTTTTGCGGCGTCTTTCTCGGCTTTGGCTGTCTTTATTTGGATTTTCTTGATGGCCGCTGTCAACATCGAAAAGCCTTTTTCGGCGCGCGGAGCTTGTTCGCTCAAGCCAGCGAGTTCCCAAAGCTTGGCAACGTTACGGCGATCGTCGCCGGGTTGGTCGATAGGCGTTTCGAGGACGAAGGCGCGACCCGTCAAGCCTTGGGGAGAGGATGCGCCGAGTCTTGGGTGCGTGAGGATGCGCGCAAAGGCTTCGGCGCCGATTTTGCCTTCGCCGATGTTTTCGTGGCGATCGACGCGGCCGCCAAGCGGGATTTTCGAATCATTGGCGTGGAACGCGGGAACACGGTCGAGACCGATGGTGCTGTCGATGACGTCGATCGTGGAGGTCAGGCCGGCCTCGCTTTTGATGTCGTAGCCTGCAGCGAACAGATGCGCGGTGTCGAGACAGGCGGCCGCAGGCACATTCTTTAGGCCAGTTAGGATTTCCGCAATTTCTTCCAGGCGCGAGCCGACAGCGACGCCCATACCTGCGGTGTTTTCAATAAGGATGCGCAGGTTTCCGAGAGAGACGCGTTTTGAGCCTTGCTTCACGGACTCGATCACGGTGGCTACCGCTTGCTCGGGCGTGGCTTCGCCGCGCGAGCCGGGATGAACTACGAGGAAATCAGCACCGAGGGCTAGGCCGCGGACGAGTTCATCGTGGAAGGCCTGGATCGAGCGCGTGCGCAGCATGGGCTGCTCGGCGGCAAGATTGATTAGATAGTTGGCGTGAATAACGAGCGGGCCGAGACCGAGTTCGGCGCGGCGTGCGCGGAAGGCCGCGGCGTCTACATCGGGGATGCGCGCTGGGCCGCCTTGCCACATGCGCGGGCTCGAGGAGAAAATTTGCAGAGCGTTGCAGCCGAGCTTGCGGGCGGATTCGAGAGCGTTGAGGTAGCTGCCGGCGATGGATGCGTGGATGCCAATGCGCAGGCTGCCGTCCATCCAGGTAGGGGGCAGCGGTTCTGGCTCAGGTTCCGGGCGGTATTCGTCTTCTGGATCGAATTCGGAGACTTGAGTGAGAGGTTGTTCTGGCATTCCCATCGAGAAAATTCGGCTGTCCTTAAACCATCTATTCTACCACACGGCGCAAAACGACTGCCGGAGGCGGTCGGGTAGGCGGAAAAGAGTGCGGGGGAGGTGTTGGGGGTTCAGAGCGAGGGAGAAAAAACGGCTTGACAATTATATCTATCTATATAGAGTTAAGGAATGGGCGTGCGAATTCGGCTTTCGAAACAAACCCTCCAAGTTCTCGATGCTCTCCTCACCCGTCCTGGGCAGTGGCTTCACGGATACTCGCTGAGCCAGAGCACGGGCATTCCTTCCGGCACGCTATACCCTATTCTCATGCGGCTGGATAAGCTGCACTGGCTTGAAACCCGCTGGGAAGAGGCCAAAACCCCTGGGCGGCCGCCCCGGCATCTCTACCGGCTTTCTGGAACGGCGCGAGAATGGGCACGGGACGAAATTCGCGCGGCGCAAGAGCGGCGTTTTTGGAAGCCGGCGGAGCACGAGGCATGAGCATGGCCAACGAAGAGAGTTCTGTGACAGCGCGTTTGGCGCGGTGGGCACTTTGGTGCGCGGTACGGCATTGGCCTGAGGAGAACCGCGCGTGGGGACTGGCGCTGGCGGCGGAAGTGGATGAGACCGCTAGCGCGTTCGAAACGGTGAGGTGGTCGTTGGGAGGAATTATGCTCTTCACGCGTTCCGTGATTTCGAGCGCATGGGCGTGGATGAAGCTGCCGGCGGGCAGTTCCCTATCCGGCGGCGCCAATGGGCCGGACAGTCCTTCGCTGCTGCCAAAGCGGTCGCGCGTGTTTACGGCTGTGGTTCTGGCCGCGGCAGCTGTGCTGCTAATTTTGCCGGAAGGACGCGAAGCGATTCGAACGGTACGGTCGAGTTGGCGGGGATACGAGTTGTCGGGTTCGGATGAGCGGATGCTCGACGAGCTTGCGGCTCGCGCCGAGAAAGAGAAAGACGCCGGCACACTTGCCTTCGCGGCATTGAGCACTTTAGACCGGACGCGTGGCGCTGCCTGGACGGACCGCGCGGTGGCGCTGGATCCGCAGTTTATCTGGGTGTACGGCGCCAGAAATCATGGGCCGAAAATGGATCCCCCAAAGAAAGAATGGCTTGTGCGACTGCAGGCGGCTGATCCCGGCAACGCCGTTCCCGACCTGCTTGAGGCCGATGCCCTCGCCCAACCGCGATTTGCGACGTTCTACGACGATGGAGGGAAGAATGAGGAACGTCGCCGACTCCTGGCGAGCGATCCAATGTGGATGGCGCTTATGGAGCGCGCCTCCAGAGCGCCGCGCTAT
Source organism: Verrucomicrobiia bacterium (assembly GCA_035571045.1). Lineage (GTDB taxonomy): Bacteria > Acidobacteriota > Terriglobia > Acidiferrales > UBA7541 > Acidiferrum. The sequence continues at coordinate 33,756 of DATMKS010000115.1, forward strand.
GACAGCTACTTCCAACGCCACTATCAGCTCGCGCAAACGGTGTGGAATCGCGAGAGGAATTTGCCGCCGACGATAGTGTTGTACGGAATATGGCAGCATGCGCTTCCAAATCTGCTAAACATTAGGACTTATTCGGAGATCGAGATCGCCGCGGCGAGAAAAGCGCGGGAAGCAGGCGACACGAAACGCGCGGAGGGTTTGTTAGGCGACGTGGATGCGTTCGGGATGCGTATGGCGGATGCAAATGGCCCGGAAATCGAGAAGTTGATTGGCCTGGCGATCGCGCGGAATGCGAATAAGGAAATGGCGAAGCTTTTTCAAGTGCCGGGCAAAACAGAAGATGCAGGGAGAGTGGCCAAGCGTCTCGAGCAAATCGAGGGGCGCGTTCAAGAGGCTCGGCTCGCCCTTAATCTCTCAAGGAACGCGCGCGCGAAGGCTTTCCGAACAGAAGCCGTCTTTGTCCAGGGCTTCGGTACTTTGAGCGTGCTCGCCGGCTTCGCGGCGCTTTCGGGAGTTTTACTGCTGGAGCTGTGGCCTGGCAGGTTTCGAAATGCAACAACGATTTGGAGGAGAGCGGTCTGCTGGGCGGCGGATTATGCTCCCGCCACACTGCTCCTAGGGTGCGGCATTTTTCTGGTGAGCTTTCTGCCGTTCCAGAGCGCTTTTGAGGAGTACCGCAAGTCGAATTTTCTTCTTGGCGACGAGCAGATGCTGACGGATGCGATGTGGAGTTTGTTTGAAATCCCGAGTCATGTCGCCGGTGTTGACGGTGCAGTGGAAATCTGGACTTTTGTGACGATTGCGCTGAGCGTGTTGCTTTTACTCGTGCTGGTGCGCGGATTTTATCGGACAAGGCACGCTGTGGTGAATCCTGCCTGAGCAGTTCCCTTTCGTAAAATTCGAATCGTTCGCGGATTTGCGGCTTTGCGGCGGCTTGCCGTAGACTACGGGGTTGCGCATAGTCCGCTGAGACCATTGGGGAGCCGCTGATGCTGGTTGTCATGCAATCGCACGCCACGGAAGAGCAGATTCGTGGTGTGTGCGAGCGCATCGAGAGTTTGGGGCTGAAGGCGCATCCCATTCCGGGGACAATTCGGACGGCAATCGGTATTACGGGAAATAGCGGAGCCGTTGATTTGGGAGTGCTCGAATCGTTGCCGGGCGTGATTGAGTGCATTCCGGTCAGCAAGCCTTACAAGCTGGTGAGCCGGGACGCGAAGGAAGAGGACAGCGTACTGCGGATTCCCGTACCGGGTGGAGAGGTGGTTGTTGGCGGAAAGATGATCGCCTTGGTGGCGGGACCGTGCGCGGTGGAGACGGAAGAACAGTGTTTGGCGATTGCCGAACGCGTGAAGAAGAGCGGCGCAAGGTTGTTTCGCGGCGGGGCTTACAAGCCGAGGACTTCGCCGTATAGTTTTCAGGGGCTTGGTTTGCCGGGATTAAAGATTTTGGCGAAGGTACGCGAGGCGTATGGGTTCGGGATTATTACCGAGGCCATCGACAATGAGAGCCTCGATCTCGTCGAGGAATACGCCGACGTGATTCAGATCGGCGCGCGCAATATGCAGAATTTTTCGTTCTTGAAGCGCGCGGGGCGGGCGAAAAAGCCGGTGCTCTTGAAGCGCGGGATGTCGGCAACGCTGGACGATTTCTTAATGGCCGCGGAATATATTTTGTCCGAGGGAAACTACAACGTGATGTTGTGTGAGCGTGGCATTCGAACGTTCTCTGATTTTTCGCGCAATACTCTGGATCTGGCCGTCGTGCCGGCTGTAAAAAAGCGCAGTCACTTGCCGATATTGGTTGACCCGTCGCACGGCACCGGCAAACGCCACAAAGTTTTGCCGCTTTCGCGCGCGGCGATTGCCGTGGGCGCGGACGGCTTGCTTGTCGAAGTACACCATGAACCGGACAAGGCGCTTTCCGATGGCATGCAATCGATTTTGCCGGAGGAATTCACCGAACTGGTCGAAGAGGTACGGCAGATCGCCGCGGTTCTGGGGCGCGAAGTCAATTGAAAGACCTCTCCGATAACTTCTGCTTGCTTCTCCGTGTGCGCGATGCGTAAGGCTCCAGGTAATTCGCGGCTTCTGGCTAATTCCGCAGACTACATGTAACAATCCATCCGGCTCATGAATCGCCCGCGCAACTTCCGCGTATTTTTTTTGCTTGGCGTCCTGCTGATCGTGGGCGTGGCGGAACTTGTGCGCGAGCACCGGCCATCTTTTCTGAGGCCGGGCTTGCGATTGTGCGCTTACGTTTCCGCCAGCGATGGAAGTGTAACGGTGATTGATCTGGTGAAGCTGGCGGCCGTGGCGCGGATTGCGGTCGGGCAAGGTTTATCGGGGATGCGCGAACATCCGACGCGTGCTGAAGTTTGGGGCGTGAGTTCGTCGGGCGGATACGTTTGGGTGATCAATGCGCGAGTGAATCAGGTTAGCTCGCGCATCCCCGTGGGGGCGTTTCCCTACGCGATCGATTTTTCACCCGACGGCAGCCGGCTGTACACGACCTCGGCCGGATCGGACACGCTGCTGGCGATTGATTGCCAAGCGCGCAGCGTCGTCGCGCGGACGCGGACAGGAGGCGAACCCGTCGTGGCGCGCGTGACGCCTGACGGAAAAAGCGTACTGGTGCTGAATCATCGGGATGCCACCCTCGGAATTCACGACGCGGGCACCCTGGCGCTGCGCGGCACAGTCGGAATCGTCAAGCAGCCAGAAAAACTTGCGATCCTCCCGGACAACAGCCTAGCGTTTGTTCTGAGCAGAACGGAACACAGGCTCTCGGTAGTGGATTTGCGGAGAAGCGTTCTTGTGACGAACCTCGAACTGGATGGAAATCCCTCGGACCTGCTGCTCAAGCCGGACGGCGGCGAACTGTACGTCATTTCGCCGGAAGCGCACGGGTTGCAGGTCATCAATACCTGGACGCACGAGGTGGGCGACTACATGGTGCTCGGCTCAGCACCCACGCGCGGCGTTCTCAGCGCCGATGGAAATACGCTCTATGTTTCGGACAGCGCGGCAGGGCATATCATTCCCGTAGACATCCAGAGCCGCCGCGTAATTCGCGATCCCGGCACGGGCAAAGAATTTCCGATTACCGCGGGGCAGTCTCCCAGCGTGATGCGTTTCGACCCCGATGAAAGTTTGCTCATCGCCGTGAACCAAGGCTCCGGCGACATAGCGGTCATTCGCGTGCGTACCAACAGCCTGCTGACGATGATTCCGGTTGGAAATGGGCCGCAGGATTTGGCCGTTAAACTGTTTTAGCATTTAATCGTACCGCAGCGCGGTAATAGGGTCGATTCGAGTGGCGCGGCGCGCGGGGAGATAGCTGGCGACCAGAGCGACCGCTAACAAGAGAAGCGATACGGCTGAGAAAGTAATGGCGTCCGTGGGACGCACGTCGTAAAGCAAAGAGGAGAGCAAGCGCGTGGCCGCCAACGCTCCCGCGAGGCCTATCGCCAGTCCTATGCCGGCAAGTCTCACCCCGAAGCCGAGCACGTCCCAAACAATCCGCTCTTGCGATGCGCCGAGAGCCAGGCGGATGGCGATGTCGCGGGTGCGTTGCGCAACCAGGTAGGAAAGCACGCCGTAAATGCCGACGGAAGACAGCAGGAGTGCCGTGGCGGCAAAAATAGACAAAAGGAATGTATCGAAGTGCGAGCGTTCGAGCGTGCTGGAAATTTTCTGCTGCATGCTCGATAGGCGATAAATCGGAACCTCTGGCGCAACCGAGGCCACCGTGCTCTGCAATTCACGACTCGGAACCGCGCCTCCGCGGGTACGCACAACCAAGTCCATTGTGCGGCCAATCCAATCCCACGAAGCCGGCGGCATCTGCGCGAGGGGGATGTAAAAGGTCGGCTGCGGCTGGCGGTCCAGGCCCGCTGCGCGAACATCCGCCGCCACGCCGACGACTTCGTGCCAAGTGGGATCTGTACGGCCCTTTGGCCCAGTCTCACAACAAGCGAAGCGTTTGCCAATGGCGTTTTCACCCGGCCACATGATGCGGGCCAGTGTCTCATTGACGATAGCTACGAACGCGCTAGCGCGCGTGTCTTGCGGGGTAAAATCGCGGCCGGATTTCAGCGGGACGCGGGCCGTTGAAAGATAACTGGGTGAGATGATCTGCAATTGCGAGTTCACGACGTTCGCAAGGTCAACCGGCTTGCCTTCGGGGAGGAGTCCATTGCTGCTACCTCCGCCCGAAAGCGGAGCGCGAGAGACTACGGCAGCCGACTCGACGCCGGGCAAAGCGTCAGCCGCAGCAATCATGCGTTCAAACGTTTGCCGGGCAACAGCCGGCTCGTGATAGCCGGCATCGGGGAGACCCACCCGCCCAACGACAACATTGGAAGTATCAAAGCCCGGATCCACGTGGGATACGACGAGCGCGCTGCGGATCAGAAGCCCAGCGCCAACCATCAGAAGCAGCGCGAGAGCAACTTCTCCGACGACCAGAAGGCTGCGAACACGATCGCGGGTACCCCCCACAACCCCCGAAGCGGACTTGAATACTTCGTTGAGACGTGTCGAAGCGGAGCGAAGAGCGGGCGCAAGTCCAAACAAAAAACTGGACAGAAGGGCAACCGCGCAGGCGAAGGCAAGCGTGCTGCCGTCAATGCGAGATTGATCCAGTCGCGGCATTTCCGCGGGACCGTGGGCAACAATCCAGGAAACCGCCCAGTAGGCGAGCAACACTCCTACAATTCCCCCAGCGAGCCCAAGCACGAGATTTTCCGCAAGAAGTTGCCGCACGATGCGGTTCGGCGACGCTCCCAAGGCCGCCCGCAAGGCGATTTCCTTTTGCCGCGTGCGCGATCGAGCCAATTGCAGATTCGCAATATTGGCACAGGCGATCAGCAGCAAGAATCCAACAGCAGCGAGCATCATGCGAAGGCTCAGGCGCTGGTCACCCAAAAGAGCGCTCGCGAGCGGCTGAATGCGGAAGCCGTGATCGGCGTCATCGAGCGGATATTGCTGCTGTAGCCGCTGAGCTATTACATCCAGCTCGGATTGCGCCGTCCCCATCGCAACTCCGGCCTTGAGCCGCGCCATCACGTTCAGGTAGTGGTCGTCGTGCTCGGCAAGCTGCGCCGGCGTAAACGCCGCGGGAATCCATAGATTGCTGTTGCCGAGCAATGGGTCGAAAGTCTTCGGCATTACACCGACAACAGTAGTGGGCAGGCCGTTGATGCGAATCGGCTTGCCGATCACACCCCTGTCAGCATGAAGGCTGGTGCGCCACAATCGCTCACTGATGACGACGACGGGCGCGTGACCGGGCCGGTCCTCATCGGCGGTAAAGACACGCCCAGCGATGGGTTGCACGCCAAACGTCTCAAAGTAATTGGAGGTTGCGATTTCCCCGTCGACACGTTCCGGAAGGCCCTGCGTTTCCAGATTGAAGCTCGTGTCGTTCGAGCAGCTGATCTCTGCGTACGAACTGCCTTGCTTTTTGATGTCGTTGTAATTTCCAACCGACACATCATTCAACGACCCTCGCCACTCCTCCTGCAGAAGCATCACACGGGAGGAATCCTCTATGGCCAGCGGCCGCAGCAGGACAGCATTGACGACGCTGAAAATTGCGGTCGTAGCGGCGATGCCCAGCCCCAATGTCAAAATAGCGACTGCCGCGAAGCCCGGACTCTTCTGCAGAACTCGGTATCCATGGCGAAGATCCTGCAGCAGTTCGTCGAGAAGCCTTACGCCGCGGGCTTCCCTGCCTTCCTCTTTGACGCGCTCGATCCCGCCGAATTCAATGCGCGCGCGACGCAAGGCTTCTCCGCGCGAAACTCCGGCGCGGACCAAATCATCGGCGTAGGCTCCCAGATGAGACTGTAACTCGGCTTCCATCTCCCGTTCCATGCGAGGACGATCAAGCGTGGTTTGCAGCCAAGAGCGAATCCGGCTCCAAAATGTCATGCTGCCTCCGGTTAAGGTCCAAAGACTCCCAATCCAATATGCGCCGTCATTGGTGCCTAAGCGCGAGTATCGGATCGACGCGCATGGCGCGGCGCGTGGGGATGTAGCATGCCAGGAGCGTGACCGAGGCCATGAGAACCGCGGCCGCGAGGAAAGTGGCAGGGTCCGCGGGGCTGACGCCGTAGAGTTCGCTGGCGAGAAGGCGAGTGATGCCCAGAGCGCTCGCGAGGCCGAGCGAGATTCCGAATAGCGAGAATTTGGCGCCTTCCTTCATGACGAGCCACAAAACATCGCGCCGCTGCGCGCCAAGAGCGAGACGGATGCCGATTTCGCGCGTGCGCTTGGAGACGAGATAGGAGAGAACCCCGTAGATGCCGATAAGGCCGAGAACCAGGGCAAGCGCAGCAAAAGCGACGAAGAGAACCGTCGTGGAAGCCGGAGTGGAAACGGACTCTGAAACAACAGCGCGCATCGGCTTGACTTCACTAGCGGGGACTTCTGGATTGAGACCGGCCACGGTGCGGCGTAGAACACTTTGCAGCTGCGATTCTTCCAGGCTGGATTGAATGACTACAGTCATGTCGGAGGGAATGCGGCCCCCTTCGAGCGTGGCGTTGGCGGCGTACGGGAAATAGATCGTGCCGTTGATCCAGTCTGGAATGTTCTTTTGCAGATCATACGCGCGGACGTCGGAAACTATGCCGACGACGGTGCGCCAGTCAGTATCGCCGCTCAGGCGAACGTGCGTGCCGATGGGACTGCGACCGGGCCAAAAGCGGCGAGCTGTTGAGGCAGTCACCAGGGCCACCCGAGCATTCCCGGAATCGTCCGCAGAGGTGAAGCCGCGGCCGGCGACGACGGGAATCTTCATGACTCGAAGATAGTCGGGCGTCACTACATCCATCCAGAAAAGTGGCATCGCTTCGCCGGGCGGCACGGCCTCATTTTCGATTTCTAGCGAACGCTTTGCCACTCGGCCGCCGAGAGGCAGCGTATTGACGACCGCGACGGCGTGGACGGCGGGAACGGCCTGCAAGCGCCCGAGGAGTTCGCGGTAGAAAGAGATGCAACGTGAAGGATCGCTGCAAAATTCCTGATTAGGCGTGACTCGCGCGGTGAGAACACGCTCGGCGCGAAATCCGGGATCGACGTGCGAGAGCGCCACAAAGCTGCGAATGAGCAAACCCGCGGCAATGACGAGAAGCACGGCGAAAGCTACCTCGGCAATCGCCAATGCGCTGCGTAAGCGGTGCGAGACGGAAACGCCGGCGCCGCGCGTGGCCGCATTGAGCGATTGGGACAAAGCGGCACGCGAAGAATAAAGCGCGGGCGCAAGACCGAAGAGAAGTCCGGTGAGAACCGCGAGGCCACCGGTGAAAGCGAGAACCCGCCAGTCGATGTGGGTGTCAGCAAGACGCGGCGTATCGGCGGGAAGCGCGGCCTTCAACAAGTGCAATCCTTGGGTGGCAAGAAAAATCCCGAGCAGGCCGCCGAGAAGAGCAAGCAAAACGCTTTCCGTGAGAAGCTGCCTGACGACGCGGCCGCGTTCCGCGCCCATGGCCGTGCGAATTGCGATTTCTTTTTCGCGCGTGGCGGCGCGAGAAAGTGCGAGATTGGCGACGTTGACGCAAGCGATGAGAAGAATCAGGCCAACCGCGCCCAGAAGAAGAAAAAGCCGGCTGCGCACGTCCGCGACCATGCCGTTGCGCAATTCAACGACACTGATGTCCGCGTTCCAATCCGCGGGCATAGGCCATGGGAATAATTTGGGTACGCGCGACTGAAACATGCGAATTTCCGCGCGAGCGCGAGAAATGGCTGAGCCAGGACGCAGCCGGCCAATAATTGGCATGAAATCGCCGCCCCAATACGCGACAGTGTCGCGAGGATCATTGTCGAGAGGCAACCAGACCTCGGTCTTGGCAGAGGGAAACGTAAATTCCGCGGGCATCACGCCGACAACTTCTCGGCTGACGCCTTCAAGCTCGATGGAATGGCCGAGGATCGAGGGATCGGCGCCGAAACGCTGTTCCCAAAGCGAGTGACTCAAGATGACGTAGTTATCGCTCCCCGCGGTGTCTTCGCCGGGATAGAAGGCGCGGCCGAGCTCGGGGCGAGCGCCCAAAACAGAGAAAAACTCGGCGGAGACGAGCACGCCCGACAGCCGGAGCGGATCACCGCGTCCGGTAAGATTGAATTCATGGCCTTCGAAATACGCCGCCGTATCGAGCGATTGCACTTGCTCGCGCATGGCGACGAACCCGCCCTTCGGAAAAGTACCGGTAATGCTGACGAGGCTTTGCGGGGCGGCGAACGGCAGGGGCCGAAGAAGAATGCCGTCGACCAGGCTGAAGATGGCCGTGTTCGCGCCGATGCCGAGCGAGAGTGTAAGAACGGCGACGATGGTAAAACCGGGGCTCTTGCGGAGCACACGGGCGCCGTAGCGCAAATCCTGAAGCAGCGTTTCGATGATTTTGGCGCCGCGGGCTTCCCGGCCCTCTTCCTTTACGCGCTCGATTCCGCCAAAATCGATGCGCGCGCGCCGCATGGCTTCCTCACGAGAAACGCCGCTGCGCGCCAGATCATCCGCGTACGCCTCGATGTGGAAACGGAGTTCCCCATCCATCTCGCTTTCCATGCGAGAGCGCCGCAGCGTTGCGTTCCACCAGGAACGGAGCCGGCTCCAAAAAGTCATACTTCCTCGGGTTTGGTACCCAGAATTCCTGCGATGACGTCGGCCATGCTGTTCCAGTTGTCGGTTTCTGCTTGCAAGCGGCGCTTCCCTGCCCCCGTCAGCGTGTAATATTTCGCCTTACGTTTATTTTCGGACTCCCCCCATTCACTCGCGATCCAGCCTTGATGCTCCAGGCGATAGAGCGCGGGATAGAGCGAGCCTTGCTGGATTTCGAGCCGGTCTTTCGAGATTTGTTGAATGCGAAGAAGTATGCCGTACCCGTGCAGCGGTCCGAGGGACACAGCTTTGAGGATAAGCATGTCGAGCGTTCCTTGCAGAAGATCGAGTTGTTTGTCCACGGAGCGGCTTCTCCTAGATGAACTAGGAATGTAATCGAAGTCTCCTAGGCTGTCAAGGAGAAAGCGCGGCGGGCTAAGTGCTTCACGGTTCGTGGGCGGTTAGCGTGAGTAGGGAGGACGACCAGTGGTAAAACTCTGCCGAGATCGCAGGATAGAAAGTGGGTACTAGTCATTATCTTCAGGCGGCCAGGCGGAGTGGTCTTCCCCCAGATGGACTTCGAGAAAGCCTTCGGCGGGGAGGACATCCACGGGCAAGCCGCCGTGCCAGAGTGCCACCCCTAGCTTGAGCTTGGTCTGGCCCTTTAGAACAATCTCGCTGCGCTGGATGGCTACTTCGAGAATGCGCTCAAAAGAGGCTTCGGCGACACTCTTGGGATTCAAGAGGCAGAGACGCCCCTTTTCGACGGCGAATTCCTGCAAATGGCCGCGCACGAGCTTCACTACGATGTTAATTTCTTCGGCGCCGCCGATGGTGATGCGGAATTCCGAATCTTCAAGTTCTCCTAGAAGATCAAGGAACGGGTCCACGCGGACGCAAAAGCGGTCCTCCTCGAAACCATAACGCAATTCATGAAGATAGAAGGTGCGGCCATGCATGGCACCCCCGCGTCGTTCGGGCGAGTAGAGGCCCGCGCCGAGCCATTCGAAGTAAGAAGTGTCTCGTCCATCCACCGCGATTTTCAGAAACCCCGTCGGTGCCAGTTGCAGAGCGTGCTCCGGTTGGCGCTTTATGGGTTTCGCCAGTTCTTGCGGAGCCACCTGGCCGAGCGCCAGATAGACGGCCGTCAAATGCTTGCGATAGAGGGCGTCAAACTCGGCATCGTTGGCGGTACTGTGTTCTGGCCCGTACCACCAGCACCAATCGCTTCCTTCCGCGGCAAGCAGCGATTCTAGGGCTTCTGCGAGCGCGGTTTCGGTCGGCGCGCCATCGCGGCCTTGTTTTCGGGCATCCATGGCGCGGCCATAGGCTTCGCGGGCATCCCAGAGAAGTTCCCAGGCGGCGACGTCTTCGCTGTGGCCGATCCACACATCGAAATTCGCGTTGATCCAGGAAGCGGGGAAAATTCCAGCATTGGTTGGGATAAGGCCGGCGGCGGCGATCGCTTCCGTTGCTGTGAGCGCTCGAAAGTCCTGATCCGCCTGGATGCGGCCGTAGAACTCGCGCAAAAACTCTCGGCCGTTCCCCGGATAATATTCCCAGGCGTTTTCGCCGTCGAGAAACAGGCAGACCGTCAGAGGTTGCGAAGTTTGCACGCGCTCGCCAAGTTCGCGAAGACGGCCGTGCAGGTCCGCGGCGGCATCTTTGCCATTCATGCGGCTGTAAACGAAACCGATAAGATCGGAAAGATGGTGATCGCGGAAAAAGCCGGTCATGGGTTTTCCGCCAAGCTGCACGCGCAGCGGCTTGTATAAACGGTCCGCATTCGCTGGGACGCCCTTAGCGTCGCGAAAGAATCCCGCATTAAGCGTTCTGCCGAGCACGCCCTCATCCGTGCCGAACCATTGAAAACCTTCCTCGGCGGCGATCGCCAAAGCCTGATCGGAAACGGAGCCTTCCGATGGCCAGAGCCCTAGAGGCTGCGCGCCGAATACACGCTCGTGGTACTCGCGGGCACGACGCAGTTGTTCGCGCGCATCTTCGGGATGACGATAAGCACGGCGCGGCAGGGGCGTGCCGGGATTGGCTACGCGAGCGATATCCGAATCGCAGATCAACGGAAGAATGGGATGGTAAAACGGCGTGGTACTGAGCTCAATCTGGCCTGTCTCGGCTACGGCGCGATATTCCGGCAAAACCAGGCCGAGCAATTCCAGCTGTTTCGCCTTCAGCGCCGCTTTATCTTTTTCCGTGAACTCTTTTCCTTTGTCTGCCAGCCGGCTGACCACCGAATCTTTCTCGAACCATGTTTCTTCCATCCACGCTAGCTGGGAGAGCAGCTGCAGATCGCGCCAGTCTCGCTGCGTAAAGGAGACTTGAGCCTGCGCGCCGCCGGCGGGTTGCGCCCATTCATACAGCTCAACAAAACGCGCCCACCGCGACATCAGCCGCTCGTGATTCACCTGAAATGCCCGCGCCAGAATCTCCGCTTTGTCTTCCCGCGTTAAGTCATCGGCTGGCTTGAAAGCCAAGGAGAACCATGGCTCGTTGAATTCGCCGCTGGCGTATTCCTCCAGCTGCATGCCAAGCGAAGGCACCACGTTGAAGGTGGCGTGAAACTTCGGGAATTCCTTGAGCATCGCCACCATGCCCCAATAATCCTTGAGCGCATGAAGCCGCGTCCACGCCAGGACGTAGCGGCCGGTTTCCGGATCCCGATATTGCGGCTGATGCATGTGCCACAAAAGCACTACATGCACGCGATTCATCGCCACTCTCTTTCAAGTGCCTGCTGAGCTGCCGTGTTACACTCACGGTTTGCGTTATGCGCATCCTGGACCGCTATATCGTTCGTGAAGTTTTTCGTCACGCACTCCTCGGACTTGCCGTATTTTCGTTCGTTTTCTTCGTGCCACGGCTCGTTCAATTGATGGAGCTGTTCGTTCGTCATAGCGGTTCGGGCGCCCAAATCGCCGAGCTGTTTCTCTGCATCTTTCCCGCCGTCTTTACCTTTACGATCCCCATGGCCGTGCTGATCGGCGTGCTTCTCGGCCTTGGCCGCATGTCCGCGGACAGCGAAATCATTGCCTTAACCGCTCTGGGCATCGGCCGCCGGCGGATTCTCCTGCCTGTGGGCGTTCTCGCAGTCGGCGGTGCTCTCGTCACGCTTTGCATGACGCTTTGGCTCGGTCCGGTGGCAGTCCATAAATACCGCAGCCTCGAAACCGACCTGCTTGCTTCCCAGGCCTCTTTCGCGGTGCAGCCCCGGGTCTTCGACGAGCGCTTCCCCAAACTGGTTCTTTACGTCAACGACGTGTCTGCCAGCGGCACGCAATGGCACGGCGTCTTTCTCGCTGAAGCCGGAGGAGAGAACGGCTCGCAACTCACCCTGGCGGAGAATGCGATTGTAATTGCCGAACCCAAAGAGGGCAAGCTGGAGCTTCATCTAAAGGGCGGCAGCACGCACGAATTTTCGCGGGAAGATCCCGACCGTTACTCGGTGACATCGTTCGGGCAAAGCGATTGGCCGCTCGAAGTGAACGGTCTTGTTCCGACGCAGCCCCGCGAACTCAGTAATTCCGAGCGTTCCCTTCAAGAACTGCTTAACTCACGCGATGCCAACTGGCGCGAAGCGCGCGTCGAGCTGCACCGCCGCTTGGCATTTCCGGTAGCGTGCCTGGCCTTCGCTTTGATTGCCGTGCCGCTCGGCGCGCAGCCTCGTCGCGGCGGACGCGCGGCCGGCTCGCTGATTGCCGTCATCATCATCGCCTCGTATTACTTGCTTACAGTGATTGGCGCTGGCTTCGCACGCCAAGGCACGCTGCCGCCCGCGGCGGGCATCTGGGGAGCAAATATCCTCCTGGCCATTCTTGGACTGGCGCTTCTTCCCCGCATGGAGCAATTCCGGGGCGAAAGCCGCTGGATGAATCCCTTGGTACGCTTTCGAAGCTGGGCCAGGCTGCTTCGCCGCCGGAAAGCGCGTGCTCGCGCCGCCGCTATAGCGGTTGTCCGCATTCCGAACGGCGTCGTTGAGCCGCAAGAGAACGGCGTGCATACCAGCGGCAGCTTCCCTCGATTGATGGATATATATCTCTTGCGGCGTTTCTTTTTTCATTTCGCATTACTGATGGCGGCTTTCATTTTCTTGTTCGAGACGTTTACTTTCTTCGAGCTGCTGGATGACATCGCGCGCCATCGTGTGCCATTTCTGATCGTCGTGGACTATTTCCGCTATCTCACTCCCTATCTCGTATACAACCTTGCGCCGCTGGCCGCGCTAGTCGCCGTTCTGGTCACCCTCGGCGTAATGAGCAAAAACAATGAAATCGTGGCCTGCAAAGCCAGCGGCATCAGCCTTTACCGGCTGGCCGTCCCTCTGCTTTTCGCCGGCCTGGCGCTGGCCGCCAGCATGATCGTCCTGGATGAAACCTATCTTCCCTACGCCAACCAGCGCCAGGACGCTCTGCGCAACCAGATCAAGGGCCGCCCAGCGCAGACCTATGCGCACCCTCAGCGGTGGATTTTTGGCAACGAAGAGAAGATCTACAACTACGACCTCTTCGACCCCACGCAGAACCTTTTTGGCGGCCTAAGCGTGGTGGAACTCGACCCTCTGACGTTCCAGATGCGGCGCCGGATCTTTGCCACGCGCGCGACATGGTCCGATTCGCAAAAAGTCTGGGTTCTCGAGGGAGGATGGGTGCGCGATTTCGCCGATGGCACCATTGCCCGTTATGAGCGCTTCCCGGTCACGTCGCTGCCAGAGCTCTCAGAGCCACCCAGCTATTTCAATCGCGAGGTGCGCCAGGCTTCCCAGATGAGTTGGGGCGCGCTGCGGCGCTACATCGAGGAGCTGCGGAAAGCGGGTTTTGACGTCGCAAACCTCACCGTGCAATGGCACGTCAAGCTGGCCTTCCCGCTTATCGCTCCCGTCAGCATGTTGCTGGCAATTCCCTTTGCGCTGCTGGTCGGAACGCGCGGCGCGGTCGGCGGAGTAGCGCTCGGTGTGGCCATCGGAATCGTCTATTGGACCGCCGCCCGCCTGCTGGAGGCCATGGGCGGCGTTGGACAGTTGCCGCCGTTTCTTGCGGCGTGGTCCACAGACATTACATTCTTTTTTTTGGGCCTCTACTTTTTCTTCAAAATGCCGACGTGAAGAAAAGGAAGCCTCCGAAGTGCAGAAATTGCTTGAGTTGTCTGCATGCCGACGACTTAAAGTATTACTTCCGATTTGAATTGAAGATTCTTTCGGTTTATTTCTTCTTCGTTTTCTTCGCCTGCTCTTCTTCAACTACTGCTTGAGCTGCAGCAAGTCGCGCGACCGGCACGCGGAAGGGCGAGCAACTCACATAGGTTAAGCCTGCCCGATGGCAAAACTTCACGCTATCGGGATCGCCCCCATGTTCTCCGCAAATGCCCAGCTTGATGCCGGGACGAGTTTTGTTCCCCTTCGCCACAGCCATTTCGATCAATTGTCCGACACCCGCCTGGTCGATGGTAGCGAACGGATTTTTTTTCACGATCTCCAGCTCCTGGTAAGGCCCGAGGAAGGAGCCAGAATCGTCACGGCTCATGCCAAGGCAGGTTTGCGTCAAGTCATTGGTACCAAAACTGAAAAACTCGGCCGTCTGCGCAATCTCATCGGCGGTTAGTGCGCCGCGAGGAACCTCAATCATCGTGCCCACCAGATAATTCAGCTTCACGCCCTTTTCCTTCATAACTTCGCTTGCGATCCGATGGACGACCTCAACCTGCAGATCCAGCTCTTTCTTGAATCCTACGAGCGGAATCATGACTTCTGGGTTCACCTTGATCCCCGCCTTCTGAACATCGGCCGCAGCTTCGAAGATTGCGCGCGACTGCATTTCGGAAATCTCCGAATACACAATGCCCAACCGGCAGCCTCGGAAGCCAAGCATCGGGTTAAATTCATGTAATTCTTTAACTCTTTGCTGAACCTTTTCGACCGGCACTCCCATCTTCTTTGCCAGAGCGCTCTGCGCGGACCCTTCGTGCGGCAGGAACTCGTGCAGCGGGGGATCAAGAAACCGGATCGTCGCCGGATATCCTTTCAACTCCTGAAACATCCCGGCGAAGTCCTCCCTCTGGTAAGGCAGGATTTTGGCCAAAGCCGCCTTCCTGTGCTCCTTGGTGTCCGCCAAAATCATCTCGCGCATGGCGTCAATGCGGTTGCCTTCAAAGAACATGTGCTCGGTGCGGCAGAGACCAATGCCCACGGCGCCGAACGCGATAGCATGCGCCGTCTGTTCCGGAGTGTCGGCGTTGGTACGAACCGCCAGACGGGTAGCCTTCGCGCACCAGTCCATAAGCTTCTTGAAGTTTTGATATGTCTGGCTGCTGCCGGCGTCGAGCGATTTCTCAATAAGCACTTGAACAATTTCGGAGGCGGCAGTGGGGATCTGGCCTGGATAGACTTCGCCGGCCGTCCCGTTGATAGAGAGAAAATCCCCTTCCTTGTAGGTTGCGCCGCCAACCGTCATGGTCTTCGCAGCGTAATCAATCTCGAGCGCCGCCGCTCCACAGACGCAAACCTTTCCCATTTGGCGAGCGACGAGAGCCGCGTGGGAACTTACGCCGCCTTTTGCCGTGAGAATGCCTTCGGCAGCGATCATTCCGCGCAAATCCTCGGGCGAAGTTTCGTTGCGAACGAGCAGAACCTTTTCTCCCTTTTCCGCCGCGGCAACGGCCCGATCCGCATTCATATACATTCTTCCGGCGGCTGCTCCGGGGCCGGCCGGCAGTCCCTTCGCGATGACCTTGGCGGTCGCAACCGCCTTGCGATCAAACACCGGCGCCAGCACTTGGTCGAGCTGGTCGGCGGGGACTCTTCGGATGGCGGTCTTCCAGTCAATGAGCTTCTCTTTCTCCATTTCAATGGCAACGCGGACGGCGGCCAACCCTGTCCGTTTGCCATTGCGCGTCTGGAGCATGAAGACCTTGCCATCCTGAATGGTGAACTCGAAGTCCTGCATATCCTTAAAGTGTTTCTCCAGTGTTTGGCGGATCTTCTCCAATTCATGAAAGGCTTTGGGCAGGTAGTTCTTGAGCTGCGCGACGGGTTCGGGAGTTCGCACGCCCGCCACCACGTCTTCGCCCTGCGCATTGATGAGGAACTCGCCGTAAAAAACCTTCTCTCCCGTCGCCGGATCGCGCGTGAACGCCACGCCGGAGCCTGACTTGTCACCCGTGTTGCCGTACACCATTGCTTGTACGTTTACGGCCGTGCCCCACTCGGACGGAATGTTGTACTTCCGCCGATAAACGATGGCGCGATCGTTCATCCACGAACCGAACACCGCGCCCACTGCTCCCCAGAGCTGTTTCCAGGCGTCCTGCGGAAACTCCTTGCCGCTGCGTTCCTTGATTAGTTTCTTAAAGCGTACGACTAACTCCTGGAGGTCCGCCACCGTCAGCTTCGGGTCGTCAACCTCGGCGTGATAGCGTTCATGCTTCAGGGCGTGAATGACCACCTCAAACGGTTCGTGGTCCTCTTCCGGCCTCTTCTGTACACCCATGACGACGTCGCCGTACATCTGAATAAACCGCCGATAACAATCCCAAGCGAACCGTTCATTTTTTGTCGCCTTGGCCAGCGTTAGCACGGTTTCATCATTGAGTCCAAGGTTCAAAATCGTGTCCATCATGCCGGGCATAGAGTCGCGGGCGCCCGAGCGCACAGACACCAGCATCGGCATCGCCTTATTGTCGCCAAACTTCGTGCCCATTATTTTTTCCACGCGCGCGACGGCCTTCTTGACTTCCGTGTCAAGAGACTTCGGGTATGTTTTCTTATTTCCGTAATAGTAGGTGCAAACTTCGGTGGTAATCGTAAGGCCGGGAGGCACTGGCAAGCCAATCCGGCTCATCTCCGCCAGACCTGCGCCCTTTCCGCCCAATAGTGCGCGCTGACTCCCGTCACCTTCTGCTTTGCCTGCTCCGAAAAAATACACCCATTTAGCCACTGTGTTCCTCGCTTGTCGTTTTTGATTTTTGAAAATTTTCCTGCGACTGCCAACCTCGGTACGTCGCCCGAAAAAGTTGTCGGCACGCCGACGCAAAGCACGTTTTTACAGCTTAAAGCAAAACTTTATCTTTTCTATCGGCGTTCCTCTCCACCTAGCTCAGAAAAATCCGCAATCGTCGTGAACTCCCTTAGAATTTCCGCGAGCAGCGCCAGACGATTTTTCCGCACCGCTTCGTTCTCCGCCATTACCATCACCTGCTCAAAGAAATCGTCAACCGCTTTGCGCAGCCCTGCCACGACTTCAAGTGCTTCTTGATATTTCCCCGCCCGCTTCTCTGCCTGCACTTTCGAAGCCGCCGCTCGTACAGCGGCGAACAGTTCTCTCTCTGCGCCGCTCTCGAACAAGCCCGTTTGGATCGCTGCGGATTCGTCCTTCTTGAAGTTCGATTTCTCTAGGATATTCCGGATGCGCTTGAACGATACGGCCAGAGGTTCAAAGTTCTTCGACTTGCGAATGGCCTTCAGCGCGATGAGTCGCTTGTGGGCATCCACCAAGTCATCGACCCCGGCTCGAAAAACGGCGTTCACCTCGTCGTAGCTAAACTTCTCCCGCTCGCGCAGCACAAACTTCGCGCGATCTAGCAGGAATTCCAGAACCTGCGTTTCTTGCTCGGGAGTCACTCCCTTCTTCGGAGGATTCGTGAGCAGCGCTTTGGCAGCCGCGCCAACGGCGAGCGACAGCGAGACCGGCAACTTGCGCTCCAGAATAATCTTCACAATCCCCAAAGCCGCGCGCCGCAAAGCATAAGGATCGCTCGAGCCGGTCGGAACCAAACCCACCGCGAAGCACCCCACGATGGAATCGAGCTTGTCCCCGAGCGCGACCGCACAGCCCATCAGATTCCGCGGAATGGGGTCTTCGAGTCCCACTGGCCGGTAGTGATCGTAAATCGCATCGGCGACGCTATCCGATTCTCCCTGCGCGCGCGCGTAAAGCCCGCCGACAATTCCCTGCAGCTCTGTAAACTCGCGAACCATCTCTGTAGCCAGGTCGCACTTCGAGAGTTCCGCCGCCCGATCAGCTTCTGCAACATGCGCTTGCAGTATTCCTCTGTTGAACCACTGCTCGGTGAGCCACCGTGCAATCGCCCGCACCCGCTCCACTTTGTCGCGGTAACTTCCCAGCCGTGATTCGTAGGTGACCCGTTCAAGCTTTGGCAAGTAGTCGGCGAGCCGACATTTCTGGTCCGACTCCCAGAAAAATTGCGCGTCGGCAAGACGCGCGCGCAGCACGCGCTCGTGCCCCGCGCGGACCAAGCCCTTAGGATCTTTCGGCAGATTGATGACCGCAAGAAAATGCGGTGCGACTTCCCCGCCCCGCTTCTCCACGGCAAAATATTTTTGGTGGCCACGCATCACCGTGATCAGAATCTCGTCGGGCAGGGCCAGGTACGCCGGATCGAAGTCGCCTTCTAGTACGCTCGGACATTCGTTGAGATAGGTGACCAGCTTCAGCAGCTCCGCATCTTCGTGAATGCGGTACCCCGACCTCTTCGCATGCGCGGCCAGCTCCTTCGAGATTTTCTCCCGCCGCTCGGCCGGTCGAACGATCACGCCGTTGGCCTTCAGCTTCTTCTCGTAGTCCGCGAAGTCTTTCACCCGCAGCGGACCCTTGCCCAGAAAGCGATGTCCGAGAGTTGTGTCTCCCGCCGCGACACCCGCAAAGGAAAATTTCAGAGGCTTGCGGTTCACAACCGCCACAATCCAGCGAATCGGCCGGATGAATCGCGCCCCGTCGATGCCCGTCCAAGTCATCGACCGCGGCCAGGACAAGTCGTGGATGGCCCGCGGAAGTATCTCGCTCAAAATCAGTTCCGCAGTTCTTCCGCGCTTGGTCTGCTTTGCCGCAAGATACTCTCCCTTGGGAGTCTCGACCGTATAAAGATCCTTCAGTGAAAGGCCCTGCTTCTCCGCAAAGCTGTGCGCGGCGCGCGTCGGCTCGCCGACCGCATCATAAGCCACCGTTTTTGGCGGCCCAGTCACTTCATTCACCACATCTGCTTGTTTCTCTCGAACGCCTCGGATATATGCGACGAGGCGCCTCGGCGCGCTAAAGGTTTCTACCGTCACGCCGTCCGAAAGATTCTCGGCCGTCAAGAGCTTTTCAAGATTTGCGCGCAGATCCTCCTCCGCCTTGGGCAACATGCCTGCAGGAATCTCTTCGCTACCGACTTCAAGCAATACTTCAACCCTCTTCTCGATCAGCTTTTCCTTAGCCGGGCTCACGCTCGCACCTCGCGGCGCACGGCTGGCCCGCCAATTTGTTCAAGATATGCAGCAGCTGTCCGGCATGCCACAGTACGAACGCGCGCCATCAGCGCAGCGCGTTCCGTCGTCGAGATAACGCCCCGCGCATCCATCAAGTTAAATAGGTTGGAGCACTTCAGGCAATGGTCGTAGGCGGGGAGAAGCGGATATCGCTCGCGATCCTTCCCTGCCGCCGAGCCAAAACCATCCAGCAGTTCCTTGGCTTCTCTCTCATGAAGCTCAAACTCAGCGCGAATCGCCTTGGCGTCGCTGCGGTTGAAGCTGTACTCGGAGAATTGCTGTTCCTCCGCCAACCGAATTTCTCCGTAAGTTTTGTCTGCCGACCACCGAAGATCGTAGACGCTCGAGGCGTCCTGGATGAACTGGCAAATCCGTTCGAGCCCGTAAGTCAACTCCACGGAAATCGGGTCAAGGTCAATCCCGCCGCTCTGCTGGAAATACGTGAACTGGGTAATCTCCAATCCATCCAGCAGCACCTGCCAGCCAATGCCCCAAGCCCCAAGTGTCGGCGATTCCCAGTTGTCTTCCTCGAAACGAATGTCGTGTTCCTTCAAAGTGATTCCGATCGCGCCCAGGCTCTCGAGGTAAAGATCCTGCACGTCGGCGGGCGAAGGTTTGAGGATGACTTGAAACTGCGTGTGCTTATACAAGCGGTTGGGATTCTCACCATACCTGCCGTCGGCGGGCCGACGACTGGGCTGCGCATAAGCAACTCGATACGCTCGAGGTCCAAGCACGCGCAAAAATGTTTCCGGATGCATCGTGCCGGCTCCGACCTCCACATCATAGGGCTGCTGCAAAACACATCCCTGCTTCACCCAGAAGTGAGAGAGTTTCAAAACTAAATCTTGAAAGTTTAAGCCTATCGATTTTTTCTCAAGTTTTACTTTAGCAATCAAGTGGTCTCCAAAAGTCTTCGCGTAGCTAGCGGCTTCTCCGTGTGGTGCTCAATCCAGCTCAGCGAAGCTTCTCGCAATTCCGCTGCAGGCTGTTCTATCGCTTGCAGGAACTCTATCTTATCGAGCTTCTCTCTCGCGAACCGTTCAGCAAGTTGCCTGGCGGCCAAGTGCAGCGGCTTCATGCCTCCGCGACGGCACTTCTCGCAAAGCAGCCCCGCTTCCCAAGGCGCATGAAACGCCGCCTGCGAACCGAACGGCGACCCACACGCGGCGCATTGATCGAACTGCGGAAGCCACCCGCCAAGCCGCACGGTCCAAAAGGCAAAGTAACTCAAGGGCAACTGCCACGCGCCGGTGCGTTCAACTTCTCGAACCGTAAGCAAGAGAAGCCGGAACATGGACTCCGCCACTTCGTGGTCCGGCAGCACTTGCTCCGAAACTTCGCTGACCACCGCCAGCCCGGTGCTCAACGCATAATCGCTTTGCGACTTATGAAACGATTCGAGCAGTTCACACTGCTGGATGCGTACCAGGTCGCGGGTCTCTTTCTCGATATACCAGAGCTGGACATGAGAAAGAATCTCGAGCGTCGAGCCATAACG
This sequence comes from Verrucomicrobiia bacterium, assembly GCA_035571045.1. GTDB lineage: Bacteria > Acidobacteriota > Terriglobia > Acidiferrales > UBA7541 > Acidiferrum. Next base: position 54,137 of record DATMKS010000115.1, read on the forward strand.
ATTCTTGATCCGCCGCGCGCCCGCAGCCACACCGCGCATTCGTCCCGACGTCCGCCCGAAGAAACTCACCAGGCGGTCGGCCTCTCCCAGCGAAAAGGTCTTCAAAATGATTGCTTCCGTTTCCCTGGCAGGCATGAGCAGTCGGCGCGCCGACGCTTCCCCGGACACTTTGCAGAATTACTTGCAGAGCCACATCCGATTCGCGCGCACACGCGGGACTAATTTAATTACCACACACGCCCGCGACACGCAATGTTTACGTAACACTTCCTGGAAAAATCATGCGGCGGCATTTGCGGAAGAGCTTGCGCGCGCCGCCAGTTCAAGCCGGGCTTGAGATAAGCACGGCAGCGCCGTTTACCCACGAAAACCGTCGCCGCCAGATTCTGTTAACTAGCCCTTCGCCGCGCATCGAATTATCGGACGCTCACTCAACGCTCGAACTCGCTTTGCATTTTCCACTTCTTCCGTTACCCTGCACCTCGGCCTATGCGCTCACAAAAATTCGACATCCTCGGAATCGGCGAAAACACAACCGACACCTTCCTGCAAGTGTCCCAGTTCCCCTCTCTCGGCTCGAAGGTCGAAACTCTCAGCACACAGATCCTGCTCGGCGGCCAGGTCGCTACCACGGTCATCGCCTGCCAGCGATGGGGGCTGCGCACCCGTTACGTCGGCGCCGTCGGTGGCGACCATGCGGCAGAACTCCATCGCCGCGAGCTTCGCCGCGAACGCATCACTTTCCACCTCGCCCGTACGCCCAAAGCGCTCAGTCAGATGTCCTTCATTTTTGTGGAAGCTCAGTCTGGCGAACGCACCGTGGCCTGGCGCCGAGATCCTCGCCTCACCATCCCCTCCTCTTTTCTCCAAAGAAGCTGGGTGAATTCCGCGCGCCTTCTTTACATCGACGGCCACGATCCTTTGACCACCCGCAAGGCAGCTTCCTGGGCCCGCGCGAAGAACATCCCGGTGGTCGCCGACTTCGATCACTGGTCTCCGCAACTCGCCAGGCTTCTCCCCCTCGTAGATTATCCAGTAACCTCCCGAGATCTTCCCTTGGCAGCTACCGGCGAACGCGACCTTCTCAGAGCCCTTCCGCTTCTCAAACGAACCTACGGCTGCCGCGCTGTTTGTGCGACGCTCGGTATCGACGGTGCTCTCGCTTGGGATGGCCATCGTTTCTGGTATTCTCCCTCCTACAAGGTCCGCGTCGCCGACACAACCGGCGCAGGCGATCTCTTTCACGCCGGCTTCTCCTACGGCATCCTGAACGGCTGGGAGTTACAGCGCATTCTGGACTTCGCTTGCGCCGCTGCAGGCTTGAACTGCGAGGCACTCGGTGCCCGCGGGGGAATTTCGGAATTGCAGAAAATCGAAAGGCTACAGCGCAAGGGTCAGCGAAACCGCTCCGCTTTCCCGTAGCCGGCGCTCCTCTACCTCAACGGCATGTTCATTCCCATCAAAGACCTGAACCCGCGCCGCACCTATCCGGTCGTCAACACTCTTCTTATTTTGACGAACGTCATCGTCTTTCTTTACCAGATCACGCTACCTCCGCACCAAGGGAACGCATTTGTTCTCGCCAACGCCACCATCCCCAATCACATCCGCTTGGCCCTGAACGGCCACGGCAATCTCGAAGCCGCTCTTCTGACGATCCTCACCAGCATGTTCCTCCATAGCGGCTTTCTACACATCGCCGGCAACATGCTCTTCCTCTGGATCTTCGGCGACAACGTCGAGGACTACTTCGGCCACTTCCCCTACCTGCTCTTCTATCTCGTTTGCGGCATCGGCTCCGGCCTCGCCCACATCATCTTTAATTACCACTCGTCGCTGCCCGCCCTCGGAGCCAGCGGTGCCATCTCCGGCGTAATGGGCGCCTATATCATTCTGTATCCTCGCGCTCGAGTCCTGACCCTCGTCTTTATCTTTTTCGTCCCCATTCCCGCCTTCATCATTCTGGGGTACTGGTTTCTGCTGCAGTTTGTGGCGGGAGTCAGCACCGTCGGCGCAGCAGCTACCGGAGGTGTCGCTTGGTGGGCACACATCGGCGGCTTCTTGATGGGCATGTTGATTACTGGTCTAAGTTTGGGGGATCGAAAGCAAAACGTGAACTACTCTTAGCCAAGAAAATGTGCGCGCGCCGACAGCTGAGGTCCTTCTTTAAGTGCTGTTACTGCGTCCTGCCAGCGAACTTTTCCAGCCAGTCTCCGACTTCAACTGTTTGTTTAACTCCACCCAAATCAGGCGTAACGAAGTTCTCGCGTAGCGCCGCTCTCACGCCTTCGCGCAATACTTGAGCTTCCTGTTTCCAATCCAGAAAATCGAGCATCATCGCCGAAGCCAACACGGAGCCGAACGGATTCGCGATCCCCTTCCCGGCAATGTTCGGCGCGGAGCCATGCACCGGCTCAAACAGCGAAGTCCTCCCCGGATGAATGTTCCCCGATGGCGCCAGTCCAAGCCCCCCGGCCAGCTGCGCTCCCAAGTCGCTCACAATGTCTCCAAACAGGTTGCAGGTCACAATTACGTCGAACTGCGCCGGGTCCCGCACAATCTCCATCGCCAGGGTATCGATATACAAATGCCGCGACTCAATCTTCGGATACTCCTGCCGCACTTCCTTGAACACTCGCTGCCACAAGTCATGAGCAAACGTCATCGCGTTCGACTTGTCGCTCATGCACACACGCGTCAACCCATGCTGCCTAGAGTAGTCAAACGCGTACCGGATAATCCGCTCGACGCCCTTGCGCGAGTTGACGTCTTCCTGCACCGCAATCTCGTCCGCAGTCCCCTTCTTGAAGAACCCTCCAACGCCAACGTACAGCCCCTCCGTATTTTCCCGAAACACCATCAACCGAATATCTTTTTCCGTCCGGTCCCGCAGCGGCGTCAGCCGCTCGTCGAGCAGCTCCACCGGCCGCGCATTCACATAAAGGTCCAGCTTAAAACGCAACCCCAGCAAAATATCCGCCGCGTGCTGGTTCGAAGGCACCCGAGGATCGCCCAGCGCCCCGAAAAGTATCGCGTCAAATTCGTTCCGCAACATCTCGACCGCCCCCGCAGGCAAGCTCACGCCATCCTTCAGGTACCGATCCGCCCCCCAATCAAACTCCACAAACTCCAGCGGCCGCTTCGCCGACGCCGTCACCGCGCGCAATACTTTCACCGCCTCCGGCGTCACTTCCTTCCCAATCCCATCCCCGGGAATTACCGCAATACGAGCCTTCTCCCCGCCCCACCGCAAAGGCATCTTGCCACCCGGATCCGTCGGTTTCGTCGTCATACCAAGAAATTGCCCCTCAATGGCCTGATACTCTTGCTAGCCCAGCGCATTTTCTGCACAAGAATCGCAACCTAACACGACCCACAAGGCAGGTCAACGCGCGTGGGGAGGCTATAGAGATCGCGAACTACGCTTCTAACCTACCTTCCGCAGTTTCGAACCAATCAAAAATATTTTGAGCACATTTACGCGCTAGACAGTGGAGAAAGTGCTTTCGTTTGTTTGTGAGTGTTACCGATCTCACGTTGCTGGCTCGAAATGTGCGTGTAGTGACGACCA
>DATMKS010000116.1:0-11311 GCA_035571045.1 Verrucomicrobiia bacterium
ATCTTTGTGTCCTTGAAATGGAAACCGAGTTTTTCGGTGCTCGCGGAGATCATCGGGACGTTGGCTTCGAGATCGCTGTTGATCAGGATGTTGCCTTCCGGGGTGGTGATCAGATAGCTCGCAAGCCCTTTGCTCCCTACGTAGTACAGATTGCCCGCGATGCGAAACGGCGGGAAGGGTTCCGTCCAGTCAGAATTGGATTGGGCGGACACGGCACCCGCGAGGGCAAACACGAAAACCGGTAAGCAAGCGCGGATCGAGATTTTTTGCAGCATGGGCGGAGTATAAGCTAAAGCAACGGCGTGAGACGAGTCTCCCAACGGGCGGCTACTGCGTGTGCGAATACTGACGCCATTTTTAGCGAGTCGTTTTTGCCTGCGGAACATCATACACATTGACGTCATCCAGGCGGAGCTCGCCCGGTCCCAAAGCGGCAGTAGAAAAGCTGAGTCTTGGTTGTAAATTTGGAGCGGCTGGAGGGTCCGGCTTCCAAGTAAGGGTCTCGGGCAGGCTTCTTCCACAGATTTCCACTGATTAAATTGTTGACGGGGGCAGACTTAAGCGTGTAGCGTAATAGGGTTTCGCGAGTAACGGATTCGCACCTAACTGCATCTATATAGATGTACTTAGAGGCGCGGGAACGTACTCTGAGAGCGGGCAACGGGCGAAGTGCAGGGCGAACGGCAAGCTGGCGGCGCAGCGTACCATAAAGGAATTCACAAAAAGACGAGTGACCTGGTGGGGGATTCCCCACAGTTCTTTTCGGTGACCGCAGAGGAGTCTGCTGCGCAAGCGTGGCATACTGCCCGCGCCTTTGGTGGAAAAAAGTTTTGGCGGGCTTGACCGGCAGTACTCGGGATTGCGCTTTCATAGCTGGAGGAATTCGTGGCAGCAGTAGGGCTTGAAGAAAAATATGATGCGGTAAAGCAGCTCATTGCCGTGGGCAAAGAGCGTGGCTACCTGCTTTACGACGAAGTGAACGATTCGCTTCCGGCGGAAGTGCATTCTTCGGAAGAGATCGACGACCTTCTCACTACATTTGAACGGAACGGCATCGAGATTTACGAGGACCAAGCGTCGGCGAAGGCCGCGCGGGCGGTGGAAGTCTCCTCGGAGAGCGGCGATCGCGATGCGGCTGTTAAGGACGAGGCTCATTCGGACGAGGGCGGCAGCGATCTTGATTTGACGCCGGGCTCTCTCGAAAAGACGAACGATCCCGTGCGCATGTATTTGCGCGAGATGGGAACCGTGCCGCTGTTGACGCGCGAAGGCGAAGTGACCATCGCGAAGCGCATCGAGCGCGGGCAGCTGGTGGTGATGAAGTCGATCACGCGGTCGCCGATCGTGATTAAGGAATTGATTGCGGTGGGCGAGGATTTGCGCAAGGGCGCGCGGTCGATCAAAGAGATCGTGCAGTTTGACGACGAAGAGCTGACCGAAGAAAAGATCGCGAACAAGACGAAGCAGACGCTGAAGTACATCGACAAGATTGCGAAGCTGTACGACCTGGCGTTGAAGCAAGCGGAGAAGCTGGAGAACACGCCGAAGGCGAAGAAGCGCCCGTACATGAAGGCGAAGTGGGCGGTGTCGCGGACGCGCGTTGAAATTTCGGTCGAGATTCGCGGGATCGATTTCAACCCGTTTGAGAAAAAGCGGCTGATCGACAAGATGCGCGGAACGGTCGAGCGGCTGCAATCTTTGGAACGCGAGGCGGGGCGGCTGGAGCGGCGCGTAGATGCCGCGAAAGGCGACGTAGCGGCGGAAGCGCGCAAAGAATTGCGCACTCGCCGGACGGAGCTGAAGGACATTGAAGAGGTGAGCGAAGTTGGGCTCACCGAACTGAAGCGCACGCTGACGTTTATTCACCGCGGCGAAGCGGAAGCCGAGCAGGCGAAAAAGGAATTGATCGAAGCCAACCTTCGGTTGGTGGTTTCGATTGCGAAAAAATATACGAACCGCGGGTTGCAGTTCCTGGATTTGATTCAGGAAGGCAACATCGGCTTGATGAAGGCCGTGGACAAATTCGAGTGGCGCCGCGGATACAAGTTTTCGACCTATGCGACATGGTGGATCCGCCAGGCGATCACGCGCGCGATTGCCGATCAGGCGCGCACGATTCGTATTCCCGTGCACATGATCGAAACGATCAACAAACTGGTGCGCACCAGCCGCCAGTTGGTGCAGGAACTGGGACGCGAGCCGACTTCGGAAGAAATTGCCAAGCGCATGGATATTCCGGTGTCCAAGGTGCGCAAGATTTTGAAAATTGCGCAAGAGCCGATTTCGCTCGAGACGCCGATTGGCGAGGAGGAAGATTCGCATCTTGGCGATTTCATCGAAGACAAGGCCGTGGTTTCGCCGTCCGACGCGGTGATCAACCTGAACTTGAAGGAGCAGACCTCTTCGGTGTTGAAGACGCTGACGCCGCGCGAGGAGAAAGTTATCAAGATGCGGTTTGGTTTGGATGACGGCAGCGAGCACACGCTCGAAGAAGTCGGGCAGTCTTTTGCTGTCACGCGCGAGCGCATCCGGCAAATCGAAGCGAAAGCGCTGCGCAAGCTGCGGCATCCGTCGCGTTCGCGGAAGCTCCGCGCGTTTTTGGAAGGGCCTTCGCGGGATTATTTGTAGAAAGATCGGAAAATCGTAACTTGAATGTCGAAACGCCCTGGCGATCGGGGCGTTTCTTATTTGGGTTTGAGCTCTTTAAAGGGACTAAGAGCTTCAAAGTCTTTTTCGGCGTGTTCGAGTTTACGCGTTCCGGAACCGGCCGTGCCTAGCCGTTTTCCCGTCCCGTAGACCAGGAATTTTTCACCCACCCTGAAGTAGAGGCCCGAACCCGTCCTGTCCGTTTCCACATTGATCTCGCCGGACTTTTGATTCTGCAACGGCTCAGCACGGTCGACCGCCCATGCTTTTATTTGGGGGCGAAGCCTTCGCGCGGGACGCGGGCGAAGCGTGTTGCCAGGCGCGTAATCCAGATTGCGACGAAAGCGGCGAAAGCGAGGACGGCATACAGCATTTGGTCGGGGTCGGGGCGCTGGTCGGGATGGAGGTTGGATTGGACGGCGTAATTGAACGTAAAAAGAAGGAGCACAAGAGCCGCGCAGCCGAACCACGCGAACCAGGTGCTGAAGAATTCCAGCGTGGCTTCCGAACGCTCCGGACTGAGCCAGTATTGTTTGTTGGGGAGATTGATCAATTGGAGGGGCATGCTCTTGAGCAGGCGCGGGAGCCCGAGGGCGAGGAACGCCGCCAGCGCCAGCGCGCCGCCAAAAAACGCGAAGAAAATGGGTTTGGATTGCCAGCCGTTGGGAAGGCCGCGCATGTTGAAGCGAGAAGCAAGCTCATCGGGCAGCCGCGGATAGTAGTAAGAAAAGCAGATCGCCGCAAAAACGGCGAGCAGGACGAACAGCATTTTGGGCAGGCGCGAATCGGAGTTCAAGGAAGCCTCTTTTTCCAGAGTAGCCGAGAGCGTGAGGCCCGGGGTAAAAATCAGCCGCAGAATTTCGAAACAGTTAGGGCGAAGATGCGCGTTTCGTTGAGCCTGGGCGCGTATTAGAATGTGAAACCAACCCTGCCTGGCGAGGAACGATGAAAACGCGAACAAAGATTGCGACGGTTGTACTCGTGGTATTGCTGGCGGCGACGGCCTTCGGATTGTACCGGACGGCCAAGCCGTTCGTGGGGATCCGCGCCATCCTCGCGCCGCTCGGCATGGTGCAAGCGCAGAGTATGGTGGACCAGAGCCCGCTGACGACGGCGCAGAATCTCGCGCAGCTATTCAACAGCCCCGCGGAACAAAAGTTAGCGCAGGAGGCTTTGCGGCTGGGTGACCATGAAGTGGACCTGACTTTTGCAGCGGCCCTGCGGGATGTCACCGAGCACCCGCCCGTACTAAGCGCCGAGGCGAAAAAGATTCAGGACCGCTTGACGAGATACCAGAAGGCGCTCGACGCCGACAATCTGCAGGTGGCGCAACTGACGGAGACGGCCAGCAAAGCGAGCGGAGCGAAGAAGGACCAGCTTACCAACCAATTGAATCTGGCGAAATCGCAGCAGGAGCTCGACCAGGATGAAGTGGATGACGCAAAGCAGGACTTGATTCGCGCCGGCGGCGATCCCGAGGCGCGTATCCTGGCGCTTGAGCAGGAACACGAGGCGAGCTCCCATAACACGGCTGCCATAACAGCGGCGCCGGCCCCGGCCACGGGAAGCGGGCTCGTCAGTCTCTACAGGCAATGGTTGGCGCTGCACGACAAGGATTTGCAATTGACGGTGGCGAAGCAGGCTGCAGAATCTGCCGTGGGTTCCATCACCATACTGCACAATGCGCTGGAATCGAAAGTGGACGTGGAGAACACAAACCCGCCATCCTCGGCGGGAGCGAGCGAGGCAGCTTCAAACGGCGCGACGGCGGCCCCAACGAACCAAAACGTTGGAGACGCTTCCGATTTCGTTTCGACGACAAAAAAGCGCGCGGGCGACCGGCGAGCGTTGAGCACGTACGGCAAGCGGATTGACGACGAGAAGCAGCTCGCGCAGGTTTACGACAACTGGCAGTTGCTTGTGGGGGCGAAACAGCGGGCCGTGATTCACCGCGTGCTGATCGATGTAGCGGTCATCCTTGGAATTCTCATCTTCGGGCTTTTCTTTGATGATTGGTTCGAGCGGTTGCTGGGGAAGACTTCGCTCGATCGCCGGCAGGTGGAGACGCTGCGGACGGTGGCGCGCGTGACGTTGCAAGTGATCGCCGTGCTGATCGTGCTGCTGGTGATTTTTGGACTGCCAAGCCAGCTAGGGACTTTTCTTGGACTTGCCGGCGCGGGGCTGACGGTGGCGCTGAAGGATTTCATCGTGGGATTCCTCGGCTGGTTTGTATTAATGGGGAAGAACGGAATCCGGCTGGGCGATTGGGTGGAAATTAACGGAGTGACTGGGGAGGTTGTCGAGCTGGGGATGTTTCATACCGTGCTGTTGGAGACGGGAAATTGGACAGATTCAGGGCATCCGACCGGGCGGCGCGTGACGTTCACAAACAGTTTCGCGATTGAAGGCCACTACTTTAATTTTTCGACTTCGGGGCAGTGGTTGTGGGACGAGCTGCAAGTGGTCTTGCCTGCTGGACGCGATCCTTACCCCATCGTCGACGCTATACAGAAGAAAGTGCTGGAAGCGACAGCAGAGACGGCCAAGCAGGCGGAGAAGGAATGGCAGGGTGTGGCGAGGTCGAGCGACAAGGCGCATGCTTTGACGGCAGCACCGGCCATTAATGTGAAACCGGTGGTCGGCGGCGTGGAGATCGCGGTGAGGTACATCACGCGGGCGAATGAACGCTATCAGTTGCGCGCGAAACTGAATCAAGCGGCGGTGGATTTGCTGGGGCAGGATTCTGCCACTCCGCCCGCGCTAAAGCCCGCCTGAATTTGGAGTGCGCCGGCTCTGCTGCCGCCTTTTTCAGCAGCTCGCACGACTCTCTGTTTGGCGAAGCTCGATAGTATTCTGGGCGCGCCTCAATCGATCACGCTGCGGGCGCGAACTTCTTCCGAGGTCAGACCATAGAGCGGCGGCGTTTTCACGCCAAGCATCGCCAGATACATGTAAATTTGGCCGCGGTGGTGGATTTCGTGCTCCGGCATGAGGCGAAGCCATTTCCAGGTGGTGATAGGCGCGTCGTCGGGAGTTTTGCATTTGCGCTGAAGGTCTTGCTCGGTGAGGCGCGCGAAAATCTCCATGGATTCGGCATGGAGGCGTTCGACAAGGGCCATCACGTTTTCGTAACCGTCGGCTAGTTCCTTGCCGTGCGTTGAGTAACGAGCGGGGCGGCACTGGACGTTTTCGGCCCACATGTAGCGTTCCGCGACGGCCAGATGCCGCAAGATGTCGCCGAGCGTGAATTTGCCGTCGGCGTACGCCCAATCGATTTTGTCGGGCGAAATGCAACGCGCCACGCGCATGGTGCGCTCGCGAACATTTCCAAAATAATGCAGGAACGGCTGAATCGTGCGGATTTCCATAGCGGCCTCACACGGTTTATAGGATGGTGTTCTGAAGTTTAATCTATGAAGCATCCGAACCAAGCGAGAAGCGTCAGTAGTCGATGGCTGGATGCCAGCGGACGCGGCATTGATTCGCTGCATTCAATACTCGCTCGAACTCCGAACGGCCGAGCTGTTCGATTGCAAATATTACCGCATGAGCTGGCGAGCGCGGGAGGCGGAGAGCGTGGCGCCGGCATAGAGGAGCGCCAGTAAGGTGTAACCGGCAATCAGGCTGACGCCTTGGGCGACCACGCCGAGCGCGATGCTCATCGTGAGCTGGACGCACGTTGTGAAAATGGCCATGGCGGATTGTGTGCGGCCCATGAAGTGGCGCGGGACGATGGACATGAGTCCGGACTGCGCGGTGACTCCGCCGATGGCGCGGCAGAGTCCGAAAATGGCTTGCAGCACGACCGCGCCCACGAGAAAAGCGACAAACGGCGTGGCCATGTGGCCGATGGCCAGCACGGCGCAGACGGCGACGTAGAGTGGCATGCGTACCGCGCCGCGTAGCTGGCTGACGATAAACCCGCCGGTGATGGCGCCGACAGCCCAACCTGCTTCGAGTAAGCCGAGGCCGCGCGCGCCGGCGTGCAGAATGTCATTCACCAGGGCGACCAGCACAACGTTGCTGCTGACGACTCCTGCCATCATGATCGAGTGCGTGACGCCGAGCGAGCGCACCAGCGGCTGTTTCTTGAGATAGGCAAAACCCTCTTTCAGATCGGAATAGACGGCGAGAGAGAGGCCGGCTTCGGCGACCTCGGGATTTTCGCCCGACTCGAGCGCTTCCGCGGTGGCTTCCGTCGCTTCGGAATATTCGCGCGGGTATTTCAGATGGTCGCGGGGCGAAACGTAACCGCTGCGGATGCTGTAGAGACAAAACGCAGAGACGAAGTAAGTGAGGCCGTCAATGCAGAGAATCCCCGCGATGCCAGCGCTATCGTAAATAAAGCCGACGAATGCGCCGGCGAGCAGCATGCCGCTTTGCACCCCGACGAGGACGGCGGCGTTTGCGCCGGTGAACTGGCTGGGTGGAATGACTTCCTGCACGAGCGCGTTGATGGTGGCCCAGTACATCGCCGAGCCCGTGCCGGTGATCAGCGTCATAGCGTAAAGATGCCAAAGCTGAAGATTTCCGTGCCAGGCAATGTAGGCGGTGGCCAGGACGAAAACGCCGCGAGCCAGGTCTAACACAACACCGAGATAGCGGCGGTCGAAGCGGTCGATGAGCACGCCGCCGAGGAACGGAATAAAGAGGCCGGGCAGCGTGACGACGATGACCTGCAGGCTGACTTTCACCGTCGAGTGCGTGGCGGCCATGATGTACCAGCTCACGCCGACGAAGTTCATGCCGCTGCCGAAGAGCGAGACGAACATGGCGGTAAAGAAATAGCGGAAGCCACGCTGCGCCCAGATCAGCTTCCAGTCCACGCGAGGTGTCGTTGCGGTTGCCATGGCGTTGATAAGCCCTCCATTTTAGCGGCTTCGCGGGATTGTCAAAGGGGCGATGCCACAAGTTGTGCTCAAGGCAGAGCCGAGGGGTTCGGTTCTCTTGTCCTTGACCCGTTCCCTGTCTTTGCCCGAAGGCTCGGCAATAATAATTTGACAGGCAATAATAATTTGATTTGACAAATCAAATTATTATTCGCTATCGTTGGCGGACATGCAGAACGACGCGGTCCGGCAACTGATGGAGTTTTATCCGATAATTTATTTTGCTTGCCACCGGCGTCACGTGCGGGATCCAAAATCGAAACAGGTCTTGAGCGCGCACCAGGGAAGCATTCTGGATCATCTCGATGCGCGCGAGCCGGTGATGTTGCTGGAACTGGCGCGGCACATGGGAGTGACGCCGTCGACAATGTCGCTGCAGATCGAGCAGTTGGTGCGGAAGGGCTACGTGACCCGCGTGCGGGATGCGCGCGACGGGCGGCGGTTGATGTTGAGGCTTTCCCCGAGCGGCGTGCGCGTGCGGGAGGCAAACTCCGTGCTCGATACGGAGCGGGTTGGGAAGATGCTGGCGCGGCTTTCGCCGGAAGAGCGAACGGCGGGGATTGCCGGTCTGGCGCTGCTGGCGAAGGCGGCTTCTGAGCAGACCGGAGAGCTTCAGAAGCGAAGAAAGCCGCGGCGAGGGCGATTGCCGGTTTGATTGCCGGGCCGGATTTTGGCAGCGAGGTGCGCGATGAAAATTGTTTTGTGGGTGTTTTTGCTTTTGGCCGGAGTGCTGATCCTTATCACCGTGATTGGCTGGCTCTTGCCTCGCGATCATGTAGCGACGCGCATCGGGAGGTATCGCCAGCCACCCGAAGCGATCTGGAAGGCGATTACCGACGTGGATGCGATGCCGAGTTGGCGGGACGGATTGAAAAGCGTGGAACATTTGCCGGACCGCAACGGTTTGCCGGCTCATCTCGAAATAACCAGCGACGGGAAGATTCCGTTCGAGACCATTGAAATGACGCCGCCACAGAAGTTGGTGACGCGCATCGCCGATCCGAAGCTGCCGTTCGGCGGGACGTGGACTTTTGAGATTGCGCCGGATTCCGACGGCGCGACTCTGCGTATTACGGAACGCGGGTACGTTGCGAATCCTTTTTTTCGGTTCATGTCGCGGTTCGTATTCAGCCAGACGAGCACGATGGAAACGTATTTGAAGTCGCTAGCCAAAAAATTCGGAGAAAAGCCCGGGATCGGAGAGTGAGCCGTGGGAAGCGAATTGAAATGCACAGTGCGATTCGGAAAGGAAACGTCGGAAGGGAAGGCGCTGCTCGAAACCAGCGAAGTGCTCTTTCGCGGCGCTTTCCGCCTGAAGATTCCATTTGCCACGATCAAATCGGCCAAGGCGGTTGACGGCGAGTTGCGTTTGGAAACCGCGAATGGTTTGGCGGTTTTCGAACTGGGGCTTGCGGCGGAGAAGTGGCACGAGAAGATCCTTCATCCGAAAGCGCGCGTCGAAAAGATGGGATTAAAGCCCGGGGCGAAAATTTCTCTGCTTGGTAGCTTCGACGAGGATTTTCTCGAGGAACTTAAACTGTGTGGCGGCTCTGTGTCCAGGGATAAGATTGCCGCTGGTTCCGACACGATTTTCTTCAGAGCCGAATCGTTGAAGGCACTTTCTTCCGTCGCGAAAATTGCGAGGTCTCTGAAGGGCGCAACCGCTCTGTGGATTGTCTATCCCAAGGGGCAAAAGAGCATCACGGAGAACGACGTGATTGACTCCGGGCGAAAAACAGGATTGAAAGATGTGAAGGTTGTGGGCTTCTCCGCCAGCCACACGGCCCTGAAGTTTGTTATCCCGCTCGACAAACGATAAGCCGCTGAAACCATCGGCAGGGAACAACCGCGCAGTTTCGCGTTTGGAGTTGCGAAATTCAGTTCTAAGATGGCTGCGTGACACCTTTACTGGATGCTTCGGGTCTGACGGTGGAATTGCCGACGCCAGCGGGTTGGGTACGGCCGGTGAACGACGTGTCGCTGCGCATCAACGTGGGCGAGTCGCTCGGGCTGGTTGGGGAATCGGGGAGCGGCAAGACGATGTTAGCGCTGGCCTTGATGGGATTGCTGCCGGCGGGCGCGCGGCTTCGAGGAGAGGCGTTGTTGAGCAAGGATGCCAATGAGCTAGAGGAGGTTAAGGAAGTAAAGGGGGCAAAGGAAAAGAGCAGCGGCCTATCAGAGGCCGGAGCGCGGAAGAATTTGGTGGAGCTGAATGAGGATGAGTGGCGCGAGGTGCGCGGCGGCGAGATTGCAATGGTGTTTCAGGAACCGATGACCTCGCTAAACCCAGTGATGCGCATCGGCGCGCAGATTGAAGAGGCGATTCGCGCACACGAGTCGGGGTTCGCTGCTGGCGAGGTCAAGCGGCGTGCGGTGGAGGCTTTGCGGCGCGCGGCGGTTCCAGAGCCTGAGGCGCGCGCGGAACAATTCCCGCACCAGCTTTCCGGGGGCTTGCGGCAGCGCGCGATGATTGCGATGGCTCTCGCGGCGGGGCCGCGACTTTTGATTGCGGACGAACCTACGACGGCGCTTGACGTGACCGTGCAAAAGCAAATTCTGGATTTGCTCGATCTCCTTCGGCGCGAGTTGCGGCTTGGTCTGCTTTTTATTACGCATGATCTTGGCCTGGTGGCGCAAGTCGCGGACCGTGTGGCGGTGATGTACGCCGGGCGAATCATCGAAGAGGGTCCAGCGCGCGAAGTGCTGGCGGCACCGCGTCATCCCTATACGCAGGGACTGCTAAAGGCTTCGCCTACGCTCGAGCGCGGCAAGCTGTCGCCGATACCGGGTTCCGTGCCGCAGTTAACAGCGCCGCCGTCCGGCTGCGCGTTTGAGCCGCGCTGCTCGTTGCGCCGTGCCGATTGCACAGTTGCTGTTCCCGATCTGCGAGCCGCGGGGGAAACCCATACGGCGCGCTGCGTTTTGGTATGACCATGCAAATGCCGCCAATACCGAGTCATGAGACTGCGTCCACGGAGATATACGGCGGCGAAGTGCTTCTCGAAGCGCGCGACTTGAAAAAATCCTATCGGCGCGGGGGCGGGGTATTTTCGGATGCTGCCGAAGGCCCCCGGTTTACGGCGGTAGATGGTGTGAGCCTTGCGGTTCGGCGCGGCGAAACGTTTGCCGTTGTCGGGGAAAGCGGCTGCGGAAAAACGACTTTGGCGCGCATGCTGCTGCGGCTCATCGAGCCGGACTACGGCGAGCTTCGCTTTGAAGGGAAAGACCTCCTCGGATTAGGCGGCGCAGCGCTTCGCGCGGAGCGGCGGCAGATGCAGATGGTTTTTCAGGACCCCTTCGCGTCGCTCGACCCGCGAATGCGCGTGGGAGAGATTGTTGGCGAGCCGCTGGCGATCCATCATCCGGAACGGAACAAAACAGAAAAGCAGGAGCGCACCGCAGCGATGCTGCGACGCGTAGGGCTTGGCGCGGATGCGTTGAAACGGTATCCGCATGAGTTTTCCGGCGGGCAGCGCCAGAGAATCGGCATCGCCCGAGCGCTCATCCTTCGGCCGAAGCTTGTGGTTGCAGACGAACCCGTTTCCGCGCTGGATGTTTCCGTGGGTGCACAGGTCTTGTTGCTGCTTCAGGAGCTGCAAAGCGAGTTCGACCTTACCTACGTTTTCATTTCTCACAGCCTGCCGGTGGTGGCCCAAGTGGCGACGCGGATCGCCGTCATGCGCGCGGGCAAATTCGTTGAGGTCGCCCCGGCGGAGCAAGTCCTTCACGCGCCTGTAGATGCGTATACCCGCGAGTTGCTGGCCGCCGTCCCGGCC
>DATMKS010000117.1:0-171335 GCA_035571045.1 Verrucomicrobiia bacterium
CACCGCCATCCGCGGCCCAGGGCGGGAGCGCGGAGGCCAGCGCCGTACCACCCGCGGGATAGGGATACATACTGGCGGCGATGTCCAGACCGGAATCGCGTGCGGCCTCGATCGCTCTAACTACGATCTTCATGTTGCCCCAGCGGGTTTTGCCGCTGACTTTTAGATGGAAGACTTCGACGGGGAGATTGGCTTCGCGGCCGATGCGGATGGCTTCGGCGAGCGCTTCGGTCTCCGAGGCGCCTTCGCTGCGCATGTGCGTGGCATAGAGGCCGCCGTACTTCGAAGCGACTTTCGCAAGAGCGATCAGCTCGTCGGTCTTCGCGTAGATGTTTGGCGGATAAATCAGCGCGCTGGAAACGCCGAACGCGCCATCTCTCATGGCTTGCTCCACGAGCGATTCCATTTCTGTTAGTTCGGCAGGAGTGGGAGCGCGATCGTCATCGCCGATCACGGCTTCGCGGACTTGCGCGGACCCGACGTAAGTGCCGATGTTGATGGGAGTGCCTTGCTTTTCGAGGCGGCGGAAGTAGCCGTCGAGTGTGGTCCAGTCCACCGTGAACTTGAATTGATCGAGGAAGGGCTTGAGTGGGGCGAGAGTTTTTTCGTTTTGCGGAGCGATGGAGCCGCCCTCGCCGGTGATCTCCGAGGTGATGCCTTGCGAGAGCTTGCTCAGAGAACGATTGTCGAGGAGCAGCGCGGATTCGGATTGGCCGAGCATGTCGATGAATCCGGGGGAGACGATTTGGCCCTTAGCATCGATTTCCCGTTTGGCCGTGGCGTTGCTCAGGTTGCCGATGGCGGCGATGCGGTCGCCTTGGATGGCGACGTCGGCGGCATACCAAGGATTGCCGGTGCCGTCGATGATGTGACCGTCGCGGATGATGATGTCGTAGATTCCTGGTGCGGAGGGCGATGCGGATTTGGAAGCTGATGTAGCTGGAACATCGAGTGGGGCGTCATAAGCTGCGGCGGCGATTTCCCCGAGGGCTTGACCACCTACTTCTTGTGCGGCTTCGGGGTCGGGCGAGAGCGAAACGTGATTGACGTACGCGGCGAGGGCGAGTTTTCTGCCACTTGCCGTGATGACAAAACCAGCGAGTCCTTTGCCGTTGAGCATTAGTTTGCCATTCAGCTTGTCTTCCGAGCCGAAGGTGCCGGTTTTTGCGAAGACGTGGCCGGCGCCAGGACTGTTGACCTGAATTTTGGCGAGCGTGCCGTCTCTGCCGAGAATGGGAAGGGCTTTGAAGAAAACAGGGAAGTCGGGCCGCGTGTTCCAGTAGGCCATGTAGTGCGCGATGAAGTCCGGGCTGAAGAGATCGGCCCAATCGCCGCCTTCACCGTCGCCTTGCGAGAGGCCGGAGAGATCGAGCTTGGCGTCTTGCAAAAAGGCGCGCTCAATTTTGAAGCCTGAGTGGACGGGATCGTTCAGATCTTTCGCGATGAGCGCGCCGAGAAGATACGGCCCCATGCTGGCGTGAAGATTCTGGCTCACCTTGAGAGTGACTTTCACTTCTTCGGCAAGAGGCAGAGAAACGTGCTCGGTGACTTGATTGTCGGAGGTGTAGAGATGAGAGAAAGCTTTGAAGTCGGGGGCGGCAGCGTTTTTGGGAGATTTGATCTCAACACCGGCGGCGACAAGCGATTCAGCGAGAACGGTCTCGGCAAATTTTGTGGGTGAGGGGACGCCGTAGGGCGCGGTAATGGGCTGCGAGCCGAGTGGGAGGCTGCCGTTGAGGGTGACGGTGACTGTGCCGTCGGGATTGCTGACTACGGCGGGGTCCTGGATATCGGGCTTGGCGCCGGCGGCAGAAGTGGTGAGGTGGTTGACGAACGTGGCGTATGCCGTTTTGGGAGAAACGTCGAGCGTAACGGGATTGCCTGCTTTTGCGCCGGGTGCGGCGACGAGATCGATCACGTTGTCATTGACGACGATGCTCGAGATGACGTCGCCAGTGCCGCCTTCTTTGCCGCCGTCGGGGAAGAGGCTGGCGTCGACGAGGACGCGTCCTTCGATTTTGTGAATGCCTTTGGCGGCGACGGCTTTGGCGAGGACTTTGATGACCGCGAGCGGGTCGCCTGCCACTGCGGGGCCGCCGTAGGCGTGGTCTTCATCGACGAAGGAAAGAGTGCCGTCGGGCTGGATGCGATTGGAGAGGTTGGGATCGCCGCTGGCGACGAGGACGAGATCGCCTTTGAGAGTGCCTTTTTTGTCGATGGGGCCGGTGCGGTAGATGATGGTGTGAAAGCGGTAGTCGGCGCCGAGCTTTGCGAGGATGGCACCTTCGGTGAGAGTCTTGGTCGTCGAGGCGGGGACGAAGAGTTTGTTGGCATTGAGCGAGTAGACGACTTTGCCGGTCGTGACGTCGTAGAACTCGATGCCGAAATTCGCGCGGGCGAATTCGGGGCGGTCCATCACTTTTTGAATGCGCTCGGCGAGAGTGGTTGTCGATTGCGCGTGCAGCGAAGGCGGCGCGGAGACCAGTACAAAGCAGAGCGCGGCTGAACAAAACGCAACGGCAAACCGGGAAAAGCGGCGGCTGGTATGCAAGATAAAATCCTCCAGAAAAATCGGCTGGGACCTGCGCGCTATTGGGCGCTAGCGAGTCCCTGGCCGGAATGCAAGTCTTCAAACTTGATGTTTAAAATCGGGTATTCGCGCCAGTCTTTGTAATCGAAGTGCCACCACTCGTGCTCATAGACAGTGAAGCCTTCGGACTCCATCGCGCGGCGAAGCAAGTCGCGATGCCAGCGCTCGAGTGAGGTGCCGCCGGGATAGTCCGGGAAGGAACGCGGAGACATTTCGTCGTACGTGCCGGGCATTTCGATGGGCGTACCGGTGGCCAGGTCGTAGAGCGTGAGGTCGGCGGCGCAACCGCGATTGTGGCGCGAGCCTTCTGACGGATCAGCCACGAAAATTTTGCCTTCCGGAGGTGTAGCGTCCCAGAAAATCTTGGTGACGTACCAGGGGCGGTAGGCGTCGTGAATGAGCAATCCGTAACCGAGCGGCTCGAGTTTGTGCAGCGCGCGAACGAGAGCCTCGGCGGCGGGGCGCTGCAGGAATGCGCGCGCCTGCGTATAGACGGGCGTGCCGAGAAAATCGTTTGTTGTGGCGTAACGGATGTCGAGATGGATCGTGGGGTCCAGGGTCGTCAGTTCCACGAGTTCCGGCTTGCGAAATGGGCCCTTTTCGACAGGAGGTGAGGCTGCAAGAGCTTCTTGCCGGAGCGTGTCTACGGGCTGAGAGGGCTTGATACGGAAGGCGTGCGACGGATCTTTGCCGGGATCCGTGCGGATGTAGCCGGAATTGAGATAAGAGAACGCGATCACGTTGCCGGCGTCATCGCGAATTATGTCGTGACCGGGTACTTTACGCCCGGCTTCGTTTGGTGGGAATACCATCCCGTCCGTTATGGGGAAGGGCCAGGTTTGCCCGGTGTCCTCCCTCCAGTAAAGTTTTCCACCGTCTTCGAGCAGCACAAAGCTATGCTTCGAGTTGCGGTCTTCGTCTGCGTAAATGCCCACCAACTGCTTCCAATCAGAAGACACATCGCGCGGTTTGGGGCCGGGTTCTAAAGACGACGGGGTTTGCGCAGCAACGCAAAAGACGAAACAGACGAGCAATAGTGCAGCGATCGAGAGGCGCAAGGCGCCGCGAGGATTATTGGACCTAGACTCATTCATTGGCGGTGTATCGTCCTCGCTTTTTGGCACCACTGCCCCGACATCCCTTACACCGGAGCTATCGATCAGGGGACACATCATAACCGAGAATAGCAAAGTTCGCGAGATACAAATGTTGCCAAAATGTGGTTCCCGAGGAGCCAGGAAAGAGCCGGTTCAGAAAACGTCCCTAATCCTCACTCTATGCATGGGCACTACGACGAAGCAGAGAAACGTTTGTTGCAATTTGCCGGAGCTCGGATCAGACCGTATACCACCGGAAGCCTTTGCGCTGCTCTTCGGCTATTTCCTTCACGATGGCGAGCGTTTGCGGACGGTGATACTGGCCGCAGGCGGCGAGGATGGCGTTGACGAGGGCGACGGGCGCGGTGTACGAGGCGCCAAAGGAAGTGGATTCGACGCTGGCGAGAAAGACTTCGTCACATTCGCGGGCGAGAGGGGAAACGTAGGTGTCAGTGATGCCGACGCAGTAGGCATTGCGGGCTTTGGCCAGATGCACACCTTCGACGGTTTGGCGGAGACCGCGGCGGAAGCTGATGGCGAGGACGAGATCGCTCTTGTTGACGGTTCGGACGAGGTGGGTGATGCGTCCCGCGGATGTGGCTGTGAAGACGGGCAAGCCGAGCAACGTGATCTGATATTCCAAATAATCGGCCAGGAAAGCGGCTAAATCGCCGGCCAGGAGCACGATGCGGCGCGCGTCGTATACACGCTTGGCAAGGGAGATTAAGCGAGATGCGTCGAGACTGTTCTTAAGGCCGTGCAGATTCTTGAGGTCTTGCTCGAGCGCATCACGAACGTAGGCGGGCATGCTGGTCACCTTGCCGGCGGATTGCATGGTGTCGAGCGAAGTGGCGAAGGCGATCGAGAGATCGTGGAGATGGCGCTGGAAATCGCGGTAGCTGGCAAAACCGAGTCCGCGAACGATACGAACAACGGTGGCGGGGTCGGTTTTAAGGCGCTTGGCCATGGCGCGCACGCTGAGGAGGACGTAGTCGCGGGGATGCTCGAGGATTGGGCGAATGATCTCCTGGCGCTTGGCGCTGAGGAGTTCGATGCGCTCCGCGAGAGAAGGAGCCGAAGCTTGAGGGGGAACCTGTGGTCGTTTCATGGCGCCAGAGAATTGCCTAAAAATTGAGGCGTGTCAACTATGACGAATAGTTAATTCTGATACCCACTTAGAGATGAAACGACAAAAAGAACAGAGGTTTTTCGCGGCAACCTCGCGAGAACCTGTGCGCCGGACGATACCTGGATTCTGCGTTCAAGAGACAAAGACGGGATGATCCGTCAAATTGTTTCATCCTTTTTTGGAGGCGGCGGCTTTTTCCTCGAGTCCGGGAGCGATGACGGGCTGGAGGAAAGGCATCATGGCGCGAAGCTTGGGCCCGAGTTGCTCGACGGGGTGGCTTTGCTCGCGCTTGCGTGTGGCGAGGAAATTGGGGCAGCCCGCCTCGTTTTCCGCGACCCATTTTTTTGCGAAGCTGCCATCGCGAATTTCGGCGAGGATTTGGCGCATTTCTTCGCGCGTCTTTTGCGTGATGATGCGTGGGCCTGCGGTGTAATCGCCGTGTTCGGCTGTGTCGCTGACGGAATAGCGCATGTAGCTGAGGCCGCCGCGGTAGATGAGGTCGACGATGAGCTTGAGCTCGTGCATGCATTCGAAATAAGCGACTTCCGGTTGATAGCCCGCGGCGACGAGCGTGTCAAAGCCCGCTTTGATGAGTTCGCTGACGCCGCCGCAGAGAACTGCCTGTTCGCCGAAGAGATCAGTTTCAGTTTCTTCCGTGAACGTGGTTTCGAGGACGCCTGCGCGCGTCGAGCCGAGGCCTTTGCCGTAGGATAGCGCGAGAGCCTTAGCGGTGCCGCTGGTGTCTTGCTCGACGGCGATGAGCGCGGGCGTGCCGCCGCCTTCGGTGAAGACTTCGCGGACGCGATGGCCGGGGGCTTTGGGTGCGATCATCGAGACGTCGATGTCGGCCGGTGGCTTGATGGTGCCGAAACGGATGTTGAAGCCGTGTGCGAACATGAGCGTTTTGCCTTTCTTGAGGTGCGGCTCGATCTGTTCGCGATAGAGTTTCGGCTGCTTGGTGTCGGGCGCGAGAATCATGATGACGTCGGCCCATTCGGCGGCTTGCGAGGGGGTGTTGACGGTGAGGCCTTCTTTTTCCGCTTTGGCGCGAGAGGCGCTGCCTTCGGGGAGGCCAACGCGGACGCTTACGCCGCTGTCGCGCAGGTTGAGCGAGTGCGCGTGGCCTTGCGAGCCGTAACCGATGATGGCGACTTTCTTCGATTGAATTAAGGCGAGATCCGCGGAGTCGTCGTAGTAGAGATTTGCCATTTTTCCTCTTGGGCCGGGTTACGGCCTGGGTTTAGAGCTTTTCCAGTCCCTTCGATACAACAGTTCCGGCGCTTGGCGTAGCAATTGATTCTACGGGGGTTATTCTCACTGTGGTCCCCTCCACGAATCTAGCTCGTCACCAGGGACTGCGCGGGAGCGGCTGCCGTTGTCGGCGGACGGAGCAGGTCGCCTCCGCGCGTCATGCTGATGCGGCCGCTGCGGGCCATTTCGAGGACCCCGAACGGGCGCAGGACTTCGAGGAGGCCGTCGATTTTGTCGACCGTGCCGGAGACCTCGATGATGAGCGATTCGGGAGCGACGTCCACGACGCGCGCGCGGAAGACCTTGATGAGTTCCATCAGGTGCGGGCGGGACTGCTGGTCGGCGAGGACCTTGATCAGCGCCAAGTCGCGCTCGAGCAGCGAGCGTTCGGAAATATTCTCGGCGAGAAGGACGTCGACGAGTTTTTCAAGGCTTGCTTCGAGACGATGGCCGCCCTTTTCGTCGGTGTGCGCGACGATGGTCATGCGGGCAATTTGCGGATTGTCTGTCGGGCCGACCGTCAGAGAATCGATGTTGATAGCCAGGCGGCGAGCGAGGGAAGAGACGCGGTTGAGCACGCCGGGTTTATTTTCGACGTAAGCGACTAGTGTTTGCATGTGCTGTCCTCTTTATTCATGGTTTACCAGCGGCTCCTATGGCTCGGTGGCCGTTTCGACCAGCGGATTATTGGGGCGGCGAATCATTTCGTGGAGCGACGCGCCCGCCGGAACCATCGGGTAGACGGAATCTTCCTGCTCGACGCGGAAATCGATCAGCACGGTTTCGCTACATTCGCGCGCGGAGCGAATCGTGGGGAGCACGTCGCCGCGTTGCGTGATGCGCTCGCCACGGATACCGAAGGCGTTCGCTAGCGCGGCAAAATCCGGCGCCACCAGCGGCGTGGCGACGTAGCGCTTGTCGTAGAAAAATTCCTGCCATTGGCGGACCATGCCGAGAAAGCCGTTGTTGATGATGGCGATCTTGATGTTGATTTTCTCCTGGACGATGGTGGCTAGCTCGCACATGGTCATCTGGAAGCCGCCGTCGCCAACCACGACCCACACTTCGGAGTCTGGTTTGGCGAATTTGGCGCCGATCGCCGCGGGCAATGCAAAACCCATCGTGCCGAGCCCGCCGGAAGTGATGAGCGTGCGCGGCTGATTGTGGTGGTAGTACTGCGCTTCCCACATCTGGTGCTGGCCGACGTCGGTGACGACGATGGCTTCGCCGCGCGTTTCTTTCCAGAGATCGTTGATGACGTGAGCGGCGTAGAGATGGCCGTTGTCGGGGAGGCTTTGGATGTCGCGCACGGCGGAGTCACCCTTGAGTTCCTTGATATGCGCTAGCCAGGGGCCGCGGTCGGGATTGACGATGTGCGGGATTAGCTTTTCGAGCGTTTCGCGAGCATCGCCGATGAGAGCGGCATCCACTTGGACGTTTTTGTTGATCTCGGCGCGGTCGATTTCGATGTGAATTTTTCGGGCGCCCTTTGCGTAAGTGCGCAGATCGCCGGTGACGCGGTCATCAAAACGCATGCCGACGGCGATGAGCAAGTCCGATTCCTGAATGGCGTGATTGACCCAGGCTTCGCCGTGCATGCCCATCATGCCGAGGTTCATCGGATCGGAAGCAGGGAAGCAGCCGATGCCGAGAAGCGTCATGGCGACGGGGATGTCGCAGGTGCGAACGAACTGCTCGAACGCGCGCATCGCGCCGGAAAGCATGATTCCGCGACCGGCGAGAATGATCGGACGCTTGGCGGTGTTGAGCAATTCGACAGCGCGATCGAATTCGGCTTGGTTGTGATCATTACGGATTCGCTTCTGAGGAAGTTTCGGAGCGGAAGCTTCCCAATCGAATTCGCAAGAAGCTTGTTGCGCGTCTTTGGTGATGTCGACGAGAACGGGGCCGGGGCGTCCCGTATTTGCAATGACGAACGCTTCGCGGACAGTGCGCGCGATGTCTTCGGCGCGAGAGACGACTACGTTGTGTTTCGTGATGGGCATGGTGATGCCGGTGATGTCGATTTCCTGGAAGGCGTCGGAGCCGAGCAGCTTGCTGCTCACCTGACCGGTGATGCAGACGACTGGCGAGGAATCGAGCATGGCGGTGGCGATGCCGGTGACCATGTTGGTTGCGCCGGGGCCGCTCGTGGCCATGGCGACGCCCACGCCGCCGGTGGCACGGGCATAACCATCGGCCATGTGCGTGGCGCCCTGTTCGTGGCGAACGAGAATGTGATGGAGCTTGGATTTGCCGAGCGCGTCATAGACGGGGAGAATAGCGCCGCCGGGATATCCGAAAATATGTTGCACGCCCAGCTTGGTGAGCGATTCGCAGAGGATTTCTGCGCCAGTGAGCTTCATAGAGTCCTTCCCAATTGCGCGTGCGGAGTTGCTGGCGCAATTGCTTGAGGCTGAGTTGGGTATGCAAAAGACGCAGGCACGGCTGTGACCGCGCCGATGGCGGCCGAAGAAACGAGCAAAGCGTATTTGGCCATCACGCCGCTTGTGAATCTCGGAGCGGGCGGTTTCCACAAGGCGAGGCGCTTTTGAATCTCGGCGTCGGTCAATTCAACGTCAAGCTTGCGGCTTGGAATGTCGAAGACGACCGTGTCGCCATCGGCAACGGCCGCGATGGGCCCGCCGTTCGCGGCTTCGGGAGCGACGTGGCCAACCATAAAGCCATGCGTGGCGCCTGAAAAACGTCCGTCCGTGAGCAGAGCGACGGAATCGCCGAGCCCCGCGCCGACAAGTGCGGCGGTAACGGCGAGCATTTCACGCATTCCGGGGCCACCCTTGGGGCCTTCGTAGCGGATGACGACGACATCGCCAGCTTTGATTTGGTTCTTCTCGACAGCGGCGAAAGCAAGTTCTTCGTTGTCGAAAACGCGTGCCGGGCCGCGAAAGTGTTGGTAATTGTGGCCTGCGACCTTTATGACGCAACCTTCTGGCGCGAGATTGCCTTTTAAGATGACGAGGCCACCAGTCGGTTTCAGCGGCGCGTCGATTTTTCGGACAACCTCCTGATCAGGAGTCTCTCTTGCAGCGGCAGCTTCTTCCGCAATCGTGCGGCCGGTGACGGTGATCGCGTCGCCGCGAAGGAATTTCGCATCAAGCAGCCGTTTAGCGACAAGCGCAGTGCCGCCAGCGGCATAAAGATCCGTGGCGACAAAGCGGCCGCCCGGTTTAAGGTCGGCAATGATGGGGACTTTCGCGCTGATGCGGTCGAAGTCGTCGATGCTCAGAGGAATGTCCGCTTCGTTGGCAATGGCGAGCAAATGCAAGACGGAGTTTGTCGAGCCGCCGGTGGCGGCGACTCCAGCGATAGCGTTCTCGATGGCAGCCTTGGTGATGATCTTGGATGGCGTGACATTACCGCGCAGAAGATCCATGACCAGCTCGCCGGCGCGATGGCCAGCGTGAGCTTTGCCTGAATCCGTGGCAGGAACGCTCGAAAGGCCCATCGGTGCAATGCCGAGAAACTCGCAGACGAGGGCCATAGTGTTGGCGGTGAACTGCCCACCGCAGGCGCCCGCTCCCGGACATGCGGTTTCTTCGAGCGCTTTGAGGCGTGCGTCGGACATGTCGCCGTGCGAATGACTGCCGATCGCTTCGTAAACGTCCTGGATGGTGACGGAATGGCCTTCAAATTTACCCGGGGCGATAGAGCCGCCGTAGAGGACCAGGCCGGGAATATTCAAACGCGCCAACGACATGATGCCGGCTGGAATGGTCTTGTCGCAGCCAACAAGAACCACGAGGGCGTCAAACATGTTGCCGCGGGTGACGAGTTCGATGGAATCGGTGATCACTTCGCGACTGATCAGCGAAGCGCGCATGCCCTCCGTGCCCATGGTGATGCCGTCGGAAATGGAAACCGTGTTGAACTCGAGAGGAGTGCCCCCGGCGGCGCGAATGCCCTCCTTCACGTGCACGGCCAGTTCGCGAAGGTGAAAGTTGCACGGGCCGATCTCGATCCACGTGTTCGCAACACCGATGAGAGGTTTACTGAAATCGTCATCGCGAAGCCCGCAAGCGCGCAGCATGGAGCGCGCTCCGGCGCGATGGGGACCGTCGATCAGGGCGCTGCTGCGAGACTTCAACGAAGATCCAGTCACAGTTGCGTTCTCCTCTGCGGACTTTCTCAAGCAGTTGCTTCTGATTATGGTCCCAAAAAACTTGAGGCCATCATCTTGGTTTAGATGATGGCCCCGAAACTCCCCGGTGATGCTGTGTTAGGCGGCCATCATCTATAGTTTTGCTCCCCGTACGATGACAGGGATAATTCCGACGGCCACGCTAATTCGAGCGCCCCGCAAAAAGGATAGAGAGCCGGGCCGATGCTTCGAGATGGCGACAGTGATCATGATTAGCCGCCATGAAGATTACAGGATGGAGGCCGAGAAGTCAATCAGTCAAATTAATACTTTTATTCATCGAGATAAGTATGGCTTATGTACAGAATTCCGTTGGAGCCGCGCAAACCTCGAAGGTTTCGTGGTTTTTCGAGACACACTTTCCGCGCAGGGAGCGCATCTAAAATCGCAGCTTTCGGGTTTGCGTGCATGCGCGTGTGGGCCATCTTGGGACTGGAGCACAAATGGCTGCCGAGGAGAGAGCCTTCGGCCGTCCTTGTTCGTCCGCTCGTACCGGCTGTTCACAATTGCACAGGTGCTCGTCTCAAGCACCGTTATAGTTATGATCGGATTCAAGGCAACCAGGGCGGCCATGTCCCTTGGGGAGTAACTGCACACGGCAGCCCGGCCGGGCCGTTGCCGTTTGACCGACTGGAAGCTTCTCTCGCCGCCAGGTTCCATCGGGATGCCCCTCAGTTGTTAACCCTTCCGATCTGTGCAGAAAAGCAAGCTTTTGCGGCAATGGAGGATTGATGGCGTGTGACACGGATGTGTTCGTTGTTGGCGGGGGGCCCGCCGGGCTGGCCACCGCGATGGCCGCACGGGCTCGGGGTTTGCGCGTGACGGTCGCCGATGGCGCGAAGCCTCCCATCCGAAAAGCATGCGGAGAAGGGTTGTTGCCTGATGGGCTAAAGGCGCTCAGTGAACTCGGAGTCGAACTGCTCGAAACGGACGGGTGCGCTTTTCGGGGCATACAGTTTGAGGATGAGCGCGCCTCAGTAAGCGCGAGCTTTCCTGGCGGGCCCGGACTCGGAATACGCCGGGAGATTTTGCATCAAAGAATGATTGAGCGCTCGCGGGACTGCGGAGTTAATTTGCTTTGGAATACGCCGGTGACGGGGCTTTGGGAACAAGGAGTCGTGGCCGCCGGGAATAAAATACGGGCGCGGTGGGTCGTTGGCGCGGATGGCAGCAGCTCGCGCGTGCGGAGGTGGAGCGGCTTGGAGAGTTCGGCGCCGCGGAGAAGCAGATGCGCGTTTCGAGTGCATTACCGGCTGGCGCCCTGGGGCGATCTTACGGAGGTTCATTGGGGCAAAGAAGCGCAGGCTTACGTGACGCCAGTCGCGGACGAAGAAGTCTGCGTCGTGTTGATTTCAAATCGGCGCGATACTCGCTTTCACGAAATGCTCGTGAAATTCCCGAAATTGGCGAATCGGCTCAAAGGTGCTGAACAGTCGAGCGCTGAACGCGGAGCGGTGACCGGCATGTTTGAGCTGAAACAGGTGCACCGGGGAAGTGTTGCGCTGGTTGGAGACGCATCAGGGAGCGTCGATGCGATTACTGGGGAAGGACTATCGCTCAGTTTCCGGCAAGCGATAGCGCTTGCCGATGCGCTTGCTGCGGGCAATCTCAAAAGTTATCACCTGGCGCATCGGCGTTTGTTCCGGAGGCCGCGGATCGTGGGGAACCTGTTGCTTTTGCTCGACCGGCGGAGCAGTCTGCGTGAACGCACCATGCGCGCGCTGGAAGCTGCGCCGCAACTCTTTGAACGCGTTCTTGCGTACCATGTGGGAGAGACGCGGCCGTTGCAGCTGACGGCGGCCAGCGCGGCCTTCGGCTGGCGCTTTCTGACGGCATGATTGGATGGCGATGAAGGCGGAGCAAAACAGATTTTACCGGGATCCTGTTCGGCTCGCCTGGATTTGTGCCCTGCTGACTCTAGCCGCGGCGCACGCCTTGGCGGAACCCTCGAAGCCCTCCGCACAGGCGAATCCTCGAGACGTAACGGTGAGTCTCGATCCCGCGCAGAGCAAATTAAACTGGACCCTCGGTACCACGCTCCATACGGTGCACGGAACATTTGGTTTGAAGCGCGGCATTTTGAAGTTTGACCCGGCGAGCGGGAATGCCAGCGGCGAGTTTGTTGCGGATGCTGCCAGCGGCCAGAGCGGCAACGATTCGCGCGACAAGAAAATGCACGGCGAGATTCTTGAGAGCGGGCGCTTTGGCGAAGTGATCTTTCGCCCGAACCGAATCGATGGGAAGGTTTTGGCGCAAGGCGCGTCCAGCGTGCAGTTGCACGGAACTTTTGTTCTGCATGGCGGTGAACACGAATTGACTGTACCGGTGCAGGCGGAACTAAACGGCAACCGGTGGAAGGGATCCGCGAAATTCAGCGTGCCTTATATTCAGTGGGGATTGAAGAGTCCAAATACATTCCTGCTGAAAGCAGATCCCGCGGTGGAGATTGAATTGGAACTGAGCGGCACAGTCGAGGGAACTGCCGCGCCCTGAGGATCTCTATTCTTCGGCCTCTTGGGTGACGATATGAACGTCCACCGGGGGCGATTCGCGCAGGAATCGATGCACCGCCGAGAGGTAGAGATACTTGCGCCAGTCGTGAATCGGGGCTCGGCCGAAAATCACCTGGGTAATATGTTTCGTGCGTACGAACTCCGCGACGCTATCGGCCACGCTGCGCCCCTTCAGGCGAATGACTTTCGCGCCCAAACTCTCGGCGAATCGTAAGTTCGCGGCAAGCGCGCTCGTATTGCTTTCTTTCGGGCCAATTTCGCGTTCCACATGAACGACGTATAGCTCAGCGTCCATGCGGCGGGCCATGCGAGCGCCGCGAGCAACAAGATATTGGCCAGAGGGATTCCCGGAAATACAAATGGCCATGCGTTCGCGCACGCCCCAGTTTTTGCGTATGTCCTCGTCTTCCATGTAGGTTTCGAGGCTGCGGTCGACCTGCTCGGCGACCTGGCGCAGGGCAAGTTCGCGAAGAGCGATCAAATTGCCGCGGCGGAAAAAATTCTTGAGCGAGCGTTCCACTTTTTCGGTGCTGTAAACGTCGCCGCGCTTCATGCGGTTGTGGAGGGCTTCCGGAGTTAGGTCAACCATGACGGTTTCCGTGGCCGTCAGAGGCACCCAGTCTGGAACCGTTTCGCGCACGGTGATTCCCGTGATGGAGCGCACCACCGGCGCGATACTTTCGATGTGCTGAATGTTTAGAGTAGAGACGACGTCAATTTTCGCGGCGAGAATATCCTGAATATCTTCGTAGCGTTTGCGATGCCTGCTGCCGGGGATATTGGTGTGGGCCAATTCGTCGACCAGGACCACTTCCGGCTTCCGCGCAAGAATGGCATCCACATCCATTTCTTCGAAGACCGTTCCCTTATATTCGATTTTCTTGCGCGGGACGGATTCGATTTGCGAGGACAGTTCTTCGATGCCCTTGCGGCCGTGAGTTTCGACGACGCCAATGACCACGTCTTCGCCGCGGCTCCGGCGGCGAAGCGATTCGCTCAGCATGCTGTAGGTCTTGCCAACGCCCGGGGCGTATCCCAGGAAAAGCTTAAATATGCCGCGCGCTTTCTGCGGCGGCGAGGCGAGTTCGAGCCAATCCTCGGGCTTCTTGGGCAAGGCGTCAGGTTCTCCGTATCAAATAGGGTGCATACGATAGAATAGCAGGATGCAGAGAATGCTCGCCGGCCGCGCATTCGGATTCTCCGTGTCGCTGGCCACCGTCGCCGGGATCACCGTTTTCTATCGTCACGCGCGCGATGTCAATCAAACAACGATCGCGCTTACCTTTTTGCTCGCTATTCTAGCAGTTTCGGCCGTGTGGGGGATGGCCGTGTCGGTCTTCATGTCCGTTGTGGCAGTACTGACGATTAACTACTTTTTTCTTCCGCCGATTGGAACGTT
Organism: Verrucomicrobiia bacterium; assembly: GCA_035571045.1. GTDB lineage: Bacteria > Acidobacteriota > Terriglobia > Acidiferrales > UBA7541 > Acidiferrum. The sequence continues at coordinate 14,139 of DATMKS010000117.1, forward strand.
TACGATTGCCGATCCGCAAAATTGGGTGGCTCTGCTCGCGTTTCTGGTGACTTCCATTATGGGGAGCCAGCTCTCGGCGCGCATTCGCAAGGAAGCCGACGAAGCGCATCAGCGCCGGCGTGAAATCGAGCGGCTATATAAGTTCAGTCAAAAACTTTTGGGGGAAGGGAATGTCATTCAGCTGATGAATGCGATTCCCAATTATATTGTGGAGAGTTTCGAAGGCGGGGCTGCCGAGCTTTTTCTTCCACAGAAAGACAAATTTTACCGCTCCGGATTTGGCGCAGCGCATTTGGATGAGGAGAAAATGAAGTCGGTCTTTCTTCGGGATGAGGCAATCTTCGAATCCCAAGAAGGGTTGTACTTTATCCCGGTGCGGATGGGCGTTCGCCCCATAGCGAGTTTGGGGATTTCCGGATCGCGGCTTTCGCGCCAGACGCTGGATGCCGTGGGCAGCCTGGTGGCCATCGCCATCGAGCGAGCGCGGGCCGTCGAAAAGCTCGGAGAGACAGAAGCAGAGCGCCAGGGGGAGCGGCTGAAGTCCGCGCTTCTCGATTCCATCGCACACGATTTTCGCACGCCGTTGACTTCGATCAAGGCTGCGACTACGAGCCTGCTGGCGGAAGGAATTCCCGCCCGTGAACAGACGCGTGAGCTGCTGACGATAATTAATGAAGAGTGCGACAGGCTGAACCGCCTCGTCGAAGAAGCAGCTGAGATGTCGCGGCTTGAGGCGGGCGAATTTGAACTGAATCTGGCGCCGACGCAGATCAGCGACATCATTGAGGCCGCGCTGGCCCAATGCGAGAACGCGCTGGCGGGCCGCAGCGTTGAAGTGAACGTGAGCCCCAATCTTCCGCCGGTGCGCGCGGATTTGAACCGCATTGTGGATGCGCTGGTGCATTTGATTGACAACGCCAACATTTATTCGCCGAAGGATCAGCCGATCACTATCTCCGCGGAACTGGCGGGCGACTGCGTTGCGACCAGCGTTGCGGATCGGGGACCGGGCATCGATGATTTCGAACAAGGCATGATCTTCGACAAATTTTATCGCGGCAAGGACCAGCGGTACCTCGTGCGTGGGACGGGAATGGGCTTGCCGATCGCGAAAGCAATCATCACGGCGCACAAGGGCACAATTTCAGTGACCAGCCAACTCGGGCACGGTTCGGTTTTCTCATTTACCTTACCCATGGATCGCAATGCCGGGGAGACACGATGAACGCGGCGGCCATTCTTGTGGTGGATGATGAACCGCAAATCCGGCGTGTTATGCGCAGCACGCTATCCAGCCACGGCTACGTCATCCGGGAGGCGACGACTGGCGAGGAGGCGGTTGACGCCGTTCGCAAGGAACGGCCGGACCTGATTTTGCTCGACGTGAATATGCCGGGAATCGGCGGCATCGAGGCGGCGCGCGAAATTCGGGAAATGTGCGACGCGCCGATCATCATGCTGACCGTACGCAACGCGGAGCGCGACAAAGTTATCGCTCTCGACGCCGGCGCCGATGATTACGTGGTCAAACCGTTTGGAATCGAAGAGTTGCTCGCGCGAATTCGCGCCGCTCTCAGGCGATACGCGCCCGGAGATGCGATTCCCACGTTTAGCGCGAAGGATTTGACGATTGATTTCGAAAACCGGCAAGTAGTCGTGCGCGGGCGTGACGTGCATCTGACGCCGAAAGAGTTTGACGTTTTGAAGCACTTGGTAGGCAATCTGGGAAAGCCTCTGTCGCATCGGCGGTTGCTGCAGGCCGTCTGGGGACCGGAGTACGGGGAAGAAACGGAAAACCTGCGCGTGGTGATCAATCAACTGCGGAAAAAAATTGAGAGCGATCCGGCGCGGCCGAAATATATTCTGACAGAGCCATGGGTCGGCTACCGATTCCAAGCGCCCAAGGGCGCCCCCGCAAAGCCTGCTTCACGGAAAAGTTGAAAATTATTGTTTGGGATGCGATGCGTCGAGGTCGAGATTCAGCTCGATGACGTTGACACGCGGCTCGCCGAACAAGCCGAATTGCCTTCCGAGCGTATGTCTTTGAACCAAAGAGCGGAGATCTGTTTCACTCATGTGGCGCTCTCTTGCGACACGCGGAATCTGAAACTCGGCGGCGGCTGGGGAAATTTCCGGATCGAGGCCAGAACCGGAAGTGGTGACAAGATCCACGGGGATCGCCGCGCCGGGATTTTCCGAATGTAATTTTTCCACGTCACCTTTCACGCGATCCATAAGCTGGCGGTTTGTGGGGCCAAGATTGGAGGCGCCGCCGCTTGGCGCGACCGGATCGTAGCCGTTTCCTGCGCCGGAAGGACGCGGATGAAAATACCACGCGGACGAAAAAGGCTGGCCGATCAGCCGGGAACCGACGATTTGGCCGTGCTCGAAGATCATCCCGCCGTTTGCTTGCGCGCGAAAAAAGAGCTGTCCGAGGCCGGTAACCGCGAGGGGATAGAAGAGCCCGAAGAGCACGGTCGTCACTAGCGTCATGAGGATAGCAGTGCGCAAATATTGCTTCATAGAACTCTCCCAGGCGCCAAATGCAAGTAGGTAATGGCCATATCAATCAGTTTGATCCCCAGAAATGGCGCAACCACGCCGCCGAGGCCGTAGACCAGCAGGTTTTGGCGTAGCAGGGCCGCCGCTCCCACTGGACGGTAGCGCACGCCGCGTAGCGCCAGCGGGATGAGCGCGATAATGATGAGCGCGTTGAAAATCACCGCTGAGAGAATTGCAGACTCTGGCGTGCTAAGCCGCATCACGTTTAGAACCTCTAACTGCGGGAAGGCGGCGGCGAACATCGCAGGAATAATCGCGAAATATTTAGCAACGTCGTTGGCAACAGAAAAGGTCGTGAGCGCGCCGCGCGTGATGAGCAATTGCTTGCCGATTTCGACGATTTCGATGAGCTTGGTCGGGTTCGAATCGAGATCGACCATGTTGCCCGCTTCTTTGGCGGCTTGCGTCCCCGTGTTCATCGCGACGCCGACGTCTGCTTGCGCGAGGGCAGGTGCGTCGTTGGTGCCGTCACCGGTCATGGCTACAAGTTTGCCCTTCGCTTGTTCACGTTTGATGAGCGCCATTTTGTCTTCGGGCTTGGCTTCGGCAAGGAAATCATCCACACCGGCTTGCCGCGCGATGGCGGCCGCAGTCAGAGGATTGTCGCCGGTGATCATCATGGTGCGGATGCCCATGGCGCGCAGGTGTTCGAAGCGCTCGCGCATGCCGCCTTTCACAATGTCCGTCAGCGCGATGGCGCCGAGCACGTGGCGATTTTGCGTTACCAGCAGAGGCGTGCCGCCGCCATTCGCAATTTCGCGAACGATGAGTTTAATTTCGGCAGGAACCACTTGGCCCTTCTCGGCAACGTATTTGTCGATGGCTTCCGGCGCTCCTTTGCGGACTTCGATGCCGTCCATGTCCACGCCGGACATGCGCGTCTGCGCGGAAAATGGAATGAAGACTGGGTTGTGCGGAGCGAGTTCGCGTCCACGGAGCCCATATTTTTCTTTGGCGAGCACGACGATGGAGCGGCCTTCCGGCGTCTCATCCGCAAAAGAGGCAAGCTGGGCCGCGCTGGCGAGCTCCACTTCGGTGACGTTCGGACAGGTGTGAAAGGAAGTCGCCTGGCGGTTGCCCAGCGTGATGGTGCCGGTTTTATCGAGCAGCAACACGTCCACGTCGCCGGAGGCCTCCACGGCCCGCCCGGACATGGCAATCACGTTGCGTTGGATCAAGCGGTCCATCCCTGCGATGCCGATGGCGGACAAGAGACCGCCGATAGTCGTGGGGATCAAGCAAACGAGCAGCGATACGAGAACGAAAATCGTTTGAGGTGCGCCAGAATAAACCGCAAAGGGCTGAAGTGTTACGACGGCCAGCAGGAAAATTATGGTCAGGCCAGCGAGTAGAATGTTGAGCGCAATCTCATTCGGTGTTTTCTGGCGTGAGGCGCCTTCCACAAGGCAAATCATCCGGTCGAGAAACGTTTCTCCAGGATTCGAAGTGATGCGCACGCGGATTTCATCGGAAAGAACACGCGTGCCGCCCGTGACGGCCGAGCGATCTCCGCCCGATTCGCGAATCACCGGCGCGGACTCGCCGGTAATCGCCGATTCATCGACCGAGGCCACGCCTTCGACGACTTCGCCGTCGCCGGGAACGAATTCTCCGGCGGCAACCAGCACCTGATCGCCGGACCGGAGTTTTGAGCTTGGCACAATCTCCGTGCAACCGTCCGTACGCAAGCGCCGTGCTTCCGTTTCCGCCCTGGCTTTGCGTAGAGTCTCTGCCTGGGCCTTGCCGCGTCCTTCCGCCATGGCTTCCGCGAAATTGGCGAACAACACCGTGAACCACAGCCACAGCGTAATCTGCAGGCCGAACCCGAACTCGCCACTGTGGTGGAGGCTATCGCGCACAAGCTGGATCGAAGTGAGAACAGCTCCCACCTCCACGACGAACATAACGGGGTTCTTGACCATCGTGCGTGGATTTAGTTTGCGGAAGGAATCAACGACGGCGGTCTTCAGGATCTTAGTGTCCGTCAGTGCTTTTGACTTCACTTGGGATGCGCGGTCCATGGTTTCCTTAGCGGAAGGCTCCTCAAAATGCTTTGCCGGAAAGCATCAGCAGATGTTCCAGGATGGGTCCCAGGCTCAGTGCTGGGAAGAAAGTCAGCGCGCCCACGATCAAAATGGTGCAGACAAGCAGAATAGAGAAGAGCGGACCGGTCACCGGAAATGTACCGAGAGATGCCGGAGCCGCCTTCTTTCGCGCGAGACTTCCTGCGATGGCAAGAATCGGGATGACCACAAAAAATCTGCCTAGCAGCATGGCGATGGCAGTGCTCGTGTTGTACCAGAGGGTGTTGCTGTTTAGACCGCCAAACGCGGAACCGTTATTTCCGACCGAGGAAGTATAAGCGTAGAGAATTTGCGATAGCCCGTGCGGGCCCGGATTGGAAATGCTTGAGGTGCCAAATTTCGCGACCACCGCAATGGCAGCAAACACCAGAATAGTGAGGGACGAGATGAGCACTGAAAGCATAGCCATCTTTACGTCGAACGCCTCGATCTTCTTACCCAGATACTCCGGGGTTCTTCCAACCATCAAACCGGCTATAAATACCGCGAGAATGACGAAGACGAGGATCCCGTAGAGCCCCGAGCCAACTCCGCCAAAAATAACTTCGCCAAGCATGATGTTCACAAGCGGCACCATGCCGCCCAGCGGCGTAAAGGAATCGTGCATGCTGTTTACCGCGCCGCAGCTAGCGTCCGTGGTCACCGTCGCAAACAGGGCTGAGTTGGCAATGCCGAAGCGGACTTCCTTGCCTTCCATGTTTCCGCCGGAGTGGAGCGTACTTGCCGTTTGGTCCACGCCGGCAAGCTCGGGATTTCCTCTCGCTTCCGCCCAATATGCCGCTGTTACGCCAACGAGGAACAATGCCGTCATTGCACTCCAGACGGCCCATCCGTGCCCTTGCGATTTCGTCATCCGGCCGAGTGTGTAGGTCAGGCTCGACGGAATCGCAAAAATGAGGATCATCTCGAAGAAATTTGTGAACGGCGTGGGGTTTTCGTAGGGATGAGCGCTATTTGCATAGAAGAACCCGCCGCCATTGGTGCCGAACATCTTGATGGCTTCCTGGGATGCGGTCGGGCCGACCGCGATCACTTGCCGGGTGACGGTCTGCGAAACCGCCTTACCGTCCGGCGCCTGCGTCTCGACGGTTTGCGGTTCGACGAGTTGCGCCGTGGTGTAAGGCTTCAGGGTCTGCACCACGCCTTGAGAAATCAGCACCAGTGAACCGACCATGCAAACCGGCAAAAGCACCCAAAGAAAGCAACGCGTCAAATCCACCCAAAAATTGCCGATGGTTTTCGATTCATGACGCGAAACTCCTCGAATCACGGCAATCGCCAGCGCAATGCCAACAGCCGCCGACGCGAAGTTGTGGTAAGCCAGTCCCGCCATCTGCGTGAGATAACTCATCGTCGTTTCCGGCGTGTAGGCCTGCCAATTCGTGTTGGTGGTGAAGGATACCGCCGTGTTCCAGGCAAGATCCGGCGCGACGTTGGCGAACTTCTGTGGATTCCAGGGCATCCACAGCTGCAGTCTCTCGAACAGATACAGCAAAATCAGCGAAACGGCGCTAAAAATCAGCATGGTCGCGCCGTATTCCTGCCAGCGCATTTCCTTGTTTTCATCCACGCCGCAGATGCGGTAGATGAGCCGTTCGACAGGTCGCAAAACGGGATCAAGGAACGTCTTTTGACGTTCAAAGACGCGTGTCAGAAAAATCCCTATGGGTTTTGTGATGAGAAACAGCACCAGCACATAAAGCCCGATCTGAAACCAGCCATTCGCAGTCATGCCTAGAAGTTCTCCGGTTTGAGCAGAGCGTACATCAAATAGCCAAAAAGAAGCAGGCTGATAAGAATAAGGACAGCATTTTCGAGCATCGGAAATCTCCGCTTTACTTCAGCCGTTCGCAGCCGCGCAAGTACCCAATCGCGAGGAGGAAGAAGCCGATCGTCACTAAAGCAAAAACCAAATCTCTCACACGACGCTCCTTTGTCCGGCTCGCAAGTTGCGTGGGCCGCCGCTCATCCTGGGTAGAGCCAACGAACCTACGGCAGATGCTTCCCAGCGCTCCCCGGGTTGGCCGAGGTTCATTCGCGAAGAGTATAAAACGAGCCCTTAGGATACGCGGTGAGCCTTAGAAAAGGGTGAAACGAATCTAAAGATTTTGTGAGGACCGAATTTGGCCTGTGGCCGCGGCTAGCTCGCTCGTCAGTGACCGCGGGTCTGTGGCCAGTAGGTGATTTGCAGCGAAGCCGTCACGTTTTTCTGTAGGCCCGGCGCGAGCAGCGGGAATTCCCATTGTTCATATTGAACGATTGCCGAAGCCCCAACGGCCGGCCTCACCCAATAATCCGCGCGTACGGATGCATCATTGATCGTGCCTCCATTCGGAATGAACTTGTTGTCGACTTTGACGTGCCGGTAGCTCACTTGAATGGAATTTTTGGGCGTTAGCCAGTAGCGGCTCCAGGCCTGGATTCCCGCTCCATCGCGGCCCACCCAATCGCCCATCAAGAACCCTCGATTGGTGTAGAGATCGTGATAGTAGTTGTCCCAATAGATGTAGCGCCCGGGGCCATTTGTACCCACAGTGTCGGTCAAAGGCGCCTCGACACGGAAATCCAGCTTCGGTATTCCTGGAAAGTGCGTCAGGTAAAGACCCGGACTGAATCCAGCGCGGCGCGGAGCCGCAAGAGGAGAAGGGTCGTCGGCAGAAATGGAATCGTTGTAAATGGTCAACCATTTTCGCAGGTACGGAACGCGGTAGGTGAAGTCGAAGCCGCCGTCGCGTTTCCCTGGATCCTTGAGAGCCGGCTTTTCAAAGTAGCTTGTCGCGCTGAAGTAAGTCAGAAAAAGCCGGTCCAGTGTGAATGGCCGTCCCTCGCCGCCGACTTCGACCGTGCGGGTAAAGCCAAACTCAAGATTCGGTGTCGGCTTGAAGCTGATCTTCTCGCCGTGGAAAAAGGGCGCAGGCGAAAGCAGGTTTCCTTGGAGCCGGCCAAAAAACGCGTCCCAGCGCATCGGCCCGAGTAATCGTCCAATCCACGGCAAATGAGAAGGCGAGACGCGATCTATATGGAACATGCGGACAGGTGCGGCGTTGTCTGAGAAAAGCAGCGGGCCGCTTTCGCCAGGACCCCACCATTGGCTCTCCTGTCCGTAGGAGAGTTGCCAGTTTGCAAGATTCAGTCCGACGTAAGCGTCGAGCAGTCTTGCCTGATTGCGCTGGGGCTGCGGGCTTGCAGGGAGGCCAGGATTATCGTCAATATTGTCGATGACGTTTTGCACCGCAGGTGAATTTTCCGGCCCTGCGGGTGCGTGCTGATATTCGCCTCGCGCGTAGACCACCCAGCGCCCCGCGGTTGCCCATCCGGAAAATCCTGCGATGCTATTAAAGCCTTGCTGAAAAGGCCGGCCAAAGTCGTTGTAAATCGTCTGGCCGAAATGATAGCCGTCCGTAAGAGGCGGCCCGGAAATATCCGTAACACGCACGTAAACGGATTCGAGATGAATGGCGCGATTGCTGCCGCCCGCGAGCAGCGTCAGCTCGGAGACAAACTCCTGCCGCAGCGAATCGTAAAGCCGCACGGACATTGACTCGGGCTTCGCATCTTGCAGCCGATCGCCTGCTTCGGAAATCATTCTGGCGCACTCGAGCCTGGTCCAGGGACGCATGCCGAGGATCGCGTCGCTAATCACGCCCTCCCCGATCAAACGATCAAATAAAGGGTAGATCCAGCTGTCGAGCGGCACGTAGGGCGAGCCCATTTGCGCGGGCGTGCGGTCCGTTTCAACAAGCGGCGCATCGGAAAGATTCTCCGCGACGCCTCCGCCCAATTCGGGGTTGTGGTGAGTGCGATAAACCTGCCAGCCGGTCAGCCATCCGATCCCAGTGCCTGCGAACGCATCGGCGGGGAAGTGTTTCTCTCCACGCACACGCGCATACGTGATTGCGGCCGCGGCGCCATAGGCGAGTATCTTTGTGAACGGTCCGGGATACTCGTGACTGATGACGCTGGCGATGGCCCAAGCGGTGGTTGCATGGGTCGAGGGAAAGGAATCGCCCCCTTGCCAGAACTTGCCCTGAAAAGAATCAACGCCGGGCCGCTCTCGGCCCGTAGCATAACCAAGCGCGGTTGCGACAAATAAGCCATCCAAGGCGGCCTCGCCGCTCAGCAGCCCCGCTTCGCGCTTGTGCTCGTCATGGGTTGCTTTGCCAAGAAGGTAGAGGCCCGCGCCCGCGCCTGCCATTCCCGCAAGGCCATAGTTTGAAAAACTTGTGTAGTGCCGCAGCGTAGTGGGCGAATTGGATTGATGGAGACTCGCGTCTCGATCGGTCACCAGGAATCCGGCCGTGAGCCCGACAAACGGCACAAGCCACGTTGTGTCGCCTAGCCGGAGGTGCGCCGGACTTGTCCATATGGCTTTCTGATCGCGGGCCAAATTTTTGATCAGCGCAAGCCCCAATGCGTTCTCAGGAGCTGCCGCTGGTGGCCCGACGGCGGATCTTTCCGCGCCATCTGCCGCGGTCGAGTTTTCTTCCGGTTGTACAACGTTCGCCGCTTGCTGCGGCTTCTGCTGACCTTCCTGTTGGGGCGATTGTGCGTCACATTTCCCACAACATACGAGAGCGATACACCACACCCCCGCCGTGCAAAAGAACAAAGCTACCTTGCTCATTCCCAGGCCTTCTCTAACAAGTCCACAGCGCAATTACCGAAGGCACAAGACGGGCCACAATCTAAGAGAATTCACGCCATAGCGTGAACGCTAAAGGCTTAGTGGTGAGTGTGTTGCTGACCCGCCGGCAGACACAGCAAAGCATGAAAGCGAAAAGGTTGGGAAACGTTCCAATATGGTCCTGGATTCATGCCAGTTTGGATTCAACGATGACCAGAGGAAAGGGGCCTTCAGATCGGCAGGCGCAACTTCGCTTCGCAGCCACGGCCGTCGCGGCGATTTTGAAGGGTCAAAGTGCCGCCGTGGGCTTCTGCAATCTGGCGACTGAGTACGAGACCGATGCCCGAGCCGCCCGGTTTTGTGGTGAAGAAGGGGACAAAAAGATTCGCGGTGTTGGAGATGCCGGGGCCTTCATCGAGCACCGAGACTTCGAGATAAGAACTGTAGCGTGACCAAGTTAGCTTTACCCCACCACCTGTCTCGTGCGCGGCGTCGGCGGCGTTGTGAACGAGGTTGATCAGGAGTTGTTCGAGCTGGTCAGCGTCCGCCGAGATAACCAGCGGCGGACCTTTCTCCAAGCGTACTTTGGCGCGGGCGTCCAGCTTGGCGACGCGCGTGATCCACTCCGTCACATTGACGGGAGCGAGCGTTGGCTGCGGGAGCCGGGCAAGCCGCGCATAAGCGGCCATGAATCGGCCCAGTGCTTCCGTGCGAGAGCGAATAATGCTCAAGCCATGGCGCATGTCTTCCAAAATCGAAGCAGCCGCTCCGCCCTGCAGCTCTGGCACATTGGCCGTCCCCAGAAGCCCGCTTTCCAGGCTCTGCGCCACGGATTGGATGGGTGCCAGCGAATTATTCAGTTCGTGGCCGAGAACGCGGATGAGCCGTTGCCAGGCTTGCCGCTCTTCATCGCGAAGCGCGCGACTGAGATCGCTGAGCACGATCAAATCATGTGGCAAACCGCCCTGACGGAAGGATCCGCGGCGCACTCCCCAACGCCCCGATCCGCCCGGAAAACTCAGCTCCATCGTGCGCGCAGGTTCGCCTTCGAGACATGCCTCAAGGCCAAGCTCCGCGGCGGTGAAGCCAAGAAGACGCTCGCTGGCTCTTGAGAGCAGGCGCTCCCCGGCGCGATTCACAAGGCGCAACTGTCTGCGGTTGTCGAACGTGAAGATGGCAACGTCGATTTCTTCCATGACCGCGCGCAGCAGCCCAGTGGCTTCGAGCGCACCCAAACGTTGCGAGCGGAGCGTTTCGCTCAAGGCGTTGACTTCCAACATCACTTCGCCGAGGGCATCATCGCTGCTGGCGTCGCGCGCCCGGAAAGAAAAATCCTCTTCCCTCATCGCGGAAAGGAGGTTTGACAAAGTTTGCAGGGAAAAGACCACGCGGTGCCGCAAGGAAAGTGCGAAGCCCAGCCACAAACTCATAATAAGAAACGTCAGCGTCCAGGCGGTCCGCGACGAATAGGCGCCGTACCAGAGGAGAATCAGTGCGATCGACGATCCGGGCAGTCCCGCCGCCAGCGCCAGAAGCTGGATGCGACGTTCGTACGTGAGGCGTCTCATTCCAAGCCGTGTTTTTGCAGCCGGCGATACATCGCGCTGCGGCTGAGTCCCAGTGCTTTGGCCGCTTGGCTGACGTTTCCGTCGTGGCGAGAGAGCGTGCGCTGGATGAGGTGGCGTTCGACTTCGTCGAGGCTCATTTCCTCTAGGCGCATAGCGCCGCCGGCGGAGCCTGTGCGCAGGCCAAGGTCGGCAGAACGGACCAGCTGTCCTTGCGCAAGAAGCACGCCGCGCTCGACCGCGTGATCCAGCTCGCGCACATTCCCGGGCCAGGGATGTTCGAGCAGAAGCTGCGCAGCGCCGGGGTCGAAGCCGGAAATGCTCTTGCGATAGCGCTGTCCGTAACCGCGGAGAAAATGGTGGGCCAGCAAGGGAATATCTTCGCGGCGCTCGCGCAGAGGCGGAAGATGAATTTCGATGGTGTTCAGACGGAAGAGCAGGTCCTGGCGGAAACGTCCGGAGGCAGCTTCGGAATTCACATCTGCGTTAGTGGCCGCCAGAACGCGCACGTTTACCCGCCGTGTCGTAGAAGAGCCAACGCGTTCAAGCTCGCCGGTTTCGAGGACTCGCAAAAGCTTTGCCTGCAGATTTAGCGGCACGTTAGCGATTTCGTCTAGAAAAAGCGTGCTGCCTTCGGCAAGCTCGAAGCGCCCGACGCGATCATTGCGCGCATCAGTGAACGCACCTTTCACGTGCCCGAAAAGCTCGCTCTCGAACAAGCCTTCGGAAAGGCCGCCGGCGTTAACCGTCACCATCGGTTTTCCAGCGCGCTGCGAGAGCGCATGCAAAGTCTGTGCTACTACCTCTTTTCCGGTGCCGTGCTCGCCGGTGATCAACACACTGGCATCCGAAGGACCGACTCGGCCGATTAGGTCAAGCACCGGCTGCATCACAGCTGCTTCAGCGATGAGCGTGGGGCGCGACTCGGCACGGAGCAAGCGATTCTCTGCTTCCAGACGCGAGGCCTGCCGCAGCGCGTTACGCAGATCGATTTGCGTGCGCAGGATTGTGAGCAGCCGTGCATTATCCCAGGGCTTTTGTATGAAATCGCGTGCACCGCGTCGCATGGCTTCCACTGCGACTTCCACGCTGCTCCAGGCGGTCATCACCACGACGGGCAGCGTCGAATCCGCCGCTTGGACGCGGCTCAGCAGGTCGAGCCCCTCCTGGCCGGAAGTCGTGTCCCGTGCGTAGTTTAGATCCATGATTACGGCGTCGAACTCGCGTGATTCGATGGCCGCAAGCGCCTCGGCGGGCGAGGCCGCCAATTGCGTCTCGTAACTCTCTCGCTTGAGCAACAGGCGCAAGGCGTCGCGGATGTCCGCCTGATCGTCGGCCACAAGGACGCGATAGGGATGAATCGTAGGATTTTTCATTCGTGTCGGAAGATAGTCTCTATCTTAAAGCTGCTGCGAAGCTCTCCGGGATCCCAGCAAGCCCTCAGCCGACTTTCGCCACATTGCTGGTTTCGCTGACCACCCAGCCATCCTTGAGTTGAATCACCCGATGGCTGTAGGCGGCGTTCCGCTCCGAGTGCGTCACCTGGATGATGCTGGTGCCCGCTTCATTCAGCTTCCGGAAAAGTTCCATGATCTCTTCACCTTGCGCGGAGTGGAGATTGCCGGTCGGTTCGTCAGCCAGGATCAGCTTGGGGCTTTGAATCACCGCGCGCGCGACTCCAACGAGTTGTTGCTGTCCGCCCGAAAGCTGATTGGGGAAAAGGTCCTTTTTGCCGACAATATTGAAGCGGTCAAGAATGTCGCAAACCAGGCTGACGCGCTCTTTGTGGGGGACGTTCTTATAAGAGAGTGGGATTTCCAGGTTTTCAAACACCGTTAAGTTGTCGATCAGGTGGTAGCTTTGAAAAACGAAGCCAATGTTGGCTTTGTGGAGCTCGTTGCGCTTTTTCACGTTGAGCCGGTGAACCGGTTCGCCATTGAAGTAGTACTCGCCGGTCCATGAGCCATCGAGCATCCCAATGATGCTGAGCAGCGTCGATTTTCCGGCTCCCGAGGGGCCCATAAAGGTGACAAACTCACCCGGCTGAATCTCCAGCGACACGCGGCGCAAAACGTAGAATTTGCTGCCGCCCGCCTCGTAAACTTTCTCCATGTTCCGCAACTGAATCAGTGGTTCCACGCTCGCTCCTTGGCCGTTACTAGGATAACGCCCGAATCCTCAATCCGTTTCGAGACTATCACACTTAAATCCGCGCCGCTGTGGGGCTGCGGAGGGGGCTGAGTCGCCCTGGAGACCGAAACCACGGGACTGGCGGCTCGCGCCAGCCAGGGGTTGCGCGGTCGGGGCCCTTAGGCGCTAAACCAGCCCCGCCCCTCGAAGGGTTGGGCGTGACAGGTTTCATTCGTATCGCAGGGCGGTGAGCGGATCCATGCGCACGGCGCGCCGCGCGGGGAGGTAGCAGGCGACTGTCGCAACCGCAGCCAGTAGCAAGGGAAGCCCTATAAAGGCGAAGGGATCGGCAACTTTCACGCCGAAAAGAATACTGGAAAGCGCGTACGCGATCCCCAAGGCTAACGGCAGACCGATAGCCATCCCGACAACGGTCAGGAACAATCCATTTCGCAGAATCAACCGCTGGACATCTTTCGACGTTGCGCCCATGGCCATGCGTACGCCTATCTCGTGCGTGCGCTCGCCGACAGAGTACGACATCACGCCATAAATCCCGACGGAAGCCAGAACCAACGCGATCAGCCCAAGGATCGCCATCATCGCCGCCACGTAGGCGATACCCACGATCGAATTCGTGATCACGCGGTCAAAGGGCAGCACATCGAACAGAGGCAGGTTTGGATCGACCTCGGCGACCGCACTTCGCACCGCCGAAACGAAAGTCATCGGATCACCATCGGTCCGCAAGACCAGAGAATTGTAGAAAGGAGGCGCTTGGCGATAGCTGCGATAAATCGTCGGGTATTCTTGTTTGTCGACCCACGTGTAGTGGACATCGTCCACGACTCCCACGATCGTCATCCAGGGGCTGTCTGCATCGGCCTTGCCGATTTTGAGTTTCTTTCCCAGAGAGTTTTGGCCAGGAAAGTAGCGCTTCGCCACGTTCTGGCTAATCACCGCTACTGGTTGCGTGGCAGCGCCGTCCGAATCGCTTAATTCGCGCCCATCGCGCAAAGTAATATTCATCAAACGAAAGTAATTCGGGCTGATCGTTTCGACAATCGTGTTGGGCGTCTCGCCGCGCTCTTCCGGCGCGCGTCCCTCGATCGTGAAGGGATTCACGCCCGTGCCGCCGCCCTCGGCATAAGGCACGTACGTGGCGAGCGCAGCGGACTGGACATGCGGAATAGCAGCAAGCCGCTGCAGCACCTGTTCGTGGAACGCTGTGCGGCCCGGTTTTTCCTTGTACTGCGTTTCGGGCAGGACCAAGCTAAGCGTCAGCACGGATGCGGGACGAAAATTTTCATGCACGACGATAAGCGCGCGAAAGCCCTTAACAAGCAGTCCCGCGCCGACCAAAAGGATAAGCGCGAGCGCAATCTCGGCGATTACGAGAACGCTCCGCAAGCGGTGCCGCGATGGGCCCGTACTTGCGCCCCTGCCGCTCTCTTTTAGAGTCTCACTGATGTTGGTTTGCGAATGGAGCCAGGAGGGAGCTATCCCCGAGACAATGCCGCTGGCAATGGCGATGGCCAGTGTGAACAAAAAGGCGTTGGCGTCGAGGCTTATGGTGTTCCAGCCGGCGATGAATCTCGCAACCTCTGGAGGCATGTGGTTCACAATCAAATAAACCCACCACATGGCAAGAAGCAGGCCCAGCGCCGCTCCCGCGAGCGAAAGCAGCACGCTCTCAGTGAGCAATTGGCGGATAATGCGGCTTCGGCTTGCCCCCATCGCGGTGCGCACTGCAAGTTCCTTGTGCCGCCCGGTGACTCGCGCAAACTGCACGTTGGCCACATCCGCGCACGCAATCAACAGAACAAATCCAACCGCGCCTAACAACAAGAAGGTGAACTGCCGCGTGAGATCGTCGGTCGCAAAATTGGGAATCGTCAACACGCGAAGCGTCCAGCCTTTGTAAGCATCGGGATAGGCTTCGGCTTGCTGTGTGGCGATCGTGCGCATCTCCGCTACAGCCTGTACAAAGGGAACCCTCGGCTTCAAATGCGCGAGCACCCACAGGTAGCGTGAGTCTCGAATCGTGCGTTGCTCGGCGTTAAAAGAGAGCGGCACCCACGCCTCTGCCGGCTTCGGATAATCAAATCCCTTGCGCATCACTCCGACAATTTCAAAGGTCTTGCCATCGACTTTGAGTTTCTTGCCGAGGATCAGCGGATCGGACGCGTATCGCCGCTCCCACAGGCCGTAGCTGAGGATGATGACCTGATCTTTTCCAACTTGCTCTTCTTCCGGCAGGAAAGTGCGGCCCATCAGGGGATGGACGCCGAGCACGTCGAATAAGTTCGCACTGACCGCGAACCCCTGAACCTTTTCCGCCTCGCGGTCGCCGGTTAAGTTGATGGAGTCCCAAACGTACGCGCCCATTTCATCGAAAGAGTGCGCTTGTGCTTTCCATTCGAGATAGGTGATCGGCGCGACCGAATTTGTGTCGATGCCCTTGGAGGGGCGCGAGTCCACAAGAGCTACAATGCGGTCCGAATTCTCGAAGGGAACGGGATGGAGCAAGAATGCTTCTGCCACGCTGAACATGGCAGCGTTTGCGCCGATACCCAGAGCGAGCGCTGCTACGCATACCAACGTCGTAAGCCGGTGCTTGACGAGCATCCGCACACCATAACGGATGTCTTGCCCGATGGTTCCCATGCAGCTTCCTCTTTCGCCGAACACCTATTACGCGCTGACGCCGGCTTCCTTGGTTTCTTCTACGATGCGGCCGTCAAACAAATGGATTGTGCGTTCCGCGAAGTTCGCGTAGCGCTGGTCGTGGGTCACCATGCAAACGGTGGCGCCGTTGCGGTGCAGGTCGCGCAGCAGTTCCATGACGGCTTCGCCGTTCTTGGAGTCCAAGTTACCAGTCGGCTCGTCAGCCATCAGGATGAGAGGATCGCCAACCAGCGCGCGCGCCACAGCGACACGCTGTTGCTGACCGCCCGAGAGTTGCGAGGGATAATGCCGCAGCCGGTGCGCCATGCCAACGCGTTCGAGCGCGTTCTGCACCTTCTGCTTTCGCTCCGCCGAGCTCGTTCCACGGTATGTCAGCGGAAGCTCGACGTTTTCGTACACGGTGAGGTCGCCGATGAGGTTAAACGCCTGGAAGATGAACCCGATCTCGCGATTGCGGATGCGCGTGCGTTCGCTGATCGTGAGCTTCCCGACGGGCTGACCATTCAACATGTAGATCCCGTCGCTCGGCGAATCGAGCAAACCCAGAATCGAGAGCAGCGTCGACTTGCCGCAACCCGAAGGCCCCGCGATCGATATGTATTGACCTTTCTTGATCTCGAGATGGATTTCCTCGAGTGCATGCGTTTCCACTTCGTCGGTCAGGAAGACTTTCTTTACGCCTTCCATTTTAATCAGCGTAGCTGTGTCTGACATTTCGTCTCCTTAAGCGATATTTGACTTGAAACTCATCCTACAAACTTTTTGCCGTGCTGCCGACTGCTGTTCTGCTCGCCTAAAACCGGTACGGTCATTGAAAACGCAGCGCCACCAGCGGATCGACGCGTGTGGCGCGCCTCGCTGGAATGAAGCACGCGGCTAGAGCAATAAGACCGATCAATCCGAGACCCAGAGCGTATACCGCGGGGTCGCCGGCGTGCACTCCATATAACAGCGATTCGCCAAGCCGCGCCAGCCCGTAAGCAAGCGGGAGGCCCACCCCGACTCCGAGCAGCACCATCGATCCAACTTCCTTCACGATCAGCAGGCGCACTTGCCCGGCGACTGCGCCCAGCGCCATGCGAATCCCGATCTCTCGCGTGCGCTGAACGACCACATACGCCAGAACACCGTAAATCCCCAGCGCCGCCAGCAGAGCCGCAAGACCAGCGAAACTTGCTGAGAGCACGGCGACCATCCGCGCCGAGAACAAATCCTCTTCAACCACACGCTCCATCGTCTTCAAATCGTACACAGGCAGGTTCGCGTCCATCTGGCGAACTTCGCCCTGCAAGGACGTTCCCAACAGCAGCGGGTCTTGCGTCGACCGCACGTAAAAGGTCATGCCCGTTAGTTTGGGTCTTTGCGCGTAAGGAATGTAAACGTAAGGCTGGACCTCGCTGCTTACGTGCGCCTGTTTAACGTCCTTTACAACCCCCACGATCTCGATGTCTGGCTTCACTTTGCCGCCGCCAAACGCAAAGTGTGCGCCAATCGGATTCCGACCGGGGAAAAACCGTTTCACCATCGATTCACTCGCGATCGCGACCTTCGGCGCCGTGGCCCCATCTCCTTGACTGAATTCACGGCCAGACAGCAATGGAATGCCGAGCGTCGAGAAATAGGCCGGGCTCACTGCAACGCGGTCGACATCTTGCAGGTCTTCCGGGAGTTGCGGGCTACCCTCGGCGGTGATGTTGCTGCGTTCGTCGTCGCCGGAAAGTGTGGGAACGTCTCCCGTGCCGACGGATCTGACACCGGGCAGGGCCGCGATGCGCTCGCGGAGTTGGTCGATCAACGCAATCGAACGCGGAGTGTCGTACCCGTTGAGAGGCGGTTCGATCGAGAACGTGACTACATTGTCAGTCTTCAGGCCTAAATCCTGACTTCGCAGATTCCACAGCGAACGCATGAAAAGGCCTGCTCCGGCGAGCAGAAGCATTGTAAAAGCGACTTGTCCCGCCACCAGCACTTTGCGGAAGCCCACGTGCGCCACGCTGGCGGAAGAGGTCGAGCCCTGGTCCTTGATTACGTCAGAAACGCCCATGCGCGTCACGCGCCATGCGGGAATCAGGCCGAAGAAAATTCCCGAAAGAATGGTCGCGGCAAGCGCAAACGTCAAGATGCTCGGATCGAGTTTGTCGGTCAAGCCTTGAATGCCCTCGTTCGCCACCACGATCGGAGTCAGGATTCTCATCAGCCATGTGCCGAGGAGAATGCCGAGGGCACCGCCGCCAAGGGCACACAACAAGCTTTCTGCGAGCAG
This sequence comes from Verrucomicrobiia bacterium, assembly GCA_035571045.1. Lineage (GTDB taxonomy): Bacteria > Acidobacteriota > Terriglobia > Acidiferrales > UBA7541 > Acidiferrum. The sequence goes on from DATMKS010000117.1 coordinate 32,055, forward strand.
TTGTCGAATCATCCGGCCGCGGCTCGCACCCATCGCTGTGCGGATCGCGAATTCGCGCTGACGCGAGGCTCCCCGGGCCAGCAGCAAATTCGCCACGTTTGTGCAGGCAATCAGCAGCACCAACGCCACCATCACGAAAAGCGCCAGGATTTGCGATCCGGAGTCCCGCTGCAAAACGGTTCGCCCCCGAGATCCGGACGATAGCGAGATTTTCTTGTTCAAAAATTTCTGGCGCTTTTCTTCATTCCAGGGGGACTTGATAAGCGGCAGCTGCTCCTCAAGCAGAGGCCGATACACGGTGTTGATACCCGCTTCGGCTCGCTTCTCCGAGACTCCCGGCTTGCGACGTGCCAGGACTTTTATCCAGTAATCGTTCCAGCCGTCGAGCGTTTGTCCCAAAAGCGACATCTGCTGCGTCATCATCAGGGGCACGAAGATGTCCGGCGTTTGCCCTACTTGCACACCAAAAAATCCCGGTTGCGACACTCCCACAACGGTCATCTCGACGTTGTTGATCAGAAGAACCTGATTCAATACGGTCGGGTCGGCGCCAAAGTGGCGCGTCCAGTACGGGTAGCTCAGCACAACGACCGGCTGCGCTCCCGGCACGCGATCGTCGTCCTCTGAGAAGACACGTCCGACTGCAGGCTGCACACCCAACACCCCAAAGTAGTTGCCGGAGACCAGTTCGCCCGTCGCGCGATCTGTTTGGCCGTGGCTGGCAACGCTGGCAGAAAACGTGAAACGCGCCAGAATTCCAGAAAAAACCGAGTTGTTGTCGCGCAGACCCTTGTACATCGGATAGGAGAAGGATTCCGTCGCGTCGCCGTCGCTCGAAACGAGCCCCCCTGTCACTGGACCGGGAGCCCGCAGAATGACTAACTCGCCCGGATCCTTTACCGGGAGTTGCCGCAGCAAGATCTGATTCATCAACGAGAAGATCGCCGTGTTCGCGCCTATGCCGAGAGCCAGTGTGGTCACGGCAATCGCCGTAAAGCCCGGGCTCTTGGCCAGCATCCGCAATCCGAACGTGATGTCTTTCCACAGGTTTTGCACTACGCGTTCACCCTCGCCGTGACGCTTGTCATTGTCCGCCAACCGACTTCGAACTCTTCAAAAAACAGAGCGATGGGCTCGGTGGCAAAGTACCGGTACTTGGTTGGCTGAGCGGAGCGACCGTTCCCCCCAGTCGATGCAATCTGCAATTTGGCAACCCGCAACACCCCCCGTATTTGACGTGCCAAACGCTCATAAGTCAGGCCTACCCGTTCCATTCCTTGGTAACAGGGAATACGCATCCCTTTGCTCAATGGTTCCCCCAAAAATCGTCAATTCGAGAACTATTCATATCTCAGCGCCACCATCGGATCGACACGCGCCGCTCGCCGCGCCGGAAGGTAACAGGCGGCAAGCGCCACCAGCGACAGCGTGACCACGACTCCGAGAAATGTCAGGGGATCTGTCGCGCTGATTCCAAAGAGCTGGCTCTTTACGAGGCTCGAAAGTCCAATAGCGCCCACCAAGCCCACGCCGATGCCCACTAGTGTAATTGCCATTCCTTCCTGCAGAATCAACCGCAAGATGTCCGTCTTCTCCGCGCCAACGGCAACGCGCACGCCGATTTCATGCGTGCGCTGCGCAACGTTGTAGGAGATAACCCCAAACAGTCCGACAATCGCGAGCAGCAAGCCGGCACCGGCAAAGATCGAGCAAAGCAAGCTGGTAAACCGCCGCTGGGCAACAGACGCGGCCACATAGTCTTCCATTCGTTGCGCTTTATAGATGGGAAGCTGGGGGTCGAGAGCTTGCACTTGCGTTCGCAAGGCGGGGAGAAGCGTCATCGGGTCGTTTGCGGACCTCACCACAATATTCATGCCTCCGATGGGGTTCTGGTCGTAAGGAACATACGTCTCGGGTTCATCCGGGAGCCATAGCCGCCTGTGCTTTACGTCTCCTACGACTCCGACAATCTCGCATATGAAATCCGTTTTTCCGGAGGTCATGCCTGGCTTGATGTGTTTCCCGATGGGACTCTCTTTCCCAAAGAATCTTCGCCCGAGCGTCTGATTGATGATGACCACGTGAGGAGCCTGGCGGTTGTCGCGAGCGTCGAATTCGCGCCCGGCCAGGAGGGGAATCCGCATCGTCTCGAAATAATCCAGGCCCACCGCGCGAATGTTTGTGCTCGGCAGATCGCTCTTCGCCATTGGCTTGCCTTCGATTTCGAAGGAGGTCCGCAGGCGGTCGCCTGAGAGTGGCAGGGGAAGCACACCACTAGCAGTCGTTACGCCGGGAACGCTGCGGATTCGGCCAAGCAAATCACGGAAAAAATCCGCCGACTGTTCCGGCTTGCCGTAGCGGGAGTCCGGCAAGTCGAGATTAAACGCCATCACTCCCTGCGGTTCGAACCCCGGAGACTCATGCAGAAGATGGAATACGCTCTCGATGAGAAGGCTTGCGCCAATCAGGAGCACAACGGCGAGCGACACTTGCGAGATCACCAGCAGCGCCCGTATTCGCGAGCGGCCCACGCCTTCGGTCGCGCTGCGGCCTCCCTCTTTCAGAGAGCGAAACAAGTTGAAGCGCGAAGCGTGGAGCGCGGGCGCGAGGCCGAAAAGGATGCCGGTGAACAAAGACACGGCCACGGCGAATATGAGAGCACGGCCGTCAACGCCAGCCGATGCCAGCCGTGGAATCCCGAGCGTTGGGAGGTTCACCAGAGCGGCGGTTCCCCAGACGGCTAGCAGCAGGCCAAGCGCTCCCGCCGCAAGGGAGAGCAGCACGCTTTCGGTCAAAAGCTGCGCGAGGATGCGGCTCTTTGCCGCGCCGAGCGAAGCGCGAATAGCCATTTCACGCTGCCTACCGGCCGAGCGGGCGAGCAAAAGATTCGCTGCGTTGGCGCAGGCAATCAGCAGCAGAAATCCAACAGCACCCAGAACCATCATCAAGGCAGGGCGGGCGTCTCCTACCAGTTCTTCCATCTCAGGCTCCAAAGCCATGCGCCAACGGCTATTGGTGTCCTGATATTGCTTCCCGAGGCGAGAGCTGATCTCTGCTGCTTCGGCGCTTGCCGCCGCGAGCGTTGTCCCGCTCCTCAGTCTTCCGATCACTCCCAGGAAATGAGAACCTCGTTCTGCCTGGCTTCCGGCCCCCTCGACGGCAATCGTTGTCCAGAGATCCACGGGTTCGGAGTCCAGCGGAAATTGAAAATCATCGGGCATAACTCCCGCTACCGTGTAGGGGGTGCCGTCCAATACGATCTGCTTTTCCGTCACTTTCTTGTCGCCGCCAAATCGTGTCTTCCACAGGCGATAACTCAGCAAGGCCGCATGTGTTCCCGGTTTGTCCTCAGCCGCGGTAAATTCGCGGCCTATGATCGGCGGAACGCGCAGTACGCGGAACATGTCGGCCGAAAAAATTCCCGTGTTTAGATGGACAGGATCCCCGGTCCCCGTCATGGTCGCGGAACCTTCGTCATAGGCTGCGACAGCTTCGAAAGATGTGCTTTGCGCGCGCAGATCAGCGAAGTCAGGATAGCTTTGCGCCCGTGATTTCTCTCCTGTTCGTGAGTCCACGCGAAGGAGGTCTACGAGCCGGTCCGGTTCCGGGAAGGGAAGCGGCCGAAGCAACACGGCGCTTACCACGCTGAAGATCGCCGTGTTCGCTCCGATCCCCAATGCCAGCGTAAGAACGACCACGGCGGAAAAGCCCGGGCTCTTCGCCAGCATACGAAGCCCATAACGAACGTCCTGCCACAGCATCAGCATCTTCGCGCACCCGTCAGAATAAGTTCGCTCCCCCGAGAGCTATTCATAGCGCAGCGCCGCAATCGGATTTACTCTCGTCGCTCTGCGTGCGGGCACGTAGCTGGCCAGCAGCGCGATCCCAAGCAGGAACGCGGGTACCGCTACAAAAACAATCGGATCACGCGCGCTGATTCCGAAAAGCATGCTTGACAGAACCCAGGAAACGCCCGCGCAGCCGATTATGCCAATCGCTCCGCCAATCAGAACCGGACGCATACTTTGCCGCAGCATTAGGCTCATCACATCCCGCCCGTCCGCTCCCAGCGTCATACGAATGCCAATCTCACGAGTCCGGCGGCTCACCGCGTAAGACACCACTCCATACACGCCGATCGAGGCTAGCAGCAGACCCAACGCCCCGAGCGAGCCTGCAAGCGCCGCCACGATCCGCGCCGGCGTTCGCCAAACCTCCATATTGTCTTCCAGCCGGGTCACCTCCACCATCACGTCCGGATCGATCCCGCTCGCAGCTTCGCGAACCCCTGCGGCCACCGCCGCAAATCCTCCGCCGCCATGAATCATAAGATGAAGCTCGGATTGTTCTTTCGGCCCTGCCGGAAGATAAACATAGAGTTTCGCGTTCTCGCCTAGATGAGACACTTGTGCGTCTCGAGCGATGCCAATAATCTCGAGGTCGGTATCTTTTCCTTCGCGCAAGATTTTTCCGATGGGATCCTCTCCAGGCCAGAGTTTTCGCGCAGTAGCTTCCGTGACAATGGCCACTTTTGCTCCGGCGTGCACCTCTTCTTCGGTGAAGTCCCTTCCGCGTACGATGGGAATCCCCAACATCGAAAAATAGCCCTGCGAAATCGCATTGTCTTCGACTTCATACTCACCAGGCTTGCCGGGAATGGAGAAACCAGTGAAGCCATGAGAGTCGCTGAGGGGAGTCTCTGCAGTTTCCACGACCCCATCCACTCCTGGCAACGCCGCCACTTTTTCCTTCAATCGTTGTTCGAACTCAGCCGCAGGCTTTGCTTTGTATCCTTGTGTCCGCAAGTCCAGCGATACGACCGATATTCCGCTCATCGCAAAACCCGGATCGACCGTTTGCGCAAAGTAAAGCCCGCGAAGCAACAAACCCGCCGCGATGAGCAAAATCATGCAAACCGCAACCTGCGCTCCAACCAGGGAATGCCGCAGAAGCCCGCCGCTTGCGCGCCCGCCAATGCCGCCTTCGATATTTTTTAGCGCCGAAGTCAAATCGGCCCGCGACGCGTGCAGCGCCGGTGCCAGCCCAAACGCCACGCCGGTCAACAGCGTCAGCCCCAACGCATATCCCAGAACGCGAACGTCTGGCGCCATATTCAAAGCTAGCGGCGGAAATCCATGCGGCAATCGGGAGATCACAAAATGCGAGATTGCTTCGAAGGACCAGAAAGCCAGAACCGACCCGAGCGCGCCACCCATCAGCGCCAGCATCACACTTTCGGTCAGCAACTGCCGGATCAATCTCCAGCGGCCCGCACCGACCGCGAGCCTTACCGCAATTTCCTTATGCCGCGCCGTTGCACGCGCCAGCATCAAGTTCGCCACGTTCGCGCAAGCAATCAACAATACCAAGCCGAAGCCGAACAAAATGACGGCTGCCGCTCCCAACACAACAGTATGTTCTTCGGGCCTGCCAAAAAACGTGGCCGTCCGAATTGCCAAAATCGTTTGGCGTCCCGGGTGCTGCTGATCAATGCTGCTGGCGATGACGCTCAGATCCGCCCGCACTTGCCCCATTGAAACGCCTGGCTCGACGCGGCCAAGCAACGACAGCCAGCTTACGTTGGCATCCCCAAGGAAATCGCGGTCCGGCTCCATCGCGCGCTGCATGGTGATGGGCACCCAAAACGCGCTTGGAATCGGTTCGGTGCCTCCAAATCCCTGCGGGGCAATGCCGATAACGGTAAACGCCGTGCGGTTCAAAATCACTCGTTTGCCGACAAGAGAAGCGTCGGCTCCAAAGGCGCTCTGCCACAGCGCATCGCTTAGCACCACCACCGCGCCCTGGTCGGGCGCGGCGCAATCCGATTCGACGAACCCGCGCCCTTCGGCGGGTCGCACCCTCAACACATCGAAATAATTGCAGGAAGTCAGCTGCCCGAAGAGCTGCCGCGCCCTTCCGCCGGCAAGCGTCGCGTTCAGAAAGGGTTCGTAAGCCAGCAAGCCCGAAAAAACATGGTTATTCGCGCGATACTCCTGGTATTCGGAATAAGAAAACAGAGTCGGCTCACCATGAACATTTCGCACGCTTCTTCCGTGGAAAATCTGATCCACGCTGACAACCTGTCCCGCGCTCGGCACCGGCAGCATCCGCAGCGCAGCACCATTCAGCACCGAAAATATTCCTGCATTGACGCCGATGCCCAGAGCGATTGCCAGCACAGCGATCGCCGTGAACCCCGGGCTTCTTCCGAGCATCCGCAGTCCGTACCGCATGTCTTGCCATAGGATTTGCATCAGCTCCTCCTACTCATATCGCAACGCCACCATCGGATCGACGCGCGTCGCTCGACGCGCCGGGATGTAGCACGCCAACATTCCCACAAGGACCAGCAGCCCGCACACGGCCGCAAAGGTCCAGAAGTCCGTAGCCCGAACTCCGAAAAGGAGACTCTGCAGAAAGCGCGTCACTGCGAAAGAAGCGCCGATCCCAGCCGCCGCGCCTAAAACCACCAGTACGAGACCCTGCTTTATCACCAGGCGCAATACATCACGCCTCTGCGCGCCCAGTGCCGCACGAATCCCGATCTCGCGCGTGCGCCGCGCCACTTCGTACGACAGCAAGCCGTACAGCCCAATGCACGCCAGCAGCAATCCCAGTAACCCGAAGAGAGAAGATAGTCGCGCCACCAGGCGCTGATTGAAGAGCAGCCGGTCGATCGTCTGTGTTTGCGTGCGCACACCGAAAACGGGCAGATTGTTGTCCACATCGCTCACGGTCTTCCTGACCGCAGGAATAAGCGAGCTTGGAACAGCCGCCGTCCGTACGGCAAACGTGAGCTGGCCATTTTTCAATGGAAGGTAGGCCGTCGGCTCGTCCGCTTTCCGCATGTCGTCGTACTTCGTGTCCGCCACCACGCCCACGATTTCCCGCTGAGCATCTGTGGGGTCTGTCCCGCCGAAATGCACGCCGATCGGATCTCTTGGCTCCAGAAATTTCTGCACAAATGCCTGATTAACGACGGCTACCTCAAGCTTCGCACGCATGTCTGGCGCTCGAAAAGTGCGCCCCTTCACGAGCGGAATTCGCATCGTCTCGAAAAAATCCGGCCCGGCGGCCAGTGTTTGCACATCCACGGAGCTTTTCTCCGGCTGCCCCTCAATATGGAAGCCTTCGGTCCACAGTCCGCCGTCCAATAGCGCGTCCGAGGAATAGCTCGCGGAAACAACTCCCGGCAACGCAACAAGCCGCCGCGTCAGTTCGTCATAGACGTTCTGAATATTCCACTCCTTGTAGCCCGCAAGCGTGGGGTCAACCGAGAAAAGCAAGACGTTGCTTGTGTCAAATCCGGGATTGATGCTTTTCAGTTTCTCCAGCGTGCGCAAGAAAAGTCCCGCGCCAATCAATACGACCATCGACAGCGCGACCTGTGTCACCACCAGCGAACCGCCCAGTCCGAACCGCCTGCCTCCCGCATGATTCGCTACCGAAAGGCTTCCCGCGTTCTCTTTGAGCGTCGGCGCGACATTTATCCGCGTCCCGCGAAACGCCGGCGCCAGGCCAAACCCAATGCCCGTCAGCAGGGCCACGCCGATGGTAAACAGAAGCACTCTCCAATCCGGCTGCAAATCGAGCTGGAGGGGATGATATGCATTCGCTGCGAGAAACTCCGCCAACCCGGTTGCCCCCCAGAACGCCACGAGTACTCCGAGCGCCGCCCCTGCCACGGAAAGCATCAAACTCTCGGTCAAGAGCTGTTGAATCACCCGGCCGCGGCCCGCGCCGAGCGCCAGCCGCACGGCCATCTCTTTTTCTCGAGCCGTCGCGCGCGCCAGCATCAGTCCGGCAACGTTAGCGCACGCAATCACCAGAATGATCCCCACGGCCGCCATCAATAAATAAAGGGGCTCCCCGAAATTCGAGCGAAATCCAGTCAAGGCTTTCTGCGCAGGCAGCAGCGAGATTTTCGGATCGTCGGATTCTTTCAACGCAGGCTTTTCGCCGTGCAGAGCTTCATTGCGGAAAAACAGACTCACGGCCGCCTCGGCCTGTCCCGGCACTGTGCCTGGCCTCAGGCGCCCTACCAGCGTCAGCCACCAGTTTCGCGTGTCATCCGATCCGCTGCCCCAACGAAGTCCGAGCGGTTTAATCTGCGTGAGCGGCAGCCACATGTCCAGTGACTTTCCCGGCGTGAGCCTTCTAAAACCTTGCTCCGTCACGCCCACGACCGCGAACTCCACGCCGTTCAACCGAATTGTTCTCCCGATCGCCCCGGTAGCGCCGCCGAATGCGCTCTGCCAATAGCCATAGTTAAGCACCACCACGGGCGTTGCGTCAGGCTCTTCGTCCGAAGGCCCCAGCGTTCTGCCAAGCAAGGCGCGCACACCAAGCGTTTGAAAGTAGTCTCCCGAGACGAGTTCTCCCCTGGCCATGCTCGCAGGGCCGTTCCCGCTCAGGTCCAGCTCTGCCGGTCCAGCGAAAGCCGCAACGTTTGAAAATAGATTCTTCTGTTCACGGATCTCTTTGAACATCGGGTAAGAAAACGAACAGCCGCCTGAGTTCGGCCCGGGTCTATCGCGATTCTGGCTGCGGCAGTCCCCAAAACTGCTTGTCCCAATATTTTGCGGCCAAGTGTGTGCCGACCATCGAGGCACCACCAATTCCTCGGGATGCCGCACCGGCAGCGACTGCAACATCACTGCATTCACCAAGCTAAATATCGCGGTATTTGCGCCGATGCCGAGGGCCAGCGTGGCAATGGCTACTGCCGTGAAGCCCGGATTCTTCGCCAGCATTCGCAACCCGTAGCGAATGTCTTGCCAGAGAGTCTGCACTGGGCCTCCGCAAGAAAGCCACAACTTCCATCTACGGAATGAGAGAAATAAAGATCGAACTCGTTTGTGGGCCGGCTGCCACCGCCCCAGGTACGGCTACTTCAGCCGGATGCGATCGAAAGCATCCCAGGCCGACATATCGGACAAAATCACCTTGTCGCCCACTTTCAACCCATCCAGAATTTCGATTGTATTCACGGAACTGCGCCCCAGCTTCACGTTTACGCGCGTCGCTTCCGAGCTATCCTCTGTCAGCTTGAAGAGTCCGATCGTGCTGTCGGATTGCCCGTGCACCGGCCTGCCGACATAGAGCACATCCTTCAGATTTTCGAGAGTGATCGTCCCGTCCACGCTCAGGTCGGGCCTCGCGCCTGGCGGAAGAGGATCATCGATCGTCACGTCTACCGTCACGGTGCCGTTAATCACCGAGGGATCGACGCGCGAAACATGTCCGTTCACGATTCCATTACGCGTGTCGATCGACGCCTTTTGCCCAGGCACCACATCCTTCGCCTGCGTCTCGGCAATCTTCACTTCCGCGCGGAGTTTCCTTGGATCCGCAACGCGCGCAAGGTTCATTCCCGGTGTCACGTGCTGCCCGACATCCACCGGCAGAAGTTGCAGCACGCCGTCGATCCCTGCGCGCACATGGAGCCCCTCGAGCTGGCTCCTCTTCAACCCGTAAAGCGCCTTCATCTGCTCCACTTTTGCCTGCTGTGCCGCGAGCTTCGCATTCGCAGAATCTGTGGCGATCCTTGTTCGCTCGCCCTCAAGTTCCACGCGAATCTTAAGTTGCTCCACCGTCACTCTGGACTTCTGCTCAATCAGCTGTGATGTGAGTCCTTCCTTCGCGAGCTTTTCATCTGTATCGTGCTGAATCTTCGCCTGCTCGTAATCGCTCCGCACGGATGCTTCCGTCGATTTCTGGCTCATCAGGTCGCTGTTGACCTGAACTTTCAGGTTGTCGTAGTCCGCCTGCGCTCCCTTGAGCTGGTATTCCGCGTCCACCGCATCCTTCTGCACCGTGGGGTCGCTCAATTCCATGATGATGGAGTCTGGCTTGACGATGGCAGGCGGCCGCAGAACCCACTTGTCCACATGCGCATCTGTTTGCGCCGCGATCCACCGGATGTCCACTGGCACGAGCGTTCCGAGCCCGCGCACTTCCCGTAGCATCGGCCCGCGCTTCACGGTGTCCGACCAGACCGTCCCGGCGTCGACAGACGGCGCCGCCGGCTTCAGCTTCGACAGAGCGTACGTCACGCCGCCCAGCAACATGAGTGCGACGGTCCCGTAGGCTATCCGCCGGATTTTCTTGGCTCTTGCGTTTGATGGTCTTTGGATGTCCATAGCGTTATGCCCTTCTTAGGCGCAAATCCCTTGCCCAACAGAATTCGCTTAAAGCCTCGCTTTGTCAATATCTTACGGGACCCTCTCGCCCCCAGAATCCCGCCGCTCTGGCCGAATATGGGAATGCCTGTCCCATGACCGGACACTCCCAAACCTCGCCATTTCTCGCTTACTCTTTTGACGCCACATATAAGGATACGTCCAAACCGCTGCAATGTTCGATCTTCTCTTACCCCTCGCGGAACTCCTCCCACTCGTGATAGCCTCCCGCCACGGATTTTCACAGGAGGGCAGCCATGCGCTATTCCCGGCTCCTATTGCTGTTCATCCTCTCCGGCACTCCGTTACTGGCACAGGATCAGCCGGGAGGCCCCAAAAGCGAAAAAGCACAGAAGTCTTACAAAGAAGCTCTGGAGTACGTTCACAAGCACAGAACCGACTTCGCCCTCGACAGCTTCAGGAAAGCCGATAAGCAAGACGACGCGCACTGTCTCGTTTGCCAAAAGAAAATGATCCAGTACGGCCTTGAGCTCCACGAATGGAAAACTGCCCAAACCGCGGCCGAGGAGATGGTTGCCGAAGCTCAGGGCGAGAAGAATATCGCCCTAGCACATTTTCAGCTGGGCTTTGTCTTCTTCGACGAAGGTCTCGACAAGAACAAGGATGAACTCTTCACTCACGCTCATGACGAATTCACCAAAGCGCTTGCTACCGTCCCGAACTTTCCCGAAGCGATTATTTCCGATGGAAAGGCGCTCGCCCACCTCAAACAGGATGATGCCGCCAAAGCGCAGTTCGAAAAGTACGTGAAGATGAAGCCCGACGGCGATCCGCAACGCCAGCGCGTCCTTCGTTACATCAGCGACCCCGAATTGGCTCGCGCCCGAATGGCTCCGGCGTTCGCCGTCGACACGCTCGATGGACAGCACGTCTCGATGGACGATCTGACCGGAAAAGTTGTCCTGATCGACTTTTGGGCAACTTGGTGCGGGCCTTGCCGCGAAGCCCTGCCGCACATGCAACAGATCGCCAAAAAGTTTCAGGGCCAGCCGCTGGTGGTGCTCAGCGTCAGCCTCGACAGCGATGAACAGAAGTGGAAGGAGTTTATCGCCAAAAACAATATGACCTGGCTTCACTATCGCGACGGTGGCTTCACCGGCTCGATCGCAAACTTATTCGGCGTCAAAGCCATTCCCCAGACCTTCACCATCGACGCCGACGGCGTCCTCCAGGACCAGCACATCGGCGACGCCTCCATCGAGGGCAAACTCAGAAAGCTGGTTGCTCGCGCCCAAGAATTGCAAGGGTCACAAAAACCCCTGCAGTGAACTTGTAAGAGAAACCTTGTAACCGCGGGGCTTGCCACGCCCTGCTTTGCTAAGTGCCCGGCGTCGGATCATCGCAGCCCACGAACTCCTGCAGGATGCGATTGCCCTTGTATTCCAGGTCGTCGTGAATCCCGATCTTGCTGGTGTAGTAGCCGCGCACCGTCAAGCGCTTTAGTTCGTGGAAAAATTGCACTTCCGGAATCTCGGTCAGCTCCGCGTTGTCCGAAAGCACTTTGATGACTGCAATCTTTTCTTCCGTGCTCGACTCGACAAACGATTTTCCGTTGTAGTGCTGGCTCATGGACTCGACTAGCCGCAGCCCTTCGCGCCATAGCGCTTTCCGTTGGTCGTCCGTGGTCTCGCCGACTGTCTGCTCGATATAATCGGCCACCCTTGCCGCTTTCGCGCCGCCCGAGCGACTATCAGCAGGAATAATTGTCTCGGATAATTCTTCGACGAGCGTGTGCTGTGCCGGCGTGAAAAAGCGCGCACCGGATTTCGCTTCGGCACTCCCTGCGGCTGGCCTGCCGGCCACAGGCGCCGGCGCGCCCTGTGATTCTGCAGCTCGAGTTTCGCTCAATGGCAAAGCCAGCGGCAAAACCGCCGCTCCCAAAGCCGTTGCTGAGGCTTTCAGCCACTGCCTCCGGTCCTGCTTCAAATCGACGGGATCCTTTGCTGACATTTTTCCTCGCATTTTCAGCGCTCTTTCTGCTGCTCAGTCCCCGGCTACAGCTCATTCTTGGCCAATTGATCCGCCAGGTAGTCGCACGAGCGCCAGCACAGCGCCATAATCGTCCACGTCGGATTCTGGCAACTGGCGTTCACAAACGCGCTGCCGTCCACTACAAACAGATTTTTCACGTCGTGTGACTGCTGAAACTGATTCAGCACCGAGGTTTTCGGATCGTTTCCCATGCGCGCCGTTCCAAGTTCGTGAATCGACCATCCTTCGGTGAGCACGCGGTCGCTCACATAAATAATCTTCAAGCCTGCCGCCTCGAACATCTCCTGTGCCGTCTCCTTCATGTCCTTGGCCATATTGTGTTCGTTCTCGCCGAATTTGTAATGAAAACGCAGCGCCGGTATGCCCCATTTATCTTTCACCACCGGATCGAGATCGACAAAATTCTCATAGCGCGCCAGCACTTCTCCAAACGCGCCCATAGCGATATACGAACCCTGATTCTTGCGAATCTCTTCCTTGAACGATGCGCCAAATCCGGGGCTGTCCGTTCCAGGAGGAAACATTCCGCTTCCGCTGCCGCCTTCAAAACCATACCCGCGGATGAAATTCGGATGTTTCTCCGCGAGATTGCGAAAGCGCGTCAGGTAGAAACCGCCCGGCCGGCCGTCATCGAGCGTCGTAGGTTTCCCAACGAGATCCGTCGCCTGCCCGGCAACGTACGGTCCCATGATGTGCTCGCAAAAATTGTGACCGACGTGCCCGCTCGAGTTGGCGAGTCCATTCGGATAGAGCCGCGACTTCGAGAGTAAAAGAAGCCGCGCCGATTCCAGCGTCGACGCCGCAACGATCACGACTTTTGCGTGCACCGTGTAGTCTTTCATCGTCTGCGAGTCGGTGAAGTGCACGCCGGAAGCCTTGCCGGTGACGGGATCGACGGTGATTTCTCGAACGGTCGAATTCGTTCGCAGCGTAAGATTGCCTGTATCCATGGCCGGGTAGATCAGCCCCGTTGGCGAATCGAACGCCGCGTGAATATCGCAGCCGCCTTTTCGCTCGCATGCACCGCGCCCATAGCAGCGGCTCCGATATTTGTTGTGCTTCAGGCCGTCGGTTGTCACTCCCGCGCGATACTGCGTCAGCACGCGACCCATTTTCTGTATGCCTTGTTTGAGCGTCACTTCCGTGCAGTTCAGTTTCGTGGGACGCTGAAAAATGCTGTCCGGCAAATACGGAAGATTTTCCTTCACGCCGGTAATACCGAGATAAAGATCCACCTTGTCGTAATAAGGAGCGATGTCGCTGTAACTAATCGGCCAGTTCTCGCCAAAGCCGTCGCGATCCTTTGCTTTGAAATCGTAATCGGAGAGCCGCAGCGCCAGCCGTCCCCAAATATTTGTCTTGCCTCCCAGACACCGCGCGCGAACCCACGCGTAATTGGTGCCCGTGTAGGGATTTTCCCGCTCGTTGACCACGATGTTCTTTGTGTAGTCTGTGCTGCCGACGTAGCTGTAAAGATTCTTCGATTTTTCAAAGCCCGCACCGAAGGGCGGCCTGCGAATGGTGTACTCATTATGATTCAGCGAATGCGAACCTGGCGGAAGCCCGCCCCGGTGCGAATTGTCATAAGGCCATTCCATCGAACGCAATTCCTGCTCGATATCCAATTTCTTTCCCGCTTCGAGCATCAACACTTCCAGCCCATGGGTCGTCAGTACGTGCGCCGCCATTCCTCCGGCCGCGCCCGATCCAATAATCACCGCATCATATTTCTTGCTCAGGTCTGCTTCCGGCTCGGCCATAGAAAAACTCTCTTTCTCTGTTCCACAACGGCTCAACCGCATTCAACAATGAACCTCTCCCGGTGTCCAATTCAACCTCTTCTTTCTTAGCCTCGCCATCCCGCCAGTTTCCCGGCGCCGCAGTGATACAATTTTGCAGCAATGTCTCCGAACGGAATTCCGCAAGCCAGCATGATTCGCACCGTCCGCCTTCGCGGTATGGATCTACTCAACAATCCAGCCCTCAACAAGGGCACCGCTTTCTCCGAAGACGAGCGCAAGAGTTTCGGCCTCCACGGCCTTCTTCCGCCCGTCGTCGAGTCGCTCGACGATCAGTGCATTCGCGCCTATCAAGCTTTTTCCCTGAAATCGAACGATCTCGAGCGCCACATCTATCTCCGCCAGCTTCAAGACACCAACGAAGTTCTCTTCTATCGCCTGCTTCTAGATCATATCGACGAGATGCTTCCTATCGTCTACACGCCAGTAGTCGCTCTTGGCTGCCAGGAATTCAGCCACATCTATCGGCGTCCGCGCGGCCTCTTTATCTCCTATCCGCTGCGCAACTTCATCCCCGCTTTGCTGCGCAATCATCCAAATCCCGAAGTTGACGTCATCGTTGTCACCGATGGCGAACGCATTCTCGGCATCGGCGATCAAGGCGTCGGCGGCCTCGGCATTCCCATCGGAAAACTTTCTCTCTATTCGCTCATCGGCGGAATTCATCCCGCCCGCACGCTTCCCGTCGTTCTCGACGTCGGCACCAATAACGAGGAACGCCTTCGCGACCCGGAATATCTCGGCTGGCGGCACGCGCGCATCACTGGCCCCGAGTACGACAGCTTCATCGACGCCTTCGTTGCGGCCGTTAAGCAAATTCTCCCCTCAACGCTTCTTCAGTGGGAAGACTTCTCCGGCATCCACGCGCGTCCCATTCTCAATCGTTATCGCGGTCAAATGCTTACTTTCAATGACGACATTCAGGGCACTGCGGCCGTCACGCTCGGCGCCATTCTCTCCGCCCTTCGCGTTGCCAACTCGTCCCTGCGCGATCAAGAGATCGTTTTTCTCGGCGCCGGTTCCGCCAGCACTGGAGTCGCCGATTATCTTCGCGCCGCTCTGGTCAACGAAGGCCTTTCCGAAGAGGAAGCTCGCTCGCGTTTCTGGATGGTCGACCGCCTTGGTCTTCTACATTCCGGGCGCACGGATCTAACGCCAGAACAACGCATCTACGGGCAGCCGCTCAGCCGCGTTTCTTCCTGGCCGCGCACTGGCAGCGCTAGCTTCGGCCTCGCCGACGTCATCCACCACGTGCGCGCAACGATTCTCATTGGCCTCTCTACGATGGGTTCTGCATTCACCGAGGGCATCGTTCGAGAAATGGCCGGCAAGCTCGAACGGCCCATTATTTTTCCACTCTCGAATCCCACGCAGAACTCCGAAGCCGATCCCGCGGATTTGTTTCGGTGGACCAATGGCCGCGCTCTCATAGCCACGGGTTCGCCTTTCCCGCCGGTTCAGTTCGAAGGCCGCAGCGTTCCCATTTCTCAGTGCAACAATGTCTACATTTTTCCCGCCGTCGGTCTCGCTGTGGTCGCCGCGCGCCCCCCAGCTCAGCGCATAACCGACGCGATGATGATCGCCGCGGCTCAGAAACTTGCCGAACATTCTCCCGCTCTAAGAGATCCGTCCGCGCCGCTCCTCCCGGCCTTAAAAGATCTGCGTAGTCTCGCCCGGGAAATCGCTTTAGCTGTGGCCCAGGAAGCGGCGCGCTCCAGCCTGGCCCCGGCGCTCGATTCCTCCTCCTCGCTCCGTTCAGAAATCCTCGCCAGCCAATGGTCTCCGGCCTATCCAGCCTACATCCCTTCTTCCCCTTGACCGCGCCGCTCTGAGCGCCCTCGCGGCGGCTCCGAGAGGTCTTGCTTCTGGCTGTTGGTTGCCCTTTCCAACACAGCGTTTTCGTCTCTCCTCCTTCGGATGCAACTGCCACTGGTATTCTTTTTATCGAGCAGAGAAGAACAATCGTGCACCACAACCTTGCCCATCCTTTTTATGAGAGCTCTCTTGCTCACCCGGGCAGCCACGCGCTTTCTGTAGGCGAAGCGCAATTCACATATTCCGCTTTGCGCGAACAAGTCCAGCCCATCGCCCGGTGGCTGCGGACGCATTCCACTTCGAGGGCTTCGCGTGTCGGCATTCTCGCTTCGCGGACTCCGGAGACCTATCTCGGCATCCTCGCCACTTGCTGGGCTGGCGGCACGTACATTCCGCTAAGTCCGAAATATCCTGAAGAGCGGCTCCTGCAGCACTTCGAACGTATCGCTCTCGACGCGCTGATCGTTGATTCCAGCGGAATGACTCTTCTGACCGACCGCGTACTCAGCCGCGGCCCGCGCAATATCCTTACTCCCGGAAATCAGCATTCCTCGGAGCGCCAGCTCGAAGACGGCACAAAAATAACCATCTCGGGCCGCGACGCGCTCCCAGGTTTTGATTCTTCCGACAAACCCGTCGAAGTTTCGCCGGACCACACCGGCTACATCATTTTCACTTCCGGCACGACCGGCGTTCCCAAGGGCGTGATGATTCCCGTCAGCGCCGTAAATCACTTTGTCGAAGCAATGCAGTCGCAATATTCCATTCAGCCGACGGACCGCATGGCGGGCATCACGGAAATCACCTTCGACATTTCCGTTTTCGATCTTTTTGTCACGTGGAAATACGGCGCCGCGCTTCTTGTGGTTCCGGCGACGCAAATGATGGCTCCCTCTTCTTTCATCCAACGGCGCCAGCCCACGATTGTCTTCACCGTTCCCTCCATCGCCGCCAGCATGCAGCGCATGAAATTGCTCGCGCCAAATTCCATGACCAGCCTGCGGTATTCCTTTTTCGCGGGTGAGCCGCTGCCCGTCGCGTCGGCCTCCATGTGGAAAGCCGCTGCGCCCAACAGCGTCGTCGACAATCTTTTTGGTCCCACCGAAGCGACTGTGGTTTGCATCGGGCAACGCTTCCATGGCCTGGAAAGCGCCACGCCCGCGCGCGGTGTCGTGGCCATCGGCACTCCATTTCCTGGAATGGAAGCAGCGATTGTCGATGGCTCGCTAAAATTCGTCGCGGACAACCAGAATGGCGAACTTCTGCTTTCGGGGCCGCAACTCAGTTCAGGTTATTTTGGCGATCCGGAACTCAGCGGCAAGTGCTTTCCCATGCTTGCCGGGCGGCGCTGGTATCGCACGGGCGACCTGGCTTACCGCGACACCTCTGGCGTTTTCCATCACCTCGGCCGAATCGACAATCAGGTGAAAGTGCTCGGCTTGCGCGTCGAGCTGGAAGAGATCGAAGCCCACTTGCGTGAAGTTTATGAAACCGATTCTGTCGCGGCCATTGCCTGGCCCATCGAGCATGGCTCCGCCAGCGGAATTGTAGCTTTCGTTTCGGGGCGCATCGGAGCCGACGATCCCGCATTGAAATCTCTCATCAAGAAGCGGCTGCCGAGCTACATGGTGCCATCCACCGTCCATCACATCGAATCCATTCCGCTGAACGCCAACGGCAAGGTAAACCGCAAAGAACTTGCCGAGCTTCTCTCCGGAGGAAAGCTGTGAGCGACGCGATGGAAGCCTCTGCGGCGATTCCATCTGTTACCTGGCCGCAGCGGCTTGCGAATTTCCGGATCATTCCGCGCATCGAAACCTATCCCGCCGCAAAGAAATTCGCGAAGACAGCGATAGGAAAACTCCTAATCCTGGCGCTCTTCGCGCTCGGGCTGCGATTTGCCGTGCAGGATTGGCTCCCGCTTAGCATCGGTCTAGCCGCAATCACGTTTGTTCCGGTGCGGCGCAGAGTTCTCCTCACTGTCCTCACTCTTCTTTTTACGTTTGCCGTTCCGTGGGCAAAGTGGCCGCATCCTTTCTATACAGCCGCGCTCGTCGTTTTCGTCATCGGAACCGGAGCGATGCTCTTTTGGCTCGCTATCGCGTGGCCTCGCTCCTTCATCGGGCGCCATCCCGTTTTCATTCTTCTCAGCGGCTACTCGGCGCTCCTGGTTTTCGCGGCCTATTTTCCAAACGACACTCACTGGTATTTGACGGTCTGGGAGTACACGGCGACCTTGGGCGCCTATCTTTGGTTCATCGGCTACTCCTTGCTGGACTGCCGCGCGCCCGGCCGCGATGATTTCGCTCTTCAACTGGGCACCTACCGTCCTTTCTGGGGATCGCCGACCACTCCCTTTGTGAAAGGCTCGGGCTATTTGCGCCGCATCGAAGCCAAGGACGCGGACCAGCTTGCGGTCACGCAATTGAAGGGGCTGAAGCTGCTTGCCTGGTCGCTGCTGATCAGTCTCTTTACGAAGTATTTTTCGCAATACGTCCACGGCTCCCTGGCGATCCCAACGTTTGTCGATGCCTTCTCTCACAGTGCGAACCGCGCTCCGTATCCCTGGTACACCTGCTGGGCCAGCCTAATCACCGGCTTCCTCGACGACATGCTTGCGATCTCTATTGTCGGCCATCGCATCGTGGCATGCTGCCGCATGGCGGGCTTCAACGCGCTGCGCAACACCTACCGTCCGCTGTCTTCGCGAACGATCGCCGAATTCTGGAACCGCTACTACTTTTATTTCAAAGAGCTGATGGTGGATTTCTTCTTTTTCCCCGTCTTCTTAAATTACTTCAAGACTCGCAAAAAGCTTCGCATCGCGGTGGCCACGTTTGCCGCCGCCGGGTTTGGAAATGCTTTTTACCACTATATTTTTTATTTGAACTTCATCTCTCAGCTGGGTTTGTGGCGCTCGCTAGCGGCCTATCACGTCTACATTTTCTATTGCACGGTGCTGGCCACGGCCATCTGCATATCCCAGATGCGCAAGCGCGGCCCGGCGCCTTCGGGATATTTCCGCGGCCACCTCGTGCCAACGTTTTGCGTCGCGCTTTTCTACTGCCTGCTCCACATTTTCGACTACACGGAGCGGACCTATCCGATTTCGGAACATTTTCGATTTCTCGCGCACCTTTTTAATCTGACGATTTAAGGAAAACACATGGACCACCGGGAAGAGATTCGCCATTTCTTGAAAGAATTGCTCCTGCAAAAGGGAGACAAACAGCCCTTCTCGGATGATGTCTCGCTGCTCCTCGGCGGACGGCTGGCATCGGTCGATGCGGTAGAGATCGTAGTTTTCCTCGAGGAAAAGTTCGGAGTGAACTTTGCCGAGATTGGTTTCGATCAGGCACTGATCGACAGCGTCGACTCCATCGATTCGCTGATTCAAACCGCCAAAAAATAATCGGGCGGGCTCAGGGCTGCGTGTAAGTGAGTGTGATGCGGTCGGTTTCGTCGACGATCTTGTAGTCCGCTGGCGGTTGAAACAGGGAGAGGATCGGGTTCGAGAGCTCGATATTGGTCAGGCGCGTCGTCATTTCTCCATTCCGCGGATCGTTCGTTTTGATGAGCACGGCAATCTGCAGCTCGGGAGATCTCCATATTTCGCTTACCACGGTTATCGGACGGTCGTTGTCTTCCGAGGCTTCGGGAATGATGCGCGTCGTTCTTTTTCCCTCAACGAGAACGCCTTCCATCGTTTGAGTGCCGAGGGACTCTGTGGTCATGGTTGATCTCTGAGACTGCTGGCCGGTCACCAAGACGCCCGCAGCCGCCTGTGCAGAGACAATGTTCGCCGCACGCACGGCCGAGTCGCTAGGGTGCCGAACTTGTATAGCAAAACGGTGTGCGACCTGATTTTGTTCATCGAGAATGTAGGAATATCCGGAAACGGGGTCGCGGATCTCAACCACCAGGGCTTCTGGCGTCCCGCCAGGTCCCAAGCAGAACGCGCGCTCGGTTCGGGTCCTCCCCTCTGAGTCGCGATAAATCTTCTCGGGCATCGGCTTGTGCGCAATGTGGGTTCCGTCGGCGAGAGTTTGCACGCTCGAGGATTCTTGCACGGCGGAGTACGGAGCGGCTGGCCCTGGGAGCGTCAAGGCCATGGCAGGGCCGAAGGACGCTCGGCAGGTAAACTTGGGCGCGGCGGAGGGTGCGGCCGGCGCCTGCGCAACGACGGAAGTTGTTTGGGTGAAGCTTGCGGAAGCGATGAAGCAAAGTGAACTGAAAACCAGGGTGACCCGTATAGCGTATTTCATTTGGTTCCCCCATCGCCGTATAGGCATGTGGCGATATTAAACGGAATGGTACTGCACTTCTTGATGCTGGGCAATGGTTCAGAGTTGGCCGCGGAGCTGTCCAAAACGGAACATCGAGCAGAGCGGGGAATTAACGGGAACGTAAAAGGACACGCCGAGTGTGGGCTGCTGGCATACAATCGGGCAACCAGAGAGCAAACTCTTTGGCCTCTTTGGCGGGAGCCGGCTTATGA
This sequence comes from Verrucomicrobiia bacterium, assembly GCA_035571045.1. Lineage (GTDB taxonomy): Bacteria > Acidobacteriota > Terriglobia > Acidiferrales > UBA7541 > Acidiferrum. The sequence goes on from DATMKS010000117.1 coordinate 52,361, forward strand.
GACTCGGAATCCGAAAGAACTTCAAAATCCTTGCGCCGGGAAACTTTCTACGGAAGCGCGTGGCGTACAGTCTCGTGATTGCACGATTGATTCTGGTACCCGTGATTTTCCTCGCGGTCTATTACTTGTTTGAGATGGGTTGGATCGTGGACCGCATCGTGAACGTGGATGCCCCCGCGGCGACGCTGGCGCAGCAAGCTTCGATTGAAATGCTGGAAGCGCGCCGCGCGGAAAGAAATTATCTTTTGCTTCACGACGCGAGCTATCTCGATGTGAACCGCGAATCCCGCGACCGAATCAAACAGATTGTCAGCCAAATACAGGATCTCGAGCCGCAGGATATGGGAGAAACGCAGAAGGTGCTGGAAGCCCTCGGCATCTACGAACAACGGTTCGGCGCAGCGGTTGCCGCGATGGGGCAGCCGGGGCAAGGCGATGCGGACCGCATCCAGGCCGTGGTGCATGCTTATGAGGCCGATTTGAATGATTTGCTGCGCGGTGCAAAGCTGAAAAGGCGCGAGCAGTTGATCGAAGAGCTGCGGAACCGCGTGGGGTCGTTCGATACGCAAATCTCGGAAACCGTTCAGGCAGGCAATCCCGCACTGGCGCCCGTCACGGCGGACTTGCAAACGTCAAGCCAGGAAGTGTTGGGACAGCTGTCGGAACTGGAGACAGAAAACTGGAAACGCGTCGAAAGCGATCACAAGGAGGCGCGGCGGCTAATGCACTCGGCGGAATGGGCGCTGAGCATTGTGTCCGCGATTACGCTGTTGTTCAGCGTGTGGGTGAGTTTTGTCTTGCCGAGGCAGGTGGTGAAACCTCTGATCAGTTTGCGAGAGGCGGTAGATCATGCTGCGCAGGGGGACGGTGCGATTGAGCTTGAGATTGAAGGGAGCGGAGAAGTGGCGGAGCTGGCGCGCAGCGTGCGCAACCTAATTGTAAAGTTGCGGCAGAATGCGTGAGTGGTCTCCTTCCGAAAGTCTTTGCTGCCAGCGCGATTTTTACTTGGCGGATGTCGAGAGCCGCTTGACTAGCTCGTAGAGGAACTCCTGTCCCTCGTAGAAGGCCTGCACGCCCATGCGCTCGTCGCGCCCGTGGAAACGAATGTCGTCGCGGTCCATGAAAAAGCCCTGAATCCCGTAACAGGGAATGCCTTGCGCGCGGAGATAGCGGCCGTCGGTCGCGCCCATCACCATGATCGGAACCGTCGGGACCCCAGGCCACATTTCAGCGGTGATATCGCTCACGGCTTTCAGCAGATCGGGACGCAGGGGAGAAGCGCCTGCCTTGCTGAAGTCGCTCAATGGTTTGACGCTGACCTGGTCGTCCGCCACCACTTTTTGCAAAGCGCTTAGCACATAGTCTGGTGAATCTTCCGGCAGCACGCGGCAATTGACGGTCGCGGCGGCAAGCTGCGGCAGAGCGTTGATGGCGTGTCCGCCTTCGAGCATCGTCGCGACGCAGGTCGTTCGCAGCGTGGAATTCCAAGCGGGAGACGCGGCCGCCACCTTCTCCATCGCCTCTTGCGAACCGGACGCGGCCTTGGCGAGATCGTCCTTGATCGGACTGGTTTCGATTTTTGCCATCTGCTCGAAGTAGGCCGCGGTGACTTCATTGGTCTTCAGCGGAAACCCAAAATCGCTGAGACGCGACAAAGCTCCCGCGAGATGATAGATGGCGTTGTCATGCACCGGCATCGAGCTGTGGCCGCCCTTGTTGCGCACTTCGAACCGGAAATTAAGCACATACTTCTCGCTGACCTGTAAATCATTCGAGATTTTCTTCCCTTTGGATTCTTCTCCCCAGCCGCCTTCGTTCAGTGCCAGCTCCGACTCGATCAGCTCGCGGTGATTTTTCAGAAGCCAATCCACTCCGTTGTACGGGCCGCCGCCCTCTTCGTCGGCGGTCAGCGCGACGATGATGTCGCGGTCGGGCTTGAATCCTTCCTTCTTGTACTGAATCAGGTTGGCGATCCAAACAGCCGCCTGCGCTTTGTCGTCGCCGGTCCCGCGGCCATAATAAAAGCCGTCCCGCTCGATGAATTGAAAAGGGTCGGTGCTCCAGTCTTCGCGTTTGGCTTCGACGACATCGATATGTGCGAGCAAAAGGATTGGTTTCTGAGCTCCGGTGCCGCGATAGCGGACGACCAGATTGGCTTTCTTGGGGATTGCGCCGCCGGTGAAAATGTCGGAATCGGGGAATCCCGCGGCTTTCAGGCGCGCGACAGCTGCTTCCACCACCGGTGTCGTCGCGCCGGTCGTAAAGCCCGACTGAATTTCGATGAACTCTTTATAAATGTCGTGGGCAAGCTGTTTTTCGGAGTCCGGACGGGTGGTTTGTGCGCACGCCGAAGCGGCCGAGAAAACCACCAAGAGCAAAATTCTGGTGGCGAGCCAAAATCTCGTGTTTTGCATGGCGCGATTTTTGCACGGGGAGAGGATTCGCGCAACTCCCTGGCGCACGCGACGCCGGAAGAATCCGGCAAGCGTTTGCGTGTTTCAGACGTCCGAAAGGCCTAAGCCCACTTGAATCCTTGCTTCGGAAGCGGAAGAAGCGCGGATACGCTTTCCCGTGACGCTGAAAATGGCATTGCACACGGCCGGTAAGATCGGTCGAAGCGCCGGCTCCCCAAGTCCCGCCTCCCGCTGCGGGGCCGATATAGCTTTGAGAAGCGAGCCGCCTCCCAGGATGGCGCTTGCACAAAGAAACGAACGGCGCCCAATAGTTCTGATGGTCCTGGGCTCAAGCATCCAACGTGTCCGTAAGCCCTCCTTACCTTAGCCTCGCTCCGCCGCAACCAGCCGCACGCTTCCTGAACGAAGAACAAGCCAGTGGACGCATCCAGTAATTAAAAATCTTGCAAGGTTTGCAAGAAAATTCGTTCTATGGACGTCGCCAGAAGCAACCCGGCGTCCAGAATGCTAGTTCTAATGAGGTAACAAACAGAAGTAAGAGCGCCGCTAGTCGAAAACAGCGCTCATTACTTCTGGACGGTCCTCCATTCCCCGGGTTGAAAAGAAAAAACAGCCGAGGCAATTTCCGAAAGCTAGAGGTGTCGAAAATGAACAGCTCAAGTGCATTCGTTTCCCTTTCTCACGAAAATCGCAAGTTCTGGCGCTTCTCTGCTTTTGTCTTTACAACACTTCTGCTTTGCGCGAAAGGATCTTCCGCGCAGAGCGCGCCTGCCGCGCACGCGCCAGGATGGGTAGTGATCACCATCGGGGACTATCGTTCGCTGCATGCCAGGGCCTATCCACCGGACCGCGAGCCCGAAGGGCCGCCTGTTGACGCCACGCTGACGCGCGTCGATTACGACCTGCACATCGACGGCGATCTCGCCGCCGGCCGTGCCAGTCTCACCGTTGACGTTTTAAAGGATGGCTGGGTCCGCGTCCCGATTCCCGCCGGATTGCTGGTGCGCGAGGCAAAACTCGACGGCAAGCTTGTTTCGCTTGTGCCCGGTCCCGCCGGCAAAGCCTCCAACCAACTCTGTGCGCTGCTCTCGCGGCCGGGGCGATCCGTCTTGCAGCTGGATATTGCCCTGCCCGTAGTTTCCGCCGCGGGGGAGGAGAGCATCTCGCTGCCTTCCACCGCCTCGGGCGTCACGCGCGCCTCCGTTCGCCTTCCGAGGCAAGGCGTTGACATCAAGTTGACCGGCGGACTCTTGGCGGAGAAATCCGAGCCGGGGGCGGAAAGCAGGTGGCTAGCTTACGCGCGCGGCAACGAGCCGCTGACGTTTACGTGGAAAAGAAAGACCGAGGATCACCGCAGCACGCAAGCCCTGCGCCTGCGCGGCTCGCTGACGGAGCTGACCGGCCTCGGCGAAGACTCGACGACCGTCGTGGCCGAAGTCAACGTCGAAGTCACTCAAGGCGCCGCGCGAGAAGTCCGCATTTCGCTGCCGGAAAAAGTGACCATCAATCAAGTCGCGGGAGCGATGGTCGCGGACTGGGAAATGAAAGATGGCCAGCTCACGGTCACGTTTCTGGAGCCGGTCGAGCAAAATGCCAAATTCATCGTCAGCGGAGAAACGCGAAGCCCGCGCGACGGCCTGATCAATATTCCCTTGCTCCGCCTTCTAAACGCCGAGCGCGACACCGGCGGCGTGGCCGTTGAAGTTCTCGGCGCCGGGGAGATCAAAGAGTTCAAATCCGAAGGCCTCGAAAACGCGGACGCAACGGATTTGGGCGAAATCGTATCGAGCCGCCAATCGACTTCGCTCTCCGCGTTCCGCTATCGCGCCGGCGACCTGAAGACCGCCCGATCTCTCACCGTGAACGTCGCCCGCTACACGCCGCAAGCCGTCTTGATGGCCAACGTCGCCGAAGCCCGTTACAACGTCCTGATCACCAACGAAGGAAAGCAGCTGGTGCAAGCGCGCTATGCAGTCAGGAACAACCAGCGCAACTTCCTGAAGATCACTCTGCCCACAGGCGCCACGCTCTGGAGCGCTACCTTGGCGGGAAAGCCTGTCCGTCCCGGGCAGTCACCTGACGGCGGCGTCCTGCTTCCGCTCGAAAAAGCCCACTCCGGCGAAGACTCGCCGGAATTCGCGGTCGAGGTCATTTATATAAGTCGCGGCACGACCTGGAACGACAAGGGCCAATTCAAGCTCGCATTGCCCGCGCTGGACCTGCCCGTTTCGCGAACCGGTCTGCTCGTCTTTCATCCGCCGCTTTTCAAGGTGACGCCCGAGCTCGGTTCGTTCCGTGCGGAAGCCTACGCGGAACCCACGTCCGCAGCCCTGAATCCGCCGCCCCCACCCCCTCCAGCGATAGCAGGATCTAGCTTTAATGCCAGAGCCGGGACAGCTGCGCTGTCTCCGCCCGTTAATCTCTCTGTGTCGAGCGAATCCGTGGAGAACGCTCCAACAGCCGCCGCGCAATCGCTGGTCGATAATTTCCGCGCCACGCTCGAAGGAGGGAAAGCCGCCGGGATTCTTCCCATCCAAGTCTCCTTCGAAGGTTTGGGGCCCTCTCTCTATCTCGTTTCTGAACTTACCGGTGAAAGCCAATCTCCAAGCACTGACTTGAACTATCAGCGCGACAAAAAGGCAGGTGGGCGATGAAAAAGCTAGCACTCGCAGTCGTATTTCTGATGACCATCCCGGGATTCGCACAAGACAAGCTCAATCCTCCCGTTCCGCCGGCAGGCAATGTGACGTTGCCCCTCGAGGAATACAACCGCCTGCTCGAACTGGCAAACAAGTCGCCGCGAAGAATCGAATCCGCCCCGCTCCCCTACACGATCAAGCGAGGCGACCTGAAGCTGCGCGTTGCCAACGAAACCGTGATGGGCACCGTGCAATTGCAAGGCGAAACCTTCAACAAAGGAGAAACCAAGGTCGCGCTCACCTCGGGCATGACCATTCTCGATGCCCGGCAAGAAGGCAAGAGTCTTCCGCTTGAGCAAGAAGCCGGCACACAAACCGCCATCCTCGCCGGCCCGGCCGAGTTTTCCGTCGTCCTCGATGCCGGTTTGCCCTTGAACATCGAAACAGGCCGCGCATCCTTCAACTTGCCAGTGCCGCCGGCAGGCAGCGTGCGCCTCACTCTCGAACTTCCCGGCGATCACACAAACGTCCGGATCAATCCAGGATTGATCACCAGCCGCGAGTCCGCGAACGGAAGCACCACGATCGAAGCAACGCTCGTCCCAGGTCAGCCCGCTAGTATTTGGTGGGCCACACGCGAGGTGGTTGCGCCGGTCGTCCCGCGCTTGGTGCGCTTTCTTTCCAACGTGAAAACGCTGGTTTCCGTCAGCGAAGCGGATATTCGTCTCGCCGTACTTGCCGACATCAGTGTCATCCAGGGAGAGCCAGCGCAATTCGAAGTCGAGGTTCCCCCCGGCTACGAAGTGACGGGAGCGTCTGGAGCTTCGGTGGATTCCAGCGATGTCCAGTCCGGCGTTTTGACTTTGAAGGTGAATCTACCCGCGCAGCGCAGCCACCAGTTCCTGATTTCCATGGAGAAAGCGATCGGCGTTACCAAAGCGGATGTTCCGTTCCTCAATGTGAAAAATTCACAACGCGAGACGGGCGAAGTGCTCGTCGAAGGGGTTGGCACCATGGAATTGACGGCGAGCGAAGGCGGCAGCCTCAAGCGCATGGACATCAAGGAAACCAATCCGTACTTGCGCTCTCTGGCGCGTTCGCCCCTGCAAGCAGCATTCCGTTATCACCGCCAGCCGACGGAAAATCCGAGCCTCCTGCTAGAGTGGACGCGCTTTCCGGACAGCAGCGTGCTCGCGGCCATTGCCGAGCGCGCCGTGGTGACCACACTCGTGACCACCGAGGGCCGATCGCTCACCGAAGTGAAATTGACGATAAAAAATCAGGTCCAGCCATTCTTGAAAGTGGAGCTTCCGGCCGGTGCCAGCATCGTTTCCGCGGACGTCGCCGGAGAAAAGGTCAAGCCGGTGGAAGGCGCGGACGGCCAGCGCGTGCCGCTGCTGCGTCCCGGATTCCGTCCAACCGATTCTTACGAAGTCTCCTTCGTCTTCATGCACTCCGGCGCGCCCTTCGCCAAAAAGGGAGGCTCGGAAATTTCTCTGCCGAAAATAGATGTTCCCATCACCGTGCTGCAATGGGAGGTCTTTCTTCCCGAGCAGTACAAGGTGAAAGATTTCGGAGGCGATGCTCTCGCTGCGAACCTCTTGCCGTCATCGTCTCCAGGGGTCATAAGCGCCGAGGTCGTGAGTGGCTCGTTCCAGGCTGGAAGGGGAGACGCGATTGCGCCGCTTCAGCTTTTGCCGGGGCAACTCGGCGGTTACGTCGTCGATCCCAGCGGCGCCATGATTCGAAATGTGCAAGTGAACGTCACGCAATTGGACACCGGCGCTTCTCGATCTGCAGTCACCGATTCCTCCGGACGCTGGATCGTTTCGAACATGCCTTCGGGAAGAGTGAAGATCACCGCCAGCATGCCCGGATTCAGCACTACGGCCCGCGACCTTACTTACGATGCGAACTATCCGGCTTCCTACAGCATTGGATTGCAAGTGGCCAGCGTAGCGGAAACCGTCGAGGTGGGGGCCAACGGAGCCAACTTGGAGAGTTTGCCTCAGTTTGGGCGCGACGTGAAGAAGAAGCAGGCGCAACCTTCCAACGCCGCTTCCGCAAACGTCCTCGATCTACAGCGACGCGTGTCGGGCGTTCTGCCCGTGCGCGTCGATGTGCCCCGCGCTGGAAGCTCGTACAGCTTTGTGCGCCCGCTCGTGCTGGACGAAGAAACGAAAATCACCTTCACCTACAAAACGAAATAAGCGCCGCTATCCGCGGGCTCTCAGTGTCCAGTCTGGCCAGGGGAAATCCTCTCCCTGGCCGGCTTCGCTTAAGGGGCTTTCCTGGCCCGTTAGCAAGCTCTCCTTTTCGAGATTCCGTGCTCCAGCGGGAACTAAGTCGAGAAAAGGCCGGAATTTAAAGAGACTGCAATGCGTATGGATAGGCAAGGAAACTCCAACTCCAGGAGCAGCCGTCTAAGCAAGCAGATGGGGACACGATATCCAAGACTTTTCGAGGTCGCCGGGCGTACATTTATTCACAGCAAGGGAAGAGGCGGGTCAATATGAAAGTGTTTTTGGGATATTTGATTGGCTTAATGATTTGTTTGTTCGCTACGGTGCTCCAGGTGGCCGCGCGGTCACCTCAGGATGCTCCTCCCGCCCAGAATCCGGGCGCAGCGCAAGGTTCGGGCGGCGGGCAAGCGCAGGGGCGCGGCGGCGAGCGGCGTCCAGGAGTGATGGGGAAATTGACGGCGGTGCACGATCAGTCCCTCGAGATAACCCGGCAGGACGGCAGCGTGGTAACCGTAAAGATCAGCGGAAACACGCAATTTCGTAAAGAGCGCGAGGCCGCGAAACTCAATGATTTCAAGGTCGGAGACACGGTGTTTGTGCGCGGCGAGGAAAACGCCGATCACACCTGGAACGCGGAAATGATTGGAGAGCGACCCAACGGCGGCTTTGGCGGCGGTGCGGGCGGTGCACGCGCGGGCGGTCAAGGTGGTGCGCCGGGCGGCAGTCCCGGAGGTCCCGGCGGTGGCCGGCCCCAGGGCGAACTCGGCAAGGATTATGTTTTCGGCGAAGTGAAAGCGATTGACGCGCCCAAGCTGACGATTCTCCGGCCGGACAACGTCACACAGACCGTCGAGCTCAATGAAGAGACTTCTCTGCGCAAGGGCCGCGACAGCATCACCATGGCGGACATTCAAGCAGGCGACCACATCATGGTGCGCGGAGGAATGGCCAACAATGTCTTTCAGCCAAAATCCGTGATGGTGATTTCGCCCGAACAATGGAAACGCATGCAAGAGATGGGCGCCGCCGGTGGTCAAGCTGCGAAACCGCCGCAAGACAATAGCAAGCCGCAGAATCCTCCGGAGCCGCAACGTTGAAATTGTTTTTTCGGATTTTCCTCTTCCTGGGTCTGGTGACCTGTTTCATTGGAAATTTGCGCGCGCAAGAGAATCCTGTCCCGGCTGAAAGTACGCCCGCTGCGCCGCAAGCGAATGCGGCGCCCGCGCCACCGGCGAGTTACCAGATCACAGGCAGCGTCCATAGCGGGAAGACGCCGTTGCCGGGCGTTACCCTGACTGCTTCCAACACTTTGACGGGAAAGAAGTACACGGCTGCGACGGTTTCCGATGGAACATTTGTTTTGCTCGGGCTGCCGCGCGGGCGCTACGTCTTGCGCGCGGAATTCATGGGGTTTGCGACGCAGACGCAGGAAGTGGTGCTGAATCCCGAAAATCCATCCGGCAAAGCAGACCTTGAATTGATTCTTGCGTCGCGGCAGCAGGAACAGGCCAGCGAGCGGGCTGCGGCAACCGCGGCTGCCGGGACCGGGCGCGGTTTCCAAAGTCTGTCGATCGATGCCACGGAGGCGGCTCCCACGGCCGGCGAAGCGGGTCTTGCTGCAGGCGCTGGACAGAACCCGAGCGCCAACGATTTAGCCGCCCTGCCGCTCAGCGGCGCCGGGGCGGATGCGCCGACGGAATCGGTCAGCATCAGCGGCGCGCAAGGCCGTACGCAAGACTTCGGTCAAGGCAGCGAAGGCGATCTTCAAGACCGAATCCAGGAATTTCGTGACCGCGCGCAGCAGAACGGCCTCGGAGGTTTTGGGGGCGGTGGTGGCGGATTTGGCGGCGGCCCCGGAGGCGGCGGGCCGATCGCTTTCGGCCGCATGGGCCGCGGCTTCAACGTGAACCAGCCGCACGGCAACATGTATTTTTACGATGATACTTCGGCGCTCGATGCCAGGCCGTTTTCGATCAACGGGGAACCGCTGCCCCGTGCCGATTACAACCAGCTGCACTTTGGAGCCTACGTTGGCGGCCCGTTGAACATTCCCAAAATTTACAACGGCGGGGGAAAAACATTTTTTTTCGGAGGATGGAGCGGCACGCGCGGCAGTTCGCCGTCTGACGTGCTGTCCACCGTGCCCACGATGGCCGAGCGGGAAGGCAATTTTTCCGCGCTCACAACGCCGATCTTCAACCCACAGACCGGGCAGCAGTTCGATTTCGGCGGGCAACCGAATGTGATCGACCCAACTCAGATCACGCCGCAAGCCCAGGCGCTATTGAACTACATTCCGCTGCCAAATCTTCCGGGAACGACACAGAACTATCATGAAGTGACCTCCGCGGAAAGCAATTCGGACTCTGTCAGTTTGCGGCTGATTCACAATTTCGGCCCGGTGCCGGCGCAGGGAAATCGCACCCCCGGCGGCGGTCGCGGCGGCGGTGGTGGGGGCGGTGGCAGGCGAAGGTCACAGAACAATCTCAATCTGGGTTTGAGCTGGACGAAGACCGCGAGCGCCATAGTCGGAGCGTTTCCTTCGCTCGATGGCGGAACGGGCACGCAAGGTTTGAACGCAACCGCTGCCTGGGTTTATGGCAAAGGTCACACAAACAATAATCTGCGCTTCACCTATAACCACAACCATGTTTCGACGACGAATCTGTATTCGACAGTGACCGACGTGGCGGCCCTGGCGCAAATTAGCGGCGTGTCTACCAATCCGTTTGATTATGGGATACCCGGAATCAATTTCACCTCGTTTTCCGGTTTGAGCGACCCTTCGCCCCGCCGCGAACTCGACCAAACCTACACCGCCTCGGACACTGTGATCTGGAACCATGGGAAACACAACTGGCGATTTGGCGGCGATTACCGTCGGATTTTGCAAAGCTTTCACGCCGCCCGAAACGCGGAAGGCACGTTTACCTTTACAGGCTTTGCGACCGCGCAATATGTAGGCGGCGTTCAGCAGCTCGGAACGGGCAGCGATCTCGCCGATTTTCTTCTCGGCTTGCCGCAGCAAAGCACGGTGCAGTTCGGCACGGACACATATAATTTTCGCGCCAACTCTTACGATTTTTTCGCGCAGGATGACTGGCGGATTCGCGCGAGCCTGACGCTGTTACTCGGTGTTCGTTACGAATATCAGGGGCCTTTCACGGAAGCGGACAATCATATCGTCAATCTGGATGTTGCGCCTGGGTTTACGGCGGCGGTGCCCGTCGAGCCCGGCCAGTTCGCTCAGGGGTTCGGCGTTGCTCCGGAATCGCTGATCAAGCCGGACCGGAACAACTATGCGCCGCGCGTGGGAATCGCCTGGAAGCCGCTTAAGCAGACGGTCGTGCGCGCCGGCTACGGCATCAACTACAACCTCGCGCAGTACACCGCGGTGGTACAGAATTTTGCCTTTCAGCCGCCGTTCGCCGAGACGGCCACGAACGCGGCCACTCCCTCGAGTTTTCTGAATCTGGCAGATGCATTTCCAGCCTTGACGCCCGGCACGGTCACGAATAATTTTGCCATCAATCCAAACTATAAGCTTGCCTACGTGCAGCTGTGGAACGTGGATATACAGCGCGATTTGGGCGGAGGCTTCTTGCTGAACATCGACTACAACGGGTCGAAAGGGACGCGGCTCGACACCGAGCGGGCCATCCTGATTCCGGGCAACCCGCAACAACCCATGCAACAACCCTTCACGTACGAATCGTCCGAGGGGAACTCGGTGTTTCATGCGGGATCGGTTCGTATCCGCAAGCGGCTCGCAAAAGGCATCAGCCTCAACGCGACCTACATTTACTCGAAATCGATCGATGATGCCTCTTCGATCGGCGGCGGAGGCGTGGTCGTGGCGCAGAATCCGCTTGATATTTCCGCGGACAGAGGCCTTTCGAGTTTCGACCAGCGCCACAAATTCACCGGGAATTGGATTTACGATTTGCCCTTCGGCGAAAACCGCAGATTTTTGCAGAAAGGGCCGGTGTCGTACATTCTCGCGGGCTGGCAGTGGAGCGGAGGCTTCACGGTTGCCAGCGGGCTGCCAAACACCATTCGAGTCCTTGGTGGAACGCTGGATATTGACCGCGGCGTAAGCGGGTCTCTGCGCGCCAACGTGGTTGCTGGCGAGTCGATCGGGATCAGTGATCGAACCACGAAGGAATGGTTCAACACTGCGGCGTTTTGCCAGCCGCAAACGACGCTCAACAATCCGACGGCGGCTTGCGTGAATCCGGCCGATTCAACGTTTGGCGACGCGGGGCGCAATATTCTGGAAGGGCCGGGACAAGTGAGTCTGAACATGTCGCTGAACAAGACGATCACGATCAAGGAGTACCGTTCGCTCGATTTGCGGATTACGGCGAACAATGTTTTCAATATGGTGTATTTCACATCGCTGGGAACGACGGTAAACTCGACCACGTTTGGCGAAGTGACCGGCGCGGGAGCGATGCGGAGCGTGACGGTACAGGCGAGGTTCCGGTTTTGAGGGAGAAGGCCATGGTTGCTCTCGATAGAAAAATCGCGGCCATTGCGTGCGCCAGTTTGCTTTTACAATTTGGCGCTCCTTCGTTTGCGCAGCAGGCCCAGCCGCCGCCGCCTCCTCCCGAGGCGCCGGCGGATGCGCAAGCTCCGGCGAAACCTCCGGCATCTTCTATTCGCGTCACTTCGGAGTTGGTGCTGGCGAACGTCGTGGTGCGCGACAAGAAGGGGAATCTTGTTCGCGATTTGAAGAAAGAAGATTTTACGCTTTACGAGGACGGCAAGAAGCAGCAGATTTCGACGTTTGATTTTGAAAACGTGGATCAGTTGGAGACTGCCGGAGCCGCGGAACAAACGGTAACCGGTGAAGCGGCGGCGGAGACGGCAGGACCGGCGGGCGTGCTGAAAAAGAGCACCGTGCCGGTGATGAACGCGCGGGACCGGCGAGTGATCGTTTTGTTTTTCGATTTTTCGGCCATGGAGCCCGATCAAATAGATCGCTGCGTGGATTCGGCGAAGAAATATATCAACGCGCAGATGCGGCCTGCGGACATCGTTGCGCTGGTTTCGCTTTCGACGAATATGCGCGTCGACCTGGATTTCACCGACGACAAGCCGAAGATAGTTTCCGTTTTGAGCTCGTACTCCTCCGACTCCGGGCAGGGTTTTGCCATGGGCGATACGGGGAGCGCGGAGGGAACAGCCGAAACTGGCGGCTCGTTCACGCCCGACGACACGGATTACAACACGTTCAGCGCGGACTGGAAGCTACTGGCCCTGCAATCGACCATGCAAGCGCTGGGAAAAATCCAGCAAAAGAAATCGCTGATCTATTTCAGCAATGGAATCAGCCAGACCGGGACGGATAATCAGTCAGCGCTGCGCGCGGCCACGGCGGCGGCGGTGAAGAATAATGTTTCGATTTATCCCGTCGATGTGCGGGGATTGCAGGCATTCCCTCCTGGCGGCGAAGCGCAGAGCGCCAGCTTGCATGGGCAATCGGCGTATAACGGAAACGCCGTTTTGAACGACCTCAACAACAACGCTGCTTCGCAGGAGACGCTTTCGACGCTGGCGGCGGACACGGGCGGGAAAGCGTTCTTCGATACAAATGATTTCAGCGGCGTGTTTACACAAGTGCAGAAAGATAGCTCAGCGTATTACGTGCTGGGGTTCACGAGCACGAACCCTCTGAAGGATGGGCATTATCGCCGGCTCAAAGTGGTGGTTGACCGTGCCGACGTAAAGCTGGAATTCCGTCCGGGATACTACAGCGGCAGAGACTACCAGCATTTGAATCGCGCGGACCGCGAAGCGCAGCTCGAGGATGAGCTTGCGGCGGAATTGCCGCAGACCGATGTGCCGCTTTATGCGGGGACGGCGTATTTCCGCCAGGATGAGTCGCATTATTATTTGGCAGTTTCACTGGTTGTGCCCGGTTCGCAGATTCCTTTTGTCTCGGAGAAAGACAAAGACAACGCGACCATCGACATCATTGGCGAGGTGCGGCTCACAGGCAAAGGCCGGGTGCCCGTTGGGCAGCTTCGCGACACGGTGAAGCTGGCTCTGGACAGCACGCAGCAGGTGCGACGGAAGAACGTGCAGTACAACACCGGGTTTGTGCTGGCTCCGGGAAATTATCATTTGAAATTTATCGTGCGCGAGAATCAGACAGGACATATGGGATCGTTTGAAACGGACGTGCAGGTGCCGGATTTGCGCAAGGTGCCGCTGCGGATGAGTTCGGTGGTGCTGAGCAGCTTGCGGGCGCCGGTGACGAATGCGCCGAAGAAGAAGGGCACGAACCCGCTGATTCAGGATCAGACGCAGCTGGTGCCGAATGTGACGCATGTGTTTACGCGCGACCAGCATTTGTATCTGCAGTATGAAATCTATGACGCGGCGAAGGGCAAGGTGGCCGTTGCCGCCACCGCGCCCCCCGCTGCCGCGGAACAGTCGGGAAACGGTGCGAGGGCGAGTGCGGGCGGCGCGGCAAAAGCGGCGCCAGAGGCGCCGCAGTCCAAAGAGACCCGCGAATCTATTCACGTCTTGACCAGCATTGAATTTTTGCAGGGCAATGTGAAGGTTTACGAATCGAAGCAAGTGGCGGCGACAGAGGTTACGGCTCCGGACCGGAAAGCGGTGGTGTTTCAGATCGACCTGCCGCTGCAATCGCTCAAGCCGGGGCTTTATGTTTGCCAGGTAAATGTGATTGATGATGTCGCGGGGAACTTTGCGTTTCCGCGATGGCCGATCTTGATAAAGGATGCGGCTCCGGCGGCGGCGCCGGCTACGCAGTCTTCCTCCAGTTCTGGGCAGTGAGTTTCTTGCGAGGCATCACCGGTCACAATTCCTCCTCCGAAGACGTTACAGGGAAACCGACGAAAAGAGGCTAGCTGCAACTATTTTCGGTGGTGCCCAATAGACACGGAGACAGAGACTACCCGTTCGTCAGTGAGCGGCTATTCGCCGTAGGGAACCCAGATGTTTTTGATTTGGGTGGCGTGTTGGAGGAAGAAGCGGTCGGCGGAAGGGGCGGGGTTAAACCAGTCGATGGAGCGGCCTTCGTTCGTGAAGACTTGTTTTAGGTTGCCGATGGAGAGGGATTTTGCGGTCGCGCAGGTGGGGGCGTCGGCGAAGCACCAGAGGGCGTCTAGGTCGTCGTGTTCGGCGAGAGTCTTCAGGAGTTCGGTGGGGCGGCCGGTGACTATGTTTACGCTGCCTGGGGGGAGATCGCTGGTTTCGAAGAGTTGGTAGAGGTCGGCGGTGATCAGCGGGTAGAGCTCGCTCGGGACAGCGATGACGGTGTTGCCTGCAGCTAGGGCGGGCATGACCGTAGAGAGGAAACCTAGAAGGGGAGCTTCTGAGGGACAGAGGATGCCGATGGTGCCGACGGGCTCCTGCATGGCCAGGGTGACGTTGCGGAATGGGGGGTTGTGGATCGTGCCTTCGTATTTGTCGGCCCAGGCGGCGTAGGTGAAGATGCGTTCGATGCTCGCGCTGACTTCGGATTCGGCTTGCTGCTTGCCAACAACATCAGAAAGTCGACTCGTGATTTCTTCCGGGCGTTGGGAGAGATTTTCGGCTAGGTAGTAGAGAACTTGGGCGCGGTTGTGGGCGGTAGACTTGGGCCAGGCGGTGGCTTTGCGGGCGGCTTCGACGGCGTTGCGGATGTCCTTGCGATTGCCGAGCGGGGCTTCGCCGAGGAGGCGGCCGTCGGTGGCGTGGACGGGGATGCTGTATCCGGAGTCGGGGCGGGCTTGTTTGCCGGCGATGAAGAGTTTTACGGTGCGGTCGATTTGGGGAGTGGAGGAGGGAGTTTCGGAGGCGGCGAGAGAGGCGTCGCCGTTTTCGTTTTTGGTTGATGGCGCAGGAGATTGGCCGTCGCGTGGTTGATCGATCGCAAGCGGGCGCGGGTGGAGTTGCGGAGCGTGTTTGAACCAGGTGGGCTCTAGATATTCCTGGAGGCCTTCGCGGCCACCTTCACGGCCGTAGCCGCTTTCGCGGTAGCCGCCGAAGCCGCAGCTGGCGTCGAAAAGATTGGTGCAGTTGACCCAGACTACGCCGGCTTTGATTTGAGAGGCGACGTGGAGAGAAACGTTGATGCTTTCGGACCACACGCCGGCGGCTAGCCCGTAGGCGGTGTTGTTGGCTAGCTCGACGGCTTCGGTGGGCGTGCGGAAAGTCATGGCGGCCAGGACGGGGCCGAAGATTTCTTGTTGGGCGACGATGCTTGTGGGATGGACGTTGCTCAGAAGAGTGGGCGGGAAATAGAGGCCGCGCGAGGGCATGGGGATGCTGGGCTGCCAGCAGGTGGCGCCTTCGGCTACGCCTTGATCGACTAGGCGCTGGATGCGGTCGAGTTGGACACGGGCAATGATGGCGCCAATGTCGATGGACTTGTCGAGAGGCGGGCCGACACGGAGAGTGCTCATGCGATCGCAGATTTTGGCGATGAGCGGCTCGGCGATGCTTTCTTGCATGAGGAGGCGGGAGCCTGCGCAGCAGACTTGGCCCTGGTTGAACCAGATGCCGTCGACCAGGCCTTCGACGGCGGAGTCGAGATCGGCGTCTTCGAAAATGATGAAGGGGGATTTGCCGCCGAGTTCCAGGGAGAGTTTTTTGTGGGAGGAGGCAGTGGCTTTGCGAATGGCTCGGCCTACTTCGGTGGAGCCGGTGAAGGCGATTTTGTCGACGTCGGGGTGGACAACCAGGGCTTCGCCGGTTTGGCCGTCGCCGGTGACGATGTTGACTACGCCGGGGGGGAGATCGATCTCCTGGCAGATTTCAGCGAAGGCCAGGGCGGTGAGCGGGGTGAATTCGGCGGGTTTTAGGATGACCGTGTTGCCGGTGGCGAGAGCAGGGGCGATTTTCCAGGCGAGCATTAGGAGTGGGAAATTCCAGGGGATGATCTGGCCTACTACGCCACAGGCTTCGTAGCCGGGAAATTCTTGAGCGAGGAGCTGCGCCCAGCCGGCGTGGTGATAGAAATGGCGGGCCACTAGCGGAATATCGATGTCGCGGCTTTCGCGGATGGGTTTGCCGTTGTCGAGCGTTTCGAGGACGGCTAGGCGACGGGAGTGCTTTTGGATTTGGCGGGCTAGGGCGTAGAGATATCTTGCGCGGACGTGTGGCGAGAGAGATTGCCATTGCGGGAGCGCGGCGCGGGCGGACTTTACGGCGGCATCGATGTCGGCGGCCGAACCTTGGGCGACGTCGGCTAATTTTTCGGTTGTCGAGGGATCTGTTGTGTCGAAGTATCTTGCCTCGATCGGAGGTTGCCACGCGCCGTTGATGAAATGGGCGAAACGGCGTTTGTGGTGTTTGTCGAGCCAAGCCAGGGCTTCGCCGGGATCTTCGGGAGCGGGGCCGTAGTCCATGGTGACGAATTTTTCTACGATGCTCATGGTTGTGAATTGATTGTAATGGAAATTGGGGGATTGCCGGAAGGAGTTTGAGGCGTGAAGAAGTGAGGAAAAAAGGAGAAAGAGAAAGAATAAAGATAGCGCAGAGTGCGCTGAGTCAGCGCCGAGAAAGAGCAGAAAAGGGAGAGAAGAAAAGCAGAGGAGGAAGAGCACGGGAACCAAGAGAAGACGGGCACGATGTATCGTGCCCCTACGGATGAGCGGATTAGGCGATGGGGTGGCGGTAGTCGGCGGAGTAGCGGCCGGTCGCGTGGTGTTCGAGTTGGCGTTCGATGTCGGCTAGCATGCCGCTGGCGCCGAAGCGGAAGAGGTCGGATTTCAGCCACCCGGGGCCTAGTTCGTCTTTCATCAGGGAGAGCCATTCAATGGATTGTTTGGCGGTGCGGATGCCACCAGCCGGCTTGAAGCCTACGGCGTAGCCAGTTTGCGTGGCGTATTCGCGGATGGCGCGGGTCATTACCAAACCTACCGGAAGAGTTGCGTTTACAGGTTCTTTGCCGGTGGAGGTTTTGATGAAGTCGGCGCCGGCCATCATGGCTACCTGGCTGGCGCGGGCTACGTTGCGGAGAGTCAGGAGGTCGCCGGTGCCGAGGATGACTTTGAGGTGGGCGGGGCCGCAGGCTTGTTTGAAGGCGGCGATTTCGTCGTAGAGGGCCTGCCATTTTGCGGCGAAGACGTGGGCGCGGGTAATGACGACGTCGATTTCATCGGCCCCGGCTTCGACGGAGCGGCGGATTTCGTTGACACGTTCGGCGAGAGGAGAGAGCCCGGCGGGGAAGCCGGTGGAGACGGCGGCTACGCGGATGCCGCTGCCTTCGAGAGCGCGGCGAGCGGTTTCTACGAAGACGTGGTAGACGCACGCGGCGGCAACCTTGATATGGAGCGATTCGATGCCAAGTTTTGCGACGAGTTCGTGTTGGAGGGGTTGGCGTGCTTTGGCGCAGAGGCGGCGGACGCGTTCGTCGGTGTCGTCGCCGGAGAGAGTGGTTAAATCCATGCAGGAGATGGCGCGGAGAAGCCAGGCGGCTTGGTAATCCTTTTTTACCGTGCGGCGAGTGACTAGCGATTGGGCACGGCGTTCGACGGCGCTGGTGTTGACGCGAACGGCCTCGATCCAATCGAGATTGAGAGGGACGCCGCGATTCGGCTGGAGCTCGCGGCCGCGCAGGTGAGCTAGGGCGGTGTCCGCGGGAGAAAGCGCGGCTTCTAGATTGCGATTGCCGATTTGGTGAGCGCTGCGAGGTCCGCTGTTGATGATGGACATGTTCGAATCTCTTTTGAGTTTGAGCGGCTGCGTTAGCCCCAAATAAATCTTATCACTTTGTGCGGCGCGCGTTACAGACGCGTGCTGTGAATCTGCCATTCTCTTTCGAAATCGGCGCGATTGCAGAAGGATTTCTGGGTGCCGACTTTGGTGGTGGAGAGTGCGGCGTAGAGATTTGCGCGCGTTAGCGCTTCTTTTTCTTGCAGGCCCTCGCCGAGAAAAACGGCGAAGCTGCCGATGAAAGCGTCGCCGGCGCCGGTGGTGTCGAGGGCGTCGACTTTGAAGGCGGGAATGAGTTCGGCGCCCTCGGGGCCGGCGAGAAGGGCGCCGCGTTCGCCGAGAGTGAGGACGACGCGCTTCATGCCTTGGCGTAGAAGGAAGTTGGCGCACTTGGTGGCGTCTTCGAGGGAATGGACGGGCATGCCGGTGATGAGTTCGGCTTCGGTTTCGTTGGGTATGAAATAGTCGGCGCCTGCAAGCTGCTTGAAGTCGACCGGTTGAGCGGGTGCGGGATTTACAATGCAGCGGATGCCTTCGGATGCGGCGAAACGGACGGTGTGATAGACGGTAGGGAGAGGAATTTCGAATTGCATGACGATGGTGTCGGCTTTCTCGAGAAGGGGGGCGGCGGCATTGACGTCTTCTGGTGAGAGAGTGTCGTTGGCGCCTTTGACGACGATGATGCGATTCTGGCCACCGGGCTCGACGAAGATGGGAGCGACGCCGCTCGAGACCCCTTCGGCAATGCGGACGTGGCTGGCGTCGATGCCCTGGGATTGAAAATTTTTGATGGTGGCGGGGCCGAAGAGGTCGCTGCCGACTTTGGCGATCATGGCGACCTTCGCGCCGCAGAGGCGGGCGGCGACGGCCTGGTTGGCGCCTTTGCCACCGAAGCCGAGATCGAATTTTCTGCCGAAGATGGTTTCGCCAGGGCGTGGGAAAATGTCGTTGAAGGTGGTGAGGTCTACGTTGGCGCTGCCGACGACGGCGATGAAGGATTGTTTGGACATAGTGGCGGATTATATCCATCTCCTCGGGTCTGTGTCCTGTGTTCTGTGGGGAGTGTTGGCTTGAAGTGGAAGGTGGATTTGACCTAGAGGCGGCCGTGGGCAGAGAGAAGAGTTGAAAAGAAATGCGGCTTGACAGGGTGGATGGCGGCGCATATAAGCACGAGCGAGTAAAAACAGGACGAAGGCGTTCGGTCGCGTACTACGCAGGGCAAAATACTTGGGCCTGGAGCCGCTAAAGCATGTACACGCCGCATAGTTTGGAAATTGCGCTGGTGATGATGATTACGACAGCGATTTGTTGGGGCTCCTGGGCGAATACGTTCAAGGGCGTTAAGAATTACCGATTCGAGCTTTTTTATTGGGATTATGCGCTGGGGATTTTTCTGATTTCCCTGGTGCTGGCGTTCACCATGGGAAGCACTTCGAATGATGCGTCGAGCTTTCTGAATAACGTGCGAGCGGCGGACGGTTCCAACATTGTTTACACGCTTGTCGGCGGAGCGGTTTTCAATCTGGCGAATCTGCTGCTGGTGGCGGCGATTGACATGGCGGGGCTGGCGATTGCGTTTCCTGTTTCGATTGGAATTGCGCTGGTGGTGGGAGTAATTGCGAGTTACTTGCAGCAGCCGAAGGGGAATGCGGGCTTGCTTGCGGCGGGAGTGGCTTGCGCGGTGATTGCGGTGATTCTGGACGGGAAGGCTTACGGAAGTCTGGCGAGGGTGGCGAGTTCGACGTCGAAGAAGAGCATTACGACATGCATTGTCTCCGGCGTGCTGATGGGGTTGTGGTCTCCCTTTGTGGCGCACGCGATGAGCCACGGAGAAACTCTGGGGCCGTATAGCGTCAGTGTTTTCTTGACGCTGGGCGCGTTGCTGTCCTGCTTTATTTGGAATATTTATTTTATGAAGAAGCCGCTGGTGGGCGAGCCGGTGAAGTTTCAGGAGTTTTTTCGCGGGCCGGCGTCCGGGCACGTTCTCGGTTTGCTGGGTGGGGCGATCTGGGGAACCGGAACGGTCTTCAATTTGGTGGCGGCAAATTTCACGGGAGTGGCTATTTCGTATGCGATCGGGCAGTCGGCTCCGATGGTGGCGGCGCTTTGGGGAGTGCTGGCGTGGAAGGAATTTCAGGGGGCGAAGCCGCAGGCGAAAACCTATCTGGCGCTCATGTTCCTGTTCTATCTGCTGGCTATTTTACTTGTAGCAAAAGCCAACACAGCCACCTGACAATTTCTTGCCAATGCCTAGTAATATCGCCTAGATTGATGGTAGTGCCGACCCAGGCCCAGTGTGAAAAAGCTGTGACAATTTCGGAACCAATGGGGTGTCGCCAGAGGGGTGTCAGGATTCCTGTGGGGGCAGCAGCACCCATGGCCTCGCACGTGCTGCCTTACCTAAGGCGAACTGACGAAGGCTCTCTATTCGCGCTGCCAGCCGTTTTACACCTTGTTTTCAATGATTTGCGGGCCGGGGTGGCTTCGAGATGGAAACGATTTAGGCGTCCCGCACAGTACCTTCCGAATAGGGCTTTCGTACTCTTACCGGGCGGGTGGTTTGGCCCTAATTTTGTTACCATCTTGGCCGAAGGGGTCCGTGTGTGCAGCTATTAGGCAAATACGAGATTATTGCTGAGATCGGCCGCGGAGCCATGGGCGCGGTGTACAAGGCCCGTGACCCGTTGATTGACCGTTTGGTGGCGCTCAAGACGATTACGGGCGGCCCCAGCGCACAGACGAACCTGCTCGACCGTTTTTACCAAGAAGCGCGCTCCGCGGGCGCCCTGCAGCATCCCAACATTGTCACCATTTACGAATTGGGCCACGAGAAAAATACTCCGTTCATTGCCATGGAGTATCTGGAAGGGGAGAGCCTCGACCGGATCATTGAGCAGAAGCCCGTTCTTCCGTTGTCCGTAAAACTTGGATATATCGTGCGCGTGTGCGACGCGCTGGCGTACGCCCACCAACACAACGTGGTGCATCGCGACGTAAAGCCGGCGAACATCATGGTCACCAAAGAAGGCGTGGTGAAGGTGGTGGACTTTGGCATCGCGCGGCTCACGGACATGTCCATGACGCAGCCGAACATGATGATCGGCTCGCGCGCGTACATGTCGCCCCAGTTGTACAAGGGCGAGCGGGCGGATGCGCGGTCAGACATTTGGGCTGTGGGCGTGTCGCTGTATGAACTGCTGGCGTTCAAGCGGCCGTTTACGGGCGATAGCGAAGCCGAGCTGATGTTCCACATCATTTACGAGAAGCCCGAAGATCTCATGGGGCTTTCGCCGGAGTGCACCGAAGAACTGGCGGCGATCGTCAGCAAAATGCTCGAGAAAAAGAGCGAGGATCGCTACCAGTCGATGGACGACCTGCTCCATGCGATCGAGCCTATCTGGAAGGCGGCGCAACAAGCGACCGTCACGGGATTGCTCGCGGATTGCCAGGAGTTGGTGGTGGCGAAAGACTTGCAGCGCGCGCATGCGCTGCTCCGCAAAGCTCTGCACATCGATGTAGGGAACTCCCAGGCGAAGAGCATGCTGGAGAAAGTGTCCTCGGAACTTCGCCGGTCCGAGATTCAGCCGAGGCTGCAGGAGCATTTGAGCCGCGGCGAAGGGTATTTGAAAGCGGGGCAACTGCGTGAGGCCAAAGCGGAAGCGCAAGCGGCGCTGGGGCTCGATTCAAAGCATGAGCCTGCGCAGAAACTCCTGGCGGAAGTGGAAGCGGCCGCCGCGAAAGCGCAGCAGTTGGAGCAGAAACTAAAATTGACCAAGCAGCGCTTGGCCGAGGGAGCGCTTACCGAAGCTGCGGCAGCCTTGGGCCAGGCAATCGAGATGGACGAGGCCAACCCGCAGGTAAACGAACTCAAGAAACAGATCGAGGAAGAGCGGGTTCGCCGGGAAAAGCGGAAAAAGCTCGGCGAAATACTGCATCGGGCGCGAACGCTTTGGACGGAGCTGAATTATGAGGAGTGCCTGACCGTCCTTGCGGTAGCTTTGCAGGAGTTTCCAAATGATTCGGAATTGAAGAAGCTGCAGGAATCGGCCAGAACGGACCAGGCGGAACAGCAGAAGCAGCGGCAGATGGCGGAAGTGCGCAGACTGCTCGGGCAGCAAAAATTTGCCGAAGCGCGAAAGATATTGGACGTTTTGGTTGCCGACCACCCGCAAGACACGGCCGTAAGGAATCTGCAAAATCTGGCCTCGCAGGAAGAGCAGGAACAGAACCGGCAGAAGCGGCTGGAGACGGAAATAACCGGTCTGCGGGGCTTGCTGGGAGCAGGGAAGTTCAAGCAAGTGGTGACGAAGGGCGAGCCGCTTTTGCAGGAGTATCCGCAGGAGTACGAACTAAAGGAATTGGTGAATTACGCGCGCGGCGAAGTAGCGCAGCAGGATCAGAAGCACAAGGAAGAGGAGCGCGAGAAACAGATCCAGGGATTCCTGATGTGCGAGCGGTATGGCGAGGCTTTGGATACGGCGCGCAAAGCGATTGAAGAGTTTCCCAAGCAGGATGCGTTCCGCAAGCTAGCCACGGAAGCGGAGGCACTGAAGAAAGAGCAGGACGACCGCGAAAGAGCCCGCAACGAGATGCAGCGGCGCGTCCGCGAGATCAACAGCAAGATCAATCAGGACAAGATTACGGACGCGATCGATCTGGCTCAGCAGACCATGGAAACGATGGGCGCCGATCCGAACGTGACTCAGTTGCTGCAGGGCGCGGAAGAGAAGCGGAAAAAGAAGGATGACGTGGAGAAGAAAGTCTCCGCGGTACAGAACCTGGTGAGCAAGGGCGATCACATCGGGGCGACGCAATTGTTCAACGAAGTGATGGCCACACAGATCTTCCAGGCATCCGATCCGCGGATGCAAGAACTGAAAACGAAGATTACGAATCTGGCGAGCGGGCAGCAGCCGGCAGCCACGCAGCTCTATCCGGGAGTGAAGGCGGGTGCGGCGAAGCCGGCCGGAACAGCGAAAAAAGACAAGCCCGCGGCTCCAAAACCGACACAACGGACTACCGACCTGACGCAGGTCAGCGAATCCGCGCAAGACATTCCGGCGACGGGATTTTCCGCCACGCGCGTGATGGGGGCCGGAGAAAAGCCCGGTGTAAGAAAAGATGGAGCGGTGCCGCGGCGGCCGGACTCTACAGGAAAAGATACGGCGGCGCGAAAAACGGAAGCGCCCGGTGTGGACGCAACGGTGATGGCGAGCCCGGCGGTTCGGCAAAGCTCACCAGGATCGGGAGGACCGGCAGCGCCGCGTCCGAGCGCGGCGGTAGCATCGGCCGCGCCGTCTACGCCGGCGGTTGCCCTTGCCAAAGCCAAACAAGGATCCGATGTAATGGCGCAAGTCCTGCCCATATTGAGGCGGCCGACAGTGCTTGCCGGGATAGGGCTGGTGGTCGTGCTACTGCTTGCGGTGGCGCTCTGGCCGCACAAGACAAGCGGAGGAACTCCGTCCGTCAGTGATTTGAAGCTGAAACAGCAGGCACAAGAGCTTTGGCAGAGCCGGCAGTTTGATCAATCCGAGCAAGCCTGGCAGGGGCTTGCGAATGCCAAGGGGCCGCTGCAGAACGAGGCCGTTCAACAGGTCGCGCAAATTGATCAGAAAAGGACGGATGAACAAAAGCGATTTGACGACGCCGAGGCTTTGCTGAAAGACAAGAAAGACTATGCCGGCGCGCAGCTAGCTTTTCAGGACGTGATTCAGATGAATTTGTGGCACGTCGATGACGCCACACGGGAGCTCGAAGCGGCGAAAGCCGGGTTGAGCGCTACGGACGTGCACAAGCAGGAGCAGGATCACTTCGATCAGGGCGTAACGCTGTATCAAGCGAAGGATTTTGAGAAGGCTCGCAAGGAATTTCGCGCGGTAGTGGATTTGAACATCGCCGGCTCGACACTCAAACCGCAGGCGGAAAATTACCTGGGCAAAATACGGCAGTCGGGAACTGACCAGAAGAGCTTCGACACGGCCGTGCAGGACGTGAAGGACGAGCAATGGGCGGAAGCGAAGGACCAGTTCCAAGAGGTGATCAACCGCAAAGGAGCGCAGAGCGGCGATGCGAAGAAGCAGATGGCCGTGGTGGACAAGGCGCTGCAGACAATGAGCAGCTTCGAAGATGCACTGAAGGCTAACTCCTTCCACGCGGCAAAAGCGCAGGCAGATGCGGCCCAGCCCTGGGCCAAGACGCACGACAAACTGCTGAAGGAATTGCACGCTGCCGAGCAGCAGCAATTCGACCAGATCAAAAGCAGTGCGCAGGCCGCCGAGACAAAAAGCGACCCCACAGCCATCCAGCGCGTGCAGGACGATATCCATAGTTTTGAGGGGCGCGTCGAGGAGCCGACGCTGCTCGCCGCCAGCAAGGACCTCGAGAAGCGAATGAATACGGCTTATTCCTCGGCCATGGAGAAGAACGGCGACAAGGCGGCTTTCGATGCTGCGGTGCAGCATTTTGAAGCGGCGAAACAGAAGAAAGATATCGAGACGCTGAGCCATGGCGTGAGCCAGGAATTTCAAAAAATAGCCGCTGGCGCAGGGATCTACCGCGAGAATGCCTCTCTGTATGTAAAAACGACCATACCCAACGCGATCCAAGCTTTGAGCCAAACGGGCGGAAAACTTGTTTTGCCCGCACTTTCTTGCGGGCCTGGCCGAGGCGCGTCGGAAACCGCATCCGCGGCGGGCGCCGTGTCTTGCGCACAACTGGATGCGAGTGCGCCTCTGCAGTGGGTGGGCGTGCCGATGGTGGACTTCCCGGATGTGGCGAACAAGCCGGGGAAGCTGCCGTACTCGCTGACTGTTATGGTTACCGTCGAGCCAAACGGGAACGTAAAGATCGATAAAGAGGGCGACGCCGACAAGGATTTCCTGAAGAAAGTGAAAGACGCTTCGAAGCATTGGAAGACGACCGCGCCGAGAGCGAGTGGAAAGCCAGTCACCGTCCGCTTCCCGCTAACGATTACCTTTCAGCGTTAATATCCTGCGCCGCAGCGAAAATTTGTTACGATGAGCGGCACAGGGTCCCCGTCCGTGGAGAAACTGGGCAAATACGAAATTCTTCGAGAGTTGGGACACGGCGCGATGGGCGTCGTGTATCAGGCTCGCGACCCGTTCATCGGCCGGCTGGTAGCTCTCAAGACCATTAACAGCAATCTGGTGGACCGGCCCGATCTACTGGAGCGCTTTTACCAGGAAGCACAATCCGCCGGAAAACTCCAGCACCCCAACATTGTGACGATTTTTGAGCTTGGACAGGAAAAGGAGACTCCTTTTATCGCCATGGAGTATCTCGATGGCGAGAGCCTGGAAAAAACGATCGTGCGGCAGTCCGATCTCCCACTGGCTTTGAAGGTGGGCTACATCGTGCGGATTTGCCAGGCGCTGGAATACGCGCACAAGAATCGCGTGGTTCACCGGGACATCAAGCCGGGCAACATCATGGTGAACTCCGAGGGCGTGGTAAAGGTGGTGGATTTCGGGATTGCCCGGCTGGTCGATTTTTCGCGAACACATACGAACATGATGATTGGGACGCCGGCGTATATGGCGCCGGAACTTTTCCGCAAGAAGAAGGCGGATGAGCGCACGGACATCTGGGCGGTGGGCATTACGTTTTATGAGTTGCTGTGCTACCACAGGCCGTTTACGGGAGACGGCTACGACATCCTTCGGGCGATTATGGAGGACGAGTATCCGCCGATTGCTTCCGCGGTTCCGGATTGTGGTTCCGAGGTGGAGTCCATAGTTCAGCGGATGTTGCAAAAGCAATCGGCCGACCGCTACCAGAGCATGGAAGATGTTTTGCAGGATTTGGAACCAGTGTGGAACGGGATGCGCTCGAACGCGGCGGCCGTGCTTGCCGAGAGGGCTCGCGAGTTTTACGAGCTGGGCAACCTTCCAAAAGCGCAGGACACGCTGCACCGTGCGCGGCAAATCGACAGTTCGAACGCGCAAGCGAAAAGTCTGTTCGAAAAAATAACGGCGCAGTTGCGCCGGACGGAAATTGAACCGAAGGTACAAAAGCATTTGAGCCGCGGGCGTGTGTTCTTGCAGGCCGGGCAATTTCGCGAGGCGCAGGCAGAAGTGGAGGCGGCCCTGGGGCTGGATTCGCGCTACGAGCCGGCTCAGAAACTGGCCGAGGAGGTGGAGGCCGGCGCGGCTCGCGCGGAGCAGATGGAACAGAAGCTGCGGCTCACGAAGCAGCGCCTGGCGGAAGGGGCGCTTCCCGAGGCCGAGACGGCTTTGCGGCAAGCTCTCGAAGTGGACGCCAACCATCCGCAAGCGCTGGAGCTCGAGCGGCAGATTGGCGAGGAACAAAGCAGGCGGGAGAAGCGGAAGCAGCTGAACGCACTCGTGCAGCGTGCCCGAATGTTGTGGACGGAGCTGAAGTATGACGAATGCCTCGCTCTGCTTTCCGAAGGATTAAAGACCTTTCCAAATGAACCGGAGCTGAAGAGTCTGCAAGAGACGGCGCGGGCGGACCAGTCCGAACAGAAAAAGCAGGGGCACGTCTCCGAGGTGCGCCGGCTGATGGGACAGAGGAGGCTGGCGGAGGCGCGCGAGGCGCTGGAAGTTCTTACCAAAGAGCAGCCTGCGGACACGACGGTAAAAAATCTTCTGCATTTGCTTGCCCAGGAGGAGCAGGAAGAGAAGAGGAAGAAGCGGCTCGAAGCGGAACTGACGAATCTCAGAAGTCTGGTTGGCGCCGGAAAGCTCAGGGAAGCGGTCGCAATGGGCGAAGTGCTGCTCAAGGAGTTTCCCGCCGAGCATGAGGTCAACGATCTAGTGGTGTATGCACGGGGCGAGGTCGCGCAGCAAGAACAAAGGAAAAATGAGCAGGAACGCGAAAAACAGATCCGCGGATTGCTTGAGCTTCAGCGCTTCCGGGAAGCCGGTGAAGTAGCGCGGCGCGCGCAGCAAGACTTTCCCAAACAAGAGGCATTCAAGAGTCTCGCCGCGGAGGCCGAAGAGAAAAGCAAGGAACTACAAGAGCGCGAAAGAATTCAGCGGGAAGTGCAGCAACGGATTCAGGAGATTCGCAGCAAGATCAAACGCCAGGAACTAACGGGTGCAATTGATTTGGCGAAGCAGACGCTCGCTACGCTGGGGCCGGATACGGGCGTGACGCAGTTGCTCCATGCCGCGGAAGTGGAGTCCGATGAGCGGAACAAAAAACGGGAGGAAGGGAATCAGCAGATCAAGGCCGCACGAGCGCTGGCGGAGAAGGACGATTTTGCGGGTGCAAGGCAGATTCTCGACCGGGCGATCGCTAACAAGATAATCCCTGCGAGCGATATGCAGTCGAGGATGCTGCTATCGCAGATGTCAGAAAAAGAAGCGTTCCTAGAAAGAGAAGAACAGAAGAGGAAGAAAGAGGACAAGCCAGCGGGGAAAGAGAAGAGCAGAGATCAGGAAACCAAGCGGACCGAAGGACAAACCCCGCCGAGACCTCCTTTGCCGTCGACGAATGCGCCTTCGGCGGCTCGGACGACATTCGGGCAATCGGCGACGAGCATTGCTGGCGCGGCGTCCGGACAAAAGCCCTCCCTTCCGGTGCTGACACCGTTGCCGGCCACACCGCCCGAGACTCCGGCGATTCGAACACGGGTGCACGTCGAGGAACGAACGCCGAAGACGCCAGCTGCGCCCGCCACGGGAGGGCTTTCGCCGAAGCTCGCGGTGGCCGCGGTTCTTCTCGTTGCGGTCGCGGGTGGAATTTATGCCGCGGCGCGAATCCTCCGAAGAGCGCCAGAGAAGGTTTCCGCGGAAGATGTTGCGCTTGAGACGGAAGCGAAACAACTTTGGGACAATCACAAAGCGGATGACTCCTTAGCCGATTGGAAGAAATTGGCCAGCCATCCCGGTTTGTTGCATGACGAAGCGGCTCAGCAGGTGAGCGAGATTGAGCAGAAGCACGTGACCGTGGAGCAGCTGTACGCCCAAGGGATGAAGCTTTTGTACGAGGAGAAAAAGTATCCGGAGGCGGCGGAGAAATTCAACGAAGTGCTTCAAATGAATTTGTGGAAGGTGGACGAGACGCGTCGCGAATACGATATCGCCAGCAAGGCAGCGGCGCCAGCGACAACGCCCGCAGTGACGCCGCCGGTGACTCCTGCCAAGCCGGCTTGGCAGGTTCTTTACGAGGATGGCCAGCGGGCTTTTCTGAAAAAGGACTACCCTGCCGCGCGTCAGTATATGGAGCAAGCGCGCCGCGCGGATGGAGTCTCAGAAGAGACCAGCGATCAGGCGCAGCGGTCCCTTCTCGCGATTGCGGACCGCGAGGCACAGAAAAAGCTGCTTGCGCAAGCGATTGCGCTGGAACAATCCGGGCAGAAACAGCAGGCGAAAGATGCTTTCGAGCAGGTCGCGGCGGCTCCGAACGGAGACCCGGTGCTCGTGGCTTCCGCAAAAACTCACATAGATCAGATCGGTGCGATTTCGCAGCCCCCGCCTTCGGCGAATGTAAATGCGAATCCGCCCAAGAGTTCGCCCGACTATGGACCCGTGCTGGGAGAAGTGCGCGGGCTGATCAGCCAAGCCCGCTGGGACGACGCCGATGCGAAATTGAGCGGCGTGCCTGCCACGCTGCCTGAGTACAACGATCTAAAACAACAGATCAATAACGGACGCCGGGAAGATCTGGAATTCTCGCGAGTGAAAACCGCATTCTTACAGGCCGAAGCCGCCAAGAACCGGATTGCGTTGCGCAACCTCAGGCCGTACTTCATGGCGGAAGCAAACAAAGCCGGGAGGCACGGCGGTGATGCCCGCAACATTGTTGGGCAGATTGATGCGGACTTGAGAGAATCCGGTTCTGCCTTGCCGAACGGCGGTGGCGTTAGTGGCGGCAACGCTCCACATTTGGGGGACCTCGGCAGCATCAAGGCGCCTTTGGATTTCTTCGCAAGAGCCATGGAGAACGGCGACATCTTCGCATTGAAAGCGGTCGCACACTTGAATGAGAAGGATCAGGAGAGGCTTTTCAAGCAATTGAACGAAAGCCGGGGAAAAGGGTATGCGCTGCAAAATTGCTCGGTACCGGATATCAGCGGGCAAACTGCCAAAGTCAGCTGCGACGCGGTGATGACCAGAGTGCCCAACAGCAAGCGCCAGCGGATAAAGTTTCAGCTGTCCTTGCTTAACGGAAGATGGACGATCGTTTCCGCCCACTAGAGGGGATTGGCTTCTAGCGTCACGCGCCGACGGGGCTTCTCTCGGCGGCGGCGAGCGAAGCCGAACAAATTGCGCTGTACGCGAGCCGGGTTTATTTTATGCAGGGCTGCGCCAAAGGCGCTAAATCACTTGCTCATCGCGGAGCAGCTGTAGCCCGACAAGAAACCTGCCTGGAAGAAGGGAACGCCTTTGAAATCCACGTCAAAGCGCACTTCCACGGGCTTGTTGTTGCTCATGATGGGCTGGCCGGTTGGACCGATCAGCGGTCCCTGAATCACATAGCCGCTCCCCGATGCCAGCCATTTATACGCGGAGAGGAAATGAGCCACCGCCCAAAGGCCTTGGTAGCGCGCAACCTCGAGATCCGTGCCGCTGTCGAGGCTGAGAGCAGCGCCCTCGATAGTAGTGCCGGGCCAAATGAATTTCCGAGAGCCGCCGCTTCCGCTGATGGTCCATTCCTGCCCGTCAAATTTCAGCTTCTCGTTCTTGAACCCGCCGGCGTCGGGAAGATGCCCCGTCACGGAATACTCGAAGTGCGGATCGGTGGCGTTGTTCGGGTAGACGGCCAGCTGGATGGCGTAAAGCTCGTTTAGAGTGCGAAGGAAGTTGCCTCCTACCGGCGTTGAGGTTCCGAGCGCGCGGATGTAGGTTGTGCCTTGGAGGCTCAAATTATTTTTTTGTGCATCCAGGAATTGGGAGAGTTTGCCCTTGGCGGGCTGGAAAAATTCGTTGAACTCGGCCAGCGTAATTTCCCGCGTGCTATGGGCGTTGAAGGGAAAGGCAGTTTGTAGCGCTTTGTACGGCGTGCAAAGCCCTTCGCCTGATCCGCCCGTGGAAATCCAAATTCTCTGCAATCCTTTTATGGGCTCATCGAGGAGCGCGCCGACAGTCTTGTCAACGTGGCCATCGGGATCGTTGGGAAGGCCCTGCGCGAGCTGGGCTGAGGCGAGGTTAGCCTGCGAAACTGTCGGCGCACACGTTGTTTTCTGAGCGCTCTTTTGCTCCGGAGCCGCGTCCGCGACTTGCTGAACGCATTGCTGAAGATTCAGCAGGCCTTTCATGTAGGGATCGTTGGAGGCCTGGTCGTATTTTTTCAGCACGCCGCAGCCAGGCGCGACGACTTGTTGCGGCGCCTGGAAAGCCAGTTTGACGGCTGTGGACGGCACGCTGGTGTTGTCTGCAACGTCGCAAAGAAGCGCCAGAAGAGGAGACGAGTTGGCAGACAGCTTTGTCAATTTTGTTGCGGCGTCGTGGTCGTTGGCATAAGGCGAGATCGCGGTCGCGTTTAGGAACTCGCGCCACTGCGCAATGAAATCTTTCTCGTACATGGCGCGGAGCTGCGCGCTCAGATCTGTCGTGCTGAGGTTCGTGCTTGTAGCGCCTCCGAGAACCCAGGTCTCGCCCTGTACGGCGTTGGGGTGCTGGATGGATTGATCCATGATTTTCCAGCCGTCGGAGGTAAAGGCGGCATCAACGTCGTTCCTGGCGCGCAATACATCTGAACCTTCAGGGTGGGCGGCGGCGAATCGATAGCTTTTGGCCTTCTGCCGGGCATCGGTGAGCATGCTCGTATACAAGCGCTGGAGGCCGGAGAATTTGTTCAAATAAGCCCGAACCTGGCTGACTAGCCCTGCATCATTCGCTTTCGAATACGGGTTATCCACCGTCAATTCGGAGCTGTAGAACGCAAATTGCTGCGCGGCCAGATCGTTGCGTTCCTGATCGATGTCGCCCAAGTCGCGCTTCCAATCTTTCATCAGGAAGTCTTGTAGAAATTCGCCGGTATTGCGCGGCGACTCGGAGGTTGTGAGCAGGTAGGCTTTTAGCGCGTCGTAGGCGGCGCCGGAATCCGCTGTCGGCTGAGGATCGCCCTGGTAAGTCTTTAAATCCCCAAGGAGGTTGTGTTTCGCATGCGCGAAGAGAACTTGATCGAAAGCGTGAAAATAAATGGCGCGGGCATCGGCGAACACCGCGTCGCCCGAGTAGAGGCCCCAGCGAAGATCAAGAGGAGCGCCGTTCCGGTTGTAGCCGCGAAGCTCGACGAGGGTTTGGCGGAGAGCATCGAGCTTGCGAAGCGAATCAACGGTCGGCTGCTCGGAGCCAAGATTTTGCACTAAGGCAAGGCCCTGCCCAGCGCTTCGAACGCTTGAGACGAGCCGCGAGTTTCCAACGAACGAACCTATCGTGAAGAGGATCCAGAGCGCGGCCAGTGTGGCGATAGAAGCGAATAGAATGCGCCGCCCAAAGTCGCCTCTAGTGCTTGTGCCGCTGGCTCCCAGCGCGGCACGATCCTGGAGCAAGACATGGCTGAAGACATGACTTAGGAAAACACGTTGTACGGATTTGCGCGTTTCACCTGCGCTTTCGAGCGATGTGCCGGTGGCCCAGGAAGTTTTGGCCGAGGGATCCTGAGCGTTGATCAGACTGGTCGCGTCGGGGTTGAATCCGCCTGCGGCGCGCTGAATCCCGGAACGCGAGGCAAGCATGGTTTGCCCGCCGCCTCCGGAAACGGTGATGATCCGTTGCCCGACAAAATAGAAGCCGCGAAGGAAAGGTCCCATGCGGAGATGACCTGGGCGGCAGAGGTCCACAAGAAACTGAACGAGGGGCTTGCTGAGTTTTCCAAATTCGCGAGGAAACTCGTAAACGCCAGCCTGCCGGTCGGCGTTGCGTTCGCGGCTCAAAAGGCCGGGACGGCACTCCGCGAGCGTGAAAAAGATTGCCTGGAAAGCGGCCGTGAGACGTTTGGTCTCCTGCTCGGCATAAACGCCGGAGCTTGTGGAGCCCATGAGCGGCAAGGTAGTCCCAAGGACTTGCGATGTTTCCTCGTTGCTAAAGGTGCCAGCGAACTCTTCAAAATAGGGGATGCGATCCGAGCGGTTGAACAGCACATAAACGGGCAGGCTCACGCCCATGTGGTAGGAGAGCTCTTCGAGGCGGGCTCGTAGTTTTCTAGCTTGCGCCACGATTTTGTCGAGCGCCGCTTCGCGGACCAGTTTTTCGCAATCCACGCAGACGATCGCTGCACGCGGTGCCAGGCTCGGACCACCGAAAATGGAGCGGAGCCGGCTGGGCACAAAACGTTTGACGAGACGGACCCACGATCCGGAGTCATCCAGGAGCGGACCGCCCGCTTCCACGAAAACCGTTTTGCGCGCGAACCAAAGATTCGCCACGCGCGTCGGCACGATGGTGCTTTCCTGGTAGACCTGGCCGGCGAGCAACTCGGCATCGAGGCCGCTCTGGTCCATCGCGCTCGTCTTGCCTGCGCCAGTTTCGCCGATCAGGAAGACCGCCGGGAGCGAGGAGAGTTGCGCGCCCGCTGCCAGCCGGGCGGACGCGACCTTGCCGCTTGCCTCGCGGATTAAAATGTCTACGTCCTGGGAAGCTCCCGCCGAGGCCCCAACGGAGACGCCGGCAAAGGAGGCCGCGGCTGGGGTCTGGATCTGTTCAGCGACGGGCATGGCGGGCATCTGGGAATGGGCCCACAAGAGCAAGCCGATGACGGCGATGACGCCGAGCAACAAGATGCCGCCGCGCAGAACGATGGCGTTCGTGCCAGCAACGTGAAAAATCTGGGGGCCGAACCACGTCAGCATCAATACGACGATGGCAGCCGCTCCGGCTGCGAGATGTTGCCATTGAAATCGCATCTCCACTCCCTACGGGTGGTTTAGAGGTGCTATCGCGTGAATATCCGAAACCCCTGCAAGCACGCGCATCTTGAAAACGACGAAGAAGAGTATGCCTAGAATCACGCAGCCCGAAGCTCCAAAAGCCAGACGCCGAACCCAGGGATCGCGCTTCGCGGCCACGGCTCCGCCTTCCGGAACGGCCCAGGCAGGCGAAAGTCCGACAAGAGGTCCACGAATGCGGCGGATTTTTTCCAGCGTGGAATCGATGATGGGGCGCGTTGCTTCCGGGCCGGATAGGCCGTAGCGTCCTTTGTAGCCCATCAAGAGGCACAACGCGTAGACTTCGAGCACGTCGGCTACGTCGTGCGAATCCTGCCGAGACATAAGCTTCTCAAGGTTCTCGAAAAACGTTTCCCCGGCGACGTGGTGGCCGAACATCTCTTCCTGCAGCGGCATACTGTGCCACGAACTGAAAACTGGATTGCTGGAGTTCAGAATGGACTCGTCGAGAAAAGCGACGGCCGCAAGCGTGGCGTTGCGAATGTCGTCGGGAGCGTAGGCTTTCTTCACGGCATCTTTTTCGGCCGAGCGTAAACCTGCCTGAATGTTTGCGCGGAAAGCGTTCGCATCCGAAACGGCCTGGCGGTTCTGGCGAACGCGCACGATGACCGTCAAAATCTGCTGATAGATGTACGCGAGGTTTTCCGCGCGGCGTTTGGTGGATACTTCGCGGGGCTGCAGGCTCGTGGCCCCGAACATCGTGGCTCCCACCGGTTCCTCCTAGGACTCCAAAACCTAAGACTCCAATACGACCAGAAGCTCGATTTCGGCGCCCGGTAGATCATCGGGAACATAGACGCCGACTTTTCGTGTTTGCACGATATGTTCCCAGGAGTTGCCGGTGCGGCTGATGCCGAAATATTGAAACTCTACTTTTGGCGCGATCGCCGAGGGTGGAATGGGCAGGTGGACAAGTCCGAGGCCGGGCAGAGCCGTTTTCACTAACTCCGGCAGCAAATCTTTCGAGCAAATTTTTATGAGGCGGGGCGTCTTGGCGATAATTTCCGCTTCACCAGTTTCCGCGCGAACCGCAAGCACCCATCGCGCGCGATCCAGGCAGCGCTGATCCAAAACATCGCCATTCCGGAAATTCTTGCCCGCCAGGACTAGCGGGATCTGCACACAGTTCGATGGCACGACTAGTTCGAGATGGGCGCGGATGTGCCGATTCAGCGGACCGAAGCACTTCTCCAGATCGTCGTGATTGTACGCGGGTAAGGATTCGGGATGGGATTCCAGCCCAAACGTGCACAAGGCGCCCGCGAGGCGCGACATCTCGATGTAGAGCTGCTCCGGATGGCCTCGTTCGGATACGGCGAGATGGCGCAGAACGGAGAGGCTTTCGTTGACGGTATGCACAAACCAGAAACTGGCGATTTCTTCCGAGGAATAACCCGCGCGGCCTTGGGCTGTCGCTCGACGCGCCCGGGAAAGGGATGCGCTTTTTTCGTCGAGGACGTCCACGAGAGTCCGCGCGATGACGAGCAATCGTTCACTCGCGCTAATTTGCAGGCACGGAGGAATAAAACTCGGATCGAAAATAAATCGCCCCGAGCCATCGCGTAATACACGCGCGACGGGCAGCGTTACGAGTCCCGCGTTGTCCTGTGTTTCCAGCGCAAACCGAATGTTTTTCCGGCCAATCTGGATCTGTTTTTCGTCGCGCCCGGTATTCTCATCGGGCAGCGTCAGCATTTCAGCCTGGTAGCGGACTTCCACTTCACTCGGCTCGGAATCGAGGGCGCAATTCGGGCCCTCAGGGCGCCGCTCTGGCACGGCCAAGAGCACCAGCAAGGACTCGCGGGTAGTCGAAAAAAGCTCGTTGATGTTCAAAAGAGGAGGCAGAGCATCGGCGTCAGGCATTTGGAACGCCATGCCGTCGGGGAACAGTCCGCGCGCATGGATGACGGACAGCATTCCATTTTGCAGCGCGTCCGGATCCAGTTTGCAGTTGATCACGCCGTAAGGGGCAAACCACAGGCTCGACGTCGAAAAATGAACGAGGTCTTCGAAGGATTGGGATTGCACCTGGAAGTGATGGGGGCCCAGGTACATCCCCTCGTGCCACACCACCTTGGAAAGATGCTTCATTGTTTAGTTGATCATGCCAGGCTCGGCGCCGGCATGCTGCGTCTCACCCAGCGCGAACCCGCTCTCCTGTGACGCAGCGCAACCATCGCCGCATCGCTGCTCGGCCAGGCCTGATTTCCCGGGCAAGAGGAATTGCGACGGCTGCGAATGGTGATCGATCTCTGGCCGGAAAAAAGACCCGGAAAAGCCGCTAAACGCTTGAAACGAGCCTAACTATGGCGTTTAGGTTGATGGATGTCAAGACATTCACCCTGCCCGTGTTGGTATTTGGTATTATGCCCGCGCTGTCGGTGAAAATCGCGCATGGCGCTTCTGCAAATGGTCGGCTCGGAGCAGTTTCGACTCCTGCGGGAACATCTTTTGCGGACGGGTTTTACCGAGGATGCTATCCGAGAGCGGCTTGATATCCAGCCGGGGAAGGAGTTGGACCTCGCTGGACTCTCTGGCCGTCCTCCGGTGAGACCGAAAGTAGGGGATGGGCTCGACGCGCTCATCTACCTTGCGGTGGTCGGAGAATCGCTGCCCGCAGCGGCACTGGCATCTCAGTTTCCGTCCGCGGTTTGGGAAGCTTTGCAGCTTACCGGCCTAATCGTGCCCGACCCTGCCGATGCAAATAGAAGCATAGCCAGCGCCGCTCTTTATCCCGTTCGAGACTTGTTCATTGCTTCGGATCGCTGGAGCAACCCGGATCATTCCCCGCGGCAGATGTTTCCGGACATTGTCTATCCGGCGCTCACCAAGTCCGCCAAACAATTTATTGACTACACGTCTTTTGAGGCCTGTGAAGATTTTTTGGAACTTTGCGCGGGGAGTGCGCCGGCGGCTCTGCTTGCCGCGCGTTCTGCCAAAAATATCTGGGCCACCGATATCGCGCAACGCTCGATCGATTTCGCGAAGTTCAACGCCGCTCTCAACGGCATCCACAACGTCACTTTTCGGCTGGGCGATCTCTTCCAGCCGGTGGAAGGACTTACCTTTGATCGCATTGCAGCGCATCCTCCGTACGTTCCCGTTCTGCAGACCGCGGAGATTTTCTATGGCGGCGGCGAGGATGGCGAGGAAATCACGAAGAGAATCATTGCCGGACTTCCCGCCAGGCTGAAGCCGGGTGGACGTTTTTATTCTCGGACTCTCGGCACTTCCCGGCCGGGCATGAATTTCGAGAGCCGTATTCGAGCGTGGCTTGGCGAGAAGAATCAGGACTTTGACGTCGCTCTGTTTGTGCTGCAAACCTTCGAGCCACGCCAATTCGCGATTGAGGAAACGATAAACAAGAATGGCGGCAGGGAACAGTTCGCCCAGTGGGAAAAGCTTTTTATGAAGAACGCTGTTCGCGAGCTGGTGCTTGGGATTGTCGTCATTCAGCGGATTGCGGGAAAGCGGCCTGCTTTTACCATTCGGCGGACGATTCGTGGCGGCACGCCGCTTTCCGCTCTCGAAGGGGCTCTCTGCTGGGAAGAGCAAATGCAAATGGCAGATGCCATGGAACGACTCCTCCCGGTGAAGCCCGTGGCTAATCCTCAAACCGAGATCCTCGTGCGCCACGTTCTGCGCGACGGCGAAATCTCCCAAGAGAGTTTCACACTCACCATCGAGCAGCCGTTCGCCACCGATTGCAAGGTGCAGCCGTGGATGGCCGCTCTTTTGCCGCACTGCAACGGCAAGACAACCGTCAGGGAGTTATTCCGATTGGCTAAACAAAACGGGTGGATCGTCCCTGAAACGCCGTCGGAGGAATTCTGCCGCTTGCTCGCCACTTTAATAAGCGGTGGATTTCTTCAAACGGAGGAGTTTAGATTGCCTGCGGCAGCAGGATAAGAAGTTCAAGCTGCGGCTCTGGAATGTCGCTGGGCACGAAAGCCGCCAAGCTGCGGCCTTTCGTCACCGTTTCCCACGCGACGCCGGACTGGTTCAAACTGAAATATTGATAATTGAGTTTTACCGGAATCGAAGCCGGTGGCCTGACCGCGTGCGTGAGCTGCATGCCTGGCAGCGCCTGCCGCACCAACTGTTCAATTTGTGCCGCCGAGCAAACCTTAATCATCTGCGGCGCTTTCTTGATTAAGTCTCCTTGGTTCATGGTGGAGCTGACGGCCAAAAAGAATTTCGTCCCGGCCAGATAGCGGTCGTCATCGATGCTGGTCGAATAGATGGATTGCTTGACGAGTTTCAAGGGCAGCGCGACGAAATTGCTCGGAACCACGGTTTCCAAAAGTTCTCGAAGCTTTTCATCCAAGTCCGTAAAACACACGCCAAGGTTTTCGTGATCGTAAAGCGGCAGGTCTCTCGGCTGAATCTTCAGCGAAAAAGTGCTCAGAGCTCCCGCGAGCGAAGTGAGCAAGCGGAAAAGAATATCGGGATGACCATGTCGCACGTCATGAATATGCCGCAAAGCAGGGAAGTGGCCGTTCACGGTGTAGAGCAGCCAGAAACTCGCGATGTCCGCCGCCGAAAAATCCGCTAGTCCCGCGCTACGCTGCCGCCGGCCGCCCGCCAGGATGCTGCTTTTTGCGGCAAGAATTTCTATCAGCCGTCTTGCGATTCCCATCAAGTAGTCGTTCGCCGCAATATCCAGCAGCGGCGGGATGTACTGCGGGTCAAGCCGAAAGGTGCCCGCGCCAGTCCTTTGAACGCGCGCGATCTGCAAGGAATTGCAGCCTTCGCGGGATTCTCCTTCAACGAGAAAGCGCAGATTCTTTCTCGCGATTTGCACCGGCTTTTCCGTCAGTCCGGAATTTTCATCTTTCAGATTAACGATTTCCGAGAGATACCGGACATCGGCGTTTTTCTGGGCAATCGAAACGTTCAGGCCGTGCGACCGGTGCTCGGGTATCGCCAGGTAAATATCCAGCGAGTTCTGCTCGGCCTCGAAAAACAGTCCGATCGGTTTTGGCGCCGGAGCAGTATCCGACTCCGGGATCTCGAAAGGTAAGCCATCCGGAAAGAGACCGGAGGCATGCGTAAGCCCAAAAATGCCCTCGGTTAACGCCTCTTGATTGATTTCGAGGTCGAGAAAGCCCCAGGGGCGGAAGTTGAGCCCTTCCAGCCGAAATTGCAGGCAACTCTCGACATAGCGGTCGCGCGTCTGCAGGTGTTGCGGCGTCAGGAAGGTGCCTTTGGACCAGATAACAGGTTGAAGCTGGCGCATGGCTCGCGGCTAAAGCTAGCAGGTGGGGTGCGTGAAAGTCAAAAGGGATTCCACGGGCACTTCTGGCAGGAGGTGCGGCCGCCACATCTTGCCGCCAGGCGGTTCTCAAAGCATCGCCCGAATGCCGGTTTTTCGGAATTCTTCGGGCCCTTTAACGCGGCGATGAAGGCTCTCCTCCTCGTCTAGATCCCCAGCGTGCCTATTTGCCTTACTCCCACCCTCCTGCAATTACTGGTTCATCTTCGGTCCATTCAGAGTTCACCAGCCGTGCATTGTAGTCGGGGGCCGATTCGGCGATAGTGTCGACCATGTTGAAGCCGTCGGCGACCAAGACGCTCCGTGGTGAGGGGTATTGGAAAGAATCGTAATTCTCGATTTGAGAAACTGCTTCAGCCATCGGGAGGAGTTCTAGGACTAGAGAACCAATTGACGGGCAGCGGGAATCGTGATAAACCGTGCCGATGCAATCGGGTAACCTGCCCTGGCGAAACGCGGCTCGTTCTCAAAACACTACCCACACTGAGAAGGGGACTTAAGGGGAACACATGCCAAAAGAAAGTGTCCATAAGAAGCTCGAGCGGGTACGTCCGCCTCGAGTG
This sequence comes from Verrucomicrobiia bacterium, assembly GCA_035571045.1. Classification (GTDB taxonomy): domain Bacteria; phylum Acidobacteriota; class Terriglobia; order Acidiferrales; family UBA7541; genus Acidiferrum. The sequence continues at coordinate 91,047 of DATMKS010000117.1, forward strand.
CATGTTACGTACGATGTTGAGGTTGGCGACGCCATTGAGGTAAAGGAGCTGCCTTTTGTCATGGGGGTATTTGCCGATCTTAGTGGCCAGCCCACCGAAGCTCTCCCCAAGCTTAAAGACCGCCGCTTCGTCGAGATTACGCCCGACAATTTTGATGGCGTACTCGAGAGTTTCAAGCCGCATCTGTCTCTGGAAGTCGACAACAAGCTCAGTGACGAATCCGACGCCGGCAAGCTCAAAGTCGATCTTGACTTCAAGAGTCTCGACGATTTCGACCCTGCCAATGTCGCCAAGAACGTCAAACCCTTGCGCGAACTCCTCGAGCTCCGCCAAAAACTCGGCGATCTGCGTGGCGCCCTTCAGGGCAACGACAAACTGGACGATCTCTTGATGGAAGCCGTCGGCAACACGCAGAAGGCCGACCAGATCAAGAAAGAGCTCGCAAAGGACAAGCCCAAGGGAGGCTCTGATGAGTAAGCCGGAGAAGGCATCCGCGCAGTCGGCGGAAGCCAAAACGACGGAAGCGAGCCTGCTGGATCAGATAGTTGAACAAGGGCGGTTTGGAAAAGAGCAGGTCGCGCGTGAGCGCGGCCGGGACATGGTCAAGGAATTCGTTGCGCAGGTTCTCGAAGGCGAGATGAAACTCTCGCGCGACGCCGACGCCACGATTAACGCACGCGTTGCTCAGATCGATCACCTGATCTCCCTGCAATTGAACGAAATCCTTCATCACCCTGCGTTTCAAAAACTGGAAGGCAGTTGGCGCGGCATCAAGTACATGATGGATCAGAGCGAGACCAGCGCGATGCTGAAGATCCGCGTCCTTAATGTCAGCAAGAAAGAGTTGCTGCGCGACCTCCAGCGCGCTCCAGAATTCGATCAGAGCGTGATGTTCAAGAAAGTCTATGAAGATGAATTCGGCATCTTCGGCGGCGAGCCGTTTGGCGCGCTGATCGGCGACTACGAATTCAGCAAGCATCCGGAAGACATCGAGCTGCTTGAAAAGGTCTCGCAGGTTGCAGCTGGCGCGCATGCTCCTTTTCTGACGGCGGCTGCTCCCGAGCTTCTGAATCTCGACAGTTTCTCGCAGTTGGGCGATCCGCGCGACATCGGGAAAATTTTCGACAGCACGGAATTCGCGAAGTGGAAGTCCTTCCGGGCGAGCGAAGATTCCCGCTACGTCGGCCTGACCATGCCACGCGTGCTCATGCGTCTTCCCTACGGGAAAGACACCAAGCCCGTCGATGACTTTAATTACGAAGAGGGTGTGGACGGAACCGACCACTCGAAATATCTCTGGGGCAATGCCGCGTATGCGCTCGGCGCGCGTCTTACGACCGCCTTCGCGCAATATGGCTGGTGCGCCTCGATCCGCGGCGTCGAAGGCGGAGGCCTCGTCGAGGGCTTGCCGACCCATACTTTCCGCACCGACGAAGGCGACGTCGCTTTGAAGTGCCCCACGGAGGTGGCCATCACCGACCGGCGCGAAAAAGAGCTTGCCGACCAGGGCCTCATTCCCCTGGTGCACTGCAAGGGCACAGACTACGCTGCCTTCTTCAGCGTGCAGTCCGCCAACAAGCCGAAGAAGTTCGATAAAGCCGCCGCCAACGCCAACGCGCGCCTCTCCGCGCAGCTTCCCTACATTCTCGCGGTCTCCCGTTTCGCCCACTACATGAAGTCCATCATGCGCGACAAGATCGGTGGCTTCATGAGCCGCGGACAGTGCCAGACGTTCCTCACGCAATGGATCATGCAGTACGTCACGGATGACGATCAGGCGAGTGCCGCCACCAAGGCGAAGTTCCCGCTTCGTGAGGCGAAGATCGAAGTCAGCGAGATTCCGGGGAAGCCTGGAGCTTACCGCGCCATCGCTTTCCTTCGGCCGCACTTCCAGTTGGACGAGCTCACGGTCTCGCTCAGACTGGTGGCGGAACTGCCCGCTCCGGCAAAATAGCCGCCGCTCGCGGAGTCATTGAGGCTGCCAAAGAGGGAAGAGAGCTTTCCTGCTTGGGATGCCTGGTCAAGAATCTCGGTCGCAACTGGATTTTCTGCAGATATCGAATACTCAGGAGGACACTAGAATGCCATCGCAAGCAATGGAATCAAAATTGGCTCCCATGACAAGTCATTCCGATTTTTTTCTAAAAATCGGTGACATCAAGGGAGAATCCCTCGACGATAAACACAAGGGCGAAATCGACTTGATGAGCTTCCGATTTAGCGTAAGGCAGCCCGGCGGGGCGGCGGTTGTCGGCGCCGGCGGCGGCGTTGGCAAAGCCCAATTCGGAGAATTTGAATTCTCCAAGCGCATTGACTCTGCGTCCGCCAAGTTGATGCTGGCTTGCGCGAGCGGTCAGCATTTTCCGGAAGTCACGCTCACCTGCCGGAGGGCCGGAGGCACGCAGGCAGATTTCATGAAGATCAAGCTTGAAAACGTGCTGGTCTCCTCGTACGAGTCCCTCGGCGGAGACGCTAATTACAAGGACACTCTTCCGATCGACACGTTCCACCTCAATTTCGCCAAGATCACCTACAACTACATGGCCCAGAACTCCGACGGCACGGTAGGGGCCAACACGATGACCGGTTGGGATTTGCAAGCGAACAAGAAAATGTAAATGCTTTGCTGCGAAGCTTCTGGCTGGGCTGTTTGCGCACGCAGGCAGCCAGCCGGAAGCGGCGCGGCGCGTCATGTCCCCCTTTTACTCCGGGACCGCTTCTGAACCAGTTCTGAATTAGGGGTGTCATGTCAGTTCAACAATTATTTCAGGCGGGACGACTCGATGACGCCATTCAGGCTTTGAACGCCGAAGTGCGCGACAATCCCACCGACGCCAAGCGCCGAACCTTTCTTTTCGAACTGCTCTGTTTTTCCGGTGACTTCGTCCGCGCGGAAAAACAACTGGATATTCTTGGCAGCGAAGGCCGCAACGCGGGAATGGGCGCTCTCCTCTATCACGCAGCTCTCCACGCCGAGCGCACACGCCACGATCTTTTCAGCAAGAAACAATATCCCATGCCGAAGGATACTTCCGGCCTCGGACCTCTTTCGATCAGCATCAACGGCAAGCCGTTTCGCGCTTTGTCCGACGGCGATCCGCGCATTGGACCGAACCTCGAAGTCTTCGCGGCGGGGAGTTACATGTGGATCCCTTTCGCGCTTCTCACTTCGATCGAGATTGCACCTCCCAAACGCCTTCGCGATCTCTTGTGGCTTCCAGCGAAAGTCCGCACTTCGGACAAGTACGAGGAGCGCGAACTCGGTGAAGTCTTGCTTCCGGTGCTGACTCCTTTTGCCGGCCAGCATAAGGATCCCGCCGTTCGCCTCGGTCGCGCGACGGTCTGGGAAGAAACCGACGAAGGCGAGGCCGTTCCCATGGGCCAAAAGATTCTTCTTGCCGATGACGACGAGGAATGGCCGATTCTGGAGCTGCGCAACATCCAAATCGCAATCGCCCAGACGGCCTCTTAACGGCCATGCCGCTCCCCGAAGGTCTCTTAAACCCCATCCCCGGGGACAATCCAAGCGGAAAGACCCTGCGCTACGATCCTGTCTATGACAAGATTCGCGAAGCGCGCCGCGAAGAAGATGTGCTCCCCCAGGGCGATTGGTCCCGCGAAGTCAAGAAGGCCGATTTCCCCCTGGTTATCAAGCTGACCACCGAAGCGCTTTCCACCAAAAGCAAAGATTTGCAGTTGGCCGCTTGGCTCACCGAAGCCATCATGTTCCGCGATCATATCGTGGGGCTTCGCGAAGGCCTCGACTTGCTGCGTGGCTTCATGGAAACGTTTTGGGACACGCTCTACCCGGAGATCGATGAGGGCGATTTGGAGTTCCGCGCGGGGCCGCTGGCTTGGGTCGGTTCCAAGCTCGATGGCGGCGTGCGCCGTCTACCTCTGACCAAAAATAAGCTCGACTACTTCAAATATCAGGAATCGCGGCGCGTCGGATATGAAGCCGACGCCGTCAGCGAAGAAAAAGCCGCTGCGCGGGCAACAGCTATCGCTGAGAAAAAATGCACCGCCGAGGAATTTGACGAAGCAGTGAAAGTCACGGGCGATGCTTATTACGAAAAGCTTGCCGGCAGCCTTGTTGCCGCTCTCGAATCGCTCCAGGCGCTCGAGACTTTGAGTGATGAAAAATTCGGCCGCGAAGCACCAAGCTTTGCCAATCTGCGCACGGCGCTCGAAGAGGTGCAGGATCTGGTCAAGCAGTACCACAAGCCTGCCGAAGAGGTGACGGAAGAGCCGGCGGAAGCACCTGCCGAGGAGGCGGCCGAGGAATCTGTTGCCGCGACGGCATCGGGCGCGCCAGCCGCCAGGAAAAAATCCGTTGCTGCCGAACCCGCTGATCGTGAGGACGCCGTCCAGCGCCTCGCCATCGTCGCTCATTTCCTGCGCCACGAGAGCCCTGTCAATCCCGTTCCTTATTTGCTCTTGCGCGCGCTGCGCTGGGGTGAGCTTCGCGCAGGAGGGGCAACGCTCAATCCGGCGTTGCTCGAGGCTCCGCCGACGGAAAAGCGCACGCTCATCAAGAAAATGTCCATGGATGGGGACTGGGCTGGAGTTCTGGAAAACTCGGAACAGGCTATGAGCCTTCCTTGCGGCCGAGGCTGGATCGATTTGCAGCGCTATGCTGTGCGCGCTTGCGAGTCTCTCGGCTCGGATTACGAACCCGTGGCCGCCGGTATTCGCTCGGCGTTAAGAGCGCTGCTCGCCGACTACCCCGATCTGCTCAATTCCTCCTTGATGGACGACACTCCGGCCGCCAACCTTGAAACGCAGACCTGGCTCAAGGAAAATGTCTTGCCGCCACCGGCACCTCCCGCTCCCAGCGAGCCAGAATTCGCACCGGCGGCGGCCCTAACGAGTTCGTCGTCGGAAAGCGCGAACGGAGAAAAAACTCCCGACGTCATCGAACTGGCCATGAAAGCCGCGCGCGCGGGAAAAGTGCAAGAAGCCATCGGCATGTTGACGCGCGAAATGAATAACGAACGCACCGGTCGCGGCCGCTTCCAGAGGCACATTCAGCTCGCCAATGTTTTTCTCGCGACCAAGCACGAAGCCATCGCTTACCCCATCCTCGTCGAACTCGCCGAAGAAATTGAACGCCGCAAACTCGAGGAGTGGGAAGAAGCGGCCATCGTCGCGCAGCCTCTTGCGCTGCTCTACCGCTGCGCGGAAAAACTCGGCCGCGACGATACCGAGAAAGAAAAGATTTATCAGAAACTTTGCCGCCTTGATCCCGGGCAAGCGCTTTCTCTGAGGTAATAGATGCCGGAGTACGATTCCAACGCGCCGTTGAGATTGCCGCTGCTCGATCGCCTCTTGGACGACGAGCCCAAGATCAAGTCGGAAGCGCCGATGTCGCGCAGCACTTCGCTCGCTAGGCTGAAGACGGCCGTCCGCCGCGACCTCGAGAATCTTCTCAACACGCGCCGTACGCCCGATTACATCCCGGAAGGTTCGGTCGAGATTCTGCGTTCCGTTTATTACTACGGGCTCCCCGACATCACCTCCATGCCCGCCAATTTTCTCTACGAGCAGACCAAATTGCTTCAGTCGATCGAGACGGCGGTGAAAACGTTCGAAGCAAGACTCGATGGCGTCCGAGTTTCCCTGGTTCCCGTGGCGGGCCAGTCGCGCGTTCTGCGTTTTGTGATCGACGGCATGCTGCGCATCGATCCGCTTCCCGAACACGTTGTCTATGACGCCTCGATCGAGCTGACCAGCCTCGAAGTTTCGATTTCCGGAGACGACCGTGCGTGACGAGCTGCTCGAATATTACGAGCGCGAATTAACCTATCTCCGCCAGATGGGCGCGGAGTTCTCCGAGAAATATCCGAAAGTCGCCTCGCGCTTGCTTCTCGATCCCAACCGTTGCGAAGATCCTCATGTCGAGCGCCTCATTGAAGCCTTCGCGTTTCTGGCCGCGCGCGTTCATCTCAAAATCGACGACGAATTTCCCGAAATCACGGAAGCCTTGCTCAGTGTTCTCTACCCGCATTACATCCGTCCCATTCCGTCGTCTACCATCGTGCAATTCCATCTGGACCCCGAGCAGGGCAAACTCAGCACGGGGCTCCCTGTTCCGCGCGATTCGGTGCTCTACTCTCAGCCCGTCGACGGCTACCCGTGCAAGTTCAAAACTTGCTTTGACACCACTCTCTGGCCGCTAAGAATTGCCGCGGCCGAGTGGGTCACGCCGGACCGCCTGCGTCCGGCCGTCAAATCCCAGGACGCCGTTGCAGCGTTGCGTATCGAGATTGAATGTTTTCCCGACGTCGCATTCGATAAATTGGAATTGAGCTCCCTCCGCTTCTATCTCAATGGCGAAAGCACCCTCATTCACACGCTCTACGAATTGCTCTGCAACAACTGCACGCAGATTCTTCTTCGCGACCGCACGCCGAATACGCGCAAGCATGCCCTCACTTTCCCCGGCACGCAGCTGCAACCCGCCGGCTTCACCGATGCCGAAGCCCTGCTCCCGTATCCGCGCCGGGCGTTCTCCGGCTACCGGCTTCTCCAGGAGTATTTTCATTTCCCCGAGAAGTTTTTCTTTGTCGACCTGAAAGGTCTCGAAAGCCTCCGCACCTCTGGCTTTGGCCCGCGCACCGAAATCGTTTTTCTCATTTCGCGCTTCGAACGCAGCGAGCGCCAGCAAACTCTCGAGCTGAATATTTCCGAGGAGACGCTTCGCCTCGGCTGTTCACCGGCCGTAAATCTTTTTCCGCACACCGCTGAGCCTATTCGCCTCGATCAGACTCATACCGAATACCTCATCACGCCCGACGCGCGCCGGCGCCGCGCCATGGAAATTTTCTCCATCGAAGAAGTTATCTCTCCCGACCCTCTGACTCACGAAGTTTTGAAGTTTGAGCCTTTCTACCGCTTCCGCCATACCACCTCGCGCCATCGCGAACGTCCAAGAGGTTTTTGGCATTCGCGCCGGCAAGCCTCGGCGCGCCGCGACGACGAAGGCACCGACGTTTACCTTTCTTTCCTGGATCTAAGCGGCCGCCCGCTCCACCCGGAGACGGATTCCGCCACGATCCACTGCACCTGTTCAAACCGCGATCTGCCTCACCGCCTCCCCATGGGCAATGAGCGCGGCGATTTCGAGCTCGAAGGCATCTCCTCCATCAAGCGCATCGTGGCCCTGCGCAAGCCCTCGCCGTCGGTGCGCCCTCCTACGGGCAAGGGCATGCTTTGGCGCCTCATCTCCCATCTTTCTCTGAACTATCTTTCCATCGTGGAAGAAGGGAAGGAGTCGTTGCAGGAAATTCTCCGCCTCTATACGTTCGGAGAGTCCGGCTACAACGAAAGGCAAGTCGCCGGATTGATGAAACTGTCGAGCACGCGACACTTCGCTCGCGTCATTTCGGAAAATGGCATCGGCTTCGTCCGCGGTCACCGCGTCGAGATGGAGTTCGACGAAGAACAATTTGTCGGCGGCGGCGTCTTCCTCTTTGCCAGCGTTCTCGAATACTTTCTGGGGCATTACGCTTCACTGAACAGCTTTAGCCAGCTGGCTGTCCGCACCCAGCAAAGAAAGGAGATTCTCCGTCAATGGCCGCCGAGAGCGGGAGAAGTGATTCTCCTATAGATTTTTCGGAAGTCGAAGAGCTGCTGCGCAGCGAGCCGTATCGCTTCGAGTTCTTCCAGGCGATTCGTCTGCTGGAACGCATGGCGCCCGATCGCAAGCCTCTTGGACGTTTTACAAATCCGTCCGATGAAGTCGCGCGCCTCGGCGCTCATCCTTCGCTTGCATTCCCCGCCAGCGAAATTCAGTCCATCGACTGGCCCGAGGGCCAAGCGCCTTCTCTCGCTGTGAATTTCATGGGCACCACCGGCCCTCAGGGCCCTCTGCCGCATTTCTATACGACGCTCATTCTCTCGCGGCTGCGCAGCGGCGATAAAACGCTGCGTGATTTTCTCGACCTGTTTCATCACCGCATGCTTTCCTTCTTCTACCAGGCTTGGGAAAAATACCGTTTTGCCGTTTCCTACGAACGCGGTGAGCGCGACCGCTTCTCGCATCATCTGCTCGATTTGATCGGCCTCGGAACTGCTGGGTTGCAGGAACGACTCGCCGTTCCCGACGACGCATTTCTCTTTTTTGCCGGCATCCTCGGACAGCGCCCTCATTCCGCCCACGCTCTCGAACTGCTCCTCAACGACTATTTCGAAGTACCCTTTGAAGTCATCCAGCTGGTCGGCGGCTGGTTTCACCTGGACGACACTACGGAATGCTGCATCGGCGAGCGCTCCACCCCCTCCGAACAACTAGGTCTCGGCGCCGTAGTCGGCGACGAAGTGTGGAACCAGCAAGCGCGCGCCCGCATCCGCATCGGCCCGCTTGATCTCAAAAACTATCTCGACTTTCTCCCCAACGGCTCCGCCTACGAGCCGCTCCGCGCTCTACTGCGTTTCTGGACCAACGAGGAGATCGATTTCGAAGTGCAGCTCATTCTCAAACGCGAAGAAGCCCCAAGCTGCCAGCTCGGTGGCGAAGGCGAGAGCGCTCCGCAGCTGGGCTGGGTCACTTGGATGAAATCAAAGCCCATGGAACGCCATCCGGAAGAAACGATTTTCAATGTTTAGCAAGATGCTTAGCGAAGCGAGGTCGTCATGACGGCAAATCTTAAAGGTCTGGTCGGCAAGCTGAACGACACCACTCGAAATGCTCTCGAAGCCGCCGCCGGGTTTTGCCTGGCGCGCACGCACTACGACATCGAGGTCGAACACTTCCTCCTCAAACTGCTCGACGCCACCGATAGCGATTTTTCGCGCATCCTCAAACAGTTCGGCGTCGATAGATCCCGCCTTACAGGCGATCTCATGCGCAGCCTCGACAAATTGAAATCCGGAAACGCCCGCACTCCCTCTTTCAGCCCGTCGCTCACGGATATGCTCTCCGAAGCCTGGACCATCGGTTCCATCGATTTCGGCTCCGCGCAAGTGCGCACCGGCTTCTCGATCCTTGCGATTGCCAGCTCCGGTGATCTTTCGCGGCTGATGCGCGAAATCACCCGCGAATTTCAAAAAATAAGTGCCGAAACCCTGCACAAAGATTTTTGGAACATCGTCGCCGGTTCTCCCGAAGACCAGGAAACCGCGCAAGCCGTCCCTATCGGGGTCGCGGGTCTGCCGCAAGGCGCCGCCGGCATTCCCGCTGCCGGGAAACAGCAAAATCTCAATCAATTCACGATCGATCTAACCGCCAACGCCAAAGCTGGAAAAATTGATGCCGTTCTCGGCCGCGATCACGAAATCCGCCAAATCATCGACATCCTCACGCGCCGCCGCCAAAACAATCCCATCCTCACCGGAGAAGCGGGCGTCGGCAAAACCGCCGTCGTCGAGGGGTTCGCGTTGCGCGTCGCTGCCGGCGATGTTCCGCCGGTGCTCAAGAACGTTACGATCCGTTCGCTCGACCTCGCGCTCCTGCAAGCCGGCGCCGGCGTCAAAGGAGAGTTCGAAAATCGCCTCAAAGGTTTGATCGAGGAAGTAAAATCTTCCCCATCCCCCATCATTCTTTTCATCGACGAAGCGCACACCATGATCGGTGCAGGCGGCCCCGCAGGGCAGGGCGACGCAGCCAACCTCCTCAAGCCAGCCTTGGCTCGCGGCGAACTCCGCACGATCGCCGCCACCACGTGGTCTGAGTACAAGAAATTCTTCGAAAAAGACGCCGCCCTAGCCCGCCGCTTCCAAGTCGTCAAAGTCGAAGAGCCCACCGAAGAACAATGCATGGTCATGCTCCGCGGCATCGTCAGTTCGCTGGAAAAACATCACAACGTCCGCATTCTAGATGAAGCCGTTCGCAGCGCCACCAAATTCTCGCATCGCTATCTTGCAGGCCGCCAGCTGCCGGACAAAGCCGTCAGCGTTATGGACACGGCATGCGCACGGCTCTCTCTCGGCCAAAACGCCACGCCGCCCCTAATCGAAGATGCCATGCGCCAAGTGGATGACCTGGACGTGCAGCAGCGCGTCCTCGAACGCGAAACCGCTGTGGGCGTCGATCATTCCGAACGCTTGGCCAATATCGCCAAACAGCGAACCGAAGTCGCTGCCCACCTCAAGACTCTAGAAGAGCGGCGCGGCAAAGAACTGTCGCTCGTCACTCGCATTCGTGATATTCGGACGCAGCTGGAAGCAGCTGTCGCCCCCGCTCTGACCACACCCGCCGCCATGTCCGCTTCAGCCGGTACCGCCGCTCAACCCGCCACCGATGCAACCGCTCTCCGCGCCGAACTAGAAAAACTCAACGCCGAACTCGACGCCCTCCAAGGCGATTCGCCGCTCATGCGCGTTTGCGTCGACGCGCAAATCGTCGGGGAAGTCATCTCCGCATGGACGGGCATCCCCGTCGGCAAAATGCAGCAAGACGAAATCAACACCATCCTCCACCTAAAAGATCTAATGGCGGTCCGCGTTATCGGCCAGAATCATGCCCTCGAAGCCATCGCCCAGCGCATCTCCACCAACCGCGCGGGGATGGACGATCCCGTCAAACCCGTCGGCGTCTTCATGCTTGTCGGCCCCAGCGGCGTCGGCAAAACCGAAACCGCGCTCGCCTTAGCGGATTTTCTCTACGGCGGCGAGCGCAATCTCATCACCATCAACATGTCCGAATTCCAGGAAGCCCATACCGTCTCCAGCCTGAAAGGCGCGCCTCCAGGCTATGTCGGTTACGGCGAAGGCGGCGTCCTCACAGAAGCCGTCCGCCGCCGCCCCTATTCCGTCGTCCTCCTTGACGAGTGCGAAAAAGCGCATCCCGACGTCCTCGAACTTTTCTACCAAGTCTTCGACAAAGGCAACATGGAAGACGGCGAAGGCCGTGAGATCGATTTCAAGAACACCATCATCATTCTCACTTCCAACGCGTGCACCGATCTTCTAATGAAACTCACCGCCGATCCCGAAACCACTCCCAGCGCCGAAGGCCTGGCCAAGGCCCTGAAGCCAGAGCTCAACAAAATTTTCAAGCCCGCCTTCATGGGCCGCCTCGTCACCGTTCCGTATTTCCCCTTGCGCGACGAAGCCATGAAGCAGATCGTCACCCTGAAACTGGCCAAGATCCAACGACGTATCCGCGAGAATCATAAAATCGAGCTAACCTACGATCCCGCCGTAGTCGCCGAAGTCGCCAAGCGCTGCACCGAAGTCGAATCCGGCGCTCGCAACGTCGACAACATCCTCACCAATACCATGCTCCCGGATGTCTCCCGCTATCTGCTAAGCCGCATGGCCGAGCGCCAAAAGCCCGCAGCCATCCACGTCTCCGTCGCCGAAAACGGCGTTTTCGCATACTCGTGAGGCTCCTCATGAAGACAGGCACGCGAAAGTCAATCATGCGCGGGGTCGCAGGTCAGGTGGGCGAAGAGATTCGCTGAGAGCGGGTCGTGGTGAGGAGAAGCTTGGAATGGCAGATGGTCGAAGTTTTTACTTTAAACTTCTAGAGTGCACTTTCGCCAAAGGAACAGGACGCCATGGCCTACACGCAAGATAATCGCCTCATTGCCATTGATACCCCTCTCGGAAAAGATGTCTTGCTGCTGCACCGCTTTGACTCGAGCGAGGGTATTTCTGGGTTGTTCCACTTCTCTCTGGAGCTGATCTCTGAAAATCATTCGATCTCCTTCAAGGATATTATCGGCAAGCAGGTCACAGTCTCGCTGAAAGTCCCAGGCGAGAAAACAAGATACTGGAACGGTGTTATCAGCCGCTTCGCTTGTGTCGGCGGCGACAACCGCTTCAGCTACTATCACGCCGAGATGGTTCCCTGGCTCTGGTTTCTCACCCGCACAGCCGACTGCCGCATTTTTCAGGAGATGACCACTCCGGAGATCGTCGAAGCCATCTTCAAGATTCACGGATTTCAGTCTTTCCGCCGCGATCAACATGGTTCGTTTCCCGCGCATGAGTACTGCGTCCAGTACCGCGAAACCGCTTTCAATTTCGTCTCTCGCCTCATGGAGGAAGCGGGCATTTTTTATTTCTTCGAGCACGAAAAAACTTCTCACACGCTCGTTATGTCCAACTACCCGCAGGTTCACAAGGACTGCCCTTTCCAGCACGAAGTACGCTTCAACTATGCTGGCGGCGTCGTGACGAAGGACGAGGATTTGGTCACTTCCTGGAACGCCGAACAGGAACTCCGCCCCGGCAAATATGCGATAACGGACTTCAACTTCCAGACTCCCACAACTTCTCTAATGGCCAAAACGCACACAATTGATGAAATCGGAGGCAACACCAAGTATGAGATTTACGACTACCCGGGCCCTCATACAAAAAAATCCGAAGGCGAGGATCTCGTCAAGCTCCGTATCCAGGAAGAAGAGGCCATACATCAGTTGGTCAGGGGCACTGGCAACTGCCGGACATTTGCTTCCGGATACAAATTCAATGTCACCGAGCATTCTCGGAAAGACATGACCGGCCAATACGTTCTGACGGAAATTTCGCACTCGGCTTCTGTCGGCCAAAGTTATGCTGGTTCGGGCGAAACGGGAGGCGAAGTGTACCGTAACAATTTCGTCTGTATCCCGCTCAATGTTCCTTATCGCCCTCAGCGTCTCACCCCGAAGCCCATTATCCAGGGCCCGCAAACAGCCATCGTCAAAGGCAAGAAAGAAGAAGAGATTTGGACCGACAAATATGGCCGCGTAAAAGTGAGGTTTCATTGGGATCGCCTCGAAACCATAAGGAAGGGCGACCAGGACGAACCCATCAAGGATGAAGAGCGATCCTGCTGGATTCGTGTTTCGCAGCCATGGGCGGGCAAAAATTGGGGCGCCATCAACATTCCTCGCATCGGCCAGGAAGTCATCGTCGAATTCCTCGAAGGCGATCCCGACCGCCCGCTCATCACCGGCCGCGTTTACAACGACGCACTCATGCCTCCCTACACTCTGCCCGATAACATGACGCGCACCACTTTCCTGACTCGCAGCACAAAGAAGGGCAGCTCTAGCAATTTCAATGAGCTCCGCTTTGAAGACAAGAAAGACAACGAACAAATCTTCATGAACGCCGAGAAAGACATGGACCTCCGGGTCGAACACGATTCCCGCGAATTCGTGGGCAACGACCGCAGCCTTATCGTGCAAAATGACCAAAAAGAAAAAGTCGGAGGCGAGCAGGATATCCAGATTGCGAAAGACCAAAACGAGTCAGTCGGCGGGGACGCCTCGCTAAACGTCACCGGCAATCAAAACGTCCAGGTCGGCCAGACCATGTCCTTGCAAGTCGGCCAAAACCTGCAGGAAAAATCCGGCCAGAACTACGCCCACGAAGCCGGCATGGAAATCCACCTCAAAGCCGGAATGAACGTCGTCATCGAAGCCGGTCTGGAATTGACAATCATGGCTTCCGGAAATTTTATTAACATCGGCCCCGCCGGTGTCGCCATTTCGGGCACGCTCGTCCTCATCAATAGCGGTGGGGCCGCCGGTTCGGGCAGCCCATCCAGCCCCACGAGCCCCAAGGCCCCCAAAGATCCCGACACCGCCGATGATGGCAGCAAGGGGGGCAAGATGTAGAAGCCGGGCTTTATAGCCCGGCCCATGTGCCGTGGCCTTTGTTACCCAACTCTGCGTAAGTCGAACAGCAGAATTAATCCTTGTCCGGCAACGTAGAATTTCAAGTCTCGGAGCAAAGCAAGAATGCCCCCAGCAGCTCGCACAACCGACATGCACGTTTGCCCCATGGTCACCGTGCTAGTCCCGCACGTAGGCGGTCCTATCCTTCCGCCCTGCGAGCCCACCGTACTTATCGGCTTTCTTCCCGCCGCTCGTATCACCGACATGCTCACCTGTGTCGGCCCCCCGGACGTCATCGTCATGGGCTCGCCGACCGTTTTGATCGGTGGGCTTATGGCCGCGCGCATCGGCGATCCCACCGCCCACGGCGGCGTAATCGTCCTCGGCTGTTTCACCGTCATGATCGGAGAAGCGGGCGTACCGGCGCCTTCGGCACCTTCGACACCTTCGGCGCTTCCTGTACCTTCGGTAGCCTCTACAACTCCCGCGTCTCCCTCATCTTCCGCTCCCAACCCTGCATCGGTCCCACCTGCGCCCGCTGATTCTTCGGCGCCAGGCCCGCCGCTCACGCCGGAACAGTACGAGCAAAACTTGATCAACGCCGCCAAGGCGGAAGGTGACGGTCCTTTTCAACAGTCGGCTCGCAAAGCCGTCGCCGCCAAATTCTATAACGCCAACTGTCCTTCCATGTCTCCGGCGGATATACGCAGCCACCTTCGATGTATCGACTACTCCAAACCGGTGGAGCTTGTCACTGTTCCTCCTCCAGATCAGTTGCTTCGCTGGGGAAAGCCCGGTAGCAAGGGGCAGTATTACACCGACGACCCCAAGGCCAAGCCCACCGATCTGGGAGTTCCCGACACCCAACAAACCCTCAAGCGCGAAGCCCTCCATCCAGGTGGTCCGATGAACTGCTTGAAGAGCACGGCCGCGCCAGTCAGGGCAGACTGGGTTGACCCTCCTGTCGAGACCAAGGGCGGAAAGACCCAATACTTCATTCCGAAAGAAAAACAGGTCTGGAAAACTCCAGGGAATTAGAGGCTGTTCCTATATGAAAGCACTGCTCATCGTTTCGAAATCCAAGTTCGCCGAGGTTCTTGACACTTGCCTTGCCAGCGCCAAGCAACACGTTGCGGCAAGTCCGGAGGATCCCTTTCAAAAGAGTATCCTGGCGCAGTTGGAGTTCATGGCGCGCTGCATCGGGGAAGATCGCGCTCCTTCGCTTGCCGATCTTGAGCGCATCAACGTCGGCGTGATTGCGGTAAGAACGCTGGAAGACACCGAACCGGAATATGCCTCTCTGCTCTCCGAACTGGATTATGCCTTCAGACGCTGGCAAACCCTTCCCAAGTGATCGGCCTCAAGGCTTCGGAGCACGCTTGGCATAGGTCACAGAATCTTCGGTGGCGTACAGCAGATTCGGAACTGTCCTATATTCTTCCCGAACGCCGATGGCATCGGCTGAAATCTGAGACCGCGGTACTTGCTATGATAAACGCCAGTATTTGCAGAAATCACTCCTGGAGCTCCGATCCGTGGGGATGATTCTTGAGATCAAGGCCGGTCCGTTTGCGAGCAGAAGTATAAGGCTGGCGGATGGCCAATCTGTCCTCATCGGTCGGGCGACGGAGCGCGCGCAGTTCGCCGTTCCCCATGACAATTTGATGTCGGGCGTGCACTTCGCCGTCGAATGTGGCCCGAATGGCTGCCGCGTCATCGATAAGGGAAGCACGAACGGCACATCTCTGAACGGCAAAAAAATTCAGGAAGCCGTCGTCGCAAGCGGCGACGAAATCAAATCTGGTCAGACTATTTTCGTTGTCCGCATAGTTCCGGACTACCAACTCGCCTCCTCTAGTCCGGTCGCTTTAGCTCCAAAAGCGCCGGCGCTTGCCGTGCCGCCTTCAGCGCTCCCGGATCTGCCGCCCGCTCTAACGATCGGAAGCTGGGTTTTTCACAAGATTCCTGAACGTTGGCAAATCCAGGAGGGGCTTGGCATTCAACAAGTTGTCAAAGACGCTTTTCCTGCCAGCATCGGTGTGATGGAAGAACCGCTCAGCCCCGGCATCACGCTACCCCAGTATGTCGAAGCCCACTCTAAGATGTTCCGCGAGCATTTGCCTCGGCCCAAAATCGATGTTGCCGCCCCTACCACTATCGGCGGCGCCGAAGAGACGGCCGCGCTCGAGGTTCGATTTCGCTTCAAAGACGGCCCCTCCATTTACTGCCGCCGCGTTTATGCCCGATCTGGCGCTACCCTCGGCGTCCTCATGCTGACCTCCCTCGAAAAGGATCTTTCCGCCGTCCGCCCTGTTTATGATTCCGTCGTCTCCGCTATCTCCTTCTCGCGCAAAGAGTAGGCTCAAGCTTCGCGTGTATCACTCGCAACGAATTCCTCTGAATCATTTCGCGTGACCTTTGATTCGTCTATCATTGGACGCGCGGAGAAGAGTGCGCGGCACAAAAGCCGCCTCCAGCAGAGAAAAAATGGGCGTACTTCTGGAAATTAACGCCGGGCCGTTTGCCGGAAAAAAAGTTGCCGTTGTTACGGGGCAGACGGTCACCTTCGGACGGGCGGCTGGGCGGGCGCAGTTTGCTTTGCCGCACGACACGTTCATGTCCGGCGTGCACTTTGCTGTCGAATGCAGCACGAGCGGCTGCCGAGTTCAGGATCGCAAGAGCAGCAACGGCACTTTTCTGAACGGCGCGCGCATTCAGGATGCGATGCTTGCCAACGGCGACGAAATCAAAGGCGGTCAAACGATTCTCGCGGTGAAAATCGTCGCCGACGCGAAACTCGCCTCCCTGATGCCGGTCCAGGAAGTTGCAGTGCCTCCTGCAGTGCAGCAGCGCGCTCCTGCGGCCGAGCCATCTCCCGCCGCGAAGCCGACTCCGCCTGCCATTTCTCCCCCGGTCGAGCTTCGAGAAGAACCGAGCGCACCGCCCGCCAAGGCTGGTGCGCAGCCTCCACTTCCGGGGCGTACCGCTGCGCAGCCTCCGATGCCAGCGCCGCCGCGTCCATCCGTTGCGCCCGCAGCGCCGGTGGGCTTGCAGAAGTCCGGGGAACGGGCTGCGCGAGGCGCTGCGTTCTCTGTGATGGGCTGGTCGTTTCCCGCGGCGCCTGCGGAGTGGCAGGTGCAAGAAGGATTTGGACTTCAGCAGTCGGGGCATGAGGAATTTCCGGGCAGCGTGGCGGCTAGCGAAGAGCTGCTTGGCGGAATTACGCTGCAGCAGTTTGTGGAGTCGCAAATTAGTATGCTGCGCGGGTATCTGCGCGATCCGAAAATCGAGCCGACGATGCCGCCGCGCGTGGGCGGCGCCGAGGAAAGCATGGCCATGGATGTGCGCCACTCGACCAAGGACGGCAGGGAACTGGTCTACCGGCGGATTTATGCGCGAAGCGGGCCATCGGTCGGGGTTTTGACCGTGACGGCGCTTGCTGCCAACCTTCCTCAAGTGCTGCAATCCTTGCAGCCCTTGCTGGATGGCGCCGCGTTTCATTCGACGGTCAACTGACCGCTGTTCCATTTCTTTCTTATTGGCTTCGGCCCCTGCGAAGTTTCTGCGGATAAACTGTGCCTCGGACCGCTGATAGGCGCGGAAGTCGAGGGATTTGAGGGGGTTGGGCGGGGAGTGATAGGCTCGTACGGCTGTGGAAACGTGTGGAAAAGTAAGGGAGAGGCAGGGGTCGTGAATAGTGGGTAGACCTGCGCGGAAGTTCCAGGGGCCCAGCGTTTGAGGGGTTGAAAACCATTCTAGAAGAGGTATCAGAAAACGTCCGGTCGCGCGCTTGCGGATACGTGAAACCTGGCGCAAAGTAGAGGCATGAACACATACAGCGTAAAGATCCGCTACGAGGACCGGAACAAGGGAACAGAAGGGACAACCGTTAAAATAGATGCAACCGCAATCGCCGGTGCAATTGCGAAGGC
Source organism: Verrucomicrobiia bacterium (assembly GCA_035571045.1). GTDB lineage: Bacteria > Acidobacteriota > Terriglobia > Acidiferrales > UBA7541 > Acidiferrum. The sequence continues at coordinate 108,535 of DATMKS010000117.1, forward strand.
TGCCAGAGAGTTCGTGAAGAGTCTAGACCGCAAGCAGCGATTTGACGCGAACAAGGGCCTGCAATTGGAAGTTGTCCGGGTCACGACGGATAAAGCGGATTCGCCGGAAAGCATATCAAGCGCGCCCAGTTCGACGACTTACGACTAAACTTGGTGTATTTCATTTTTGAGGAGTTACTCGACCGAGTCATTCGCTAGAATAGGCCTGTACAATGGACGAAGAACGTCGTGGATTGAGATTTGCATTTACAGCGAGCGCCGACATCGCTCTCGGAAACTCGCCTACTGTTTTTGTCCCTGGACGCGTGACGGAGCTAAGCTTGCGGGGGTGTTTCCTGGAAACTTCTGCCTCGTTTGAGGTTCAACGCCCTGTCTTGGTGAAGATCAACTACTGCGGAGAATATTTCGAGACCGAGGCATCCGTCCTCTATGTCAGGCCCTCGGGCATCGGACTTGTGTTTGGTGAAGTGAAGCCAGAGTTTCGAGCCGTATTGCAGAAGTGGGTTCTCAGCACGTTGGATAGTCAGTCGGAAGCCCCAAACAGTTAAAGAACCCGCGCGACTTTCCTAATTGCCGGTACCCGAAATAGAAGCCAAAAGGGCACGTTGCGCGGCGCGCCGATCGGATCCGACGGCTAAGGAAGTAAAGCCGCCCCTTGTCCATCCGTCTACTCGCTTACGTTCCAGACGTATAGGAAGTTGGCGTCGGCGGCTGTTCGAACCTTGCGTCCGGCCTTGTGTATGGCCCGATTCAGAGCCGAACGGATTTTTTCTTTTGAATCCACCAATTCCGCCAGAGGGACCTTGATAGCCGCCCCCGCTTCGAGCTCATCGAGATCTTTGAGGATCATCGCGATAATCGAATTGTGCTTTCCATTGCGGCCTCGCGGCACGTCGGATTGCACCATGGTCTTGAAATGCATAGAAGCTTTTTTGCTTTGAGCCACGGCCATGTCGTCCTCCGAAGGGAAAAAACACTAAACAATCGTAGCGTTAACGTATCTCATCGTAACGAGTCCTGCAAGTGAAAAATACGACGCGCAAAAGCGTGACGCGAGGGGGCGAATGCGATACGAGAGCGCTGCGATTGGCTTGTTATGCGAGCGTATTCGAGCGGCTTAAGCGAAGGGACGGTGCTTAAAAAAAAGTATTAAAGATCTGACTCGTATGAATTGCAGGCTGATAGGTTTTAGTGGTTTGAAGGAGTGCTGGCGCCTATGAGAAAAACGCATTTCGAGCAGATACCTCTGGAAGTGATCAAGGTGGTTCTTGAAGAAAACGCGCGGCAGGAAAAACTAAGAGCCGACCAGGAGACCCGGAAGGACCACCAAGAAGGATTGGAAGACCGACACCTTGGAAACAATGACGGCCCATCGGTGGGGTGAAAGAGTATGAGTTTGACATTCGACATTTTCCGGATAGACCGGGCGGGCGTGCGCTGGCTGGAATCAGCAGAGAGTCTCGATCACGCCAAAGCACGTATCCGCGAATTAGCCTTGAGTTTCCCGGGAGAGTTCATCTTGCTGGACCGCAAAACGGGAAATAAAGTTGTGATCAACGCAGATCGAGCGGACGAAGGATGATTCGTACTCCGGCGGCGGAATTCCCAGTCCCTGGCACGCTGCTGAACAATGTCTTGCACTGGAGCCTTGCACTCAAAAGCGCTACGCGGATAGCCCTCGGGTTGCTGGTGCAGGAAACGAAAGCAACCCATGGAGGTTCGGATGTCTGAATCGGGTTCGAATCCAATCGAGCGGAAAGCATATGTCGGCATGTTGATTGAGTGTCCGCAGTGTGGCCAGAAAATGATTCTGCACGTTGGTTTGCTAGGCGACCCCAAGAACAATTCCGTTGCGTGTATCGGATGCCGCAACAAGATAATTCCACTTGTGCCTGGCCCTATTGTCGATGGGCCATACGAGGTTTAAGTTACGAGCGTTACCGGGGTCGGGGGAACCATACCGGCCCGTCGAGGAACAAGGCGGCGGAAGAGGCGTCAAAACCATCGGAAGTGGGGCGCACCGCGTGAAGCAGTCGGTCCGACAGTCGAGCTGAAAAAAGTCAAAACCCGCAACCTTCACCAAAATCATGAACGGATGAGGCACCCCTTCGTTCCATGCGCCGAACTTTCAGCCACCGGCCCGGCGCGACAGGCAGCAGTTTCTTAGATTGTCGGGTGAGGGCGACACGGCGCTGCGTTTGTCTGGCGGCAAGAAAAATCGTCGAAAAAACATATCCCTTCTTTTCCTTGTAGTGTCGCCATTTTGTAGCAGGAGTTGGCGCCTGCAATTTGGCGTGGAACGTGCCTGATGCTCTCTCGTCAGCAACTTCCTCTGGACATGGAGAGATTGCGATGAGAAAACTACTTGCGGGTCTGCTCATCTTCGCGCTCGCATGCCCGCCGCTTTGGGCAGGTGACGACCCCAATCAGAAACAAATCGCCAAAATCAAAAAGAAGGTAGCGCGTGCCTGGAACATGGACGCATGGTCACGATCGAGACTTACGACGATCGGTTATTGCGGGGCTCCATCATCGAAGCTGGAGCCGATACGTTTGTGCTTGCCTATAGCGGCAGGCCCACCAGTCTGAAGTATGAAGAAGTGAGGAAGATCAAATGGCTATCGGAAGTGTCGAAGCAGGTGAAGGTTGCCGTCGGGGCAGCGGCGGTGGTTGGCGGTCTTGCTCTTATTTTTGATCTTACTTGGCGGGCTCAAAGGTTGATAGGCACCCATATAAAGCTTTTGCAATTTCGCGCCCCTGGGAACTAGGAAACACGGAGATGGAGAGAAAAAATGAGGATTCGTGGAGAAAGGGGTAGTGGGGCGATTGCGTTTAACTGGGAGTTAGGTGGCGGGGTGTATGCTGCGGCGCGGCTGGTCAAGGTAAGTGGGATTTTTCGTGTGAAGGGGAGGAATTTTATGCGCAGACATTGCGTGGCGTTGGCAGTGGCGATGGGGATGGCGCTTTTGCTAATGGCGGCTGGCGGAGCGGCGCAGCAAAGTGCGAGTGCGGGGCCGTATAAGGTTTTGAAGACGGCGAAAGTGGGAGGGGACGGCGGGTTTGATTACGTGTACGCGGACGACGCGGGACGCCGATTGTATATACCGAGGACGGGTCAGACTGGAGCGCGGATCACGGTGTTTGATTTGGACACGCTGGCGTCGGTGGGCGCGATTGCCAATGCCAATGCGCGGGGGGCGGCGGTGGACCCGAAGTCGGGGCATGGATTTGGGAGCAGCAAGCCGGTGGTGATGTGGGATACGAAGACGCTCGGGACGATCAAGTCGATTGACGTGGAGGGAGGGCCGGACGGGATTTTGTTTGATCCGTTCAATGCACGAGTGTACGTGTTCAGTCACCGGGCGCCGAATGCGACGGTGATTAATGCGGCGGACGGGACGATCGCCGGGACGATTGATTTGGGCGGCGCGCCGGAGCAGGCGGTGACGGATGGCGCCGGACATTTATATGTGGACATCGAGGATAAGGACAGCATCGCGGTGGTGGACACGAAGACGATGACAGTCACGGCACATTATGATTTGGCGGGGAAGTGCGGCGGGCCGGGCGGGCTGGCGTTTGACGTGAAGAATCATGTGCTTTTTGCGGCGTGCCATGAGCCGCAGGTGATGGTGATTCTTAGTTCGGTTGACGGGAGAATTATTACGAGCTTGCCGATCGGGAATGGCGTGGATGGGGCGACGTTTAACCCGGAGACGATGGAAGCGTTTAGTTCGCAGAGGGATGGGACGCTGACGGTGATCAAGGAGACGAGTCCGACTAGTTTCGTGGTGGAGCAGACGGTGCAGACGATGCAGAGCGCAAAGACTTTGACATTGGATGGAAAGACGGGACACATTTTGTTGATTGGGGCAGAATTTACGCCACCGCCTCCACCGGCGCCGGGAGAGCGGCCCGGCCGAGGGACGATGGTGCCGGACACGTTTACGATTTTGGTCGTGGGGAAGTAGCGGCCGCAGTACTGCCGCTGGCAGTTGGATTAGTGAACGTCGGGATAGATTTCGTCGGCGATCCAGTAATTTGTGAGGAGCAGCGCGAAAAGAGTTCCGACTAGCCAAAGGATCCAGCGACGACGCTTCCAGGTGGCGCCGAGCGCGGAGATCTGCATGGGGATGTCGACGAGATAGGCGGCGCAGTAGCAGGCGTTGGCGATTAACGCCAGCGCGCTGAGAAGGAGAAGGGATTTGAGGGTGAGGGCGGGACGGAAATGCGGCCAGGTGGCGACTAGCCAGGCGATGGAAGCGGCGGCGAGGGCAAGGTTGTAGTAGAGGCGCCGAAATTCCCAGAAACGGATGGCGTCGAGGAGCAGTGGACGGATCGGGCCGGTTGGGGAATTGGTGAGCGAAGGGGATGGAGGGGGAAGAGTGGCGTCCATGTGCAGGTCCTCCTGTTCGATCGGTGGTTGATAGCCACGGCGGCTAGCGTCAGATTACCTCAGCGCTTCTCTTTGTCAAGTACTCTGTCACACAAAGTTAAATTCGGGAGCAAGGCGCCCACGGGAGATTCCGAGTGGGTGTGGACGGGACGCGGTTATTGCTGGCTGTGCTGCTGCGGGCGTTCGGGGATGGCGTCCTGGGATTGGTCGGACTCGGATTTGGGTTCGGCGATTTGTTCGTGGCCGGAATCGTCGAGCGCGGGGCGGAAGCGGACGTCGACGGACAGGCTTTGGCCGGCGCGACCTTTGTAAACGCCGCGCACCGGAGGCACGTCGCCATAGTCGCGGCCGTAGGCAACGCGGATGTGGCGAAGCTCGATGGGTTTGCCGAGCGTGGGATCGAAACCGATCCAGCCGCTGCCTGGCAGGAAAACTTCGGCCCAAGCATGCGAGGCTTGGCCGCCGATGACTTCTTCCTGCTTGGTGCTGGCCGTTGCGCTGCCGGAGACGATATAGCCGGAGACATAGCGGGCGGGCAGGCCGCGCATGCGGACGACTCCCAACAGTAGATGAGCGAAATCCTGGCAGACGCCCGCGCGCAACGCGAGTGAATCGCGGACGGAAGAGTTCACGTGCGTGGCGCCCTTCTGGTAGACAAAACTATTGTGGATGAAATCGGAGGCGGTCTCGGCGAAGCCGGCGACGGTGCCGTTGCATGCGGCTTCGGCTGCTTTGGAAATCTCGGAGAGCTCGGGGAGATACGGAACGTAGGCGCTCGGAGCGAGCCAGTCAAAATGCTCTTCGAAAAGATCGTGGCGAATGGCGTCGAGTTCCGAGAGCGGCATGCTGCCGGGTTCGGGGCCAGGAGCTTCGTGCACGAGGACCACGGATTCGGCTTCGATGCGCAGCCGACGATGATGGGGAAGGATGCTGGTGACGTGAATCCAGTTTCCGTAGCCATCCTTGTAGGAAGAGCCGCGAGAAGCGGGATTGGTGATGAGGCGGAACGAAAGGCAGCTTTGGCGGTCGTCGTGGATGGGGCGAAGGCGGACCTCGTTGTAACTTTCGTAGACGGGCCCGTCGTAGATGAATTCGGTGGCGTGGAGCAGATGGAAGCGGTTCATGCGACGCCCGCGTAGTAGAAATAGGTGCGCGCGATGACTTCGCCGATGGTGTTGAACTGGTGAATGAGGCCCGTGAGATAGGCGTGAAGGCCGTCGTCGAGGATTTCATCGATGCGGCTGTAGCGCAGGCGCTCGAGAACTTTGCCGGTAAGGCGCTCGGCTTCGTTGGCGTAGGAGCCGGCAGCGGTGTTGCTGATGGCGCGAAGGCTTGTCTGCATCTCGGTGACGCAAAAACGGATGGAGCGCGGGTGCTGGGGATTGAGGATGAGCATTTCAGCGACGCGCGCGGGTTCGATCGGTGAATGGTACTGGCGGTGATAGGCCTCGTAGGCTCCGACGGATTTTAGGACGGCCATCCACTGGTGGTTGTCGGGAGTGCTGCCGACGGAAGTTAGCGCGAGGAGATTGCGATACTGCACGTCAACGAGGCGGGCGGTCATTTCAGCGCGTTCGAGAGCCCAGCCTACGCGCAAGAAATCCCAACCTTCGTCGTGAGGAAGCGTGGCGTCGCTGACACCGTGAAAGCGGTGGCTGCCGAAAATGACGCGGCCGCAGAAACGGTGGGGCCCCGCGGCGGTTTCTTCTTGAGGATCGAAGCGCCCGAGAGTCAGGTAGAGGCTGTTCAAGTCTTCCCACATTTCGCGCGAGATGCGGTCTCGAATGGTGCGCGCGTTCTCGCGGGCCTTGGTGATGCATTGCATGATGGAGCTGGGATTGTCGGGGTTGAAGGCGAGAAACTCGAAAACGTTGTGAGCGGTCGGCTCTGTGTAGAACTGTCGGAAGAGAGTTTCTTCGCCGGCCATGGAAAGAATCGGTTCCCAGCGCACGCCGTGCGGCTGCGGAGCTTGCTCGAGCAAGGTGTGAAAAGTGACGTCGAGGATGCGCGCGGTGTCCTCGGCGCGTCCGATGTAGCGAGCCAGCCAGAAAAGGGAATCGGCGATCCTGGAGAGCATGTCAGCACTCTCCCCGAAGAATCCAAGTGTCTTTGCTGCCGCCGCCTTGCGAGGAATTAACGACGAGAGAGCCTGCTTCGAGGGCCACGCGTGTCAGCCCGCCAGGGACAATCGTGACTTTTTGCCCGTCGTAAAGGCAATACGGGCGAAGATCGACGTGGCGCCCGGCCAAACATTGCGCGGCGGAGTCGTAAGAAGGCACGACCGAGAGAGGCACGATCGGTTGCGCGATGAAGTTGCGCGGATCGGCCAGGATTTTTTCACGGAAGGCTTCGATTTCGGCGTGAGCGGCGCTGGGGCCCATGAGCATGCCGTAGCCGCCGGATTCTCCGACGCTTTTTACCACCAAGCTGGGCAGATTCGAAAGCACGTGGGAGAGATGGTCGGAGCGATCGCAAAGATAGGTTTCCACTGAACGCAAGATGGGTTCTTCGCCAAGGTAATACTGAATCAGTGTGGGGACGTAGGCGTAGATGGCTTTGTCGTCGGCGACGCCGTTGCCGGGAGTGTTCGCGAGCGCTACGTTGCCAGCGCGGTAAGCGCCCATCAGTCCGGGAACGCCGAGCATTGAATCGGAGCGGAAACAAAGCGGATCGAGGAAGTCGTCGTCAACGCGGCGATAGATAACGTCGACGCGTTTTAGGCCGTAGATCGTTTTCATGTAGACGACGACACCGTCCACGATAAGGTCGCGGCCTTCGACGAGTTCGATGCCCATTTGCTGGGCGAGGAAGCTGTGTTCGAAATAAGCGCTGTTGTGGATGCCGGGAGTGAGCAGGACGATCTGCGCGTCGGGATCAGTTCGAGGGGACAAGGTGCGAAGAATGCGGGAGAGTTCGGCGGGATAGTGATTGACAGGGAGCACTTCGTGCTCTTGAAAGGCTTCTGGAAACGTGCGCGTCATGACCAGACGGTTTTCGAGGACGTAGGAAATGCCGCTGGGAGTGCGGACATTGTCTTCGAGCACGAGGAATTCGCCGGTCCCTGAATCGCGAACTAAATCGATGCCGCAGACGTGCGTGTAAATGCCGTGAGGGACTTCGAGGCCAATCATTTCGCGGCGGAAGTGACGACAGGAATAGACGAGGGAGGGCGGAATTTTGCGATCTCTCAGAATGAGCTGTTTGCCGTAGACATCTTGCAGAAAAAGATTCAGGGCCACTACCCGCTGGCTCAGGCCGGACTCGATGCGCGCCCATTCTGATTGCGGGAGGATACGGGGAATCAAGTCGAAGGGGAAGAGCCGCTCAGTGCCGCGACCGTCGCTGTAGACGGTGAAGGTGATTCCTTGCAGCAGGAAGGAGAGGTCGGCGTGTTTGCGGCGGTCTTCGAACTGCGTGGGAGCCATGACGCCGAGCTTTTCAAAGAGGCGGGCATAGTGGGAACGGGCGCACCCCTGCGCAGAGAACATCTCATCGTAAAACGGGCCTGCGGTGTAGCCGGAGAACAGACCTCGGTCTGAAAGACACATGGGCGCCGCCGTCATCGGCACACAATAGCAACCCCCGACCCGGAGTGCTCACCCAAAAATCACGTTTCATGTATCGGAAATTTGAGAGGGAAACGGCTTTCCACCTCTCACGCTGGCGCCAAGGGCTGCTTTATGAAGGGACGCTGGCCGGTGGTCACGTGGGCCTTAGAAAGGTGGGGAAATATCCCGTGAGAAGGGTGAAACACCTTGACCTTCTACACGTCTAAGAATATATATGCAGAAGCTGGAGGTATCAGCCTTGAATCCTAAATCGGATCTGCCGCAGGGCACCCTCGACCTATTGATACTGAAAGTCGTGGCGTTGGGACCCGTGCATGGCTATGCCATAGCGCAGAGGCTCGAGCAGGTTTCGCAGCACGTCGTGCAAGTTCCGCAGGGCTCGCTTTATCCAGCGTTGCACCGGCTGGAAAACCGCGGGCTCTTGTCGGCGGACTGGAAGGAAACGGAGACCGGTCGTGAGGCAAAGTTCTATCGCTTGACGGCGAAGGGACGCGCGCAACTCGAAACAGAAGCGGCGAGCTGGGAGCGCTTGACGGACGCCGTCGCATTGATCCTGAAGCTCTCAGAAGGCGGTGCGGAATGAACTGGTGGCAGCGATTGCTGCGGCGCAAAAAGATGGAAGAGCAACTCGAGAAAGAACTGCGGTTTCATCTCGACCAACACGCGAACGAATTGATCGCCAGCGGAGTCAGTCCCGCGGAAGCGCGGCGGCGAGCCCGGCTGAGGCTCGGTGGTCCGGAACAGGTGAAGGAAGAGTGCCGTGATGCGCGCGGAACGCGCTGGCTGGAAGACCTTTTTCAGGACTTGCGTTATGCGCTGCGCACTTTGAGACAGCGGCCGGGGTTCGCGGCTGTCTCGTTGTTGACGCTGGCCCTCGGCACTGGAGCAACGACCGTAATGTTCACCGTCGTCAACAGCGTTTTGCTCAAGCCGCTGCCTTACCCGGAGGCCGACAGGCTGGTCACTCTCAACGAACAGACGGAAAAAGTTACTAGCCGAATTTGGGGCAATCTGTGGGCCTTCGCATACCCGAACTATCTCGACTGCAAGCGCGAGAGCCGCTCTTTGACGTTGGCAGCGTGGCGTTATAACGGAAGCACGGTTAGCGTCAACCGACAAGCCGAGTATGTGGACGGCATCGAGGCAAGTTACGATCTCTTTTCCGTCGTGGGTGTTTCTCCATTCCGAGGGCGCTCCTTCTTGCCCGAAGAAGACCGGGCTGGCGGCGAGCCCGTGATTATCATCAGCAGCGGTTTGTGGCAGCGACTCTTCGCAGGAAACCCAGGAGCAATCGGCTCGTCCCTCGCCTTTGGCGGAAAGCCTTACACCGTGGTCGGTATCATGCCCGCGGGTTTCCGAATAAACGAAGACGAATATGATGTTTTTACTCCCCTCGCTCAAAACACTTCGCCGAGTATGCAAAAGCGCGACATGCATCCTGGCATTCAAGTCTTTGCGCGCCTCCAGCCCGGGGTGACGCTGGCCCAAGCGCAGACGGAGCTATCGTTGATCGGCCATCATCTGGCTGAGCAGTTCCCGGAATCAAATAAGGACCGGAGCTTTTTGGCGCAGCCACTTCATGCGGACGTGAGAGATGTCGAGTCCACGCTATGGCTGCTGTTGGGTGCGGTCAGCCTGGTACTTCTGATTGCGTGCGTGAATGTAGCTAGTCTGATGCTGGCGCGCGCGGTTTCGCGGGAGCGCGAATTGGCCATGCGTGTTGCGCTCGGCGCCAGCCGAGGCCGCTTAGTGCGCCAATGTCTGACCGAGAGCGCGGTGCTGAGTCTGTCGGGGGGCGCGCTCGGCGTTTTGCTCGCAGCCAATGGTATAGGTCCGTTTCTGAAATTCTGGCCAGGCAGTTTGCCGCGCGCCGATGAAGTCCATCTCGATTGGCGAGTGCTGCTGTTCGCAATCGCTGTCTCACTTTTGAGTGGCCTACTCTTCGGGCTGGCGCCAGCGCTACGGGCTCCAGATCGGGAACTCGAGCCGACCCTCCGTACCGGAGCGCGCATGGTTGGGGGAAGTTCTCGCCGTCTGCATAGCGTTTTTGTCATTTCTGAAATTGCTCTCGCGGTTGTGCTGTTGGTCTCGGCCGGGATGCTGGGACATACGCTGTTGTGGCTCTCGTCCCGCAACCCAGGCGTGAATATCCACAACGTGCTAATTAGCCGGATGGCGCTTTCGCCTGCCACACTCGCTAATAGAGGCGAGATCCGCGCAGCTTGGCAGGACGTTCTGGATCGCGCACGCGGCGTGCCGGGAGTCGACTCGGTGGCGACAGTCGATACTGTCCCGATGCGCGATGGCAACAACCGAATCGGCTACTGGACTTCGGCGGACGTGCCGCCGGCGGACAAGACGCCCCTCGCGTTGGCAACCAGCGTGACACCGGACTATCTGAAGGTTATGGAGATCCCATTGCTCAAGGGGCGATTCTTCGATGACCATGACCGTCAGGGCAGTGAACTCGTCGTAGTGATTGATGACGTTTTGGCACAACTCGCTTTCGGCAAAGAGGAGCCCATTGGGAAGCGCCTCTGGATCCCAGGCAGGGAAAGCCCCTTCTCGGCAAATTCTGACAGTTCGGACCCCGTCCGGGTAGTAGGAGTCGTGGGCCATGTCCGGTATTGGGGATTGGCTATCGATGATCAAGCCGAAGTGCGCGCACAGTTCTACTATCCATTTGCCCAGGTTCCAGATCTCTTGCTGCGTCGCTGGTCTGAACTCATGTCCATTGCCGTGCGGACCAGCATCGCGCCCTTGAGTGTGGTCCAACCGCTTCGTCAGGAACTGCGTGGAGCTACTGGCGGAGCTGGTGGGGACCAAGCTCTTTACGAAGTTCATACCATGGAGCAGCTGGCCAGCGATTCGCTCGCGCGACAGCGGTTTCTCCTATTGCTGTTCGGAATATTTGCCGCGTTAGCTTTAGTGCTGGCGTGCATCGGGATCTATGGAGTGCTGGCCTATTTGACGGGGCAGCGTGTGCCGGAAATTGGCATACGCATGGCGCTGGGTGCGAAGCCGAACAACGTCATGTGGCTCGTGCTTCGGCAGAGCCTGGGAATGATTTTCATCGGCGTTGCGCTCGGAACGGCCGCTACGCTCGGGGCGGGGCGCGTCTTGCTGAAATTCGTGGATGGGATGCAGCCTACCGATCTAGGGACGTTTGCCATCACGATTCCCCTGCTCGTGCTTGCCGCGCTGTTCGCAAGTTTTCTGCCGGCGCGGCGCGCGAGCCACGTGGACCCGGTAATCGCTCTGCGACAGGATTAAAGACGGGGCTCCCAAGCGACCGCCGGCTCTCGGAGCAAGTGGGATTGTGAAAACAAGATAAGGCTCTTCGCTTTGTGCAAAGAGCCTCATCTTGTTGAGTATTCCGTTGAAAGGGTCTAAACCCTGATTGATGCGGTCAGTTGTGCCGATTAGGATTGTGGATAAACAAATTCCTGTCCAGTGCGATCGCCGGGGAAAAACCAAGCATGAAGTGCCATTGGCGCGTCGCCAGGGCGCTCATCGTATTCGAAGACGGTTTTATTCGGGGTTTCCGCGCGGTAATCCGGAATCGTCAAGATGGTAGCCAGAAGCTGAGATTGGTCTCCTGTCCAGATTTCGACGATATGGCGATCGGAAATGCTGTTCGCCAGCTTGAAGACGTAAGTTCCCGCCGACAACACCTGGCCGGGGACTTCGACGGCGTCAGCGAAGGTTACTACGGTTTTTTTATCCCAGTCGTCTGCTTTGATCGCCGGACTGAGAATGGCGCAGAGCATAAGGGCGCAGACGGACAGTTGGATTATTTTTGCGACTCGCATGTAACTACCTCCTCATTCAAATTTAGCCAGGCGGCCGGGCTGGGTAAGCGGGCTGGAGAGAGCGTTTTTTCGTCTACCTTCATGAAAGATGCGAATCTCAATATGCCGGTTGCCTCCAGATCGTTCGGAGTGAGCTGCCTTGTGTCAACTCATCCGGGAGACGCATCACGCATGGAGAGCGGCTTGCGCGATCCCCGATGGAGCGATGCAAGGAAAGCGCAGGCTCTCCTCTAGAAGCTGACGAAGGCGCGCGCGCGCCCGATGCAGCCGGGATTTTGAGTTTCCAATCGAACAATCCAGCATCTTTGCGATCTCGTTGTGCTTGTAGCCTTGAACGTCATGGAGTACTACGACGAGCCTGTGGAAAGGCCGGAGTTGTTCGAGCGCGCGCTCCAGTCGCACGCGATCGATCAAGCCTGCTAGGAACAAATCATCGCCAGCAAGGCTTTCGAGAGGACCGGGACGGTCGCTGCCCGGCTCGCTGTTTTCCTCGAGAGAAGTTTCCAGAGAAGTCTTTCTGCGCCGGCGCATAAGCGTGACGTTGATCGCAATGCGGTGCAACCACGTGGAAAAAGAGGAATCGCCGCGGAAACTGCCGATTTTGCGGAACACGATCAGGAATGAATCCTGCGTGAGATCTTCGGCTTCCGTCGGATTTCCAGTCATGCGCAAGCAGAGCGCGTAGACGCGGGCCCTATGCACCTGATAGAGGCGCTCAAATCCGAGCGCATCTCCTTGCTTTGCCCGGGCTATCGCTTCTTTCTCCGACAAGACAGGTTTGCCAGTCAGATCCTTCCGGACTTCTCCGCATTCCGGGAGCTCTTGCCGTTCGCCTGTTTTTGAACTCGACATTTTGCATTCTCCTTGGGAATTGGCGGGGCTGCTATTGAGGCGTCTGGAGACGGGCTAGAGACGCCGAGAAAAGAGTGCGAGGAAAACCGCTGCCAGTTCGCTAAAACCGCGGCGCAAGGAAATTCGCTGGTTCGTCGAGAGGAGACCGGCCGGCTTGCTTCCGGACTCCTCCCGCGAACGAAGTTAGCGCTTGAGTTGTGGGGAGGAAGTTTGCAAGGCGCCAATGAGGTCGTGCGCCGCAGGAGGAGCGGAATAGTCGGATTCTCGAATGATCCTGGCGGCGTTTGCATCGTTGCCATAAAGTTTGCGGTTTCCTTCTCTATCCGGGCGCAGCGTCGAGCCTTCGAGAGAGACGCCGGCAAAAACGCCTCGCGCGCGGGAGTAGCTTAGAATTTCCGCACGCAGATAGGCATCTGAGTCGGCTTCGGCAGAACGTCCTTTTGGTCCAGCGGCGGCGGAGATGTCCGCGCCAAGTTTGACCTTGCTGTGCAAGAGACTGCTGGCGGCGCGGTCGTTCATAAGGAGAAAGACAAAGTCAGTGGCTTCGCCGCCGATCTGGAGGCCTACGCTCGCGCCTTCGAGAGCATACATCGCCGGAGCGCCCCACGGACCGGAGAAGTCCTTGCCCGTGCGACAGACCATGGTGCCGCGACCGTAACTGCCGCCGACGACGAACGCGGCCTTCAAGACGGACGGCATCACGACCACGCAACGGGCTTTGTCGATGAGGTCCTGTGGAATATCGTCAGGGACATTCAGAATTTCCTGCATGACCTTCCCAGAATTCTGAAGCCGGTCATCTTCCTCTTTCACGTTGCTTGGATTTCTTGCAGACAAGAGCGATGCGAAAGTAAGCACGCCCGCAGTGACGAGCATCAGGTTTCTTGCGTATCTCATTCTTTGCGCCTCCTTGCGCGACACGCTATGGTTGCTGCATGAATTGGCCTGCTCTCGGGCGGGTGGATTCAGCGAGAGTTTTTTGTTCTGCAGCTAAGGAGGCAACTTTGCGGCCAGAAGCGGACTTAGTTTCATAAACCTCTGAAGATTCAAGAGCATAGAGGCTTCGAAGAAAGTTCCTACGGACAGGTCATGGAATGAGGGCTGTGTAAATTTTCCCGGCGCAGGGGAGTTCTTGGTTACAGCGAACACACTAGTCGGGGAGTTGCGGGGGAGTCGAAATGGGACGCTCGCGAACAAAACGCGTGCGCCTTGCGTGAGCGGGTGGTTGCCAATATACTTCGCGGCGTCGGTAAGTGTGAAACGAATGTTTCATGGGCAAGCTGCATTATTTCTTGAGGGGGATTGCAATGAAAAGATTGTTGCGCGGGATGTTGATGGCTGCCGTTTTTGTCGCGCCGATGGCGGCTTGGGGGCAGCAGGCTGCTTCGAGTCAGGAGGCATCGGCGGCGCGGAGCAAGGATGGCAAGAAGCTATTTGGCACGGCGGAAGCGTTGCGCCTGGCGCGCGTGAGTTCGCCGCGGATTTCGCCGGACGGTTCGCGGGTGGCTTATCTGGTGTCCGATAACGTGATGGATAAAGAGAAGGATGCCGCATGGAAAAATGTGACGCAGCTGTGGGTGGTGCCGGCGGCGGGGCCGACGAGTGCCGCGCGGCAATTTACGCGGGGCGAAAAAAGCGTTTCGAATGCGGAATGGTCCCCCGACGGAAAATTGCTGGCGTTCACAATGGACGCGGGAGATGAAAAAGATGCGAAGCCGCAAGTGTGGTTCATGTACGCGGATGGCGGCGAGCCCTGGCAAGTGACGAAGCATAAATCCGGCGTGCGCGGATTCAGGATTTCGCCTGATGGGAAAACTCTTTTGCTTACTGCGACGGTCTCGTTGAGCGAAGAGGAAGAAAAACGCTCGAAGCAGAAAGATGACGCCGTCGTGGTGGATCATGAATTCAAAATGGCGCAGCTCTGGACTTGGAACATCGCGACGAATGAGGAGAAGCAGTTGACCAAGGGAGAGGTCACCGTGAGCGACGCGCACTGGTCGCCCGACGGCGCGCGCGTAACGTTCACGACGAATCCGACGCCGCGCCTGGACGACATCTCGTTGCAGACGGCTTGGGTGATGGACGTGGCCAGTGGGAGCCAGCGGAAGCTGGTGGAAACGACGAATCCGACGCAGAACGCAAGATGGTCTCCGGATGGCCGCTCGATCGCGTATTTGGGCAGCGCGGGGCCGGTGCTCTACCAGGTCAATCTGTTTGTCGTGGACGCGAACGGCGGCTCGCCTCGCAAATTGAGCAATTCTTTCGAATTGAATGCGGGCGAACCGGTTTGGTCGCGCGACGGCAAAACGATTTATTTCAGCTCGGATGATCACGAAGCGCTGAAAATTTTTGCGGTGGATGTAGCGGCAGCGACGGTTCGCCCGCTGACGGAGGCGGCGGCCGTAGTCAATCTCTCCGAAATCAGCGCGAATGGGCAGACGGCGGTTGGGACGTGGGGCGATGCGACGCATCCGGAGGATGTCTTTCGCAGTGACTTGAATTTTGCGTCGTTGGAACGCATCACGAACCAGAACGCGTGGCTGTCGGACTACGCGCTCGGGGCCAGCGAAGTGGTTCGTTGGAAGAGCAGCAAGGACGGCATAGAAATCGACGGGATTGTGACCAAGCCCGTGGACTTTGATGGGACTCACAAAGTCCCCTTCTTGCTGAATCCCCACGGAGGACCGACGGGAGCTTCGTTGCTTTCCTTCAGTCCGACGGAGCAGATAATGGCGGCGAACGGCTACTTGGTGTTGCAGCCGAATTTTCGCGGCTCGACGGGCCGCGGGGAAAAATTTGAGTCCGCCAATCAGAATGACTGGGGAAACGGCGATTTCAAGGACGATATGAGCGGCGTGCAAGCGATGGTCGATAAAGGCTGGGCTGATCCGGACCGGCTGGGTGCGTTTGGCTGGTCATACGGCGGATACATGACCATGTGGATCGACACGCAGACCGACCGGTTCAAAGCGATTTCGCCTGGCGCGGGCCTGCCGGATCTTTATTCGATGTATTCGCAGACGGACATTCACCGCTACCTCACCGTGTTCTTCAATATGAAGGCGCCATGGGACAACTATCAGGAATATTGGGATCATTCGCCGATGAAGTTCATCGGGAACGTGAAGACGCCGACGATGATTCTGCACGGGCAGGCGGACACGCGGGTGCCCATTCCGCAGGCGGAGGAGTTTTATCGCGCGCTGTATGAGAGGCATGTGCCGGTGGAATACGTAACCTATCCGCGGGAAAACCACGGGTTCGTGGAGCCGCGGCACATCCAGGATAGATGGCAAAGGTACCTTGTGTTTTTTGGAAAGTACTTGAACAACCCGCCGGTGACGGAATCGAAGGCGGTGGTGGACAGGTTAAGCAAGGACCTGCCATAGACGATCACGGTTCTATGGGTAGTTGAAACCCTCTCCGGGAACGAGCGGAGTGTGCCGCGTAGACTCCGCACAACATGATCCGAAGAAAGAAAAACTGGGAAGGCCATCTGACCTTCCCCGTTTTTGCGGCTTGTTTGGAGAAGATGGATTGGAATTGGGCGCCGAAGAAGGAAAGATGAACTTGATCAAGAACAGCCGCGCGGTGAGTCATCGCACCGGGTGCTAAGGTAGACTCCGAGGAGGGTCATTCCTCCTCAAACGAATCCGTGCCGATCCAAGAGTGTGCGAGCGATTTCAGATTGTTCTTGTATGTCCGCGAGACCATGTATTCCCTGCCGCCCGTGATGCGTAACACGTATTCTCCCGTGGCCCCGGCGTGGATTTCTTCGACACAAGTTGCGTTGACCAGGACGGACCGGTGAACGCGAATGAATCCGTAGGCCTCAAGTTTCTCCGCCATGGCTGAAATTGATTCTCGCAACAGGTAGGTATCAGAGGGACCCCGCAACAATACATAATTTCCTTCTGCTTCGACGGCGAGAATATTCCCCGGAGGGATGAGGAGAATTTTGCCTTTTGTTTTGATGGCGATTTTAACCGGTCTCACCAGCGGGATCTCCGATCGTGGACGAAAAGCCGCGACTTTAGGGCTTTTTCCGGCCGCCGCGCTGAGACCCGCGGACCCGAGAGGCTCAGCTTTCGTCCCCTCAGGCGAATTCTTCAAACCGGTTACAACGATTTTGGTCCCCAACAGGTCGTTCATACTTGTCACGAGCGAAAGATTATTTTAGATTTCCCGATCAAAAACGATTCGTCCTCAAGCGAAATGTGATTGCGCGCTCTTCTCGGATCATGCTTTCCGGGAAAAACAGCGTCGCTCAACATAAGACGAACAGGAGCAAAATCGGCCGAATATGTCCCGGCAGCCGCATTTGATTTCTGGATGTAGACAGGCAAAAAGAGCCCTCCAGTCACGATTCACAGGCATTCCGGCTTTTACTGAGACAGGCCTTCATCAATTTTCTCTGAGCTCCTGAGGCGTCAGACCCAAGACGCGACGCGTGTGCAACGCGAGGTGGCTCTGGTGACTAAAGCCATTCTCGAGTGCGATTTGGCCAATGGGCGCCTTCCCTCTGCGCAACTGCGTGGCCGCTCGTTCCACGCGGCGGCGAATCAAGTATTGGTGCGGCGGCACACCCAGCGATTTCCGAAACAGCGTTTTAAAATGCGAAACACTCAAGCCAGCAACCCGAGCGATCTCCTCAAGCCCGAGATCGCGCCCGAGATTGTCTTCGATGTAACCGAGGATGAGCTTCAGTTTGCGCCCCGGCATCGCGGCTTTGGTGGCACGGGAGGCGCGCGCCAGCGAACTGTGATTCCGCACGATCCTAGAAGCAAGAGCTGTTGCAAGGCCGTCCATATAGGCGCGGCCGGATGGATACCCGTTTTCCATCTCTGCTTTCAGAGCCCATCCGATGTGTTCGATCTGCGGATCGCGTGCTTGAAAACGGTTGTAGATTCGCAGTTTGTTTGGGTCGCTGCCGGAGTCTTGCACGACGCGTTGGAGGACAGAAAGCTTGAGGCCGATCACCAAAGCGGTATCGCGCGCTTTTAGCTCCCAGACGCCGCCGAGATTTGGGGGGATAATCTCCAGATCACCATGAATGTTGATGCCGCGATGTCGTTCGCCGCCCCGGCGGCAGTCGATGGCCACGGAGGGTCCGACATGGAGAGAAATCATCACCCTCGGCGAGCCAAGATATTCCACGATTCCGGGTTGGTCTGAGATCAAGCTGAGACGGAGATTTTCTGTAGCGCCAATGACTTCCGGAGGAAGGGGTTCGCTCGACCGGTCCTGCAGGTAGCTTTTGTCAAAAGCACCCATACTTGGGTCCCCTTAACTGAACGAAGACTGAAACTCAGCCGAGAATTCTGCGCCCCATCGCAGACCGATGCGACTGCCTACACATACACATGGAAGCCAAAATACCTACAGACGCTGCATCCAGCTTTATCCCCTTGGACGCAACAAAAACACAAAGGTTACCCGATACTTAGAGAGGGGTTCGGCAGCGCGGGCTCGAGAGAATGGTAAACCAGGCCGAAATCGACTGGCAGGGCCGCCAGTTGACTGACGCGCGGCAACCGGAGCGGAAGCTTATTCATCTATCTGACGAATCGTGGATGGCGGCCAGACCAGTCGCGATAGAATTTAATGAGCCGCGTGGAGGCAATAATTGCTGGGGAAGATCAGGCTGTTCGTCCGAATATTCTTGTCCCGAGAAGTGGGCCGGCTGCTCTTTGGCCCAAAAGGGTCCAAGTGGGGCAGTTCCATGTTGCCGAGGGCTAGCGGGCTTGTCTTGTGCCTGGCAATGGTGGCGTGGGCCATTCCTGCGGGCGCGCAGAATGTCACCTTCAAGATTCCGCCGGTGAAGATTCCTCTCAAGATCAAAGAGCAGTCGGTGACGATCATGGCCTTTGCGGTTGTATCGTTGCATTCCAAAGATGCGCAAACGAGCATCTTTAGATTGGAACTGAGTGCCGATCTTAGCGAGCTGCAGCAGAACATGACAGCTCTGCTGGGCTCCCAATTGGATAAGGATGATGCTTGCGGGGAGCGGATAAATATCGAGCATGCCGACCTTACGCCGGTCGAACCGGCGAGCGTGGCCGTCGTGCAGCTGCACTACGAACGATGGGCATGCGCGAAGGTCTTAGGGAAAGAAAAAAGCAAGAGACTCGTGGGAGGGAATGCGGTGATTGAAGTGAAACTCACGCCCGCGATCGAGCAAAACAATACGGAATTGCGGCTGGTGCCGGAAGTCGGGAAGATCGATGCGGATGGATCGCTGGGGGAGTTGCTGCGATCCGGATCGCTCGGCGATATGCTGCGCGATAAGATACGGACGTCGATTCTTTCGGCAATGCAAAAGGGAACGGATTTGAGCGCAACACTTCCGCCGGCCATTCAAGGGCACGCCACCATTCAGAATGCGGAGTTCAAGGACGGGGGAGGCGGGCGGTTAATGGTGATCTTGGCCGGGGAGGGCCAAATCACCAAGGAACAGATTCAGGCGCTCACGAGGCAGATCAAAGAGCGCATGCCGGCGAAATAAGGAATTTGGAAATGGTGGTCGCTGCTCAGGATTGAAGGAAGGCGTTGAGCTCGGTGTTGAAGCGATCGTGAGCCTCGATATTGGAAATATGGGCGGCGTCTAGTTCCACGTAGCGCGCACCGTTGATCCCGTCTGCGAGGAAGCGGCCGTCGGCCGGAGTGGTCGCCGCGTCGTGCGTTCCGGAAATCACTAAAGTTGGTGTCGAAATCGCAGCGATGGTTTCGCGGGCGTCGAAATCGCGAATCGCTGCACAATTGGCGGCGTATCCTTCGGGATTCGTGCGCTCAAACAGTTGCTTGATGGCGGCGATGAGGTCTGGAGAGCTCGAGCGAAAGTCCGAGGAAAACCAGCGCTCCATGACCGCTGTGGAGATGGATTTCATTCCGCCTTTGCGGACAGCATCGATACGCGTGTTCCACACTTCCGGAGTGCCGATTTTGGCGGCAGTGTTCGAGAGAATCAATTTGTCGAGGCGGGCCGCAGCGTTCAGCGCGAACCACATTCCGGTTTGGCCGCCCATGGATAGGCCGCAAAAATTCGTGCGGTCGAGTTCCAACTCGTCGAGTAGGGCAAGAACGTCGCGGCCCAACTGCTCGATGGTATAGGGGCCGGGCGTGGCGGCAGACTGGCCGTGGCCGCGCGTGTCGTAGCGCAGCACGCGGAATTGTTTCTGGAATACGGGCACCTGCGAATCCCACATCGAGAGAGTGGCGCCCAGCGAGTTCGAGAAAACCAGGACTGGCGCGCCGGGGGGGCCGGTGATCTCGTACTGGAGGCGGCCATCTCTTAATTGAGCGAAGGGCATGGGGCTCACTTTTTCCGAGATTTTTTCCGGTCGCGATTTGCGGTGCTGGCGGCCAGCACGCGGTCGACGAATTGGTCGGCGACTCCTAGATAGTTGGCTGGGGTGAAGAGGCGGTCAAGCTCGGCTTCAGAGAGAGTTGTTTTGACGATGGCGTCTTGTGCGAGGACGGAGCGAAGATCGCGGCGCGCAGTCTGGGCGCGTTTGCAAGCTTGCTGGACGAGTTCGTGGGCGTCGGAGCGCGCCATTTTTTCGGCGAGAGCCATGGTGACGGCCTCGGCAAAAATCAAGCCATGAGTGACATCCAGATTTTGGCGCATGCGTTCGGGATCGATTTCCAGTTCGGAGGCCGTGGTCGTAAGGTGATGCAAAGCGCCCGCGGTTAGCCGGACAATTTCGGGCAAGGTCTCCCATTCGGCATGCCAGCCGCCCAAACCGCGCTCCTGTTCCTGGACCATTGCGGCGAGCATGGTGCTGACGAGGGAGGGCACCCGCGCGGCAGCCGACAAGACGACAGCAGAAGTAACCGGATTGCGCTTGTGCGGCATGGTGGAAGAGCCGCCGCGGCCGTCCGCGGATGGTTCAAAAACTTCGCCAACTTCGGTTTGGGTGTGAAGAGAGATGTCACGGGCGATTTTGCCGAGAGTCCCACAGAAAAGCCCGAGAGTGGCGGCGATTTCCGCCATGCGATCGCGATGGCTGTGCCACGGGAGTTCCGGCAAAGGAAGCTGCAATTCCTTGGCGAGATTGGCGGCGACGTCCAAGCCGCGCGCGCCGAGAGCTGCCATGGTGCCGACGGCGCCCCCAAATTGCAGAACGAGGCAGCGCTCTTCGGTTTCCGCGAGCCGCGCGCGATGACGGTCGATCGCGTCGAGCCAGCCAGCCACTTTAAAGCCGAAGGTTGTGGGAAGCGCCTGCTGCATCCAGGTGCGGGCGACGACGAGAGTGGCGCGATTTTTGTGCACCAATTCGCCGAGAACGACGGCGAAGAGATCGAGTTCCGAAGAGATCAGAGCCAGCGCTTGGCGCAGCTGAAGCACGCGGCCGGTGTCGATGGCGTCCTGGCTGGTGGCGCCCCAATGCACGTAGCGGGCGGCGTCTTTTTCTTTTTTGGCGACGAGCACGGTGAGCTGTTTCACCAGGGGAATGGCGAGATTGCCAGCATTGGCCGCTGCCTGAGCGAGGACGGTCATGTCGTAAAGTTCGGCGCGGCATTTCGCTTCAATGGCCGGGGCGGCGGAGGCGGGAATGAAACCGGCGCGCGCCAGAGCCCGAGCGAGCGCTGCTTCAAAATCGAGCATGGCCTGCAAAGTGGCACGGTTGGAGAAGACCTTCTCCACGGCTTGAGAGCGGAACAAGGGGTCAAGCAGGTTCATGGGCAGAGTTTAATCACTCCTGCGATGGAAACAAAACTCTATCGTACTAAGGCGCCGGTTTGCTCTGGATCGCGGTGCCTTGCACCCTCTTGATTACGGATGTGGTGCGGTGCCGCTGGGCGACCGTTTGGTGACAACTTCAAAGCTCGCGTTCGTGCTTTGAGAGCTTCCCCTGTGTGATACCCCCCTACCCCAGGCTATCCAGAGGCTCGTGAAAGTAAACGCATGAATACATTGGAGTTGCGGGTGTCGCGGTGCAAAGCAGGAGCGGAAATTGGCCGGTTTCCAGTTGAGCCGTTATCCGCCAAAAATCCGTAAGTGCTGCTGACCAAGGTGTAGTGTCTCGGTGTCTCGTCGTTCTTAGTTGACAGTTGTTGAAAGGGCAGCAGATACTGCGATCGGCGCATGTAGGGTGCATCGGCGCGTCGCCGAAGGGCAATGCCCACCTACGATCCGGTCGTGGAGGCCTACATGCCCAATCTAGAGAACCTCAAAAAGCAAGCCAAGCTCATACTGCGTTGGCATCGTGAACGGCACTATCCCGTCGCCGCGCAAATCCGCGCGCTTCTGCCTCGTTTCTTGAATATGCCCGATGCGGAGATTCTTGCGGCAAACTTTAAGCTCAGCGATGCGCAAGAGATGGTCGCAAGACAGAACGGCTTCGATAGTTGGCAGGCCCTGAAAGCTGGGCTTTCCACCACGTCGCGGAGAGTGAGGTCGTCACCGTCCAAAGCGAGGATTGTCTCTGCAGAGCCGCAACTGCTGGTCACCGATATCAAGCGATCATGCAAATTCTTCCAGGAGAAGTTAGGCTTTTCGCTCGTATTCAGCTACGGCGACCCTCCCTACTACGCGCAGATCCGTCGCGACGCAGCGAGTCTCAACCTTAGGTGTGTCGAGGGGCCCGTAATCGAGTCGGCGGTTCGCGATCGCGAGGAACTGCTGTCGGCATCAATGACCGTCGCTACGGCGGACGAGATCAAGCTACTGTTTCTTGAGTTTCAGTCCGCTGGGGTTGCGTTTAGCCAGACACTGAAAAAGCAGCCTTGGGGCGCCAGGAATTTCATCGTCAAAGATCCGGATGGGAATCTGCTGTTGTTTGCCGGGCCCGCAAACTAGGAGCCACGCAGCCAAAGTGTTTTTGATCGAGCATCTATCGTGCGTGATTAAACGCGTTCGAGGATGATGGCGATGCCTTGGCCTACGCCGATGCACATGGTGCAGAGGGCGTATTTTCCGCCGGTGCGCAGGAGTTGGCACATCGCGGTGGTGATGAGGCGCGCGCCGCTGGCGCCGAGGGGATGGCCAAGAGCGATCGCGCCGCCGTTCGGATTAACGTGGGGTGCGTCGTCGGGGACGCCGAGCTCACGGAGAACGGCGAGGGCTTGCGAAGCAAAGGCTTCGTTAAGCTCGATGACCTGCATTTGGCCAATGGTCAGATTCGTTTTGGCAAAGACTTTACGCGAGGCAGGAGCGGGACCCATACCCATGACGCGTGGGGCAACTCCCGTGGCGGCGGCGGCGACGATGCGAGCTTTGGGAGTTAAGCCATGATGCTTGGCGGCGGCTTCCGAAGCCAACAAGAGGGCGCAGGCGCCGTCGTTTACTCCGGAAGCGTTTCCGGCCGTTACGGTGCCGCCTGGTTTCACGATGCCCGGCAGCTTTGCCAGGGCGGCTAATGATGTGTCGGCACGAGGGTGTTCATCCGCGGTGAAGAGAATGGGCTCACCTTTTTTTTGAGGAATCGGGACGGGAACAATTTCCTGCGCTAAAAGGCCGCCGCGCATCGCTGCCCCGGCGCGCTGCTGGCTTCTGAGTGCGAAGGCGTCCTGATCTTCGCGAGAAATGCGGAATTCCTCGGCGACAATTTCGGCAGTCTCGGGCATGGAATCGACGCCGTATCTGGCTTTCATGAGGGGATTGATGAAGCGCCAGCCAATGGTGGTGTCTTCGATCTTCGCGACGCGGGGAAAAGCGGAGTCTGCCTTGGCCATCACAAATGGAGCGCGAGACATGCTCTCGACTCCGCCCGCAAGGATTAGTTCGGCTTCAGTGCATTTAATCGCGCGCGCGGCGGTAGCCACGGCGTCCATGCTGGAGCCGCAGAGGCGATTGACTGTTACGCCGGGGACTTCCTTGGGGAGTCCGGCGAGCAGCAGGGCCATGCGGCCGATGTTGCGGTTGTCTTCTCCGGCTTGATTGGCGCAGCCGTAGACGACGTCGTCCAGCAAGTTCCAATCTACTTTGGGATTGCGTTCGATGAGGGCCTTGATTGGGATGGCGGCCAGGTCGTCCGTGCGAACCAAAGAGAGCGCCCCGGCATAGCGGCCGATGGGCGTTCGAATAGCGTCGCAGATGAAGGCGGTTTCCATCCGTGTTTTTTAACGCTTCCCCAACTGTTCTATCCTACCAGGAAGAATTCCCGCGGCAAAAATCAAGATGTTTGGGCGATGTTCGAAGCAGAGCGAGAGGCCGGGAGAGCAGTCAACGAGTGGGCGTGCGTCGCGAGGGTAGGTGGCCGTAGGTGGCAACGGGCTTGCCCGAGCTTGCGATTCACGACAAGATAGGCCCGTAGAATCAAGCGATATTTCGTGGGGCTGGACGAAGGAAGGTTTTGAGGGTGAGGACCTATAGAAGGAGAGCGGCGATGAATTTTATGAAAGCGGTGATAGTTGCGGCGGCGCTTTGCTGCGTGGCGAATACCGGGGTGTCAGCACAAACGAAAGCCACCGAAGAGGTTACGGCCCTATTGCGCGAGTTCATAGCTGGTGCGGGCAGCGGGGACAGAGCGATCTTTGAAAAGTTTTTTGCCGATGATGTGATTTATACGAGGGCGACGGGCGCAGTCATCACGAAGGCCGACATTATGGGGAGTCTTGGAAAACCGGCGGCGTCAGAAGAGAAGAGCAGTTATTCCGCCGAGGACATTACGGTTCACGAGTATGGGGATACGGTGATCGTAGCGTTCCGGTTGGAGGGTCGCACGGAGCACGGCGACGGAAAAGTGGAGCAAGCTCACTACCGGAACACCGGAACGTTTTTGCGGCGCAATGGACGGTGGCAGGCCGTGGCGTGGCAAGCGACGAAGATCAGCGATACCGGCAAAACGCAGCAATGAACGAAGCAATTTCAACGCGCTGCTGCATTGCCGGAGGCGGGCCTGCTGGCATGATGTTGGCCTTGCTTCTTGCCCGCATGGGCGTGGATGTTTTCGTACTCGAAAAGCATGCAGATTTCCTGCGTGATTTTCGTGGTGACACGATTCATCCCTCGACGCTCGAGCTTATGCATGAGCTCGGTTTTCTGGACGAGTTTCTCAAGCGTCCGCATCAAGAGGTGCGCGAGCTTGCGGGGCAAGTCGGCAAGGACACCGTCACGGTTGGAGATTTCACACATTTGCCCACTCACTGTAAATTTCTCGCTCTCATGCCGCAGTGGGATTTCCTGGACTTTATTAAAGAGCGGGCCAGCCGCTATCCGACGTTTCACTTGAGGATGAATGCGGAGGTGATGGATCTCCTGGAAGAGAAAGGTACTGTGGTGGGCCTGCGCGCAAAAACTCCTGGCGGCTCATTGGAAGTTCGCGCCCCGCTTAGTATTGGTGCCGACGGACGCCACTCCGTGGTACGACAACGCGCGAACCTGGAGGTGATCGATCTTGGCGCTCCCATGGATGTGATGTGGATGCGGATAAGCCGCCGGGCCAACGATCCGGAACAAACCCTAGGTCATTTTGACAAAGGAAAGATTCTCGTCATGATCAATCGTGAGAGCTATTGGCAATGTGCTTTTGTTATCCCCAAAGGGGAGGCCGACCGAATCAAGCAGAGAGGGTTGCCAGCTTTCCGCGAAAACATTGTCGACCTGGCGCCAATCTTGCAAGATCGAATGGAAGAGCTGGCCGATTGGAAGGACGTCAGTCTTCTCACGGTCGCTATCGACCGGCTTTCCGAATGGTCCCGGCCTGGCGTTTTGTGTATTGGTGATGCGGCGCATGCCATGTCGCCCATTGGAGGGGTTGGAATCAATCTAGCTATTCAAGATGCCGTGGCCACGGCCAATTTACTCGGCAGGATACTTCTCGATAAGGCTCCGTCCGAAAGCGATCTTCGCGCCGTCCAGCAGCGCAGAAGTTTTCCAACACGAGCCACGCAGCGGCTGCAAATCGCCATACAAAACAACGTGATCCGGAAGGTTCTCGGCAGCTCCAAGTCCTTTGCCCTTCCTTGGCCCCTGAAACTTTTGCGCCGCTGGCCCATTCTGCGGCGAATTCCTGCCCGGTTGGTCGGAGTTGGCTTCCGCCCCGAGCACGTGAAGACTCCGGAGGTCCGCCCGGTTGCCTAGTCTGAGGATTGGCGGTTTCCCGCCGCGCGTTTCGTGAGCGCCTGATTTTTTCCCTTCTCGTCTCGATATCACAAGCTTCCGCGAGGGGATACCCTTTGCGCTATCACCTCTCGATAGTTCGTTGACACGTCTCCCCATCACCCTCACTATGCTCTTACCCCCTTCCAAATTTAATGTTTGGTGTGAGCCGATGCGCATTCTTGTCGCTGAAGATGACGCGCCGCTGGCGGAGTTTCTCCATCAACGGTTGCAGCAGGAACAATTCTCCGTACATATGGTCTCGGACGGTGGGGAAGCCCAGCGTCTTGCGTCTGACCAGCCGTACGATTTTGTAGTTCTGGATCTCAATTTGCCTGCCGAATCCGGCCTCGACGTTCTTCGCAACATTCGTGCGAAGAAACCCGACTTGCCCGTTCTCATGGTTACTGGAGCGAGCCTCGCGGAAGAACGGGTGCGCCTGCTCGATGCCGGCGCCGACGATTCCTTGGCGAAGCCGTTTGCGTTTGCGGAATTGGCCGCGCGCATCCGCGCTGTGCTCCGACGAGGGAGTCGCCCTAGCCGTGCTGTGCTCAAAGTTGGCGATCTCGAGATCGACCGCGTGGCCCACGCCGTCCAGCGGGGAGGGCACCCGATCGAGCTGAGCCCTAAGGAATTTGCCCTTCTTGAATTCCTCATGCGTCATGAAGGACAGGCCGTCACACGCACCGCCATTGTCGAGCAAGTCTGGAAACTTAATTTCGATACCATGACTAATGTCGTGGACGTCTACATCAACTACCTTCGTCGCAAGGTGGATTCCGGCTATGACTATCCCCTAATCCGCACGATTCGGGGCGTCGGCTATCAGATTGGGGGCAATGGCACACCCAATTAGGACTTCCGCGATTGGGCAATCCTATTATTTTCAGCTTCTTACAGGAGGTCCGGCCGACGAATTACATCCTCACGAGGGCTTTCAGGCCAGCGATTCTTCTGTAAAATGCTTAAAACAATATACTTAACCTAAATCCAGTTTCTCCTAATCAACCATTCGGTCAAATAAAAACGCTTCTTCACTCACTCTATCGTTCCCACCCCTGCCTCCCCTGCTACGAGCAACTTCTTTTCCACTTTGGGGTTCTACCCATTGGGAGTTATATATAGATAGGCTCCCGTCGGCCGGAACCTCATGTCCGGACCGGGGACAAGGTGACCAACTATGTTGAAGACCACTCGTTATGGCCAGACCAGACTCGGCCTAGTTCTCTGTCTAATCGGTCTTCTCTGTGTTTCCGCTCCAAAAGTGCGCGCGCAGCAGCCTGATCAAGCTCCTCCAGTGGATCAGCCTGCTCTTTCCAATCAACCGGATACGCCCGATCAGCCCGCTGCAAATGACGCCAACGATCCGCCAAGTCGCGTGGCCCGTGTCAGCTTTTTGGATGGCTCGGTTTCTATTCAGCCCGGAGGCGCAGGAGATTGGGGTAGCGCCGTTCGCAATCGCCCCATGACCATTGGGGACAAACTCTGGACCGACAAAGATTCCCGCGCTGAATTGCAGACCGGCGTAGTTTCCATACATCTTGGCAGCATGACCGCTCTCTCTTTTCTTAATCTCGATCAGACCATCACCCAGATGCGGCTGGCCGAAGGTTCCATCAATTTCCGCGTCAAGGAAATCCGCCAAGGCGACACATACGAAGTGGATACGCCGAATCTAGTTTTCACCATCACGCAGGCGGGCGCATTTCGCATCGATGTCAACGAGAATGGCGACAACACTGGAATCACCGTTATCCGCGGCGCGGGGACTGTAACTGCCAGTGGAAAAACGTACGATCTCCAGCCCGGCCAGCGGGGTATTTTCAACGGCACGGACAATGTTGAATCCACTATTGCGCCGCAAGCGCCTCCCGCGGATGGACTCGACAAATGGGCGAACGATCGCGACCTCGGCGAACAGAATTCCGTTTCTCAGCGTTACGTTCCTGACGACATGCCCGGCACGCAAGACCTTGATAACAACGGCACCTGGAGCCAGGACGGCGACAACGGTCCTATCTGGTATCCTGCGGAGGTTTCGCCAGACTGGGCTCCTTACAGCAACGGCTACTGGAGCTACGTTGGCCCTTGGGGCTGGACTTGGGTTGATTATGCGCCGTGGGGCTTTGCGCCATTTCACTATGGCCGCTGGGGTTTCATCGGCGGCAGGTGGGGCTGGTATCCTGGCCCGAGAATTGGCGTCTCTATCTATGGTCCGGCATTCGTGGGATTCCTCGGTGGAGGCTTCGGCTTCGGATTTGGTGCAGGCTTCGGCGTAGGCTGGTTCCCGCTGGGGTTTGGCGAACCGTTCCACCCATGGTTCCACGCTGGCTTCGGATACGTGAATAGAATCAACGTTCGGAATACGGTGATCCGCAACGCCAGCGTTATCCGTTCCGGCGGCAGTTTTAATTACGCTTACGCGCACAACACCCGCGCGGTGACGGCTGCTTCGCGCAGCGCATTCACCGGCGGTCAAGCTATCAATCGTGGCGCTGCCCATATCGACGAAGCTTCCCTGCGCAACGCGCAGGTGACTAACAGAGCGGGAATCTCTCCCACAAGACAGAGCGCGCTCGGCGCGGCCAGTGCCAGAGGCAATGTCAGCCGTCCGCCTAGTTCGGTGGAGAACCGCTCAGTCATGGCGCGTACCACGCCCGGAGCTGGCGCTTCTAACACTCCTGTACATACGATGAACACTAACGGATTGAGCGCTGGCCGAGCGAACTCGGGCGTAACTGGTTCGAGGCAAAACGCGGTATCGGGAAGCCGTCCTCCATCCGGGGGCGCAAACAACTCGCGCTCATGGAGCGCGCAAGGCAATACGACTGATCACGGCCAGGCCCCGAACGGCTTCGGCAGCTCCAACGGCTCTTCGAGCAGCACCATGTCCGCGCGCGCGAACAATCGGCCGCCATGGGCCGGTGCAGGCGCCTCTGCCAATGGCGGCACCAATGCTGGCGGTAGCCGCTCTTACACGCCACAAGGGAACGCGGCGACCAATAATCGCAGCTATACGCCGCAAACGCGCACGAACACGGCGCCCAGCCGCACTTACTCGGCTCCGAGCCGCAGCTATGGCGGCGGCTCTGCACCCCATGCCAGCAGTGGAGCAGCAGCTCCCCATAGCGGCGGCGGTAGCGCCCCCCACGGTGGTGGCGGCGGTTCTCACGGGCATCGCTAGAATCAGCGCATTACACAAAGGCCCGCCCCTTTCAAAGGAGGCGGGCTTTTTGCTTTCTCGATGCTCCCGTCTCGAGCCTATCCTAGACGCAGTTCCACAACTCTCTTCGCGTGCCCGTGTTAAATGAGTAGTTCCAGTCCGGCCATTTCTAAGTTCGACAAGCAATGGGAGTCGATCTCGGGTATTTCGCCCCGAGATGTTACTGTTTGAGTTACGAAATGGGGCCGCATCCCTTGAGACCAGCACTCGAAGGCTGCGGGTTTCGATCACGCAATTCCACGCAATGAGGGGCCAATTTCGGCCCTGGCATAACAGGAGAGAGGAAACCTCAAATGAAAAGATACGCGCTTTACGTCATTGGTCTGCTCAGCCTTGCGCTGGCCATGGCTTGCCTTATCCCGCAACGCGCCGCTGCCGACGATGACGATCCACCGGGCCGTGTCGCACGCCTCGGGTTTGTTCGAGGAACAGTTTCCTTCGAGCCCGCTGGAACCGAGGACTGGGTTTCCGCGGTTGTCAATCGCCCTCTAACCACCGGCGACAAGCTCTGGAACGACAACGATTCGTTCTCCGAGCTGCACCTCGGCTCTGCATCGATCCGTCTCGGTAGCGACACCGGCTTTTCCTTCTTGAACCTGACCGACAACATGACTCAGGTTCGTCTCACCGAAGGCACGCTGAACATTCGTGTCCGCAGGCTCGCTGATGACGAAACCTTTGAAGTCGACACACCGAATTTGGCCTTCACGATTCTTCGTCCTGGCAATTACAAGGTCGACGTGAACGAAGCAGGCGACGCCACGGTAGTTCTAGTCCGCGATGGCCAAGGTGAAGTCACCGGCGGCGGCTCTGCTTACACTATCCATCCTCAGGAGGTCGGCACGTTCAACGGCACCGACCAGATCGATGCCGACGTCGAAGGCTGGGACAACTCCAGCGACGATTTTGACAACTGGTGCGCGGAGCGCGACGCTCGCATCGATAATTCTGTTTCCGCCCGCTACGTTTCGAACGACGTCATCGGCTACGAAGACCTCGACGAATACGGCGGATGGCGTCCCACACCGGACTACGGCACTATCTGGTTCCCGCACGTTGCCGTCGTCGGCTGGGCTCCTTATCACTACGGCCACTGGGCCTACATCGCGCCTTGGGGTTACACCTGGGTCGATGATGCGCCTTGGGGCTTCGCGCCCTTTCACTACGGACGCTGGGTAACGGTTGGCGGAGTCTGGGGTTGGGTTCCTGCCCGGCCTGTCGCGGTGGTTGTTGGGGTGCCATACGTTCGCCCCGTTTACGCCCCCGCGCTAGTGGCGTGGGTCGGTGGCCCGCATTTCGCGGTGGGCATCGGGGTCGGCGGTGGCTTTGCAGTTGGCGTTAACGTTGGATGGTTCCCGCTAGGTCCGAGGGAAGTGTACGTGCCGTCCTATCACGTCAGCCGCGCTTACGTGAACAACGTCAACATTACAAACACTACGGTCAACACTACTGTGGTGAACAACTACTACAACACCACCGTGGTGAATAGGACCACCGTCACCAACGTCACCTACGTCAATCAGCGCGTCACTGGAGCAGTTTCCGTCACGAGCCCTCAAGCATTCACATCTGCTCAATCGGTCTCCCGGAATTCAGTCACCTTCGACGCGAGGGAAGCAGCCTCCGCTCCTGTTGTGGCCACTACGCCGGCTGTCGCGCCTTCGCGGCAGGCGGTTCTCGGCGCTGGAGCTAGTGCGACAGTACATCCTCCAGCGGCATTGCAAACCCGAGCCGTGGTTGCGAAGACGACTCCCCCGCCACCACCACCTTCGTTTGCCAAGCAGCAGCAAGCAATCCAGGCCAACGGCGGGAGGCCTCTGGCTATCTCAGAGACCCGACAGCTTCAGCCCCAGACGGCCGAAGCTCGCCCCAATATCAAAATCGCTCCGCCCGCCAAACCACAATCCGTTCAAGCCAAGGGAGTTCAACCCAATCCGAACCACCCGGCGACGCCCGTGAACGCCGCCAGCAAGACGGTTACGCCACCTGTCAACAATCCGAATCGTCCGCCGTCCGCGCAGCCTAGTGTGCCGGCCAACACCACCAACGCGAATCCGCAGCTCGACCAGAAGCATCAGCAGCAAATCCAGGATCTGCGCAACCAGCAGGACCTGGAGCGCCAAAAAGTCGAGCAGAAGCAACAAGCGGATCGCACTGATCTCGCCAAGAAGGCCGCTGACGAAAAAGCACAGCAACAGCTCAATCAGCAACATCAGCAGCAGCTCGAAGACCTCGAGAAGAAACACGACGCCGAGGAGGCGAAACTCAAACAGCAGCAACAAGCGGAGAAAAAGGCTGCACCGAAACCTGCCGCGAAACCTGCAGCTAAACCTGCAAAGGAAGATAAGCCTCCGAAGAAAGACAACTAGTAGTCGTCTCCAGCGGCGGCTTCCGGGCGGGGTGCTTGCCATGCGGCAGGCCCCCGCCTGGGCTATTTGGGCCATTTAGTTTCCGCTTCGGCGTGAAATCCTCGGGCCATCTCGCGTAAGATTCTTGCTCCCGAGCATGGCAAACAGATCTTCACGTCCGCCCAAGACAAATCGAGCGTCACTGGCTTCACCGTCTATTTCGTTCTTCGTTGTTCCCGGCTTCCCGGAAATTCGCAAGGGACTTGACCTGGCCAAACTCACGGCTCTTGCCGCTCGCGGCGCAAAAATTGCTTTCGAGGATGGCGACATTCTGGTGGTGGCTCAAAAAGTCATATCAAAAGCGGAAGGGCGGACCGTCCGCTTGTCCACGATCCGCCCCTCGTCCCAAGCGATAGCATTGGCAAAAAAGCTTTCCAATGACTCGCGCTTGATCGAAGTTGTGCTGCGCGAATCCCGCCGCATTGTACGCTCCAACCGCGTCCTCATTGTCGAAACGCATCACGGTTTCGTCTGCGCGAATGCAGGCGTTGATCATTCGAACGTCCGTGGCCGCGATTTCGTCACGCTGCTGCCGAAAAATCCCGACGGTTCCGCTCGCCGGCTGGCCGCCGCTCTTCAGAAGCAAACCGGCAAACGCGTCGCCGTCATCATCAGCGACACGTTTGGCCGTCCCTGGCGCTTGGGCCTCATCAACGTAGCCATCGGCGCGTGCGGCGTTCCCGCTCTGGTCGACCTACGCGGTAAACGTGATCGCCATCGCAAACTCCTTCGGGCCACGGTCCTCGCCGTCGCCGACGAACTCGCCGCCGCCGCCGGGCTGCTCATGGGAAAATCCGCAGGCAATCCCATCGTCGTCATTCGCGGTTACCACCATCGCTTCGTCGATGATCCGGCGGCGCGGATCATCCGCCCCGCTAGCGAGGACCTCTTTCGTTAGCGTACCGGCCCTCGGTCCAGTTTAGTTTCTTGCTCATGCCCGGCGTTTTCCGCTTGCGCGAATCTTCTCCTCCCAGCATCCTTGATTCGCCATGTCTCCCGCAAAAAAACTTACGGTCACTGCTTTAGCCGGTGGCATCGGCGCATCGAAACTGCTGCTGGGTCTCTATGGCGCGATGGATCCGCACGCCCTGACCGTGATCGTCAACACTGGCGACGACATCGTCCTGCATGGGTTGAAAATTTCACCGGACCTCGACATCGTTACCTACACGCTCGCCGGTATCGTCAATCCCGTCACAGGATGGGGCATGCGTGGAGAAACTTTTCATTTTCTGAAGAGACTGGGAGTTTATGGCCGCGAAATTTGGTTCAATCTCGGCGACCGCGACCTAGCGACTCATATTCATCGCACTGAGTTGCTGGCCCACGGCAAAACCCTAACGCAAGCGGCTGAGTCCATCCGCCACGCCCTCGGCGTCAAGTCGCGCATTCTGCCCATGTCCGACCAGCCTATTCCTACGATCATCGAAACTCGCGACGGCAACATGCACTTTCAGGAATATCTCATCAAGCATCGCACCGAGCCGGGCATCCGCGGGATTCACTTCGCCGGGATAAAACACGCCCACGCGGCCCCCGGCGTACTCGAATCCATTTGCGATGCCGACCGCGTGATCATTTGCCCCAGCAATCCGCTGATCAGCATCGGCCCGATCCTCGCGGTACCGCGCGTCCGCGAACAGCTCCGCGCGCGCAAAGAAAGCGTCATCGCCGTCTGCCCCATTGTCGGCGGAAAATCTTTGAAGGGCCCGAGCGACAAAATGCTGATTCAGCTTGGCTGCGGCTCTTCTGCCTCCGCTGTAGCCAAACTC
The DNA here is from genome assembly GCA_035571045.1 of Verrucomicrobiia bacterium. Classification (GTDB taxonomy): domain Bacteria; phylum Acidobacteriota; class Terriglobia; order Acidiferrales; family UBA7541; genus Acidiferrum. The sequence goes on from DATMKS010000117.1 coordinate 141,612, forward strand.
TACGCCGATTTCACTGGCACATTTGTGATCGACCGGCGGGACGCGTCTCAGGAAGCTGCCATTCGCGCTCTCGGGATGAGAGTAGCCGTACTCCCAACAGTTATGAAAACGCGTGCAGACAAGCGCAAGCTCGCTCGCGCCCTCCTCGCGCTTTAAGCCTCGCAATGTGGTATCTTCACAAATTCCAACATGACATCCACTCCTCTTACTGCGACAGACTTTCGCCACGCGCTCAGCCAATTTGCCACAGGCGTCACCGTCATCACCGCTCCGCGCGGCCCCGGCGCCGCTTATGGGATGACCGCTAACTCCTTTACATCCGTCTCTCTCGATCCCTTCTTGACTCTCGTCTGCGTGGACCAACGCAGTCACCTCCTGCCGCTTCTGAAACAAAGCCGCTATTTCGGCGTCAACGTCTTGAAAGTAGGCCAGCAGCAAGTTTCCGTTTATTTTGCGCAGTCAGAGCAAAGCGCCGAGGCGGAGGCGAAGCTAGGCATCCGCTATTGCTGGTCACCAGCGGGCATCCCGCTTCTCGAAGACGCTCTCGCCCAAATCGTCTGCCGAGTCGTCGCCTCTTACATAGCCGGCGACCACACTATTTTTCTAGGTGAAGTTCAAAGCGCCGATCTATTTCCGGGTGAGCCGCTTGTCTTCTTCCGCAGCCACTACCGCGAGCTAGCCCCGTCTCGGTAGGCGGCCTTTCCCGGGCGCAGGCGCGCGATAAGCGGTGCTCTTCTTGGCGGCAACCAGCGAGCCATCAATCTTTATACTCCGAAGCCTTTGACTTTCAACCGCCGACCGGTTAACTTTCCGCTTCAGTCGTGCCTGCCCAACGAGTCCCGCTTCACACCATACTCCGCACCCCAGCGATCAGTCATCTGGCCGCGAATCTCCCAGAGCTCGGGAAAGAATTTGTGGCGCATGCCGTCCTCAAGAATCTCGACGGGCCGGCCTTTCAGCGACTTCGATCCAAAACCGATGGTGCGGTAAATCAGCTGCATGTGCTCGTAGCGGAATTTCTGAAACAGCTCGTCGAATTCGGCTAGCTCTTCGGCCACCATGTAGGCGTCGCCGTGGTTGTACTGAGAATCGTAAATCTTTTCGATCGTGAGGCCATGTTTGTCCAAATAATTCGCTTTGAAGGAATTCCAGATCGGCTGGTACATTTTAAGCAAGACGCGGAAGCCCGGCGATTCCTGGCCGCTTCCATTGCCGAGCTTTTTGCGAATCTCTTGATAATCCTTCGGGGACATCGTTTCGAGCAGCGCCAGTTGCTGAATCATCAGCTTCTGCGCGGTATGCACCCGCCGAAACAGCGTGATTACGCGGTTCGTGTTCTCTTGCTGTAAATACTCATCGATGTCCAGCAGCGTGTAGGCCATCAATTTCATCCACAGCTCTTCGATCTGGTGGACGATCTGGAACTGCATTTCGTCGGCATTACAAAGTTTGTCGTAGTCGAGTTGGCAGGAGAGCAGCGTCTTCGTGCTGAGGTACACCTCGTAATCCAGCGTGCCGTCGCCGCTCATAATCGCGTAAAACTGTTCTCGATTCACGCACACCTCCCGAGACACGGCCACCAGCTCCATTCGAGAAACACGGGCCTCGCTCTCAACATATTGTTTAGTCGGATACGCAAGACCTCAGTGCCTGTCCACGCTGGCTAGTCCCGTCCAGCTATATCCGCGCTGGGAGCGCAACAGCTTATCCTTGAATCCTGAAGCCAGCCACGGACGCACTTCCTCTTCCTTCAAGTAGTACGCTACCGGCGTGACCAACTGATCGAAAACATTGGCGTGAACTTCGTCGAAGGGATAGCTGTGCATCGCGGCGAAATAATCGCCGTAAGGCAAATGCTTCGGTACTTTTCCATCTGCGCCGGGGCGATAGAAAACTTTGATCACCGCCCAAAGAAACACCGAGGGCACCAGGCACAATGCGCGCAATAATCCCGCCGGCAGCTTCGAAGTCACCGCCGTTCGAATCGGATTGATGAACCGCGGAATCCACTCGTTGCCTTCGTAGCCATACACCCAAAAAAATACGCGCCCGCCGTTTCGCACTCGCGAAGCCAGACTCGCAAATCCCGCCGCTGGATCCGGCAGATGGTGCAAAACGCCAACCGAAAATGCCATATCAAAGATTGGTTTCACGGGCGGATGGAGCAAATCTCCGATCACCACGTGCGCGCTCGGCAGGTCGCGTGTGTGCCTAAACGCCACAAACGCGCTCTCTCCCAAATCGAGCGACACAATAGCCTTCGCTCCGCACCCCGCTACGATCGCCGTGTGGCGGCCCTTTCCGCATCCCCCCTCGAAGACAGCCTGTCCTTTGAAATCATCGCCCGTTACTGGGGCAATCCAATCAAAGAATTCCTGCTCGTAATACCCGCGCAGGTCGCTCCAGCGCGTCCACTCCTCCGCGAACCGCGCAGCCGTTTCGATCTTTACGTTTTCCAGGCTGGCCGGCATAAGGATCGGCACGCCGTCACGAATCGAAAACGCTGCCTTACAGCCGGCGCACGCCAGCGTGCCTGAAATGACGTGCTCTTTTTCTTGGCGAACGGCTTCTCCGCGAAGCGCGAGTTCACCGCCGCAATTCGGGCACGCAAGATAATTTAGTGCTTCTAGTCGCATGTCGCCTGGAAAGTCAAAGGGAAGTAGAAACTCCCGCAAAATCCAGAAGGGAAGTAAAGTCCATCAGCTTTTGTGCAAAGCACTTTGGAAAACACCGCGAAGCATTCTGCCTTGGCGCGCAATTCTTGCCGGACTACCAGCCGCCAGCTCCTGCCGTTCGCGGAGGCTCATCGCGCCCAGCCATGGCTTCCCGCCGGCTGCGAAACTCGCGCACACTATAGACGGGCTTATTCTGCGACTCGTAGTAGGTGCGCGCCAGCATCTCACCAATTAATCCGGTGGCGATAAATTGAATGCCGCCCATCACCAAGGCCATTCCCAGCAGCATCAACGGCCCGTGGTTCGCCAGCAGCCCTTCATCCAAAACCGCTTTGCGAATAAACACCCACAATCCGATACCTGCGCCGCCCCCCAAGCAAGCCAGTCCCAGCAAGCCAAAAAATTGCAGCGGCTTGGTCGAATAATCGAGCAAAAACTTCACGCTCATCAAATCCAGCAGCACGCGCACGGTCCGCGATATCCCGTAATTCGACTCGCCATTTTTCCGGGCAATATTCGAGATCGGCACTTCCGCGACCGACGCCCCCGCCCAACTGGCCAGCGCCGGAATAAACCGGTGCAGCTCGCCGTACAAATGAATCTCGGACAAAACTTCACGCCGGTAGGCCTTGAATGTCGTCCCAAAATCGTGCAAATCGACGCCCGAGAGCTTCGCCATCATCTTGTTGGCAATCCGGCTGGGCAGCTGCCTCATCAACCAGTGATCCGTTCGCGAAACGCGCCATCCGCTCACCAGGTCGAAACCTTCTTCAATCTTTTCCAAAAACCGCGGAATCTCGTCCGGGTCGTGCTGCAAATCTCCGTCCATCGAAATAATGATTTCACCGCGCGCAAAATCAAAGCCCGCCTTCAAAGCCGGCGCCTGCCCAAAATTCCGGCGTAGCTGCACTACATTCACGCGAGGATCGTGTTCATAAATATCGGACAGCACTTTGAAGGTCTTGTCCTTGCTGCCGTCATCCACAAACACGAGTTCGTAGCGCTCGCCAATCGCATCCATCACTTCGGTAAGCTTCACGTAGAGTGGTGGAATATTCTCCTGTTCGTTGTAAAACGGAACGACGATCGAGTATCGGATAGGAGGATCGTTCTTCATGCTCGAAGTTCTAGGCTTTCCTCAGGCTTCTTGGGCTGCGAAACCATAGTCTATCAGCCGAATCCCCTGTGATGCGACAAGATTTCGTATCTCCGTGTTCGTCAATATGTCCACTTCCACTTGACGGGAGGCCTGCAACCTCGTTCCCGATTTTGCCAAATCCGCATCCAGATAACCCGGGTGGCACATCAATTCGGTCGTACCGTCCGGCAGAATTTCCAGTAGCCGCGCGACGCCTTCCCGCGTCAGCTCCCCCGTCTGCGCGATGCCGCAGAAATAATCCGCGGCAGCAATGCCCGCGCGTTCCGCTTGTTCGCGGGCATCTCGCGCCAGCATTTTCAGTCCCCGCGCTTGCACGCCTTGCCTCATCACTACCGTTCCTTTTTGTTTCGCTCCCGCCGAAAGCGCCGCGCGCAAACTCGACTCTTCATGCGAAATCCGTACTGCCGCAATCCCGTGCCTCTTGGCCAGCCGCAGAGCAATCTCAAACAAACCCGGCAGCATCTGCACATGCCTGTGCCCATCGAGATGCGTCGGCTCGATTCCAACGTCGCGCACTTTCTGAATCTGGGCGTCCCATTCCTGCTCGATTTCGTTGAGCAGCACGCTCCGCCGCGCCAGCCTCAGCAACAGACTCTCCGGTTTGCCCTCGAGCTCCCCCCGGGCGTTCAGCAGCGTAGTCACCAACTCCCGCTCGGCAACTGGTTCGCCGTCGCTCAAATTCAAATGTACGCCCACTCCCAACGCCGGCGTCGTCCGCGCCAGTTCCACGCCAGACGCAAACGCCGCGCCATTGGCGAGCAGGGAAGCGCTCGTCACGATGCCGTTGCGGTGGGCTTCAGCAATGCCTCGGTTGACGCCCTCCGTCCAACCCAGGTCATCCGCGTTCACAATTAGGTTTCTCAATGCTCGCCCGTCCTGATGTGCCAACCCTGTCCTTTCGGACAGCTATCCTTTCGTGCGCCCTCACTCGACCGTACCATTGACCGTTTTTCCACTCAACTCTAGCATGGCTTCCAGAGGCAAAAATGCCAGTTAAGACGCGTGAGACCAAGGCATTAGACGGGCGCTACAGCGACAAACGCCGTGGCCGCCGCATGAACTCGCGCGTCCCCGTCCGCCTGGAGTGGGATGGCGACGCCGGAAAGCGCTTCGCCGTGGAGGCTCACACGCGCGTCGTTAACCCCTATGGTTGCATGGTGGTCTTGGAGCAGGAACTTCAGCTGGAACACCGCCTCGCGCTAACAAACCTTGCTACGGATACCAGTAATGCGGCCGTTGTAGTCTGGCGTGGGGTGCCGCGCCCGGATGGCTGGGAGTACGGCGTCGAACTTGTCGCGCCGGAGATGGATTTTTGGGGGCTTGAGCTGTGATAAAACCTCAACCAAACGCTAAGGCGGCCCAATCCCCTAGCAGGGTTGTTTCCACGCGTCCGCCCACGGCGGAAGAGCGGCGCCGCGCTCAGCGCGTGCTGTTGAGGATTCGAGTTGTTGTGCAAGTCGCCGGCAAAGCGAACTCTCACGAAGGCCACACGCATACCGTCAGTGCCAGCGGCGCCATGCTGATTCTTCCAGAAGGCCTCGGCGAAGGCACCATGGTCACTATCGAAAATCCCAAAGCGCAGAGCAAGATCGAAGCTCGGGTCGTGCGTCCGCCGCAAATGAGCCACGAAGGGTCCCTCGTTCCCGTTGAGTTCACGTCGCCATCCCCAAATTTTTGGGGCATTTTCTTTCCACCTTCTATCAACTGACCGCTCGAAGAATTGGCGAGCACAGGCGGCATCAAAAATCCTAACTAGCATTCTGTCTTTTTCTCGGGACTCTCCATTTTTTCGTGGTCGATAACGCTGCGGTGCTTCCTCCTCATCTTTCCAGATGCCGTGTCCCTCCCCAAAAAAAGAGCGGCCCCGAAAACCCGGGACCGCTCGGTCGTAAAGGTTTACTGGTCGTTAGTTGATAATGACGTTTAGCGCTGGCGCGGCCGGCGAAGCAACGGGATTAGTTGTGACCGTCACCGTCGTGCTGCCTGTGACCGTCATGTTGATCGTGCCGCTTGCTGACGCTGCTGTGGTTGCGTCGCCTAGATAGTGAGCGCTGATCATATGTGTCCCCACGGCCAATGCCGGCGCGGTGGGTGTAGCAGTTCCGCTCGCGACCGTCGCAGCTGTGCCGATCATGGTCGAGCCGTCGAACAGCTCGACTTGCCCGGTGGGAGTGCCGCCGGTCACGGACACGCTGAACGAGAAGGGAGTCCCTGAGGCAACCTTCGCACCGGGTACGGTTAATTTCGTAACCGTGGTCGTCGGCGGTGGAGGCGGAGGAGGAGACGCACTCCCTCCTCCGCATCCCAGCGTAAAGCTGAGTATGCAAACCAGACCCAGGCCAAACGCCGCGCGATACCGTTTGCGTCCGCCGGGGAGGAAAAGCAGGAATAGCGCCGCGAAGCCCGTTCCCGCGCTAAGCGTCCACCATCCTCTGTCTCCCTTGGAAGGATGAGTCGACTTTGCCTCCAACATTCGATCCGGAGAAGCATTGGAAGCCGTCAGGGTTGTTGATGTCGCAAGCACGGAACAGCTCAACTGTCCGGTGACAGCCGATGCACCGGTCACATTAATGCTCAGCGGAGACGGTGTGCATGTCACACCCGGCGTAGATGTTGACGCGGTCACCCCCACCGTGCCCGTGAATCCGCCGCTCGGCGTCACGGTAACAGTCGAATTCACACTGGCGCCCGTAGTCGATGACAAGGTAAGGCTGGCGGGCGCGTAGCTCACCGCGAAATTTCCTGTCGTCCCCTGCGTTATGGTCAGGGAAAAGTTTCCAGTCCCTGAGGAGCTTGAGCTCGCGTAGTTGGCATCGCCAGTTGCGTAGCTGACTGAGATCGAATATGTCCCGGTAGTCGCAAAGGTGTGCGAGAGAGTTGCGGTGCCGAACGCTGCCACCGGCGTTGTGGTGTTGAGACCAGCGGCCGCCGTCGGTACAACGCTTGCCGTACCAATGGAGCTGCCGTTCGCTGAGAATGTCACTGTTCCCGTAGGTCCGGCTCCGCTGCTTTGGGTTGCAAGAAGAGCGGTCAGGGTCACAGGTGTCACGGTAGTGGCCGACGTGGCGCTTGCCGTCACGCTCGCAGCCGTTGTCGCAGGTGTTACCGTGACGACGAGCGCAGGAGATGTGCTCGTTGTGTAACTGCTGTCCCCGCTATACTTCGCGACCAGGCTGTTTGTGCCCCCTGGAAGCTGAACAAGTTGGTCCTCAAGAAAGCCCAAATCATTCGGCAACGTTGCCGTGTTGGAAAACGTACCCGTTTGCGTGTTTAGGAAATCGTTCAAGTTGTTGCCATTGTCCGTCAAGCTAATACTGCCTGTGGGGCAGGGAATGGCGGTGGTAGAGCATTCCTGGCTGCCACTATTCGTTCCCGTTCCGACCACGTCTACCCTAGTGATGTAGGACGATCCGTAAACCACCGAAGTAGCGGGAGTAGTCCCAACCAAAAGACTGATGGCCGTTGCGCTGGCCTCCTGACCGACTGTCACGTTGACCGGAGCGGATGTGCCCGCACCAAATGTCCCATCGCCGGCATACTCGGCTACCACAGGATAGGGAGTCGCCACGCCCCCGACTACGTACCCGGGCAGCAAATTCGTCGTGATGGTAGCTACCCCCCCGCTCAGTGCGAACGTCGACGTTGTGGTGTTATCAAATACACCGATGGCCGTCGGCGCACTTCCGGGTGGTGACGCGATCAATGAGACGTTTCCTGTGGGCGTGCCTGAGGCAGAGGTCACCTTCACAGTAAAGCTTACTGTTGCGCCATGCGCATTCGTGCCGGTTGGGGAACTCGTAATGGTCGTGGTACTGGAATTAAAAGTTGCCGAACCCCACGCCTTCGCCAGGTTCGCAACGTTGACCGACCCAAGCCCCGTTGCCTTGTCGTATCCCGCTACGGCCATGAAAGCCGGATTGTTCGTATGACTCGGGTCAACCAGGACGCCGTACTGGTTAGCAGCTGCCGACGTATTGCTGCAATTCGTCGTACTGCCCTCGCAGGCTACTGAGTTGTTCCCAGTAACTACGTCGTAAAAAATGCAAGTCGCTGTCGCCACATTGGCTGCATTCGACGGGCACACCAAGGAAGCGTTGGTCGCGTCGTTTTTGAAAAGTTGGTACAGCACATAGTTCGCGTTGCCCTGCCGTGCTCCGCCCTGTTGTTGGATGATTAGCGCCATAATACCTGCAAACGCAGGCGCCGCGGCAGAAGTTCCTCCAACAGGGCTAATCGCCGGCTTCTGCCCCGTGACCAGGCCGCAGGGGGCGCCGCCTTGCGAAGGCGCATCCTGTTCACAAGTAATGTAAAAGTCGTTGTTGCTTGTATTTACGGCGGAGAACAAAGACACATCGGGGATGTCGCGCCCAGTATCTGCCGAAGGCACTACGCTGGTTTGCCAGGTTGGCTTCGGATTGATTGTGGGAAACGCGCTCTGACCTCCGCTGCCCCCCGTCAAATCAATACCCAATTCATTGACGCTATCCGCATTGATAATCGTTGCCGTGCAGGTAGCCAGACTTCCGGTCGTCGCTGTCGCCGCGCACGAGCTGTTCCACGTCTCTTCGGGAATATAAGATTTTGCCGACTCCGTTGCGGTCCCCGTCGTGCTCCAGTAAATAGACGGAGATGTTCCATTCTGAAAATCTGTCCCACCCATCGCCACATTGAATGGCGTTGAGGCTAGACCACTGATCCCTAGACCGCTCGTTGAGAAGTCCAGCCCTGAACCATCGTCACACGTATCCGAGCCGCTGTCTCCGGCGGAGATAAGAACCGTTATCCCTTCCGTCGACGCTTGCTCCCACAAGGCGTTATAGAATCCCACGCCGTTGGATCCCAAGCTCGCCTCGCACGCGCCGAAACTCTCGCTGAGGATGGGCGCAATATTGTTATCGATGATGTAGACCGCCGAAAGGTCGATTCCGGCAGCCCCCAGAGTCTGAGAGTCTTCGGATAACACCAGCTGGATATTCGCCCCTTGCGCTACCGCTCCGGCCCACTCAACGTCCAGCACGGCTTCCCCTTCATCAAAGGTTGCCGAGTCTGGGCCCTGAATACCGGGGTCCGGTCCGTTAAAGACAATATTGCTGGCGGTAAAATTGTTCGACAAGCCGAAGAGGCTTCGGAACTGTTGAATGTCGGTGAGATTTATGTTTGAGTCCTGAACGATGGCGATGTTTACGCCTGCACCGGTGAGAGTGCTGGGAACGTCATAAATTGTAGCAAAATCCGCGGGGGCAACTCCGTAGCACTCTTGGTTTCCGCTTGGTCCGCATCCCGTGAAAGTGACCGAGGGCTTTGTTCTGATCACTTCAGCCTCGGTGCTTTGGAAGTTCGTCGCCCGGTGCATTTGGGATTTCGGCCGGAAGTTGTGAAGTCCACTCACCCCAGCAATCACCGGTGACAGAGCAGCCGGTATCTGCGGATCGCTTACGTTGGCGACGTGCTGCACGCCATTCACCAAAAACTGATGAATGTCTGTGTGGAATGCATTCCGCACCTGTCCGGCGTTTCCGGAGAACTCAATCGTCGTACGACCCGCTCCAACCTTTACATTCTGGAATCCATGGGACTGCAGCCAGCCTGTTATTGCCTGAATGTCTGCATCGGCCGGCCCGAACTGTGTGGCGAACTGCTGTGGTGTCAGCCACGCATGGTAATTCGGGGAAGATTTGTCTTGTTGTTGGTCCAGCAATTGCCTCAGCGTCATCTCTTGAGCCGGACTGCGCTGCAGCAATAGCAGCATCCGCGTCGCAGGCATTGCGTCGCTCACCGGTCCTTGGTCGAACTCTGCCCGCGCAAGGGGATGCACGTTTCTCTTCAGCGTTACAGTCTTCGCGTCGTCCACCGCTTCGGTAACTCTGGCGGGCGCAAATTTTTGCTGCGTAGAGGACTGTGCCGTCGCGGCCCCTTGTCCGTTTGCACGTACTCCTGAAAACATAAGTACGGCTGCAAAGAGAAGAGTCGTGTTGCGAATAGTTTTAGAGTTCGTTTTCATGGTCCGCCTACGCAGCAGATTTGATGTTTACTTCAAGGAATCGCCGTCGGTCCCGGGGGAGCCACCGTACTTTGAGAGAGGTTAGTTCCTTGTCGGAATGATTGCCTCGGCCCGAAAGCAAATTCTACCAAGAGAGTCGAAGAGAGGTTACCACAAGCAGTTCGCAGCCTTTTGACTGACTTGCTGCCGACTTTGCTTATGCGGCACCACCCCAGGCTTTCCCGACACCGTCGCCCCGCTTTCGAAACTCCGACAACACGATCCCCCAAGATATCTACCAGAACTCTCTCCCGTTTATTCCTTAGGCTACTTGACGACCCGACCACATATTAGTAGTTCCGCAAAACTACCGACGAAGTTCCCGCGTCTTACTGATCAATGTTTGCTGCCCCGCCCATAATCAACTATCAACCCGGCACCCTACCATTTGTTTCGCCACGCAGAAATTAGTTTTCTATTGCGACTCGCCGAACCGGCACGTCATGCCCTAAAAAAACGGGCGCCCCGTTCTCACGGAACGCCCATACCCCATTTTTTTGTGTCCCATAGTGAGAATCAGAACCGACGAAAACCACGCGGCCCGTACCATCCACGACCATAGAATCCCGAACCCCACCACCACCCAAAAGCCGGATAGATCCCCACATAACCGGGGGCGTAATAACAGGGATAGGAGTAGCCGCAAGGAGCCGGCGCGTAACCGCTGTAGTAATCCCCGTAGTAGCTGCCACCCGGCCCACGCAATCGTGGTCTGTCGCCTCGGCCGCCTCCAAAGTCCTCCTGGGACACGGGCAAGAAGGCCTGCTGGCTATTCGTCGTGTCTACCTTCACCGGATCCACCAAACGGAAAGTCAACTGCGATTCCGGCGCCAGAATCGTGGGACGCCCGCGCGTCAAGAGTACCGCCCCGATTCCCGCCACGGCTCCGGCTCCAGCTCCGATGGCCGCGCCGCGGCCCCAGTCGGCTGCCGCGCCAATCGCTGCTCCGAGGCCCGTGCCACCGGCTATCGTAGTGGCGTCGGCGCCATGCGAAGTGCCGCCGGATGCTTTCCACAGCTCCGTCAGAATGGGCGCCTGCTCCCCGTTCACCAGGGTCAGATTGGTAAGCTCAACGCCCAACTGCGAGGTACCCGTGACGCGTCCCGCCTTCTTTACCGATTTCACTTGGCCGACCACGGTTTGGCCTCGCCGCGCGACCACCCATCCGTTCACAACAATCGGCTGTTCCAGCACGCCGGCAAACTGGTCTCCAATCTGGTTGTGGTCGCTCGAAAGAGGCTCGTTGATGCGCATGATGACCACCGTCCCCGCGGGTATCGTGAGTAAACTCGGAGGCGGGCCGAACTGCTCGCTGGGTTCATTCGCGGGATTCTGCGGAACGCGATCCTGCGAAATCGGCGGCCGACTGCCGTTTTGGGGAGGAGGCATGGGCGGCCGGTCGGCCTGCTGAGGCGGATTCTGCGGGACCTGATCCTGAGAAACGGGCGGCCGGTCGGGCGACTGGGCCGTTGGTTGTGCTTGCTGCTCTTGGCTTGGCCGTGGCTGCTGCTGCTCTTGCTGGGCCAGCGCGAAACCGCTGAGAGAGAGAACCAAACCTGCAGCACACGCCGCGCGTGATACCACTGCGCCCCTCTTTAAAACTGCTGGGTAGAATTTCATGATCTTCTCCTCGACCCGGGGCCCGCCGAAACCTTGCCTTCGGCCTTCGCACTTGAATATTTAGATGGCGCGAAATCTTCCCAGGATGCTTCCCACCTTTGGCGAACTAGCCGGTCTCTTCCGCAGCGAATCTCGCCACCGGTTTTGCATGTGGCCGCGCTCTTATATTGTCAGCAACACTCATAACAGATAGCATCCCTCTTCATTGCACTGCACCGCGAGGTGATTTCTTGCTCGATCGTCGTCGATTTCTTGTTTCCGCTGCAGCTGGTGCTGCGGGCGCGCCATTGTTTTGCAAAGACCTGCTTGCCGGCGCGGCCGCGACCGCTCCTCAGCTTTCTTCCCAACTTGTCTATAACGTGAAGAACTACGGCGCCACCGGCAGCAAACAAGACGACGCGCGTCCCGCCCTGCAACAAGCTATCGATGCTTGCGGAAAATCCGGTGGTGGAACCGTCTATCTTCCGCCTGGCGAGTACACCTCCGGCCAACTCCATCTCCGCTCCGGGGTGCGCCTCTATCTCGAGGCCGGCGCAACCCTCTTTGCTTCGCCGGAAGGCCGCCAATTCGATCCGCCTCCTAAATCCGCGCTCCTCATCGGCGAGGACCTGCACGATATCGCCCTCGAAGGCCGCGGCACGATTGACGGACAAGCCTCCTACAAGTGGCAGCCCAACGACTTCAATGACTTCTACATTCGTCCCAACCAGCTCCAGATGGAGGCCGCTGGCAAACCGCTAATCAGAGCGTTTCCTGCGGGATATCCCACAGAGACCGTGAATCCGCGCCTGGTTCTGCTGCTCCGCTGCCAGGATGTCCGCATCGCAGGCCTCAAGTTCATCCGATCGCGCAGCTGGACCATCAACCCGTACGCGTGTAAACGGCTTGTCATAGATGGCGTCTACATCTATTCCAGCGCCAAGGAAGGCGTCTGGGCCGATGGCTTCGATCCGGACGGCTGCCAGGACGTGCGCGTGGCCAACTCCACCATCGATACTGGCGACGACGCCATCGTCCTTTGGTCGTCGAATACCTGGGGTCCGGCGCTGCCCACGGAAAATGTGACCGTGACCAACTGTCGGCTTTCCTCGGCTTCCAGCGCGCTGAAGTTCTGCGATGGCAATTCCAACGCCGTCCGCCGCGTCAGCGTCGACAACGTCGTGATCACCAATTCGAATCGCGGCCTGGCCTTTATGGTTTTCGACGGCGGCGTCGTCGAAGACGTTGTGATTTCCAATGTCTCGATCGAAACGCGCCGGTTCGATTGGTTCTGGTGGGGAGACGGCGACCCGATTCACTTCAACATCAAGCGCCGCAGCGAGATCGACGGCACCAAGCGCGACCACGAACCGCCTGCCGGCAAAATCAGGAACGTTTCGATCTCCAACGTGATTGCTCACTGCACCGGCACTTCGGCAATCAACGGTCACCCCGACAGTTGGCTCGAGAACATTCACCTCGATAACGTCCGGCTGTTCGTCGCGCATGATCCGGCAGCACCCTACGAAAGCACGCGCACGGCCATCGCGCTCCGTCAAGCGCGTAACTTTTCCATAAAAGATTCCCAAATTCGTTGGGAACAGCCGCACTCCGCCACGTGGCAATCCGGTCTCACTGCGGAGGATGTCGAGGATCTGCGACTCGATACCGTGGATGTGGAGGCCGCGCCGGCATCCACCGCTCCGGTAATCGAACTAACGAACGCCACAAAAGCAACGCTGCAGTCTCTGCGCGCGGAAACGATCCACCTGGCAGGAAAAGCCACCCGCGAGATCCGCCTGCTTCAAACCGACGCAAAAATCTCAGCGGACTCTGACGTCAGCAAAGACGCCGTTCTTCGGCAGTAAACCGACGGACCGTTTTAGGCGCGATGTGTTCTGCGTTCTCCTATCCGTTTAAGACGGAGGCAGATCGCTACGCCCGTTATGTTACTGGACAGGGTTGGTTCAAAAGGGAAGGGCAGAGAAGTCCACGTTGCCGCCGGAAAAGATTATGCCCAATTTCGGCGCACCGCCGTCGGCACGCGCGGCCAGATGGAGTTCGGCCACAGCTCCCGGCCTGAGCAGCGGAGCGATAGCCACGGCGCTGCTAGGCTCGATGATGATTTTCATTCGTTCCCAGACCAGCCGCATCGCCGCGATAATTTCTTCCTCGCTGACGAGCAGGACGCGGTCGAGATGTTTCCGCAGGATCGCAAAGGTTCTCGGCGCGAGCGAGGCACGAAGGCCGTCGGCGATCGTGTCGCTGGAATCGAGCGATTGCAGAACGCCGGTGGCCAGCGACCGATAGGTGTCGTCGGCGCGTGCGGGCTCGCAGCCAATGACGCGGATGTCGGCGCGCATGGCCTTGGCAGACAAGCAAGTGCCGCTAAGCAATCCGCCGCCGCTCACCGGCGCGAAAACGGCGTCGATGTCCGGAATCTCTTCGAGAAGTTCCTTCACCGAAGTGGCTTGCCCGGTGATGATGCGGTCGTTGTCGTACGGATGAATCAATATGGCGCCGGTCTCCGCCTGCACGCGCGCGGAGGTTTCTTGCCGGGAAGTGATGGTTGGTTCGGAAAACGTAATCCGTCCGCCGTAGCTTTCGACGGCGCGGCACTTCACGGCCGGCGCATTTTTCGGCATGACGATATAAGCCGGCACGCCGCGCCACGCCGCTGCGCAAGCCACCGCCGCGCCGTGGTTGCCACTCGATGGCGTCACAATGCCATGCGCGGCTTCGGCATCGCTCAGCGAAAGAATCGCATTTGCCGCCCCGCGGATCTTGAACGAACCCGTTTTCTGAAAGTTGTCGCACTTAAAGAAAAATTGCGCGCACGCCATGGTATTGAACGAGTGGGAAGTGAGAACGGGAGTGCGATGGATGCGCGGAGCGATGCGCGCGTGCGCCTCGCAGATCTCCTCCCAGGTGGGTGCCTGAAAAGTTGCGGACTCGACTTGTGGTGCTGTGCTCATGAGCTTGCCTGCGCGCCTGTTGAGAGATCTTCGCCGCTACGAGTCGAGCGGCACCATGAAGATTATTGCATACGGAATGGTTGTACCGGATTTGTTGCCGAAAATCTCGGAACGCGTGAGCAGGCCAATGTGGTAGCGGAACAAAATGGAGGCTTTTCTTGGAGTTGCATCGAATGTTCGGCACCAGGGCGCTTGTGCCTCTCGGTGGCGGAAAATCTGGAGAGAAAGGAAATTGTACTATGGCCTGAAACGCCACCCATCCGTCAGGATGCGTGAACGGGCTCCGGGTGGAACTTGATGGCGGCGGCGATGGTCAGCGCGATAAAGATGGCCATCACCACGACCTGGCTGATCAAGAATGGCGGCTCATTTCCATGGGGAGCCATGGCGTGCAACGCCGGCACCTTCATAAATAGCTGCGCGATCAAAACAAAGACGTTGAGGTAGAGCGCAATCGAAGCCGTCACGGCGTAGATCTTGCGCCATGCGCCTGTGAGGTGCTTGACATACCGAGCAGGAATGGCTACGGCAAGGATTACGAGCGAAACTATACCGACAATGATTCCGGGCGTCACACCATGGAACGGAAAGAAGAATCCGGTGAGGCTGGTCAGCGCAGTGGTAGTCAAAAAGATGGCGGTCAAGCCATCCAGGCGTTTCCCGGCAATCATTCCAAACATAGCAAGGAGCCCCGAGAAGATGCCAATCAGGCTCAAAAGCACATGGAAAAAGGTGAAAGGCGTCATCCCGAAGACCACGGATTCCCCCTTTTTGGTGTGAAGATACCCTTTGATGATTCAGGCTGAGGGAGAGGTGTACTTTTCTGTATTTGCGGTTATTATAAGAGCCCTTTTTGCGCTGTGCCGCGTCGTGAAGTGTGCCGGGAAGCCCGGCAACTTGTCCACCTCGAGAGGTTGGCAGGTGCGCGGGAAGATTCGAGCAGCGGAGGCGGCCGGGAGTCGAGTACCCCTAGTACTAAGGATTGATGCTTGACCCCGCAACTAGGTCTGCTACGCTGAACTACCCCTTCTCGTACGACGCGAGGGCCGCGTCATTACCTCCCTCGCCTTGAGGAGGCCAATATGCAAGTTGCAGAACGCAGACAACTTACGCGCCACACGCTTCGCACCCCGCTGCGGTTTCGATCAACCGGTGTGGCCGCCGATAAAAGCGACCATTTCACCGAAGCCCTGAATATTTCTCGCGGGGGCTTTTATTTTACCTCGTCGGCCCCATTGCAAGTCGGCATGCCCATCGAGGTCACCATAAGGATTCCAGGCGAAGTGACGGGGACCGAGACCGAAGAGATGCATTGCTCCGCGCGCGTCGTTCATGTGAAGAATGAGGCCTATGCCGATGGCCGCATAGGGTTCGGCGCCGAAATCGTGAAGTTCGGTTCGGCACCCCCTCCAGAGCGCTGGTTGTCCTAAATATCCCTGCAAAGAATCACGTAGATCTTGGCAGGCGAAACACTCCGAAGAGTTGTGTTTGCCTGTATTTATGTGTCATCTACCCCTTCGCGGTCCGCTACCTTTACAGCTGATTTGTCTTTGCCGCGGGGAGGCTGAGGGCGGTCGGATGCTTCGGTTGATAGAGGCCAATTTCGCCTCCGCCGGGCAGCGGAATCCTTGTTATGGATCCCCATCTTTCTTCGTGAACTGCTGAGCAGGGGACGCCCTTTTCCCTAAGGGCCGCCATTTCAGATTTCAGGTCCTCGCACAGGAAATACAGCTCGTGCTGCCCATTCTTGTCGGAAGGATGGAACGCAGCCTCGCAGGGTGGAAGCGCGAAGATCAGCCAGCCGCGGCCGGCGTCGACGGAATCGAATCCAAAAACATCGCGGAAAAAGGCGCGGTCCGCTTCGGCGTCCTTCGTATAGACAATCACGTGAGCGCCAGAAATCATGCTGCCCTCCGGAAAAGGAACGCGGACATTCTTAGAGGAAGCGAGTTTAGCGGAGTTTTCGAAATTCGGCCTATATCAAATATAAAATCACGGCTCCGCCGAGAATTTGTGTTTCAGGGTTTCGTCGTGGGGATGGTCGTTACGGTTTTTGCGCTGCCGACATTTTCGAAGCGGTCGTAGGCGCGCACTGCGATGGTGTGCTCGACGAACTTCGTCAGGGGCTGGGCGGGATCGTTTAATGTGACGCTGAACTTATAATGTTCTTCGAGACCGTCGCTCAGATTGCCAACCGGTGAGGCGAGGATCCAATCGCCGCCATCAATGCTGTACTGGGCGCGATCGATGCTGCTAGACGAATCTCTGGCCACAAACTCGATCGCCAAAGAATCCAGAGTGTGCTGACCGCTTTGATAGGCACCTAAAACGGCTCTGAGGCCCTCTATGACTGGAGGAGTGTTATCCACTTCGAAGCGCTCGCTTTCGCGCTCGGTTTTTTGCGTGATGGCGGGGGGATTCGAAGGCGCGTCGGTCGCAATAATTTTGAGGTAGTAGGCGCCATCAGGAAGAGTGGTGGTGTCCCAGGAATAAAATTTCTGCTCGAGCTTGTCTTTCAGCAGCTTCCACTCTTGTTCGTTTTCGCCGCGATAGTAGATGCTGTACTGCAAGTCATCGTCGTTATCGTCGTGGGCGCTCCACAAAACGGATTGGTAGCCCTTCTCGCGAAATCCTTGCGGAGGCTGTTCAAATTTCGCCGGCGTCGTAGTTTGCGCTATGAAAATGTTGGGAGTGTTCGGTGTTGGCGGCAGTTTCAGCGCCACGCTCGGTGCCTGGCCTGTCGAGAGGATGGTATTTCCTTGCGCTCGGATGCCGGGATCTTCGAGCACGATGGCATCGATCACCGGAGCGACATTGCGGGGCAGGTAAGCGAGGCTCACCCAATTGATGCCGTCGCCGGGCCGGCCGTCGTGAATCACCGCTTTCCACTGGAAAAACCTAGCGCTCGGCGCTTCCACTGCGCTACCCGGTCTCGAATAAGGTCCGAACCAGCGCGACCATTCTTTACCGGGATCTTCCGTGTTGCCGGCGCGGACGAAAAATTCCAAGCGCGGTTCGCCGGATGCGCTTGCGGATTTTGCAGAAGCAGCTGCTGGCGGCGGACCCCACCAATCGAGCCGCCCCCATTGCGAAAAAAGCTGCGCGTCAAACGACCGCGATTCGTAAGTGCCTTCTGGCTCGTATTCGGGGCCGACCGAAAAGACTTTCCCTGGATTGGCCGTGCACAAAAAAACCTTGCCACTCGGGTTGCGCGCAATGCCCGTGATCTGTGCGGAGCCCGCTTTGGCGAGCTGCGCAAACACGCCGTGGCCGTCGATGGCGAGCAGCGCGCCATTGTTACCCGTACCCGCAAGAACTCGCCCATCGGAAGCAAAGCCAAGCGAGTAAACGACGTCGTCGCGCGAAGTCCAGAGCTCATCCGGCGCGCCGTCCGGAGAAATCCGGTAGATGCTGCTCGAAAGAGTCGGGGGGAAAGCCACGAACGGCGTGGGTTGCTGGATCTGGCCAGAAACCGCGCCAGTAATGCCGCTGACGCTGCTGGTAAAGGCAGTAGTTCCTTGCGGCGAGGCGATGATCGTGGTTGAAGATGTAGAACTGGTGCGCTGTTTTTCACCGATAGCGGCGACATAAATGGAACCATCGGGAGCCACGGACAGGGAAGTAATCTCGCGCTTGGACGTCTCGTAAAGCACGAATCCTTCGGCGACCGATGCGCCTGCCGGGGAATCTCTATCCTTTCGCGGAGAATTTCGATCATGCCGCGTGATGCGCAGTACGCGGCCATTGGGCTCCGTGCCGGCTAGAAGATTTTTGTTCGCGTCGAAAGCAAGAACGCGGATGTGAGCTTCGTCGCTGGCATAGAAGAGTTCGCCTTTGCCGTCGGGCGGGACGGCGAAGACCTGGCCTTTATCGCCCGTGGCGACATACAAAATGCCGTCGGAGCCAAAGGCGATGTCCCAGATATATTTTGTCTTGGGATCGAAGAAGACGGACTTTTCGCCGGA
This sequence comes from Verrucomicrobiia bacterium, assembly GCA_035571045.1. Classification (GTDB taxonomy): domain Bacteria; phylum Acidobacteriota; class Terriglobia; order Acidiferrales; family UBA7541; genus Acidiferrum. The sequence continues at coordinate 160,025 of DATMKS010000117.1, forward strand.
AGCGGACACGCGATACACCTTGCCGTCAGGAGAAGTGGCGACGTACAGCGTTCCTTTGGCGTCGAAGGTGATCGATTGAGCTACCAGGTCCGTCGATTCGAACACAGTGGTCGGTTTTCCGCCGTTATCGAAGCGAAAAACCTTTGCGGGTGAACCACCGGCGGCGTAGAGCGCGCCCTTGGAGTCGAGCCGAAGAGACCAAAGATAGGAAGCATCGGCGTCCGCGACCAATGTGAATTTTGGCGCCAGTTCAAGCCGGCCGTCGCTGCGAACCGCTACCCCGTGGGCAGTGCCTTTGAGAAATTCGTCGTAAGTCGTTTGCAGCCAGCGGCGCGTATGCTCGGCGTGAAGGGGGGAAAAAGATGACGTAAAGATAAAAAGAAGCATCGACAAGATGGCGATCCGTGCGGGCACGCGCGCCGCGCGTGAGAGTGGATGCTTGTGCGTCAGGGAGTTCGTGTGCTTACGCTTTGGCATTTCGATGATCACCGGATTTGTAGATTCAGAGAGATGACGCCAGAAACAGGGCCGCCCAGCGGGATGGAAGACTCGCTGGCAAGCGATTCGCGCAAGATTTGAACGGTGCCGGGAGTGGGGCGTCCATCAATCACATTGATCTGCGAGAGCGGCACGTTGGGTAACTCTTTGTCATCCCACAAAATCGTCGGCGTCGGAGCAAAGAGGCCAACATAGAGTCGGTCGTTGCGCCGCTCGCGGTTTAGGATGGCAATGAGTTGATCGAGGCTCGCGTTGCTGCCGCCTCCGCCGGAAAAAGAGAAGCCGCGGGACGCGCGATTGAGCATGTCGCCGTCGGTGACGAGTACGCGCAGAGTGGTACCACGCGTGGCTTGCTCCGGCACGCGCACCGTGGTCTCTTCAACTCGCGCTGCCCCGCGATACGGGCGAAGCAAAACGCGCACGCGCAGAGTTTCGCCGGGAGCGGCCTCACCTTTTTCGAGCCACGCGCTTTCGATACTGAAAGACTGGCGGCCCGGAATGCTTTCGACGCGCAGAGCGATGTGGTCAAACACCGGAGTTTCCCGCGTGTTGGTGAATAGACGGTTGAACACGCTTTGAATGTTCAGGGCGATCGGCAGTCCGTCTGGCGAGAAAGCGTCACTTGGTGCAAAAGTGTTCTCGATTTGAACGGGCGCATGGCCATGCACAACGATTTCGCCAGAAAGATGGAGCGTCGTGCCTTCGCCGTACAGCGAGTTCTGCGTGAGGCCGTTGAAAACGGTCAGCCCGACGAGAAGCGGAGTGAGTTTGGGGTGATTCACCATCTCGAAGTGAAGCTTTTTTTCAGTTCCGCCGACCGCGAGAGTCAGGTCGGTCGGAATCATCCGGGGCGGAGCGCCCAGTTTGCCAGTTACCGCGGTGAGATGGTCCCCGGTAATCGTGCCGATCGAGCCGCCCACGTTGATGATCTTCGTCGAAGATAGTTCGGAAGAAAGAGTAGCGACAACTTCTGTACGGGCCATGGGAAATTGCACGTCGCCGAGGCTCAAGAAGGGATGACCGCAGAGATAAACCTGGTCGGCGCGGATCGCGGTGACAGTGCACGCAGAACTGATAGAGGTGTCGCCCTGCACTAGAACCATTCCCGCCATGTCGCCTGGGAGGAGATGCCCGTCATCCGGTTTGGGAGCCGCCGTGCCGCCTTGCGCAGCCGCGAAACCATAGCTTTGGAGCTGGCCGGCAAACTGGCGGAGAGCTTCCGGTTGATAGCCCGAGAAGACCAAGGGTGTTTCGATCGGTTCCAGGGCTGAGCCAGTGGGTAGGCCGGTGCGCGAGGTCGCGTCTTGAGGAAGCGAGAACGGCTGGGCCCCTGTCAAGGGGGGCAGTGGCTGGTACTCGGCGTTTTCGGAAGACATTTGCGCTGGAGGGTGAATGATGTCCTCAATGGGGGTGACGCCGCCAATGGGTTCCTTGGTGAAGACCCCGAGTTTGAGGGAAAGCGCCCCAGCGAGTTTGCCCTCGAAATAGACGGGGCTGCCGCTCATGCCCGCCACAACCCCGGTGTGCTCAACCTTTGGCCCTTTGAGCTGTACGAGAATGATGGTTTGGCGAGGGCCGAGGAAATTGGGCATGATCCCGATCACTTCGAGGTCGAATTTTTCCACCTGGTCGCCCGCGAAAATGGTGTAGGCATAGCCCTGCATTCCGGGACGAACCTCACTAAGAGGAAGGATTTCCGTGGAAGTGGGGGCCTGGGCGCACGCGCCAAGGAACGACGGTGAGATAGCCGGAGCGGCGGCAAACGACAGAACCAACAAGATCAGGAGGCGGGAGTGTTTGCGGGTCATAGACAGATTGCGCCAAACCGGAGCATGAATTTCCAATCATACGCGGCGAGGTACGGGTAAGCAATTGGACGGGCGGAGGGCGGCGAGGTAGGACAGAGAGGCTAGGCGTTCTAGGACTACCCTTGTCAGCCGTGCTGCGCAGCCGAAGCTAATCAGCGACGAAAATCTCCCGGTGCTCCCTGAGCTTGCTCTTGATCTTACCTTCGGCTTTTTCCTTGCCGCCTGGTAAAATCTGGCCAAGAATGAACAACAGTCTTACCATAGAGGCGAAAGGTACCAAGAGAACGCCGGGTGCAGAACGCTCTGGTGTGAACCGGCAAGACGGGAAGTGCTGGATCATGATGAAGGGTGGTCCGAGGTCAGGCACCTGAACTCGTGGAAAGGAAACCCTCATGACAGTTGACTCGAATACGACAGGCCCCGAAGAACCAAAGTCCCCTGCGTTCGGAATCGGAAATTTCCTGTTTGCAATCGTCCTGGCATTCCTCGTCTTTCTGCTTGTTGCAGCTATGGTGCGTCACCGCTTTTTCAGAGGCGGCCATCCCCACCGCATCACGATGTCGCAACCTCAGGCCCCGATCCCGACTTGACCAACAAACTGCTGACTTCGTAGTGAGCAAGAGCACCTCCAGACCTGCCTCGAGGTGATTTTCTCTAACTCCCGCTGGAGGGAATAAGCCAGATCATGTCCGGTGCGGCGCTAGCGGGAGAATGGGGACGTGCACCCTCAAACCGTCATACACTCTCGACTGCCGTATCTGAGATGTCGAGAACAGCTTTAGGAGAGGCGTATGTCGAATACATTTGGCACGGATATTTTGATTCAAGCGAGAGATCTGAAAAAGGCTGCCAGCTTCTACGTGAAGGAGCTGGGATTTGAAATCACGGACAAGGCGCCAAAAATGATCAGCCTCCACGGAAAGAACATCAATCTGTTTATTGAACGCGGGCCCGCGCTCGGCCCTGTCTTGGAGGTTACCGTCAAAAATGTCCAGAGAGCCAGAGCGGCACTGACGAAAAAGGGCTGCAAAATCGTAAAAGACGAGCCTGACTTCCCCAGGTGCTACGTCAAAGATCCTTACGGGCTAATTTACAATCTCACCGAATGACGGGCCATTTTTCCGGGCCTCTAACCTTTTGCCAGATAGCTTGCGAGCACCTGGGCGCAGGCTTCGACAAACTCCTGTTCGGGCTTGTTGAAGGTGTCGGCGAAATAGCTTTCGATATCCAGCTCAGCCGCAAGCTTTTTCTTCACCAAGATAGGTACGACGATTTCTGACTTCACCAAAGATGATCCTGCCAGATAACGCGGATCGGTGGTGACATCCTGCACCACGACGACCCGTCCGCTGGTGGCCGCCGCTCCGCAAAGTCCCGTGTTTAGCGGAAATCGAGCCTTGGGCGTAAAGCTTCCAACGTAGGGTCCGACGATCAGGTAGCCGGCGTCTGCGGGGTCGACCAGATAGAAGCCTGTCCAGTTGTAGCGCGTCATCTTCTCGTGGAGTCGCTTGGCGATGTGTTCCATCAAGGCGTCGGCGGTGGGAGCGGTCGGGGCATAGCTCTGAAGTTCTTGCAGAAGCTCTTTGTGCGCTGGCGTCATGGTAGTGGCCTCGCCTTGAAGGTCGGGAGATCTGGTAGCGCTGAACCCTTTTCTGGTACGCCCATCAGTTTACACGAAGGGCTCCTTCCTACGGCTTGAGTGGCTTCCGAGCGTCCCGGGAATCCATCGACGTTTTCCCTGACTAAATGTAGAATTGCGCCGGCGAGGTGCGGAATGGAAGAGTTGAAACGATTGAATAGCGGATCGAAGAGCGGAGTCTCGCGGCGGGAATTCTTGGGAAAGACGGCAGCGGTGGCAGCGGGCTTTTCGATTGTGCCGCGCCACGTCTTGGGCGGAGCGGGATTTGTGCCCCCCAGCGACAAGGTGAACATTGCATTCATCGGTGTGGGTGCGCAGGGATTGCGCGTGATGCTGCACTTTTTGAAAGAGCAGGACGTTCACGGCGTGGCCGTCTGCGATTCCACTAAAAGCGCCGCCAACTATCCCCAGTGGGATACGCATGAGTTTTGCAAATCCGTTCGCGAATTGCTCGCCGTGGACAGCGGCTGGGATTGGCTGAGTCCCGACGAGCCCATCCAGCTTTCGCACACACTTCGAGTGACGAGCGGCGTCGCCGGCCGCGAGCCTTGCCAGAAAATTGTGAACGGATATTACGCAACAAAGCAGCGTTCGGGAACCTACAACGGCTGCGCAGAATACACGGATTTCCGCGAACTGCTCGAGAAGCAGAAAGATGTGGACGCAGTCGTCGTCTGCACCACCGATAATTTGCACGCCGCGGTTTCGATTGCCGCGATGAAAAAGGGCAAACACGTCTTTTGCCAGAAGCCGCTCACGCACACGATCTATGAAGCGCGAAGAATGGCCGAAGTGGCGCGTGAAACCGGCGTGGCCACGCAGATCGCGGTGGGCAATCAAGCTTCCGAGGCCACGCGCCTCTTGTGCGAATGGGTCTGGGATGGCGCCATTGGTCCCGTGCGCGAGGTGCACAACTGGTCGAGCCGCCCCTATTGGCCGCAAGGAATCGAGCGGCCCAAGGAGACGCAGCCTGTGCCGGACGGGCTCGATTGGGAATTGTGGCTCGGACCTGCGCCGGAACGCGCGTTCAATCAGGCGTATTTGCCGTTTGTTTGGCGCGGTTGGGGCGATTTCGGATGCGGCGCGCTCGGTGACATGGGCTCGTACAGCTACGACACAATCTTTCGCGTATTGAAGTTGGAAGCGCCGGATACTGTGGAAGCGAGTTCCAGCGATCGCTATGAAGAGACCTATCCGCTAGCTTCCATTTGCCGCTACAACTTTGCGGCGCGCGCCGATATGCCCGCCGTGAAATTCAATTGGTATGACGGAGGTTTGAAGCCCGCGCGGCCGGACGAGTTGGAGGAGGCGCGGCCCTTCAAGGGCGAGAACGAGGACGAGGACGAAGGATTGCTGTTTGTTGGAGATCGCGGAAAAATTTTGTGCAATTTTAATGGTGGAAATCCAAAATTGATTCCGCAAGCCAAGATGGATGCTTACAAGCAGCCCCCGAAGACACTGCCGCGTTCACCGGGAAATGAGCGGGAATGGCTGGACGCCTGCAAAGGAGGGAAAACCAAGCCCGGCGGCAATTTCGAGTTTTCAGGATTGGTGACTGAAACATTGCTCCTCGGAAACGTGGCGTCGCGCACCGGAGAAAGATTGCACTGGGATCGCTCCCTACTGAAGGTCACGAATTCCGACGCCGCGCAAAAATTAGTGAAGCCCGACCGCCGCAAAGGCTGGGAGATTTAAGCGAGCCTTTTCGTTGCGATGGCAATCGCCGAATTTCGGCAGCCTGCCTTGCAGGGGCACTGCACGTTCTACCCTCCAGATTCGAAGGGCCGCGCCCGTCCGGCGGGCTTAGAAACGGTGAATCGGCCCGATTAAATTCCAGTGGATCGAATACCACGTTAGAAACACGCAGGCCAGCGCAACCAGCGAAAATTTTACTCGCGAAATAGTGCGCACCTCGCCGCGTCGCCAAATACGGACGCCCCCAACCACCGCAAAGATGCTGAAGAAGACCGCCAAAACCGAGAACCAGTTGATTAACCAAAAGTACCGGACGATAGTGGGAAACCGGGGTAGAGCTTCATTCTGCAGGCTTATTGACAAGCCCACGAGCCAGACGGTGACGATGATCCACAGGAAAGCCGCCATGCGCCCGCCGGCAGTGATCCATAGCGTGCCCGGTTGAGGCTTCAGCGCCGGACGATTGCGGAAGAAGAGACTTCGCCCGAAACGGATTAGGCTGGCTATCACCACTGGCAGCAGAATCAGCAGGCTCGCCGCGAGTGAAACTCCCACAAATGTTTTGTGCTCGTACCACGCCACGCGCTGAAACTGCACGCCAGCGAAGCTGACGGCGAGACGAACGATCTTCCCTGAAGAATCTCGAATTGCAAACAGGCGGCCTTGTTCTTCTTCGATCTGCCAGAGATCCTTGCCAATCGGCTTCCACTTGCGCGTGTGGCCGCGCAAGTCTTTGTAAACGTCGACGGTTAAGACGCCGTCTTTATCTACGCTGGCCGCGCCCTGTCCCGCCGGATTCGATATCGCCAATTTGGTGCTGTCCGCCCGCCGCGTGGATTCATAGTTGCCGGCGATGTCTTTTAGCTGTTCGACGGGAAACGTTTGATAGGTCGGCGGCGTATACGCCGGAAAATAGCGATCGGCGAAACCGTTCAAGAGTTCAGCGCGGTTGCGGCCTGCGGAGCCTGCGGAATTGTAAGAAACGAAGAGAACCAGTTTTTGCGTGGGCTCTATCAGAAACATGCTGTGAAAGGCGACGAGATCGCCGTCGTGCCCGATAAAGTGCAGATCGTTGCGCCAGGTTTCGTAGAAACCCATGCAGATCGGGGGAAGAGCAGCAGAAGCATCGAATTGAGGAGTCCACATCGCGGCACGCGTTTCGGGTTTTAGGATTCGATGCCCATCCAGTTCGCCGCCGTTCAGCAGCGCAAGCGCGAATTTTTCCATATCACCGGCTGTCGAAGAAACGCCGCCTGCCGGCGCGGGATTAAAAATCTCGAAACCGATCGCAGGCTTTTCCGTGGTGGCACGGTAGCCGTCGGAGACGTCGGGAGCCAGCTCGGTGGTCATCGGTTGGTTGAAGCTGGAGTGCTTCATGCCAAGCGGCTGGAAAATATGTTCGGAAACGTACTGTTCGAAGGGCTCGAGGCTGACGCGCTGCACGATGTAGCCCGCAAGTCCGACGCCGTAATTGGAATACGCAGGAATTTCGCCGGGAGGGTACATGCGGCGCGGTTGGTTGGCGATCAGGAAGTCCCGAAGCGAATGTGCTCGTTTGGGATCGACGAAAATAATGTCGTGAACGACTTCTTCGAAGCCGCCGGTATGGGTCATCAAATTGCGAAGAGTGATCGGTTTTCCAAACGCCGGAGCAATCTTGAAATCGAGATAATTGTTCACGTCCGCGTCGATGTCCAGCTTGCCTTGCTCCACGAGCTGCATCACGGAAACCCAGGTGAAGAGTTTTGAGATGGAGGCCAGTCGGAACATCGTGGTGTCCGGATCTACAGCCGCTTTTTTTGTGAGGTCGGAATAGCCGTACCCTTTTTTCAAAAGCTCTTTTCCGTCTTTCATGACGAGAACCGTGGCGCCGGCAACGTCGCTCCGCTCCATCTGGAGCGGCACCAGTCCGTCGAAGAACGCCGCAAGGTCGGCTTTTTCGAGAGGGTGAGCGGCGGGCAGCGAGTTTGTGGCCGATGGCGTTTCAGCGGAAGCCGCCGGTATTGCGGTTTTGACAGGCGCCGGCGTTTGCGGAGGAAGCGCGCGTGCCGGAAGGAGAATGCAGAACGCGAGAAGAAACAAACAAGTGCGAAGCTGGGTCATGTCGTCTCCGAAGGATATGAAACAGGGGCACAGTCTCTTGAAAACGCAGCGCTTGCGCAACTAAAATCTATAATTCCTGAGCAGCGGGAATCCGCACAGCACGGAGCGAGAACAGCTGGACGATCTATCCGCCGATCCTCCGCACCTCGTTCCCAGCGAAGAGAAACGATAGGATCGACTGGCATTATGGGCTGCGATTAGGAGAGGGATTGAAGTAAGTGAGCGGCAACATATATTATGCGGAACTGCGGCGGCGCACGCGGTAGAAGCGCAACTTGCCGCCTTCTAAGGCTCGGGGGGACAAATGAAGCGCATATTTTTGGTTCTAATGATTTTGGCAGCGGCTCAGACGGTTTCCGCACAGGACTGGGCGAAGGCGACGCTAGCGAAGTCTCCGCGGCATAGCGAATGGGTAACCGTGAAGCACGATGGGCGTTCGGTGGATACATTCGTTGTGTATCCGGAATCGAAAGACAAGCGTCCGGTGGTTGTGATCATTCACGAGATTTTCGGAATGTCGGATTGGGTGGAGGACTTGGCAGATCAAGTCGCCGCCGCCGGCTACATCGCCGTTGCGCCGGACCTGCTCTCGGGAATGGGTCCCGACGGCGGGCGGAGTTCGTCGTTCGCAGAAGGCAAGACGATGGAAGCCGTGAGCAAGCTGAATCCGGATCAGGTTACGGCGGACCTGAATGCTGTAGCGGACTATGGAAACAAAATTCCCGCCTCGAACGGCAAACTGTTTGTTGGCGGATTCTGCTGGGGCGGTGGACAATCGTTTCGTTTCGCCACGAATCGCGGCGATTTGGCTGCTGCCTTTGTTTTCTACGGACCGCCGCCGGATAAGGATGCGATGGCGCGCATCAAAGCGCCCGTCTACGGATTCTTTGCGGGCAATGACGCGCGCATCGGCGCAATGATTCCTGATGCGATCACGAACATGAAGGCTGCGGGAAAAACATTTGAACCAGTGACCTACGACGGCGCAGGCCACGGATTCATGCGCGCCGGTGAAGCCCCGGATGCGAAGGACGCCGACAAGAAGGCGCGTACAGATGCATGGGAACGCTGGAAGAGCTTAATGGCGAAGAGCTGAGGAGCTGCCTGCGAACGTTCCTCGGGAGCCGGTGCCGGTTTCTCTAAACTGGCAGTTCACTCGTAACGCAAAGCGACGACCGGATCGACACGCGTGGCGCGGCGGGCAGGAAAGTAGCACGCCAGCAACGCAACGACCGAGAGAAGCGCGGTCACGCTCACGTAGGTTAGCGGGTCGTAGGGACTGACGCCGGCGATAAAGCCCGAGACGAGGCGCGAAATCGCAAGCGCCAAGGCGATCCCCGAAACTAGTCCGGCGGAAATAATCCACACACCTTGACGAAGAATCATTCGCAGGATAGAGGCTTGCGCGGCGCCCATGGCCATGCGGATGCCGATTTCGTTGGTGCGCTGGCTGACGCTGAAGGAGATGACGCCGAAAACGCCAACGAGCGCGAGGATCAGCCCAAGAGCGCCCAAAATGCCCGCGAGAGCGGCGGCCAACTGGAACAGGAGAAAGCCGTTGATCGTGTAAAGAGCTTGCAGCATGGTATGGACGTCAAACACCGGCATGGATGGAGCGAGCGAGGCGACCTGCTGACGAATGGATGCGATCATCGTTTCGGGTGCAAAGGTGGTGCGCACCTGGAGCACGGCGAGCGAAGTGTATCCCTGAGCGAAAGGTTGATAGAAGTACTCGCGGATCGGACCTACAATCCCGAGAGTGCGGCTGTTCTTCGCCACACCTACGACACGAAGCGAGTGGACGTGGTCGCTGGCAACCTTGAATTCATGGCCAATGGCGCTTTGGTTGGGCCAGAATTTGCGAGCCATGGTTTCGTTCACAATCGCGACCCACGCAGAGCTCTCGACATCAGCTTTTGTGAAATCGCGGCCTTCGAGAAGGGGGATGCTCATGGTGCGGAGATACCCGGGCGTGACGGCGTTATATGCGGCGATGGGCCGTGCCTCGCCGTGCGGAACCTCATAACCAGGGACTTCCACCCAGTCGTTATCATTGTAATAGCCCATGGGCACCGAATAAGCGACACCGGCGGCTTCGACGCCGGGCATGGACTCGATCCGCTCGAGGAGCTGGGTATAAAACTGCAAGCCCTGCTGCCTGCTGTAACCGATTTCGTTTGGATCGAGCGTGAGGTTGAGGACATGGCGAGGATCGAAACCGAGATCGGAGCGCTGCGCGTGATTCAGGCTACGGATCATGAGTCCTGCGACGATAAGAAGCATGAGCGAGCCTCCGACCTGGGCGACGACCAGGGCGGAGCGAAGATGGCTACGGCTGCCGGTCATGGTGCGGCCGCCGTCGCGGATGGCTTCGATGACGCCGCGGCGTGAACCACGCAGTGCAGGAACGATCCCGACGACCAACCCCGTAACGAGCGCGGCGCCGAATGCATAACCGAAGACGCGCCAATCAAAATGAAAGTCTAGAAGCACAGGCAGGGTGGTGGCGAGATGGCCGATGGAACTCAAGGCATTGCTGCCGGCCAGGCCGAAAAGGATGCCCGCGATTCCACCGCAAAGTGCAAGCAGCACGCTTTCAGTAAGCAATTGGCGGATAAGACGCATGCGTGTGCCGCCGAGAGCGGTGCGAATGGCCATCTCGCGCTGGCGCGCGGTGGCGCGCACGAGCAGAAAGTTAGCGATGTTGACGCAGGCGAGAACCAAGACAAGAGCGGCGAGGACGAGAAACAACACGGAGACCTTCAGGACGGGGCGGTCGGGGTCGGGCGCTGGACGGGAGAAGCGCTCTGGGAAGACGCTGATCGTCATGCCTTCTTCGGTCATTGGATTTTCTTTTGCGAGGCGGTCGCCGATGACGTCGAGAGCGGATTGCGCTTTGGGCAGGGCAACTCCTTTGGCCAAGCGCGCGTACACGGCCAGATTGCGAAAGCCACGATTGGTGGGTATGTCCTGTTCGTAGGAGCTATCTACTTGCTGCATGCCAAGCGGCAAGTAGCCTTGGACGTCGACAAGGGCGCTCACGCCGTGAAACTCCCTTGGCGTGATGCCAATGACGGTGACAGGGCGCCCGTTATAGAGGACGGTTTTGCCGACGATGCCGGGATCGCCGCCGAAGCGCGTTTGCCAGAAGGAATAGCTGAGAAGGATAACGGGATTCAGAGCGGTGACGGAGCCTTCCGAAGGCAGAATGAAGCGGCCAAGAAAGGGCTTAACGCCGAGGGCGGTGAAGAAATTGCCGCTGACGTCGTAGACGACGATGGGTTCGGCTTTTCCGTTCAGCGTGAGGCCACCCACGTTGAGTTCCATGGCGATCACATCCGAAAAAACCGAAGAGGATTGCTTTTGAAGATCCTCGAATTCCGGATAAGAGAAGCCGGTTTGAAGTTCGCCTTTTTTGAGCTGCATGGCGAGCACGGTGAGCTGATCGGGATCTCTTATGGGGAGCGGGCGGAGCAGGAACGAATTAACCATGCTAAAGATGGCGGTGTTGGCGCCGATGCCCAGACCCAGAGTCAGTACGGCGATCGCCGTGAGCCCCAGGTTCTTG
>DATMKS010000118.1:0-22193 GCA_035571045.1 Verrucomicrobiia bacterium
GAATAAGCCGCCTTTTCTTCCACAGTATTGCTCGATTCTCGAGCAAAACTTGTAAATAATCCACACCATTGCCCCAGCAGGAACCGTAATCCCTGCCAAGTTATCGGCGTGGACTTGCCAGCCTTTCTGTTGTCAAAGAGCAGTGACCCTGATCTTGTCAGAGTCCCCAACATTCCGTTGGGTTTTGGCTGAAGGGGCTTACTCGACCGCTTTTCGCAATCTTGCCTTCCAGCTCGTCTTTTGCTTCCGTGTTAGTTGAATTCGTGACCGCAGGAGGACTTACTTTTGCGCCGCCCACTTCTCACTATCCACTACTCACTTCCACAAAATAAAAAACCCGGCGTCGAGCGCCGGGTACAGCCACCCACACTCAGGTGGCTCCACGCGATGCTCGACATATTTCTAGCCTGTGCTCGTAAAGAACCTCACTATAGGATCTACTTCTTGGCCTTCGCTTGGTATTACGCTGGGAAGACGCTTCTTCGACCCGACTGTGATGCCCCTGCTGGCTCAGCTACCCCCGAGCCATTTGTAAGTATACTGATTTTTCTGTATCCGTCAAGTCCCCGCAACCATTATTTTTTGTACCCCCTGTGCTTTTCTGTGCAAAAGCCCGGAAGCCCAGAACCTGCCTTGGGCCCCTACACCGCAGCCGTCGATTGTAACTGTTTCGCTGCCGTAGGTGGAAAGGTGCCCCAGGTTCGTCGTTTGAACCCGGGTCTTGGGGTTGCCTCTGTCACAACCTATCTGAAGGTGCACCTCATCAGAAAGGGGCCTCATGATTATCCTGAATGGACGCGTCTTGTTCCGCCGGGCGCCGCAGTCGAAATCGCACTCTTCCGATAAAAGCAACCTTCGCCGCCGCTAAACTCCAAACTGTCGCAGATGATGGTCCAGATGTTTGTACATCAATATCGCCCACTCCTCAGGCGTTAGCCGCCCAAAGAAGGCATGCGGATGCGTTGTGCACCCTGCGGGCCCGGCCGCCGCAAACCGGTCGATCAATCCGTACAATCGCATGCGTTCGGTTCCGAGATCCCGTTCGTCCTGCACCACAAGCGCCTTCATCGTCGGCGAATTCCGGCGCAGCGGCTCGTCGTTCCCGATCACCTTCGGCTTCACGATCCAACCCAAGAGCCGCCCTACCAACACCCGCGGCGGAGTCTTGTCCCCGAGGGCCGTCTCGATCCCTCGGGAACAATGCTCCAGCGCTTGCCCTGAATTCATCTTACCCCACTGCCGCTCGCTATCCGGCCTTAGCTGCGCGATTCGACCTTTCACTTCTTCCACCCGACCGGTTTCAAACAGATTCTTCATACGGAAATCTCTCCCCGAATCAACTCCTCACAACCAAGTCGCACGTTCCCGATCCTGCTTCGGATCGCTACCTTACTCGATGCAAAGCAACGTCCGCAACTCCCTTCGTTTCATACGCTTGCTTCGCGGTTCTCTGTATGCCTCGGGTGGGGCCCTGGAGCTACTCACTACCCGCTACTCGCTATCCCTCTACAATATCCGTGCCCTCCATTCGTCTACAGCAATGGATGGACAAGCTGGTGAGCGTCATCGCGATGACCGAGCAAGACCGTCAAATCTCTCAAGTCGTCGCGGAACAGCGCTCGCGGCTGCGCGCCTTCATTCGCCGCCGTGTGCCCGATCCCTCCGACGCCGAGGACATCGTGCAGGAAGTCTTCTACGAACTGGTGGAAGCCAATCGCCTGTTGATGCCGATCGAGCACGTCACCGGCTGGCTTTATCGCGTCGCCCGCAATCGCATCACGGATCTCTTTCGCAAGAAGAAGCCCGTGGCCTTCAGCGACAGAGCGATTGAGGACGAAGCCGGCGAGCTGCTGCGGATCGAAGATCTGCTGCCATCGCCCGATGCCGGGCCCGAAGCGCTCTACTTCCGCAGCGTGCTTTTGGATGAGCTGGAATTAGCGCTCGAAGAATTGCCGCACGAGCAGCGCGAGGTTTTCGTCGCTCACGAACTGGAAGAGCGTAGCTTCAAGGAGTTGTCAGCAGAAAGCGGCGTCAGCATCAACACGCTGCTCTCGCGCAAGCGCTACGCGGTGCTTCATCTCCGCGAACGATTGCAGAGCATTTACGATGAATTTGCCAAGAAGTGATTCGAAGAAACGATTCGAGGAAATGATACGAGTAAGTGAGGAGCACAATATGAGTAAGAAGAAATGGTTTTTTATCGTCCCAGCAGCAATACTGGCGATCCCGCTTTTCATTTGGATCGGCGGCGAACTGGTCATGCATCTGTGGAACTGGCTGGCGCCGACGCTGTTCGGATGGCGGCAAATTACCTTCTGGCAGGCAGTTGGACTGCTGGCTCTCTGCCGAATTCTCGTCGGAGGCCATGGCATTCGCGGCTCTCATCGTCCTGAAGGCCGGCGCCGAATAAAAGAGCGCATGGACGAACATTGGGAGAAGATGACGCCCGAGGAGCGCGAGAAGTTCCGCCGCAGTTGGCGCGCACGCTGCGGCGGCTTTGAACCGCCAACCAGCGAAACCAAGGAGCCGGCCTGATAGCGCGGATCCCATCTACACATCGCACTTTGTGCGTCACGGGGTTTCTTTTGGCGCCCTCGGTGGTTATCGAACTCACATGGGAGAACAATTGCTCGTTTCATACTTCGGCGAGCCGTTCATCGCATTCAAGCGCCGCGCTCCGGCCTATGTACCGTTCCTCAGGTTGCGCGTTTCCCACTCATCCCCTTCATCCGCGGTTTCCCTTCCAGACGGGCCGCGGCAAGCGCCAGCTCCTTCAATCCTTTTTTCTCCAAATCTTCCATCGTTCGCAATTTCACATGCCGGAGATTCTTTCCGGTTCCTTCGAGCAACCCTTCAGGATCATCGAGCGAAGCGCCATAGTGAAATCCAAGCGTAACGTGATTTTTCCCAACCATGTAAAAGCAAAATGGATCTTTCGTTTGAAATGTCGGGATTCCCCACGAATTCACCGTTATTTTTGTCCCCGGTACGGTAGCCTTCACCAAGCTTCGCACTCCTCGAACCACCTTCAGCAATGCCGGATTGTCGTCTTGCACATACGCATTTTTCTTCGCCTTTTTGCTCTTGCCAGCTTTCGGTGCCATTTTCTTCTCCTGCGGCAATCCGCTTCAAAGCACTTGATCGAGGCAAATCTCAGGGTAGCCGATAACCTTTGGAAACATCCTCGAGCAGCAGCACCCAATCATTTCCGCGCCCATTGGTTGGCGGCGTATACGTTTGGATACCCCAGCAATCGGATTGATGGAACTCGTAGGAAATGCCGTAGCGCGGGTCGTACCAGATCTCTTTCAATCGCTCGCCGTGGATCACGCTTTTATCCAGAGTGAAGCTCTCTCCTCTAGGCGAGTAGATGATCGCAAACGAGCCGTCTGCTGATCGAGCGGCTCGAATTTTCGCTCCGCCCGTCACTGGGCCGTTCAGAACTATCTTTTGGTCTGGAACGAGCTTTGTGAACGGCACGGACTCGAACAGTCTCCTTACGAAACCCATTTGAAACGCGCCCGGATGATCCATGGCTTCGTCCCAGGCAACATTGGCTCCCAGCAGTCCGCCTTCGCCGCCCATCCAGGGATCGCCAAGACGGCCGGCCGCAATCTGGTCCTGCACGGGCATGTCCTGCCCGTTTTCCTTGTGCACCAGCGGCTTGTAAATCTGCCAGATGTTGTTGTTGCCGTAGGTGTGTCCGCACGCGCCGGCCAAGAGCGACCAATACGCGGATTGTCGGACATCGTAATCGTCAAAGCGGTCCAGACCGCTCATGCCACGGAAATGGAAACCTACGGGAAGCTGCTCGTAGCGGTTTTCGCCGTCGAGCGTCGGCTTCTCCGGCTTCAGCGCGTAGTCGTGTTCGGCATAGAGGCCGTTGTCGTGATCGCGCGAGGAGTGCGACGACTGGTACATGTTGAAATCGAGCCAGTTGGCGTCATTCAATTTGATGGAAGAAAATCCCGGTCCTATTGGATGAAAAGTCTTGAGGTGCGCGCCGCCATCGCCCTCGGCAAGCCCAGCGGCCAAGGCATCTACAATCGCGCGCTCTTTTTCGTTGGTAATGGAATGATCGCCGCCAAGAATCCAGATGATCGGCTTATCTTTATACCTTGCTCCCAGGAAGCGACCGTACTGCTTGGCTGTTTCCGTGGTGAAAAAAGCCGAACTGGATGCCCAAAAATTCCCCCAACTCGGGAGCATGCCCATGACCAAGCCCAGTTCCGCGGCCTTGTTCACGATGAAATCAACATGCTCGAAATAGGCCTCGTTGGGCCGAGTGGCGTCCTTGTCGATGAAGGGCAACTCCCCGTAGGCATTCGGGACGGTCAAGCCGGTCCCCGCTGCGAGCACCGTGGCTTGAATCACGGTAAAACCTTTTTGCGCGCGATTTGTCAGGTACTTTGTGGCTTCCTCGCGATTCAATTTGTGAAACAACTCCCACGCGGTGTCCCCAAGATAGAAAAATGGTTTGCCGCTTTCGTACCGCAAATAGCGGTGATTCTCCGTCACTTTCAAGCGCTCGGCGGGGGCCGCGAAAATACATCCTGCGAAGGAAAACAGGCTGGCAACGAGAACCGCCGCGGACTTCCGCGCGCACGAAAATCTTCGCTCCATCGTTCTGCTCCTCTCTGATTCGGACTTACCGCCGCGAATGTGACTGCGGGATTGTAATCGCGCGGCAGGATTTCAGCATCCGCCTAACGTAAAAAACGGGCGGCTTATCTTCCCACAGGAAGGAGGGGCGATGACTTCTTAGGTTTTTCGCATGGGAGGAGCGCGCTTCGGTGCGGCAAGAGGAGGACGAGTTGGTGTTCAAGGGGGGAAGCTGCAACCCCGGCGAAAGATCGCAGAACACGAGGGGAGTACAACTCTCCCAGAAGTACTCCCCCACGCGTCTCCCGACCAATTACCCCACGACTGGCACCTGGAACAACGGTGCCCCCATTGGTTAGAACAGGGGCATTTGAATTGGGAATGGCCTAACTAACGGTGTAGTGAGCGAGGGGGCGAAATCGTTTCATGCCAAACACAAGGAGTTGACATGAGCCACAGGCGTGAACGCCATATCCTATTTTGCGGTTTTGGCTGTGCTCGCCTATTTCATCGGACTCCGCCGCTCGCGACCCGAGTAGCGCTTGCTTCGTACGCGGATCCAGCCGTGCTGCAACTACACGGAGAGGATGCGGCCGAAGAACGACCTGTAGCGCTGTAGCGCCAAACGAAGATCCTCGGTCGAGACGTTATCGCCGCTATCCCACTGGCCCTCGAGTCTTGCCCGCTCAGCTGCAAACATTTCAGCCAGCCGCTTCATCGCCACCGCGACGAGGCTATCTGCCTCTTCTACAACTTGGCGAGGCTCGTCAACAAAACTCACCTGGATCGCGTCCCACCGGGTGCGAAAATCTTTCGCTTCCTCGGCTGAAAAGAGCGGCACCACCTGCTTGTCCAGAGCGACAGCGGTTGCTGCTCCGGTTGAGGAGCCGCCGCCAACGTTGACCCTTGGAGCAGGCACTGCTCGCACCTCCTGACGCGCGCCCGCACCAGCCAGAGTCGCCGTCGTCAGCCCCACATCCGTATCTTCTTCTCTAAACTTTTTTGGTTCGTCCACTGGATCGCCTCCTCTATATCTCGACCATTCCTTACCTGAGACCTGACAAGCCTTTTCGCTTCAGAATCGAGATTTAGGACGCGGCTGCTTTCGCGCGAGCCATCTCTGGCTCACCGACCAGCTCATCAAAGAGCGTCCGGTAATGAATCATTGCCTGCCGCAAGTCTTCCGTCGTGGCTTGGCCACTTGCATGGCGAATCGCGATTTCATGCGCGGCCCGGTAATTTTCGACAACCAGAGGATGGTCCACGGAGATATCCGCCGAGCGCTGCTCGAAATCACCTACCGAATAACCACGGGTGGACATTACATCGCCGAGCAGCTGGTCTGCCTCGGTGACAGAATTTTTCGGGTCGTCAACGAAAACGGCCTGAACCATTCGCCAGGATGCGATATAGCGCTCCCGGTCGCTGGCTGCGAGCGGCCGAATGGCGAAGCCCTCGACACGTTTTTCACGCTGTTCGAGCCCGGCTTCCGCCTTCCGCCGGCCTCCGCTTTCCTCGACCGCACGCGCGTATTCCGGCCCGAATCGAGTCTGCAATCTTTCGGTTTTGTGCTTCCTGAGAAACATCGCCGCAGCGATGCCCGCAATCCCAATGAGAATCACGCCAATCATAATGACCAATGACATCGTATTCATTTCAAGCTCCCTCTATTTCCTTCCGGCATCCCCTGGTTAAGCCGGGGAAGGTGCGACTTTTCGGAATCGGAGAGGAAGTGGTATGGCAACGAACACACCACTCCTCGCGACAGATCCCGAGTGCGGCAGCCGCCGCTTATACGCTGACCCTTCTCCCAGAAACGAAATGCAAGATAAGGAGAATGATGCCAACGACCAGAAGGATGTGGAATAGACCTGTGGATACGTGAAATGCGAAAAGTCCGAGCAACCAGCAAATGATCAATACTGCTGCAATGAATCCCAACATGATTTCATCTCCTCACAGCGGCGCGCGAAACTGAGCCCTCTCTATATTCACGCACAGCGCCCAAGCCAAAGTGCAACGGAGTTTCTTAGAGACTTAATTTGCGCGTCTCCGGAGGAAATGTCTGTTCACTTAGGGACAATCGGAGTGCGCTGGTAATCGAGAACAATCGCAACGAAATGACACAAATCCGCTGTGAGTACTATCCATCGAGGCGGGAGCGGAACGGATTTCGAGGGCCAACACGCTGGCGGCGCGTCAATTTAAGTGAGGTTATCGGTCGCTCAGGAAAAGCATTATTCGTATCTCAACGCGATAATGGGGTCGACGCGCATGGCACGGCGCGCGGGGATGTAGCAGGCGGCGAACGCAACGCTGGCGAATATTGTGGCCACCGAGGCGAAGGTTGTGAAGTCGTTCGGCGCGACGCCGTAGAGAAGACCAGCCACGGCGCGGCCCATACCTAGCGCAAGCGGCAGCCCTATCAGCAAACCGATGAGGGCGAGTGCCATGCCCTGCCCCACGACAAGCCGGAAGATTTCGCGTGGCTTAGCGCCGAGAGCGATTCGGATGCCAATCTCGTGAGTGCGCTCGGCCACCGAGTACGCGATCACGCCGAAGAGCCCGATCGCCGCAAGCACCAGCGCAAATCCGGCAAAGGCAGTCATCAGCGTCCCCCCAATCCTCTGCGGCAGTACGGAGACCGAGCGCAAATCGTCCATCGTCGAAACGTCAAAGACTGGCAGGTCGCGGTCGAGCGCCACGACTTGCGCGCGAACGGTTTCTTCCATGCTGCGCGGATCAGATGACGTCCGTACGACAAGTGCCAAGGTGTTCTCGCTCTGCTGGCGCAGCGGGAAATACATCTCGGGGGGTGCGGGAAGGTCGAGTTGGTTTTTTATGTTGCCGACAACCGCCACAACGGTTCGCCACGGCTCCTTTTCCGGAGGGCCGCTGAACCTAATCCGCTTGCCGAATGCAACTTCACCGGGCCAATACCGCGCCGCGAACGCCTCGTTAACCGTGACCACTAGCTGGCTTTTGGCGGAATCTTGGGTGGTGAACTCGCGGCCGTGAAGGACGGGTATCTGCATCGTTCGAAAATACGAATCGCTGACAATTCTGTAATTTGCGTCGGGTTCCTGCCCCGGCTTTGGTTCCGGCCTGCCTTCGATTCGAATGGACGATGTTTCATTCATCTTGTTCAAGGGGATCATGTTTGCCGTTGCAGCGTTTTCTACGCCCGGAAGATTCCGCACGCGCTCGATGAGTTGCTCATAAAAAGTCACCGTCTGCGGGTCAGATTTGTATTTTGCATCTGGCAGCGCAACGAACATCGTCAACAGCCGGTCTGTATTGAATCCGGCAGAAACGCGTTCGAGCCGCACAAAACTCTTCATCATCAGACCCGCAGTGGCGAGCAGCGCCAGCGAGAGAGCGACTTCCGAGACCATCAACGCATTGCGCAACAGTCCACGGCGACGCCCCAGGCCCGCGGAGGGCGCTCCCTCTTTCAGTGTGTCGTTCACGTTCAGCCGCGAAGCCGTCAAGGCTGGCAAAAACCCAAAAATCAATCCGGTTCCCAGTGAGATCACCGTCGTAAAAAGCAGCACCGGCGTATTGATCCGAATCTTGCTCCAACCTGGAATTATCCGGGCAAATTCGGCCGGGATGTGGATAACTTCGGCGCGCAAACAGAAAAAAGCAAACAAGATTCCCAAGCCGCCGCCCAGCAATCCCAGGAGCATGCTCTCCACGAGCCATTGCCGGATTAACCGCCGCCGCGTGGCGCCCAGAGCAGAGCGAATGGCGGTTTCACGTTGACGGCTGCTGGCGCGCGCCAGCAACAGATTGGAAATGTTGGCGCATGCGATCAATAGCACAAGTCCAACCGCCGCCAGCATGATCACAAGGGGCGCCCGCGTCTCCCCGACCTCGCTCTCCATCAGCGGCATCACGTTCACATCGCGCCCCGTATTGGTCTGAGGATATTCTTGCGCGAGACGCGATGCGATCGCGCTCATTTCCGCCTGCGCCCGCTTACGCGTAACTCCCGCTCCCAGATGTGCCACGCCGTGCAAATAGTGCGAACCGCGGTTCGCTTCGAGTTGCGGCGAGAACGCCAGCGCGCCCCACACCTGAGCCCCAGACGGATAATTAAACTCGGGCCGCATCACGCCGACAACCGTGAAGTCGATTCCGTTCAGCAACACGGACTTGCCTACGATCGAGCTATCGGAGGCGAAGTGGTCACGCCAAAGCCCGTAACTCAACATCGCGACGTGATCTTTCCCTGGCGTGCCTTCCTCTTCGAGAAACGTGCGCCCCAACATCGGCTGCGCATTGAGCGCCTGAAAGTACCCGGGAGTCACCAGAAACCCGTGTAGATGTTCGGGATGCTCGACGCCTCCCAGGTTTGCATCCCACCAAGCTTGCACAGCGATGTGATTGAACACGTGGTTCTGAGCTTTCCAATCGAGAAAATTTGCGGGAGAGACTTCGTTCCGGTCAAGGCTGACGGCCGGCAGCCGCTCCCAAAGCGCGACGATTCGGCTGGGATCCTGAAATTCCATCGGCCGCAACAACAAGGAATCCACTAGGCTGAAAATATAGGTATTCGCGCCGATGCCCAGTGCAAGCGTCAACACAGCGACGGCCGTGAAGCCCGGGCTTTTCCGCAGCATGCGCAACCCGAAGCGCACGTCCTCGACTAGCTGCTCGACCCAAACAGGGTTCCACACTTCCCGCGTCTCTTCCTTGACCCGCGTCACGTTGCCGAATTTGCGCATGGCCGCATACTTGGCTTCTTCTGGCGACATGCCGCGCTCGATGTTGTCTTGCGTCTCTTGTGCAATGTGCTCGCGAATGTCGTCGTCGAGATCGTCGAGCACACGTTTGCGCCAGCTCATTGTCTGCCTCCAAAAAGCTCACTACTCATGCCGCAGCGCGACCATCGGGTCGACGCGCATCGCTCGCCGCGCTGGAAGGTAGGACGCTAGAAAAGCAACGGTGCCGAGCACGACAACCACGGCGACGAAGGTCAGCGGATCGGTCGGCTTGACCTCAAACAAAACGCTCGACATCCAGCGGGTCACCACCGCCGCTGCCACGATGCCGATGCACAGCCCAAGCAGAGCGAGTCGCACTCCATGCCCGACAATGACGCGCAGAACATTGCTTCGTTGGGCGCCGAGCGCGACTCGCAGACCGATTTCGCGAGTGCGCTGCGTCACCAGGTAAGAGAGAACGCCGAAAATTCCCGCCGCCGTAAGAAGCAGCGCGATGCCGCCGAAAGCCCCGAGCAGCAGGGCGTTGAAACGGTCGCCGGCGACCGAACTCGATACGACATCGTCCATCGTGCGAAACGCGGAGGTCGCTTCATCAGGATCGATCTCGCGAACGGCTTGGCGCACGGCCGTCGTGAGCAATGCCGGGTCGCCTGCGCTGCGAACGACCACATTCATTTTCAAAAAGGATCCCGGGGTGAACATGGCTGGACGAAGGGATTCCTGCAGAGCGAAATGCTTGTTGGCTCCCACAATTCCGACAATCTCACGCGCCGTGAATTCCGGCTTACCCTCAAACATTTTAAGGTGCTTGCCGATCGGATCCTCGTTCGGGAAAAATTTCTTCACGAACGACTCGTTCACGATCGCGACTTTCCGGGATTCCAAGGAATCTCGCCGCTCAAAAGCACGCCCGGCCAGCAATGGAATTCGCATCGCTCCGAAATAGTCGCCATCAATGATTCGAATATCTGCGTCGTTAGTGTCGTTTGGGTTCGCTGGCGGGTGCTCGGCAATCGTGAAAAAAGTGTCGTCAGCCTCGCCGCTGAGAGGCAGTTCGGAAACGAAGCCGGCGCTCCCGGCGCCAGATTCGTTTCGGAGATGGTCCTCGAGCTCACGGAAAAACGATTCCCGGCGCCGCTCGTCGTCGTATCTCGGCGAGACAAGCGCCACCTCCGTCGTGAGGACGTTCGCGGGGTCGAACCCGAGCTGAACGCGCATCAGACGCCAGAAACTGTTTAGCAAGAGACCCGAGGCAATCAACACCACCACCGAAAGCGCCACTTCCGCAACGACCAGCGCATTGTGCACGCGATGCTTCGAACGCGCATCACCCGCAGCTCCCCCTTCGCGCAATCCTTGCGCCAAGTCACTCCGGCTCGCTTTCAGCGCCGGTCCCAGACCGAACAGGATGCCCGTGAAAATCGAGATGAAGAACGTGAAAGCCAGCACGGTGCCACTCACATTCACTTCATCGAGACGCGGAAGACTCTGCGGCCCGAGCCCCCTTAGAAATTCGACACCTGCTGTAGCAAGAAAAACCCCGGCTGCTCCTCCGGCGATGGCGAGAAGTAGGCTTTCTGTCAACAGCTGCCTAACGAGGCGGGATCGTCCCGCTCCAATTGCGGTCCTTATGACAATCTCTCGCTGCCGTACGCTATTTCGCGAGAGAAGCAGGCTCGCTACATTCGCGCACGCGATCAGCAAAACGAACCCGACCGCGGCCAGAAGCACCAGCAAGGCAAGGCGGACACTACCGACGAGAGCGCTCTGGAGAGGCTCAAGGCGCAAGCCCCATCCGGCATTCGTAACTGGATATTCCTCTCCGAGACGCGCGGCGATGGTATCCATCTCAGCTTGCGCTTGAGAGATCGTTACGCCGCGCTTAAGCAGTCCCACGGGGCGGAAGAAATGAGAGCGGCGGGACTGCATTCTCTGATTTTGAAAGGGAGCCGGGAACCAAAGATCGGCTCGCGAGAGTACGGAGACGTCGTTCGCGAGCACACCGACGACCGTGCGCGTCTTGTCGTCGAGGGTAACGGATTTTCCAATTATGTTTGGATCGCTGCCAAACCGTTCTTGCCACAAATGAGGGCTGAGAATTACCACCAGCGGATCCGTCGTCTTCTCGTCAGATAGGTCAAAAGCACGGCCATAACGTAGTTGCACGCCAAGTGCATCAAAGAAGCCGGCCGTCACCATCGAGCCTTTGACCTGAATGGGCTTATCGCTGCCCGCTAAATTGAAAAGGGAATCTCCACCCGCCATCCCGCCGAAGTATTCAAAGGAATGGTTTTGCGCGCGATAATCGATGAAATCAGACGGCGACACCGCAGCCTGAGCACAGAGCTTACAATTTCCCCACGACCAAACGAGGCGCGAGGCGTTCTCAAACGGCAGTGGTTGAATCAATACGGCGTTCACCACGGAAAAGAGTGCGGTGTTGGCGCCGATGCCCAAGGCCAGCGTGAGCACGGCGACGGCAGTGAAGCCGGGATTCTTGCGCAGCATGCGCAGCCCGAAACGAACATCCTCGATTAGTTGCTCGAGCCACACAGCGATCCACACTTCCCGCGTTTCTTCCTTCACGCGGGTCACATTGCCGAACTTCCGCATCGCCATATAGCGCGCTTCCTCGGGCGACATGCCGCGCTCGATATTGTCCTGCGTCTCCCGAGCGATGTGGTCGCGAATGTCCTCGTCGAGACCTTCGAGCATTCGCTTAGGCCGCCTCATGATTCACCTTCCCCTAAACTTGCTATCGAGTGTCCAAAACGCGCATCACTCGTATCGCAAGGCCACCGTGGGATCAACGCGCATCGCTCGTCGTGCTGGGACGTAGCAGGCCAGCAGCGCGACCAGCGCGAGCAAGACGGCAACGCCCGTGAAGGTTTCAAAATCAGTAGCGCTGATTCCATAGAGCAAGCTCGACATCAGGCGCGCAAGACCAAGCGCCGCAGCGATGCCGATGGCGATTCCAACGCCCGCGAGTTTCAGCCCTTCGCCGACAACCAGCCGAAAGACGTCGCCTCGAGGCGCGCCAAGCGCCATGCGAATACCGATCTCGTGAGTGCGCTGCGCCACCGAATACGAAATCACACCGTAAATTCCAATGGCCCCGAGAACCAGAGCCAGCCCGCTAAACAATCCGAGCAGCACCAGAGTCATCCGCCGAGTCGCCACAGAATTGCTCAATAGCTTTTCCATCGTTGAAATAGCGAAAACGGGCTGGTCCTTGTCAATCGACTGCACCGCCTCTCGAACCGCAGACGTGAGGGACGCGGGATCGGCTCCCGATCTCACGACCAAAGCCATATAGTTTTTGGGATTCTGCCGGAACGGAATATACACTTCGAGCCGCGCCGGATTCGCTAGTCCGTATAATTTCGTGTCGCTCACAACTCCGACAATCGTGTACCACTTCGGCGGATTGGCCGCCGACGGATGGCCAAACATGAAGCGCTTGCCGATAGGATCCTCATTCGGAAAAAAACGCCGTGCCACCATCGCATTAATCATCCCGGCGAGCGGCGCATTTTCGCCGTCTTGATCCGTGAAGGTCCGGCCACGGAGCAGCGGGATTCCGAGTGTCCTTATATATCCCGGACTGACGATATGAACATCTGGATGGGGATAGTTCCCCGGCGTCGGCAGGGCCATTCCCTCGACTGTGACATCCGAGCGGCTGTGGCTGTCTGTCAGCGGAATCACCGTTCCGACCGCCGCGCTTTCGACTCCAGGCAAAGCACTCACGCGATCGATCACCTGCTGCCAAAAATTCAGAACGGCTGGATCTTTTGAATACTGCTGCGCGCGCAAATCCATTCCCATCGTCAGCACGCGGTCGGGGCGGAACCCGGGATCGACTTCGAGCAAGCGGTAGAGGCTCTTCATCATCAACCCCGCGCCGATGAGAAGAATCAACGCTAGCGAGATCTCCGCAACCGCCAGCGCGCCGCGAAGCCGGTTTTGCGCCACGCCCCCGCTCGAGGTGCGGCCGCCTTCTTTCAATTCCGATTGGACATCAGGCTTGGTCGAATGCAGAGCCGGTGCCAAACCGAAAATAAAAGCGGCCAGTGCTACTACGCCTGCAACGAACAGCAGGACCGCGCTGTTTAGATTCACGCTGGCGCCAGACAACATGTCCGCAGGAATCAGCTGCGACATTCCACGAATCCCGCCCAAGGCTAGCGCCACACCCACAACCCCGCCGAAGCACGCCAAAATAAAACTCTCGGTCAACATTTGGCGGATGATCCTGCCGCGGCTTGCTCCAAAAGCAATGCGCAGCGCAATTTCCTTAGTGCGGCTCGCCCCGCGAACCAGAAACAGGTTCGCTACATTCGCGCACGCGATAAGCAACACAAACAGCACGGCACCAAAAAGCACGAGAATTGCCGTCTTCATATCGCCAACGAAAGCCTGGCGGATCGGCTGGAGCGCCACGCTGAATTGATCATTGCTCGCGGGGTATTCCGTCGCTAGCCGCGCCGCAATACCTTCCATTTCTGCGCGCGCTTGCTCGAAAGCGACACCCATGGCGAGCCTCCCAATCACAACCGTGTCGCCGCGGTCGCCGCGCTCCTTGATCGTTTCCGCATTGTCCGTGGCCCACACGCCGATCGGCAACATCACGTCGGTTGTATCTAGCGAGCGGTAATTCGGCGGCAGCACCCCCACAATCGTGAAGCTGCGGCCATCGAGGGTAATCGTTTTACCGACGGCGTTGGGGTCGCCTCCCAGATGAGATTGCCATAAGGAATAACTCAGCAGGAGCACCGGAGCCGTTCCGGCTTTCTCTTCCGATGCGTCAAAATCCCGCCCAAGGAAAGGGCGGACACCCATCATGGATAGAAAATTCGGCGAGACTGCGTCCCCGTTAATGTTTTCCGGCTGGGTTACGCCTGCGAGATTGAAATCGACGGATTGAACGATGGCCATCTGCGCGAATGTGCGGCTGGCGGCGCGCCAATCGATGAAATTTTGAAACGAAACAGAGACGTCCCCAACCTTGGGGGTGGTCTCGTGCAGAACTACCAGACGTGAGGGATCCTTGTACGCCAGCGGCCGCAGGAGAACGGCGTAAACCACTGAGAAGACTGCAGCGTTGGCGCCGATGCCGAGTGCCAGCGTCAGTATGGCTACCGCGGTGAATCCAAGATTCTTCCGCAACAAACGCAGACCGAAGCGGATGTCCTCGAACAGCTGTTCAAGCCAAATCAGACTCCAGACGTTCCGTGCCTCTTCCTTGACCTGCATCACGTTGCCGAATTTGCGCATTGCTGCGTAGCGCGCCTCTTCCGGAGACATGCCGCGATCAATGTTGTCCTGTGTTTCCCGAGCAATGTGCTCGTGAATGTCTCGATCGAGCTCCTCGAGCATGCGCTTGCGCCGCCTCATGATTCGTCCCCCTGCCGCGCTGGCCGCAAGATCCGCGCGATTGCCCCCGCGAGTTTGTCCCACTTGCGGGTCTCCAGCGTGAGTTGCCGCCGGCCCTGGGGCGTCAATTTGTAAAATTTGGCTCTTCGGTTGTTTTCTGAGGTGCCTTCCTCGACAGAAATCCATCGCCGCTTGATCAGACGATGCAGCGCGGGGTAGAGCGATCCCTGTTCGACTTGCAACACGTCCTCTGATTTAAATTCGATGGCTTTGGCGATGGCGTGGCCGTGCGCCGGTCCCATCAGGAGGGTGCGCAGGATCAGCAGATCCAGCGTTCCTTGCAGAAGTTCGATTCGTTCGCGTTCTTCTTTGGTAGACATTCTAGGTGAATGTACAGTGCTACTAGTAGAATGTCAAGGTGAGCAAAATCTTGGTAGTGTCTCAGTTCCGATTGAACGACTATTCAGGAGATTGAACTCCTGGGTGGTGTGGTTTCGATACTTGGTTCAGGTACTTTTGCCAAGCAACATAGCCACCGGATAACAGGACTTCGAGCTCGGACGCAGACCTGCACAAAACCGGCCCTCGTTCGCCAGCTTGCAAATCCGGAGGTAGTTCGTTTCTCTGTTCCGGTGCCGAAAGAATCGGTACAAAGTCTTCCATTGCCGGCAGTACGACCATGTCACCAGCCTTGGCGATTTCAAAGATGAAGGCTGCGAGATTAGAGCTCAAGCCTCGCACGTGGAAGGCGCAGCCCGTGAAACTTCCGCTCCCGTCCAACCCCTTTGCCGACAGTTCAACATCTACGCCATCCGGGAAGGTCACAATAAAATAGCCGTGTTCGTCCGGTCCACTGTGTGATGAGGCCATGAGGACCGCCCGTACACTTTCTCTGCGTACCTCGGCGGGTTCTCCGCTAATAAACTTCTGCAAAAACACATCGAGGCTCATATAGCCAAGTAGCATATCGCACAAAATTCCTAGCGATACGCTCAAGTGCTGCTAAAACGCGGTTGCCGGAAACTGAACCACTACCAGATCTTGTAACGGGATTGCGCGTGGCTACTGCGGCGCGGGGCCTCGGACTATCTGCACAAATTCTTCGGGACGGATCCACTTCAGGAAAGCGGCTTTCACCTGGTCGGCGCTCATCGAAAAGTAGAGCTGTGCGCCCCGCACGGGTTCGTCAAGCGGGAGACCGATTTGAGCCCTCCCGAGCAAGCCCCTGGCGACTCCGTCTTCGCTGGATTCGGCTAGCGGGATTTGGCGCAACAGCAGCGCTTTCGCTTGCTGAAGCTCTCCTTCGGTTACATTTTCCTGCTGCATCGTTGCCAGATCGCGGCGAATCAGCGCTCTTGCCTTCGACACATTCTTCGGATCGCAACCGTAGGTAACGGTGTAGACCGTTCTGGTTTTGTCCGCATTCATGCGAACGTCCACATTGTAGACGTACCCGGTTTCCTGGCGAAGATCGTGATAGAGCCGCGTCGCATAGAATCCGCCGCCGAGCACGTGGTTTCCCATCTGAAGAGGATAGTAGTCGGGATCAAATCTAGTGATGCCGACCGTTTCGGAAAGATTCACCGTGTCCTGAAGCTGGCTTGGATCCGGAATATTGGCCGCGGAGACTTTGTTGACAGGAACGCGCGGCAGGTCAACCTCGGGTTTGGCGCCGGAGGCTTTCCATCCTCCAAACCATTTCTCGACCACGCTTCTGGCCTCCGCCGGCGTAATGTCGCCGATGACGACAATGGTCGTGAGATCGGGACGAAGCGCCTTGGCGTAGTACTGTTTTACGTCGTCGAGTGTGACGGAGGAAACGCTCCGCGCCGTGGCTTCTCTGAGGGACGGATCATTTGCCGGAAACAGAGCCGTACTCAAGGCTCGGCTGGTCTGATAGCCGGGACTCTTCACTCTGCCCGCCAGATACTGCGCTGTTTGGGGCTGGATGACCTTGAAAGCCTCTTCTGGAAGCGCGGGGTTTAATTCATTGTCGGCCAGCAATTGGACTCCCCGGGAAAAATCCTGCTTCAACACTTCTAGCGAGAACTCGAAGCCGGCCGATTCTTCGGCGGCAATGTCATCGAGCGCCTTTTGAAACGCCAGCCTGTCTAAAGTTTTTGTGCCGTAAGAAAAAAGCTCCTCGAGCACGTCGTTGACCCCGTCTTTTCCAGGTTCCGCTTCCATCCGAGGTTCGTTCCGCACGTCTCCTTGAATCGTTATCGTTGGCGATATCTTTTCGGTGCGGACGATCAGCCGCAGTCCATTGGGCAAGGTTACGTCCGAAGGTAGTGGCTCTGGGCGTGGCTTTTCGAGCGACAGAAGTTTTGACGAGGCCCAAGAAGGCAGTTCAACGGGCTTCTTGGGAGCGGAGGTCAGCTGTTCGCCTCCTCCAAAACCTTGCGCGGATACGGGCCCGCCGGTCGGCTGCGGCTTTAAGACCGCCGCGATTGATTCCTTATCCACCAAATATTTTTTTGCCGCGTGATTTACATCTTCGGTCGTCACGCGCCTCATGGCATCGACATCATCATCGGGCGAATTCCGACCTTCGGCGGCGAGGGCTTCCGACCAGGCTTCGGCAAGCCCGGGAATGGAGTTTCGGCGGAACTCGACTCTGGCGATTTCCTTGCGTTTGGCGGCTTCGACAAGTTCCGCCGGCACGCCGTTTGCCGCGTAATCGGACATGATCTTGCGCATCTCCGCGATAAGCGGAGTTGCGTCTCCTTCGGCGGGCAATATGGCAGCGCTGTAGAGCACACTCGCCTTCGGAAATGTTTCCGCAAGACCGAAGCCAGTCTGAAGTGCTTTTCCTTGCGGAACGAGCGCATACAAATTTCCGCGCTGGCTTCCCAAAACGTCACTCAGAATCTGCACCGCTGCAAAATCCGAACTCTCCGTTCCGGCCACCCGATAGGAAACGAAGGCCAACAGGTAGGGAAGGTTGCTATCGAGCGTGAAGGACTCCGACTTTACGGGCGCCAGCGCAATCTCGGCGCGCGACGGCAAAGATTTCTTGCCGATTTTTCCGTACAACTCCTTGACAGTCGCTAGTACCGCACTCGGTTCGACATCGCCCGCAATCACCAGAATGGCATTGTTGGGCGCATACCACTTCTTATAAAACTCCTTGAGCATCTCGCCGGTGGTAGCCTCGAAGGAGTCGTGCGTCCCGAGCGCGTCATGGCTATATACGGTCCCGGAAAACATATCCTCATTCAGACGCGTGATGAACTTATAGGTAGGATTCGAAAGGTCGCGCGCCACTTCCTGCTCGATCGCGCCTTTTTCATTTGCCCATTCCGTCTGCGAGTCGTCTACGTCCTGCATGCAAGCGGCGTCGAGCCGCAGCGCAATGTCTAGATCGGAAGCGGGGACGGTCTCGAAGTACTGGGTGATGTTCTGTTGCGTATCGGCATTGCCGGCCCCTCCGAGCTGGGCATAGATCGCGGCTGTCTGATCGGCATTTACTCCGGCACATCCTCGGAAAGCCATATGTTCCTGCGCATGGGCCATTCCCGGAAAGCCCGCAGGCGTTTCGTTGCCGCCCACTAAGTAGTTCTCCTCAACGGTAACCACGGGAGCAAGGGGATCGCGAACGATCACAACTCTCAGTCCGTTTTCCAAGGTCGCTCGAGTGACGTCGGAGCTTCCGGCGGGTTTCTCTTGCCCTGAGATCAAAGACCCGGCGATCAAGACAGCTGCAGAAATGCTAAGTGCACGGACCAAAGTGATTCCCCTTTATGAGATGGCTAGCCAGCGTGTTCCAGAAACAGCGTAGGACATCCGGGCGCGAATTCCCAACCGCCCCGCATTCCTTTGATGCGGTGATACCCGCCCACGACGCCTAGCGCCGGCATTATGCAAGCGTGGCCATTATCTCACTTTCGAATAGGTTTATCGCGCAGGCGGCGATTTGGAATCTCGGTGGCGGGGTTATGGAAATGCCGCTTCCCTAGGACGGTAAGCTATGGTCCCTGGAAGAGCCGCCCTAGCCGTAGCCGTCAGACTTTCTTGGTTTCTTTGGCCTCTGGCCCCCCAGCGGACCATGCCTTTTCAGAGATGTAATAGGGCGACGACACCGTAAAGATGCGCTCGTTCCCGCGTACCAGCATCGTCCACTCGAGCAAGCGCCCCCGCTGGTTGTGCAGAAAATACTCGTACCAATGATCCTCGACCAGTTCGGGAATCACCACCACAATGCGTCGGTCCGGATGTTTCTCCGATAAATCGAGAATGTATTGCACTAGCGGAATAATAATAAAACGGTACGGCGACGGGAGAACCAAAAATTGCGGTGGCTCGTTGCCGGCTTCGCGGAAAGGCCGTTCCACATACCGCTCCCAGTCCTCGCGCAGCAACTCCGAGTGCTCGCCTGGCTCGACGTGAATCGCAATGATCTCCGGCGAAATCCGCGAGGCGAACTCCAAAGCCTGCTTGCAAATCCGGCTCCACCGGTCGATCGGCACAATCACGATGGGAGCCCGGCCGTGGTTTGCGGGAGCTACCGCCTCGCTGCACGTGGTCGCCACGAGAACCGCATGATAGTGGCGGCGCACTCTGCGAAAGAAAAATATCAGCAGCGGAATGAACAGCAGCGTAATCCAGGCCCCCTCCGCGAACTTCGCGACCAGCACCACAATCACGGTGATTCCTGTTACAAACCCGCCCAGCCCGTTGACCATCGCGCTCTTGAACCAGTGAGGCCCGCGGTTTTTCCGCCAATGCACCACCATGCCAAACTGCGACAAAGTAAACGCGAGAAAAGCCCCCACGGCGTACAAAGGAATTAGATTGTCGGTTACGCCGCCAAACGCGATCAGCAGCAGCGCCGTCAGCACCGCCAAAACCACGATCCCATACGTGTAAACGAGCCGCCTGCCGCGATACCCGAAAGCATGGGGCAAATAATTGTTCGAGGCGATGGCTTTGCAAAGTCTCGGAAAGTCCGCGAATGCCGTATTCGCCGAAAGGGAAAGCACCAGGAGAATCGACGCCATCGTCAGGTAATAAAAAATGCCTTTCCCAAACACCGCCGCAATCAGCATGGAGAGCAAACTCTGGTAACCAGGCTTTCCTGGGTCGGTAGCCGCAATTCCGTAGATTTTCACCAGATAAGAAATCCCCGCCAGCAGCACCGCCAAGAGAAAAATAATGATCGTGAGTGTGCGCTGCGCGTTCTTCACGGCGGGCTCGCGAAACGCTTTCACGCCGTTGCTGACGGCTTCGACACCGGTCAGCGCAGTGCAGCCGCTCGAAAACACTTTCAAGAGCAGCCAGAAGCTAACCGCCTGGGTCATAACGGGAGGCGGCGGTAGAGCCGCAAGCGGCGTCGGATGGCCTCCGCTGACGACCGCTCGCACGAAACCACCCGCAATGGTGATCAACAGCGTCGCCACAAACAGGTACGTGGGGAGCATGAACGTGACGCCGGCTTCGCGCACTCCCCGCAGATTGATGATGGTGATGATAAAAAGAATGCCGACGCAGATCGCCACCGTGTGCGGCAAAAGAGAAGGAACCGCGGAAACCAACGCACCAACACCCGCCGAGATTCCCACTGCTGCGGTAAGAATGTAGTCCGTCAGCAATGCCGCAGCGGCCAGCAAACTGGGAAAGGCACCGAGGTTGTAGCGCGCCACGGTGTACGATCCGCCGCCCGAGGGATATGCGGCAATGGTCTGCCGGTAGGAAAAATAAACTATGACCAGCAGCGTGATAATCGCCGCGCTGATCGGCACAATGTACTGCACGCCCAGAAGCCCGAGCGGAATCAATAAACTAAGCGCCGCTTCCGGCCCATAAGCGGCTGAACTGAGACCGTCCAAACCAAAAATCGGAATGCCCCGCGCGGGACCAATTTGTTCGGCCCGTTCGTCAGATGTCTGGATCGGCTTGCCAACGAGTAAGTCGAGAATATTCATAGGCGGTCCGCGTTGGACGTACGCGTATTTTCGGCCAGTCCATTTGCAACGAGAAGGGCTGGAATGTCAACCATGGCGAGGGGAAAAGTAACTCTGGATTTGTTACTGGCGTGTGACAGCGAGCCCGGTCAGCGGAAGACGGTGCTCAGGAAAGGATAGTGACTGGCGGCGGCCATGAAAAACAGCATAGGGAACGAAAGCCAAAACGAAACGCGGGCGGTCAGAAAGTTCCAGCGCATCAGGCGTTCGGCTTCGGGAGGCATTGGCACTCCTTGTTCTGCGCTCGTACGAGCCCACTTGATCAGCTTTTTCTGGACGCGCCACACGACACCCCAAGTGTTTAGCAGCATGACGAGGCCCAGCCCTCCGCCGACGCTGATCGCCAGGTGCGCGTTCGAGACATTCGCTCCGCCGTTCAGCGCCATAACCAGCCATGACGCGGCGACCACGACGATCGCAATTCCAATGCCGCGCACCCAGGCACTATTGAGAAACCCTTTTAGAGGGAGTTGAAAAGTGTAAATGAAAACGTACGCGCCGACCCAAACGAGCAGCCACCAGCCCAGCCATTTCATGGCCAGCGAGTGGTCGCCCGCGACTCGCGCGTCGGCAAAGAGGTGCAGCTGAAAATAGCGAATGCCCACCAATACCGTGACGAGCGCCGACCAGCGAAACCACGCCATCGCTTTGGACATCAAGGCTGGATAGATTCTTACGCGGGCCGCAGGATCGAGTTGCTTCATCGCTGGCGTAAGAACCAAGTTGAAGAAGTACAACAGGCCGATCCAGATGATGCCGAAGATGAGATGCATCCAGCGTAAAGCCATCATCTCGTTGGCGAGCGGATTTTCGAGAAGCGAAAAGTGAGGTTTCCACGCCGGAAAAGCTAGCGCCAAGAGAAAGAAAAACATGGATGACCTCCGGCTTCAATCGGGTCGCGCGGGTGGCATGAATCGCGGATCCATAAACACCGTAGCGGATTGCGCCGCCGGGCGTCAATTCGGCGCTGGCCCAAATTTCAGGTGTTAGTGGGGCGAGGTCGAGTTCATTAAATCTTGGCGCGGCTTTGTTTGGAAGCCGAGGGATCAATCATTTCGATAGTGGGTCAGTTTGAATTTTGAGCCTATTGCATCCGCCCGAGCTATACCCAACAATCGAATCTGTGAAGATCAAGTCAAAAGGAACGAAATTGGATTTTACGGCGACCGCCGCAACTATTGGGAGAAGGTCTGTTCGACGGCAAACCGTTGCCGCCATAGAACGTGGTAGGGCAGGTTGACTAGGGTGGCGAGGCTAGAGCGAAGAAACTCTCCCCTAACCTACCTTCCGCAGTTTCGAACCAATCAAAAATATTTTGAGCACATTTACGCGCTAGACAGTGGAGAAAGTGCTTTCGTTTGTTTGTGAGTGTTACCGATCGCACGTTGCTGGCTCGAAATGTGCGTGTAGTGACGACCAACCCCCTTGCTTTTGTCTCCGCGATTCGTAGCATCGCGGTATGTATCTGCGACGCTGCTATCGGCGCAAAGACGGCAAACGTCACGCCTACTGGGCGTTGGTA